>NZ_CAMTIG010000001.1 GCF_947072515.1 uncultured Clostridium sp.
CTGGTTTTTCTTTATTTAAATATAGAAAAATTTCATCTCCAATAACTTGACCTTCTCGATCAAAATCTGTTGCTGAGATTATCCCATCTACATCTTCTCTTTCAATAAGTGTTTTTATTAAATTAAGTTGTTTTTTAGCGCCTTTATCTTCTACTCCTCTATTTACATTATCTGATTTGATTTTATATTTAAAGTCCTCAGGTATAAATGGAAATTTCTCCATTCTCCACCCTCGCATATTTTCATCATAATCTTTTGCATCATAAAGTTGCAAAAGATGACCAAATGCCCAAGTAATTATGTAATCTTCCCCTTCAAAATATCCATCTTTTCTTCCCTTTATTTTATATGCATCTGCAATATTCTTAGCTACTGATGGTTTTTCTGCTATTATAACTTTTTTCAAATTATCAGCTCCTAATTATTTTTCATTAACATACTTCTATGCAAAATTTAAGAAAACCCTCTACTTAAGAGGGTCTTCTTAAAATTATACTATTATTCTTTTAAAATTCCAAATATATAACTACATTTCATTCAAAAACCATACACCAAAATTTAAATATCCTGCGAATATAGTCCATAATAAATATGGCAATATCAAAAAAGCTGCCGTTTTATCAACTTTATAAAACTTTATAAAAGTTATTACTATAAATATAAACAATACGATTAGTTCTAAAAATGCCACTCCATATAACCTTAATCCAAAAAATAATATGGGCCAAAGAAAATTTAATATAAGTTGAATTCCATAAATAAAAATACTATTTGAACCTTTTTTAGTTATTTCTTCTTTCATATAAATTCGATATGATGCAATTCCCATTAAAAGATATAGTATTGGCCAAACAACTCCAAATACCCATCCTGGTGGTGATAATGGTGGTCTTTGAATACTAAGATATAATTCCTTTCCGGTTCCACTTAAAAAACTTACTAATGCTGATCCTGCAAAAGGTATAAGGATTGCAAGTATTAATGGTTTTATTTTAAATTTCTCATCCACTTTTAAAATATTCATTTTTACTCCTATATAAAATTACTTACATATTATTTTATACGTTTTTTCAAAAAAATATTCTTCTAATTTATATCTGCAAATTCAATTTTTACTTTCTCATCTAATCCATTGATATTATGATTTCGATTCTCTTCTATACTTAATACTTCATCTACTTTCAATAAAATTACAAATTCATTTTTACTTTCATTTTCAGTACTTAGGTAAAACTCTCCTCCATGGGCTCTTATTATCTCTCTACATAAAAACAAACCTAATCCACTTCCCTCATTTTCTCTATTTAATTTATTACTCATACTACTAAATTTTTCAAATATATACTTTTCATCTGTTTTCCTTATTTTTTCTCCATTATTTGATACAACTATATATATTTTCTTTTTAAATCTAACTATCTCAATATCTATTTTCTCACATTCTTGCTTCCCATATTTTAAGCTATTTGATAAAAGATTTAAAATTACTCTCTCTATCATATCTCTATCTATATTTATAATTATCTCTTCATCCGTAGAATCAAATATAATCTCTAACCCTTTTTCTCTTATATACGGCACACTTGCAAAAACCGTCTCTTCAACAACCTCTACTATATTCCAATTTTTTTTATGCAAACTTACACACCCTTCTGTAAATTTATTTGCATCTATAAAATTATTTATTGTCCTTATAAGTCTTAAACAATTTTTTTTAATTTTTAAATTGTTCTCTTGTATACCTTCAAAATCATTATTATTTATCTTTATTTCATTTAATTCTAAGGCTGTAGTAATTATATTTATAGGTGTTCTTAATTCATGTGATATATTTGCATAAAATTTATTTTTCATAGTTTCATATTCTAAGAACCTTTTATACCGCCTTAGCGCTTTTTCATATTCAATAATTTCATTTACTTCTTTAAAATATATAATTTTTATATTTTCACTTAATCTTACCTTATATATCTCTATATTTATTTTTTTCCCATATTTATCTTTTATTAAAACTACTTCTCTTCCATTTATCTCAATATTATGTATTCTTTCTCTAAATCTAATTCCTTTAATATTCTCAATATTCTCTTCCTCTGTATATAAAATTTCTTTTGCTCTTTTATTTAAGTACTTTAAATTTTCATCATAAATAAATATTCCATCTGAGAATCCATCAATTATTTTATAATAATATGTTTCTCCCCTTAATTTCATATTTTCTAATTCATTTATTACATTTCTTTTAGTTTTTATCTTATTATATATTTGCTTTTTCTCTTTTTTATTTGTCTTTACTTTTTCTTTTATATTATTTATTTCAAAAGCTATACACTTCTCACTTACGCCTTGGTAAACATTATAATAAGCTAGCATTTTTAATGTTACAGGTATTGTCATAAATATTGTCATTCTTTGCAGAAATATTATTTTCAATAAGTTTCCCACAAGAATACAAAGCATATATGTATATATTTTATAATCCTTAATTCCTTTTCTTCTTAAAATCATTAAAACAATTAAAAAACTTATACTGCCTATTCCTAAAAATATAAATACTCCATATGACTTTTCTAGAAAAAAACTAGTATATAAAACAGTTATTGTCACTGCTATTAAAATTTTTATAATTACTACTATATTTTTTATTTTTTGAGCTGCATATATTACTGCTAATAATAAACACGTATATTCGAAATTTTCTATTGAATAGTTAATTATCATCCTTATATTCATAGACGCACTTTCATCTACCATAGCATTCATCATAATTTTCAAGTATTCTAAAAGCCCTATTCCTAAAAAACTAATTCCTAAATATTTATAAAAACTTCCATTTTTTAGAAATATTGTTATAATAGCTAAAGATATTGCAATAGTTCCGCAATAAACTGAAATTAACTTAAAATATATTATAGTATTCCCATTTATATATCCTGTAATATAAAATAATGCTTGCAACCCAAATATAATTAATCCCACCATAAAAAATTTCTTTTTCAATAAATTCTCCACGTTATATCTCCCTAATAAACCTTATTATCACTTCTGTTCCTTCTCCGTAAATACTATTTACTATAATTCTTCCCTTTTGTGATTCAACTAATTTTTTCACTACATACATTCCTATTCCAGAACTTTTTATAAGCCCCTTATCTTCTCTCATTACTTTAGAATATCTCTCAAATATATTGTTTAAGAATTCCTTTTCCATTCCTATCCCTGTATCTTTGATAACTATGTCTACAAATTCCGCTTGAAGTTTTATATCTAAAAAAATCTCTCCATTTTTTTTATTGTATTTTATAGAATTCGATATTATATTTAAAATAATTCTTTCCATATATTCTTTATTAAAATTAACTATAATATCTTCTTCTTGAGTGTCAAAAATCATTAATATATTTTTATTTTTTGCATATTGAACTAAACTTGAAAATATATCCTCTACAAATATTACAATATTATCTTTTTCTAAGCTTCCCATCTCTAAAAAACCTGCCTCAATTTTACTTATATCAATAACATTATTTGCAAATCTTTTTAAATAAAAAGAATTTTGTTTAGATATATTTTTATGATTCTCTAATTCTTTTATATTTTTATTTTTTAAAAATATTTCCTGAACTTGTGCAGAAGAATACAATACATTTATAGGTGTTTTTAAATCATGGCTTATATTAGATAAAAACTTGCTTTTCATCTCTTCTTGAGATTCTTTTTCTTTAATTATATTCTCTATATTTGTATACTCAATTTTATGAGTTAAATCTGTAATAATAATAATCTCCTCTTGTTCTTCTATTCTTTTATCATCACATTCAATAGCTACTTTTTTATTATTTTTTATTATTTCTCCTATATAAGCTTTATTACTTATATTTTTAAACTCTTGATCATCTACTATCTTTATAAATTCCAATAAATTTCTGTTTAACATATCTGAAATTTTTTCTTCCCCAAATATCTTCAAGCCAGGCTTATTTACATAAATTACATTTCCCTTTATAGAACTTATAATAACTATAGGCATTGGAATATTTCTGAAAAAATCTTTAAATATTCTTTCTGTATCATTTATTAAACTTCTTCTATATTCTATTTCATTATTTTTTTCCATTAAATCTATACTTAAATCTTCAATTTCATTTATACTCTTCATTAATTTTTTTTGTATATTTGCATAAGGTGAATTTAATACTTTCCCTATTGTATAAACTACTAACATAGTACATGATACAAATGTTATTACTATAGAAATATAATCTAAAAATATATTTTCTATATTTAAAATATTCATTCCTAGTAATATACTATTTCTAATAGTAAATGCTACTAAATAAAATTTTATATAATTCACATTTTTTTTATCCTTTTCGGTCCTTTGAATATCTTTTAAAATTTTCAAAGAATATATTATAAGTATGGCTAGTCCAAATCCATTGTATTCTTTGAATGATGTGCATATAGGTATAGAAATAATACCTATTATTGTAGCCATAAAAACTTTTGTTTTTGTATTTTTAAAGTTTTCCTTTCCATTCATTCTCTTAATCAATAAATCTAATGCTAATAAAATATATATTAATTTCAATATTGCAAAATATTCTAGTTCTTTTCCAAAAGTATATTCACGTATTTCTGTTCCTTTAAATACGATTGAATATGAATTAAATAGACTTATTACAACAAATATTATTGATGCTTCATAAAAGAATTCCTTGCTTTCATTATTCTCTTCTACCGTTGAACAAATTACTATTAATGCTACAAGTGAAATAATTAAATAATATATTTCTAACAAAATAACTATATCTATATTTAAAGTGCTTAATGTACAAATTACATTTATAACTATCAATAATAATATTCCAACTTTATAGAAGCTTTTTTTTCTACTATATATTAAATCTGATATGTCTCCTCTTTTCCTCATAATTCCCTCCACAATAATTTTACTTTATTTTACTTTATTTGTGAAGTTTACCTTCGTATTTTATTTATTTTTTTTTAATATTTTATTCATTTTATATTTTTTGCATATAAAAAAGGAACTATAAACTAGCTCCTTTTCCTTCACTCTAATATTAATGACCTACTATTTCACTTTCATCTAGCTTTTTAATAAATCCTGCACTTGCTTTATTTAATGGTTTTTTAACTAGAACACCTACTATAAGGAATCCAATTCCTACAAATATTAAGTTTCTAATATCAGTTATAAATAAATCATTTACTCCTCCTGCAACTAAATATCGCATTCCATCTATTGCATATTTAAAAGGTAACATTGGATTTATTGCTTTAAAGAATCCTGACATAACTTCAACTGGGAATGTTCCGCCAGAAGCTGCCACTTGTAATACTAAAAATATTATACATACCGCCTTTCCGATATTACCTAGCGCTGAGACAGTACTATATATTATAGATATAAATATTATACTTATAAACATTCCCAATAAAACAAATCCTACTTTATTTAGAACATAAGTTTTTAATATAAATATATCTCCCATTGTAACTACAAAACCTTGAAGAATCCCTATACTTAAGAAAGTTAAATATTTTCCAAAGAATACTTGATAAGGTTTTATATTTTCTTTTTCCATATCTATTCCTCTAGTAGAAACCGTTAAAATAGATACTAATATAAGTCCACCAACCCATAATGCTAATGTTGTATAGAAAGGTGACATTGCAGATCCATAGTTTGGTACTTGGTATAATCTATTTTCATGGATAGTTACAGGATTTCCCAAGAAATCACTTTCCCCTTGCCAATCATTTGTTAAAAGATCTAATATCTTATCTACATTATCTCCATTATCAATTTGTTTTATTTTCCCTACTAAATTTGCTAATGTTTTTTGTATCTCTGGATAATTATCTTTTAAAGTTTTAAGCTTTTCATTAGAGATTGTAGCTCCCTTTTTAAAGACCCCTAATCCTTCTTTTATTTTTGGCAATGCATCTTTAGTCTTTTGAAGAGTTTCTTCTCCATTATTTGCAAAAGTTATAAGTGAATCTATACTTTTATTAATTCCAGGCATTATTTGTGAATCATAATTATTTAATATCTCTCCTAATGCACCTGATATATTTTGTAGTTTAGTTTTCAATGCCTGTATATCTTCTGCACTTATTTTTCCATTTCCATTTAATATATCTATATTTTTATTTATAGCAGAAACAGCTATATTTATTTTTTCATTTACATTATTAAATTTACCTATTACATTATCTAAGTTTCCATCTTTATTTATAGCACTTAACATTTTTATTATAGAATTATTTATTCCTTGTGCTGCTTGCAATTTATCTTTTATTTTAGTTAAGCTCTCTATAGTAGCCTCTTTATCTAAATTATCATTTATTGAATCCATAATGCTTAATGTGCTATCTATAAGCTTCTTGCTTAATGCTAAGTCATCTTTTATCATTGGTGCAACTTTATTTATTGCATCCTTAGAGCTATTTAAAAATTGCTCTCCTGAATTTAATATACTATCTGCACTATTGATTGTTTTTTCAAAACTTGGAACTATAGCATTAATTTTATCGACCATTTCATTTATAGTTATTGTTCCATTATAAGCTTCATTTATTAAGTTTCCTATTTTATCTGAATTATTATTTAAATCATATAAAACATTTACCCCTTCTTTTATCTTAGGTCTTTCATTTTCATATTCAATTCCTATTTGATTAAATATCTTAAATATTATTCCATTAACTGTTTTTACAAGATTACTATCTACATTTTGTTTTAATGTTTCTACTCCCTTATCTGTTATTTTAGGAGCTATTGCATTTGCACCTTCATTAACTGTATAAATAAGTTCTGGCTTTTGTATATTTTTAGTCGTTAATGAAATTGCATCTTTTGAAAAATTATCTGGAATAACAATACTTGCAAATACTTCTCCTCTTTCGACTTTAACTTTAGCTTCATTTGCATTTACAAATTGCCATCCTAATGAATCATTTTTCTTTAACTCATCTACTAATTCATTTCCTACATTTATCTCTTTATTATTATATTCTGCACCTTTATCTTCATTAACTATTGCAATCTTTATCCCCTTTGTATTTCCATATGGATCCCACGAAGATTTTATATTAAACCATGCATATAACGATGGTAGAATTATTAACCCAATTACCACAACTAATGCTACCCAATTGGTACATACTTTCACTATATCCTTTTTAAATATTTTAAGAATATTTTTCATCTATTTTTATGCCTCCCTTATCTTTTTCAAATTTATTATAGCATAAAAATGACTTAAAGTCATTTTATTTTTGAATAAATTTTAAGCTATATTAAATATCTGTAAATGGATATTTAATATAGCTTTAGTTATTTTACATCTCTATATGCAAGTAATGCATTCAAATTATCAAAAGAATATACTTCTAATGTTTTTTTATCTCCATAGCCTCCATATAGGACACTATCCTTATCTACAACTTGATAAGCATTTAATTTTCTAAGTGCCATTTTATAAAGCTCTTCATTATTTTCAATTTCAGCTATTTGAAGTAAGTTTGCATAAATTGTTGTTGATTGAATATCCGTTGCCGGTGCCCCAGTTTCTGCATTATATAAACTATATATTGCTCCATCATCCTTAAACTTTTGAACAATCCAATCTACACTTTTACTAATATTATCTCCTACTTCTGCCTTATTCAATAAAATTATAGTATTTAGATTCATTTCCACATTTTCATTATTATCATATTTTCTAGTTTTAATATTATAATCTTTTCTATATAATGGAACTTTATCACTTATAAATCCACCATTTAAGATTTTTTCTGATTCTGTATAGATACTCTTCCACTTAAAATCTATATTTGTTAAGTATTTAAGTGCACTTAAATCAATATAGCATAGTGTTACCATATCACTATTAGTCTTTCCATCATTAAAATCAACTAATAAATTTTCTTCTCTTAAATTTTTATAAAGTGAATTTGCAATAGTTATAGCATAATATCTATATTTAATACTATTCCATTTTTCTCCACCTATAATTAAAGCTTTTATAATCCTAAGTTCATCAATTGTAGCTGTAACTTGTGATTTTTTATCTCCATCAATTCTCCAACTGATTAATCCATTATCTAATAGCATATTATTTTTTATATATTCAAATGTTTTTTCAAATCCAGCCTCATCATTTCTTTCAATATAATACAAAAGCATAAGCCCTTCTGATTCTGATAATACAGAATCCCCTTTTGTAATATCACCTTCATTTTGTTCATTCAAATAATTTGTTTTTATCCCACCATTTTGTGTAATCATATTGTTCTCTATAAAATTATATAGAATTTCCTCTCGACTAGTTGGTGGTCCACTTCCCCATGTTTCAACGATTTTTACCGGTATAAAATATGGTAATAACATTTTTGTTCCAACAAGGCCAATTAAAATAGCTGCTAGTATTACTCCTACACCTATTTTTAATCCCTTTTTTTTACCCATTTAAGCCTCCCCCAAGTTACCTATATAAAATATTATAAATTTTTTCATATAAATTTATTTTATCTAAGTAGTTTTTAGTTTCCTTAAAAGGAATTGTGTGAATATTTTTTCCATCTTTAGAATACTCACTATTCTTAAGCCATTTATTCACATTCCCTCTTCCTGCATTATATGCTGAAATTATTAAATCTCTATTTCCGTTAAACTCTTTTGATAAATTATTCAAATACCAGCATCCCATTTGTATATTGGTATTTATGTCATACAAGTCATCCACATTAAAATTTTTATTCCCCATTTGTTCTGCTATCCATATTCCTGTAGATGGTGTTATTTGCATCAATCCTATTGCATCCCTATTAGACTTTGCTTTAGGATTAAATTTACTCTCCGCTTTCATAAGAGAAAGTACAAATAGTGGGTCTAATTTATATTCCTTACTATAAGTATTTACTGCTTCACTGTACTTATAGGGAAACATATAATTTTTCAAAATCCATCTTCCACTAACTAGCAAAGCAATTATTACTATAATAATTGCTATTAATATTTTTTTAAACTTCATCCCCATACCTCAGTTTTATAAATTATCTTTTAAAAATATAACTATATCTTCTACTTGCTTTTGTGTTTTCATTAGTTCTGCATTATTATCAATTATTATATCTGATACTTCTTTTTTCTTCTCTAAAGACATTTGTGAATTTATTCTATTTAGCGCATCATTATTCCCAAGCCTATCTCTAGCTTTAACTCTAGCTATCTGCGTTTGCACATTTGCACTTACTAAAATAATATAATCCATTTCCTCATAAAGCCCTGTTTCTATAAGAGTTGGTGCATCTATTATTATTATCTTTTCTCCACTATTTTTAAATTCTCCAATTTCTTTATATATCTCATCTTTTATATATGGCATTACGATACTTTCATATTTTATTCTTTGTTTAGGAAACTTAAAAATATGATTTCCAAATTCTTTACGTCTAAAATCGCCTCTCCAGTCAAAGAATCCTTCTCCAAATTCACTTCTTACTTTATTTAAAATTTCTGGATACTCATCTAAAACCTTTCTTGCAATAGTATCTGCATCTACTATTTTTATACCATTCTCTCTAAAAAACCCTGAAACAGTTGATTTTCCTGTTCCTATACCACCTGTAAGCCCTACCTTAAGCAATCAAATCCACCTCTTTATTTTAAGTTATACCATGTAAATCCAGTATTTGAATCAACTTCTAATGGAACTTTTAATTCTAAAACATTTTCCATTTCATCTTTTACTAATTCCTTAACAGCTTCTAATTCACTCTGTTTTACATTTAATATAAGTTCATCATGAACTTGTAATATAAGTTTACTTTCTAAACCTTTTTCTTTTAATTTATTTTCAACATTTATCATAGCTAGTTTTATAATATCTGCTGCACTTCCCTGAATAGGTGCATTCATTGCAAGTCTTTCCCCTAATGCTTTTACTATTCTATTTGATGATTTTATTTCTGGAATAAATCTTTTTCTATTTAATATAGTTTTACATATACCTGTTGCTTTTGCTTCTTCTACAACATTTGTAAGATACCCTTTAATTTTAGGATATCTATTAAAGTAGATCTCCATATAATCACTAGCTTCTTTTTTAGTTATTTTTAAATCTTGAGCAAGTGAAAAATCACTCATTCCATAAACTATTCCAAAGTTTACTGCTTTTGCTCTTGATCTCATAAGACTTGTAACTTCATTAACACTAACGTTAAATACTTCTGCTGCTGTTTTTGTATGAATATCACTATGATGCTTAAATGCATCTATCATATTCTCATCTTCACTTATATGTGCTAAAACTCTAAGCTCTATTTGTGAATAATCTAGTGATAATAATATATCTCCTTCTACCTCTGGAATAAATACCTTTCTTACTTCTCTTCCCATATCATATCTTATAGGAATATTTTGCAGGTTTGGCTCAGTACTAGATAATCTACCTGTTGTTGTGACAGTTTGATTAAAATTAGTATGAATCTTCCCATCAGTATCTATTAAGTTCTTTAATCCCTCAACGTAAGTTGAGTATATTTTACTTATTTGTCTATAGTAAATTATTTTTTCTATTATTGGATGATCATCTTTTAACTTATTTAAAACATCTACATTTGTTGAATATCCTGTTTTAGTCTTTTTAATTACTCTTAAATCAAGTTTTTCAAAAAGGATTACTCCTAATTGTTTTGGAGAGTTTATATTGAATTTTTCTTCAGAAAGCTCATATATTTCACTTTCTGTTCTATCTAATTCGCCTTTAAATTTAACTTGTAATTCATTTAATACTTCTTTATCTATTCTAAAACCTTCATTTTCCATATTTGCTAAGACAAATATTAATGGATGTTCTATATTATAATAAAGTTCTTCCATATTATCTTTTATTATTTTTTCTTTTAAATTCTTTTCTATAGCTTCTAAATATATTGATCCATTTAAAAGTATTTCTTCAGGATTTTCTCCCTTTACTTCTTCAAATATCGTAAATGCTGCAACCTTATCTATTGCATAATCGCCTCTTGAAGAATCTATAATATATGCTCCTATAGCCGTATCGAAGTTAAATCCTTTAATTTCGATTCCTTTAATTTTAAGAATTTTCACTAATGCTTTTCCATCATGAATTATTTTTTCAATATTTTCATTTTCAAAAAATTCTTTTAAAGTTTCTATTCCAACTTCTTTTATATCTATTTTAGTAACTTTATTTTTATTACCAAAATAAATATTATTTAAAGTTCTCTCTGAGTTTAATGGAGTATGATTTTCTGAATATGAAATAAAGAATTTTTCTTCACTATTTAAAAATTCCTTTATCTCTTTTTCCTCTAATAATTGAACTACCTCTATTTCCTTTTCTTTTACATCTTCTTCTCCTACTAACTTAGTTATAGTATTTCTATTCATTCCAAGTTTCAGTAGCAGCTCTTTTGCTAATGTTTTATTATTTTCTTTTTCTCCACGAACTGCTTCCATTATCCCTGTAATAGGTACATTTACTTCTATAGTAGCTAGTCTTTTACTGAATATTGCTTGTTCTCTATTTTCAGATAAATTTTCTTTTAGTTTTTTTCCCGATATATTTTCAATATTTTCAAGGACATTTTCAACTGATCCATAATCTTTTATAAGCTTAAATGCAGTTTTTTCTCCTACTCCTGGGACTCCTGGTATATTATCACTCTTATCTCCCATAAGTCCTTTAACATCTATAAATTGAGTTGGTGTAACTCCAAATTCTTCTATAAAAGATTCTTCATTATATATAGCTACCTCTGAAACTCCTTTCTTAGTTATAACAACATTTATGTTCTTATCCGCTAATTGTAGTGCATCCTTATCTCCTGTAACTATAAATACTTCTATATTATTTCTTGCAGCTTCCTTTGCAATAGTTCCAATTAAGTCATCTGCTTCAAATCCTTCAAGTTCATAAGAATCTATTCCCAAATATTCAAAAAGTTCCTTTATAATAGGAAATTGTTCATATAGCTCTGGCGCCATCTTTTTTCTTCCAGCCTTATAATCTTTATATTCTTTATGTCTAAATGTTGGAGCCTTCTTATCAAATGTTGCAATTATATAATTTGGCTTTATATCTTCTTTCATTTTAATTAACATATTTACAAAACCATATATAGCATTTGTATGTATTCCTTCGCTATTAGTTAAAGTTTGTGGAATTGCAAAAAATGCTCTATTCATAAGTGCGTTTGAATCTAAAATTAATAATCTTTCCATCTTATCCTCCAGTATTGTTTTCTCTTTTAATAATTATATCATTATATAACTAAATTTAGTAATTACCTTTTAGTAATTCTTCTTAGAATATAGTTAAATCTAACTCTCTAGATATATCTTTTAAAAGCTCTATACCTGCTATACTATTTCCCTTTTCATCTAATGCTGGTCCATATACTCCAATACCCATTCTTTTCGGTACTGCACCTAATATTCCTCCTCCAACACCACTTTTAGCTGGAATTCCTATTTTTACAGCAAATTCTCCTGAAGCATCATACATACCACAAGTTACCATTATAGTTTTAACAACTCTACATATATCCTTTTCTATAACTCTCTCCCCACTCCATGGTAATATTCCATCATTAGCAAGAACTGCTCCAAACCTTGCTAAATCTCTTGCTGTTGCTCGTATAGAACACTGTTTAAAATAAATATCTAGAACTTCCTCAATTTCACCATTTAAAATTCCATTTCCTTTCATAAAATATGCTAATGCTCTATTTCTATCCCCAGTTTCTTTTTCTGATATGTATACTTCTTCATCTATAGTTATGTTATTGTTATTTGTAACCTTTTTTATAAATTCTATTATTTTTCTAAATTTCTCTTCTTCATCATTTCCAGTTATCAATGATGTTGTCATTATAGCTCCCGCATTAATCATTGGATTATAGGGTCTTTTAGTATCTTTAGTTTCTAAATTTACTATTGAATTAAACCCTTCCCCTGTTGGTTCTACATTTACCTTCTCTAATACTTTCTTATATCCATTATCTTCAATTGCTAAAATCAAACTTACTACTTTTGAAATACTCTGTATAGTAAATAATTTATCGCATTCTCCTGCACAAAATTCTCTTCCATCTAATTTCATTATAGCAATCCCTAAATCTTTTTTATCTGCTTTTAAAAGAGCAGGTATATATGATGCTAAATTTCCTTTTTCACCATAAACTTTATTCTTTTCTATTAATTCTTTTAATAGTTTATTCAAATTGTACCACCCCTAACCTTATATTTTTAGCCTTATATTTTAGTAAATCTATTATATTACTTATTATCTATGCATACAATAAATATGTTTTCAATATATTAAAATTTTCCTACTCCTAGTCTATAGCTTATATGTTAAAATAGTAATAATAACTAAATTTGGAGGTACAATTTATGATTAAAGATTTTAACTTAATGTTAGAAAAATATGCAGAGCTAATTGTAAAAAAAGGACTTAATATTCAAAAAGATGGTCTTTTATTTATAAATTCACCAATTGAATGTGCAGAATTTTCTAGAATGATTTCAGAGAAAGCTTTTAAAATAGGAGCTAAAGATGTCTATATAAATTATGGAGATGAGAATTTTTCAAAAATCAAATTTGAAAATGCATCTATTGAAACATTACAAGAAGTTCCAAGCTTTGAAGTAGAAAAATATTTATATTATCAAAGAAAGGGAGCATCATTCCTTTCAATTTCAGCTAGCAATCCTGAACTTTTAAAAGATATTGATTCAAAAAAAGTTTCTGCTGCATCTGCAAGTAGAAGTATTGCTTTAAAAGAATATTACGAAAAAGTTATGAATAATGAAAATGCTTGGTGTGTAGTATCAATACCATCAAAAGCATGGGCTAGAAAAGTTTTCTCAACTCTTTCAGAAGATGAAGCAGTTGATGCTTTATGGGAAACTATTTTTAAAATAGTTAGAGTAGATTTAGAAAACCCTGTTGATGCTTGGGCAAAACATTCAAACAGCTTAAAAGAAAACATCAAATTTTTCGAAAAATATAATTTTAAAACTTTAAAATATAAAAACTCTTTAGGAACTGATTTAGAAATCGAATTGCCTAAAGATCATATTTGGTGTGGTGGTTCTGATGTTACATCTTCTGGTGTTGAATTTATAGCAAATATCCCAACAGAAGAAATCTTCACTTTACCACTAAAAACTGGTGTTAATGGAATAGTTTACTCAACTAAACCTTTAAACCACAATGGAACTTTAATTAATGAATTCTCTCTTACTTTTAAAGATGGTAGAATTGTTGATTTTACAGCAAAAGAAGGCTATGATGCATTAAAAGAACTTATCGAAACTGATGAAGGTTCACATTACTTAGGTGAAGTTGCATTAGTTCCATATGATTCACCAATTTCAAACTCAAATATTTTATTCTACAATACTTTATTTGATGAAAATGCTTCTTGTCATTTAGCTATTGGAAGAGCTTATGGTAGTTGTATTAAAGGTGGAGAAACTATGTCTGATGAAGAACTTGAAGCAAACGGAGTTAATGATTCATTAAACCATGTTGACTTTATGGTAGGTTCTAAAGACTTAAATATAGTTGGATATACTTATGATGGTGTAGAAGTTCAAGTATTTAAAGATGGAAACTTTGCATTTTAATAGTTAATCTCTATACCTTTTCATATTAAAAAGATGATTTCTAAATTAATAGAAATCATCTTTTATTATTTAAATATTTTATTCTTCTGATTTATTTTCTTCATGAACCTCTTCTATATTCACATCTTTAGCATCATCTATTTCTTCTGATTTTTCATCAATTAACTCTTCTTTATTTTTTGGTTGAGCCTTAGAAACCTTGTCTTTATAATCCTCAATTTCCTTTTCTAATGAATCAATAAATACTCCAAATCTTCTTCTAACAGTACGTTTAAATAACACTGTTTGAATTATTGTATTCATAAATTGAAAAGCTCCTGGAGTATCTTGAATTTCTTCTGAGCTTAGTTTTGTTGAGGATTCATCTATTTTTTCTAATGTATATGTAGAAACATATACCATTTTATCTGTACTACTTGTTATTTGATATAACTCATTTTCTTTATAATCAGTTATCTCTATTCTCATAGTTGCAGTTTTAGCTGAATATGCACCAACCTTTTTTGTTACACCACAACCTATAGGATTTTTTTCATTAAATTTCGGAAAATCCCTTTTTGCTGTTCGTATAAAAACTTTAAAAACCTCTTCTACTGGATAATCTATAACTGTTGAATTCTTAAATCCCACTTTTTTTTCCTCCCCATATAAACTTAATAAATATATTTTACCATAATAATGAATCTATTTCTTATAATTTTTCCTTTTTTCTCTAAACTCTCCTCATGTATTACTTCTTTAAATTTAATATATCATTAATCTACATATAAAAAGAGGATGCCTAAAGCACCCTCTATAAATTCTTTTTAATTTAATTAGTCTTCAATACCCATTTTGTTTGCTGCAATTACGAATGGAGTCCAGATTAATACTGAAAGAAGTAATAATGCTGCTGCAAGTATACCTGCTCTTATATCTCCATTTGTTGCTAATACTGCATGGAACACTGGTGGTGTAACCCATGGAAGTGAAGCACTAATTTTAGATACCAATCCCGCTTCTGTTGCCAGATATGCTAACACTATACAAACTGATGGTGTTAATACGAATGGTATAAAGTAAATTGGATTTAATACTAATGGTAAACCGAATATAACTGGTTCATTAATATTGAAGCATCCTGGAGCTATAGCTAATTTAGCAAGCTCTCTATTTTCTTGTCTCTTAGAGAAGATGAATATAGCAATTAATAATGCTAAAGTTCCTCCAGATCCTCCTGGCATAGCGTATACGTCAACAAAGTTTCTTGTTAAAGTATTTACTGCTTCTCCTCCAGCTGTTACTGCATCAATGTTTGCATTTAACGCTGGTGTATACATTGTATTTAAAGCTGGTTCTACCATGTTTAATCCATGTAATCCAAAGAACCATAATAATTGCGATAATAAAATTAAGAAAACATAAGTGAATGGTGATTGTCCAAGTTGAACTAATGGATCTTGAATTGTTTTTTCTATAATTGCTTTAAAGTCCATACCTGCAAGGTTCATACTTAATGAGTGTACTAAACCTGCTAAAGCGATTACAACTAATGCTGGTATAACAGCTGCAAATGCTTTTGATACTGCTGGTGGTACTTGTTCAGGCATTCTAATAACGATACCCTTTTTAGTAAGTTTAACAAAAATCCATCCACCAATTAATGCTACAAGCATAGCAGTAAACATAGCAGTTGAGTTAAACGAACCAACACTAATCATTCCCCATCTGTCAGACATTACTGCTTCTGCACCTTCTGGAGCAATATTAATTGCAACAGTATCTGGTACCATTGTTAGGAAAGCTCCTAAACAAACTAAAGCTGTTGCAAATGGATCAACCTCTTCTATTCTTCCATATGCATAAGCAATAGCTATAACTAAGAAAATAGAAGTTAATGCTATAGTACCCCACCACATATTTCCAAGTATTGGTTGAATATACTTAGTTAAAAATGGTTGAATATTTTGTGCATATGCATCAATTTTGTTTAATTTTTCACCGAAAACCGATGTGTCTCTTACAAGTGCGTTTAAAACTAATGATCCCATAGCCCCAGCCATAGCAATCGGTAATGTTGATATAAATCCGTCTCTTAAAGCAGATAACTGCTTTTGTCTTCCTAGCTTTTCTGCAATTGGCATAAGAAATTTTTCTAAGCCTGCAGCTAGTTTGTCCATAAATTTCATTTTAGTTCCCCCTTATATATTTAATTTATATATGATATTTTTCATTTCTTTTCACACCCCTGATTAAAGAATGAAAAACAGACATACCAAATTTAAACTTTACCATAGTTATAATTCTTTTTTTAATTTATAAAATCTAACTCTAGTAGCTTGCCACTTAAAAGATAAAACATTGCAAATAATTTTTTTATTCCTTTAAGCTTTATTCCACAAACTAATCTAACAGTTTGATTTTTCCTTATATTTATGTTTAAATTATTGCTTTTAGCATTAATAACTTTTATATATATTTCATGATGTCCTTCTTCAAGTTTTAAAACTTTCCTTTTATCATCACTTATAAAATTGACCTTATTCCCATCTACATAAATCCCATAATCTAAAAAGTTTAAGACATTTTCTCCTGGTCTTGATAAAATAACATCTCCCATGCTTATTTTAAATGTGGTTCTATTTGTGGCATTATTTTAGCCATATTTTTCAATCCAAAATCTACTGGTTTTAATGTTATATACGGTACTTTTATACTGTCTAATTCTTCTTTAATTTTTTTCTCTACTAACATTAATTCTGGCGCTATTATCACAACTGCAATATCTTTATTTGAAAGTACTTCTTCCATTTCTGTACCTAATGCAAAAATCCATTCTATTGGAATATTATTTTTTTCTGTATGAGCTACTGCAACTCTTTCAAAGGCCTTAGCTTGTCCTGTTCCTTTTGATAAAACCAATACTTTATTCATACTTTCATCTCCTCTATTCTTCTTATTAAAATTATATTAACCTAAACTTAGTAATATGAATATTTTTTAATTTTTCTTAGACAAATGTATTATATTTTCCTTTTATGTATATGTTGATTTAAAATAATATTCTATTTACTTTTAAGTCTTTTTTTGGTTACAGTTTGTTTACATTTTTATTTTATTATATTTTTATCTCAATGTAAACATTTTTATTGAATTTTTTTGAATTTTTTTATTTTAATGTATTTTAACCCATTTTGCTCTACATAAACCACTTATATCTATTTAATGTTAAATATTTTCATCTCACAATAATAAAAATCCCTTTAACTTTCATTATTACTAATAGTTAAAGGGATTTTTTTATTTTTTAAATATTTTGTTTAAGTTCTTCTCTTATTTCTTTTATAAATTCTAAGCTATTTAATATTTGTGGATTTTCTATCACTGTTATAAAAGCCATGTCTTTAGTCATTTTTCCATCTTCTATGACTTTTAATGAAGCTCTTTCTAAAGAATCAGAGAATTTAATTAACTCTTTTATATTATCTAATTCTCCTCTTTTCCTTAATGCTCCAGCCCAAGCAAATATGGTTGCTATAGAATTAGTTGAAGTTTCTTCACCTTTTAAATGTCTATAATAATGTCTTTGAACTGTTCCATGTGCTGCTTCATACTCAAAGTTTCCTTCTGACGAAACCAATACCGATGTCATCATTGGAAGAGATCCAAAGGAAGCACCTATCATATCACTCATAACATCTCCATCATAATTTTTACAAGCCCAAATCATCCCACCTTCTGATTTTATAATTCTAGCTACAGCATCATCTATTAATGTATAAAAATACTCTATTCCTTCTTCTTCAAATTTATTTTTATATTCTTTCAAATAAATTTCTTCAAAAATATCTTTAAAGCTATGATCGTATTTTTTAGAAATAGTATCTTTAGCTGAAAACCATATGTCCTGTTTTTTTTCTAATGCATAATTAAAACAACTCCTAGCAAAACTTTCTATAGAGTGATTTAAATTATGCATTCCTAAAACTATACCTTCTTTATCAAAGTTATGAATTAAGCTTCTAGTTTCCTCACCTTTTTCATTTGTGAAGACCAACTCACACTTACCTTTTTCTTCAACTTTCATTTCAACATCTTTATAAATATCTCCATAAGCATGTCTCGCTATAGTAATTGGCTTACTCCAACTTCTAACATAAGGTTGTACATTACTAACTAAAATAGGTGCTCTAAATACAGTTCCATCTAAAATTGCACGAATAGTCCCATTTGGACTTTTCCACATTTTTTTTAATTTATATTCTTCCACTCTTTGCGCATTAGGAGTTATTGTTGCACATTTTACTCCTACTCCATATTTTTTTATTGCTTCTGCTGCCTTTATAGTCACTTCATCTTCTGTATTATCTCTATTTTTTAGTCCTAAATCATAATACTCTGTTTTTAAATCCACAAATGGAATAATAAGTTCTTCCTTTATAGATTTCCATAAGACTCTAGTCATTTCATCTCCATCCATCTCAACTAATGGAGTATTCATTTTAATTTTACCCATATAATAACCCTCTCTTTTTTTATTTAAGAATTATTATATGTTAATTTTTTCCTTTTTTCAATTTAATTATTCTTCTATTTGTTCCACAACATCATTTTCTTTAATGTGTCCGCCTTTTATAACTTTTGAGAAAGTTCCATAAACTGGCATTATACATCTTCCAACTCTATAGAATATTTCACATTCACTATGACATTTTTTACCTATTTGTGTTATTTCTAATATAGCATCACCAATTTTAAGCTTTGTTCCTATTGGTAATTTATTTACTTCTATACCTTCTATTACAATATTTTCTCCAAAATCTCCAAAAACTACATTTCCGCCTTCTTTATTGAAATCATCTATTTTACTTACTTCTAAAAGACTTACTTGTCTATGCCAATTTCCACCATGAGCATCACCTTCAAGCCCAAAATTTTCTATTAAATCAATTTCTGGTATTCTTTTCTTAACTGTTCCTTTTTTCTCGCTTTTACAAATTGCAACTATTCTTCCCATGATTTTATCCTCCAATTTCATTCATGTTTCTTATTTCTTCTTTTTCATCTTCTTTATTAAACAAGTACTTTTCCGGTTTATTATATATACCGTTTTTTATGGCATCTATTAGTTTACTATCATCTTCTTTTCTTATAATTTTTTTTAAGTTTATATCACTTTTCCAATTTAAACATTGTTTAAGCATTCCATCAGTTGTTATTCTTATTCTATTACAATCTTCACAGAAACAATTACTCATAGCACTTATAAAGCCTATTTTTCCTATATAGTTTTCTATTTTTATGTATTTTGCTGGGCCATCCTTTTTATTTCTTTCTATTACTTTAATAGCTAAATTGCTTTCTTTTATAATATGAAGAACCTCTTCATTTGAAACCCCTTTAAATTTTTTTCCTTCTCCTATAGGCATAAGTTCTATAAATCTTAAAGCTATTTTTTTATCTTTTGTAAAATGGACTAAATCTAATATTTCATTTTTATTTAAATCTTCTATTACAACTGTATTTATTTTTACCTTCATTCCTAAACTAAGAGCTTTATCTATACTATTTAAGACTTTTCTTATATCTCCGCCTCTAGTTATTTTTTTAAACTTTTCTTCCTCTAACGTATCTAAACTTATGTTTAAACTTTTCACACCATTTTCATAGAGAAATTCTAAACGCTCTTCTAATAACATAGCATTCGTAGTTAGTGCTATCTCTTCTATTCCTTCTATATTATTTACTTCTCTAATTAATTCATTTATATCTTTTCTAACTAAAGGCTCTCCACCAGTAAGTCTCACTTTTCTAATTCCTAATTTTGCACTTGCATCTATTATTTTTATTACTTCTTCATTTGTTATTTTATCTTCTTCTTCAAAAAAACTATTTTCTCTAGCAGGCATACAGTAAATACATCTTAAATTGCATCTATCTGTTAATGATACTCTTATATAATCTACTGTTCTACCAAATTTATCTTTCAAAATTTTCACCTCTTACTTAATAGAAAAAATCCCCGCTTTTCCCACCTTTTTTACTTTTTAAATGTATATCTGTTATAGTTATTCTTTTGTCTACTGCTTTACACATATCATATATAGTAAGTGCTGCTATAGATACTCCTGTTAAAGCTTCCATCTCTACTCCTGTTTTATCTGTAAGCTTTGCCATTCCTTCTATTTCTATAGCACTTTCCTCATGGTTTATTTTAAAGTTTATATAACATCCTTTTATCATTATAGGATGGCACATTGGAATCAAATCTGATGTTCTTTTCATTCCCATTATACCTGCTACTCTAGCTACTCCTAGAACATCGCCTTTTCCAATTTCGCCCTTTTTAATAAGTTCTAAAGTTTCTGGGCTTACTAATACTTTTCCCACTGCAACTGCTACTCTATTTGTATCTTTTTTCTCCGATACATCAACCATTACAGCATTTCCATCTTTATCAAAATGAGTTAATCCATTATCCATTTATATTCCCTTTCCAAAAGAACAATGTGGAAAAGTACAAACTTTACAGTCTAAACATTGTCCACCATGTCCTAATTCTGTAATATCTCTTCTTTTTAATTTTTCATCTGCTAGTATTCTTGGAAGCACTATATCAAATATAGTTCTCTTAGAATACATTACACATCCTGGAAGTCCTACTATTGGAATATCTCCATGATATGCTAATAAAAACATTGCCCCTGGAAGTACTGGTGCTCCATAAGTTATAAGCTCTGCTCCACTTTCTTTTATTGCAGTTGGCGTTACATCATCAGGATCTACAGACATTCCACCTGTACAAATTATAAATTCTGCACCATTATCTAAAGCCTTATGGATTTCTTTTATTATATCCTCTTTTTTATCATCAACTATGGCTTGATTAACTAGCTCA
The DNA here is from genome assembly GCF_947072515.1 of uncultured Clostridium sp. Classification (GTDB taxonomy): domain Bacteria; phylum Bacillota; class Clostridia; order Clostridiales; family Clostridiaceae; genus Clostridium. The sequence continues at coordinate 21,570 of NZ_CAMTIG010000001.1, forward strand.
CATCCAAAATACTCTATTTTTCTTTTTACTGCCGGTCCAAATGCATCTTTTATTCTTCCATGAAAAACTTCACTACCAGTAGTTATCATATGAACTTTTTTACCTTTTATTTCTTTTACACTTATAATCTTTTCCTTTATAAGTTTTTCAGCCTCTATTATCTTTTCTTCTTCTATAATTAAAGGAATAACTCTTGTTCCACCTAATAATTCTCCTTCTTTTACTGGAGTATTATTGTGTATCATAGCAATTATTATTTCACCTAAATCATTTATATCAAAAAGTTTTTCCTTATCTATTTTTAAAAGTCCATCTCTATCTGCAATAAAGTTTATTTTTCCTTCTTTAATTTCTCCAAACTTTATTCCTTCTCCACAAACTAAATCTTTTATTCTTTCAGCTGCATCATTTTCATGAAGCATACCTTCTTTCGCTTCCCAAACATAAATATGTTCTTTTCCAATAGATAAAAGTTCTTCTATATCTTCCTCTTTTATTATATGACCTTTTTTAAATGCTCTTCCTTTAAATTCACCTGGAACTATTTTAGTTATATCGTGACAAAGAACATTTCCAACTGCATCTTTAACATGTACTTTCTTCATCTTACTCTCCTCACTTCATTTTTCTAAGTATAAAATTGTAACTTAAAGTTAAAGCTATCGAAATACAAACTATTACTATTAAAATAGTTGTGGCAATTCCACTATCACTATTTTCTATTGCGTAATACAACGCCATTGGAACAGTTTGCGTTTCTCCTGGAATATTTCCTGCAACCAATATTGTTGCTCCAAATTCTCCAAATATTCTAGCTATAGATAAAACAGTTCCTGTTATTATTCCCTTTCTTGCTAGTGGAAGGCTGATTTTTCTATATACTAATCTTTCATTTGCTCCCATTTCTATCGCAACCATTTTCAATTCCTCTGGTACGCTTAAAAGGCTCGTTTTTATACTTCCATACATTATAGGAATAGATACTACTATTCCTACTATAATTGCTCCTACCATCGTAAATATAATAGAAATATTTAAATTTTCATATAAAAACTTTCCAATTACCCCTCTTTTTCCAAGACTTAATAAAATTAAATATCCCACTGCAGATGGTGGCAGAAACATTGGTAGTAATATCAATGTTTCTATAAAACTTTTCCCCCTAATTTTCTTTTGAACTAATATATAATTTAATATTATACCCAATAAAAGTGTAATAAATAATGAAATTATTACAACTTTAAAAGATATAAAAAATGCATTCCCTATCATTTATTTTTAGCAAATCCATACTCCTCAAATACCTTCATAGCTTCATCACTATTTAAATAATTAAGGAACTCTTCTGTTTCTTTTATATTTTTACTATCTTTTAAAACAGCAACTGTATATTGAATTTTTTCGTGGGAATCGTCATTTACGTTATAAACTACCTTTGAGTCCTTTAAGTTTATTGCATCTGTTTTATAAACAAATCCATATTCTGCATTACCGCTTTCTACATACTCTTTTACATTCGTTACACTTTTTCCATAAACAAGTTTTTCTTTAAGTGCACTATAAATCTTATAATATTCTAAACTTTCTTTTGCATAAGCTCCAGCTGGAACAGTGCTCGGCTCTCCTATAGCTATTTTTCCTTCAACATTTACTAATTCTTTTAAATCTTCTATATTCTTATCCCCTATTACTACTAAAGAGTTTAATAAGATATCTTCTACTTTATTATTGTAAATATATCCTTTATTTAAAAGTTGATCTGAATAAGTTTTACTAGCAGAAAAAAACATATCCACATCTGCTCCGTTTTGGATTTGTTTTTCTAGTGTCCCCGAACTACCAGCATTTAATTTTATATTTATTCCTGTTTTTTTTGTAAAGTTAGCTCCTATAATATCCATTGGCTCCTTTAAACTAGCTGCAATAGATACTACAATTTCTTTTTCTTCATTATTATTCCCCTTCTTGTCACATCCAACTAAGCCTATTATTACCCCTATACAAGCTATCATTGGAACAAGAAATTTTACTTTCTTGCGCATTCACCTGTTCTCCCCTTCATTATATCAATTCCATGTTTCAATTCATTTATTAAATATTCCATAATCTCTCTACAGGCCTTCGGACTACCTGGCATATTTACAATTAAAGTTTCGCCTCTTATTCCTGCTGTTGCCCTTGAAAGCATTGCTCGCTTAGTTAGTGTTAGACTATATGCTCTCACTGCTTCTGGAATTCCTAGTGCTTCTCTTTCTATAACTTCTTTCGTTGCCTCTGGCATTATATCCCTTTGGCTAAATCCTGTACCACCCGTAGTCAATATTAACTCTACCTTTAAGTTATCTGCCATATTTATCATCTCTTCTTTTAGCATTTCTTTATCATCTGGTAGCATTATATATTTTTTCACTTCAAAATCATTTTCTTTCCCTATTTCTTCAATGACTTTTCCACTTAAATCCTCTCTTTTCCCTGCATATCCTGAATCACTACTTGTAATTATTCCTAATGTGTACATGATTATTCCTCCTTAAATTTTAATATTAAATCTACAAGTCTCTCATAATCATTTCTATCTACCACTTCTACATTATCTATATCAATCTCTGTGTCTGAAGCTACACATATTAATCTTTCTACAGGTGTTATAATTTTAGTACTTAATCTTGAATTAAAAACTTCAATCTTATTTAAATTACTTTTTTTATAACCTTCAACTATTATAAAATCTTTTTCTGAAAAAAGATTTATAGCTTCATCTAAATCGAGCTCTTTTTCTATCATCATATAGGTTCTTCCAATAGAAGTTATACAAATTTCCTCTGCCCCAGCTTCTCTATGCTTATATGTATCTTTTCCCTTTTTATCTAATTCTAAAGTATGACTATGATGTTTTATTGTGCCTACTTTAAATCCTCTTTTTTTTAATTCCTTTATTATCCCCACAACAACTGTTGTTTTACCAACATTTGAACATTCTCCAACAACATTTATTATTCTACTCATAATTTATTCCCTAATACTAACTTATCATATTCTTCAACAGTATTTATATTTGTAAAGTTGTTTTCATCCTTTATTTCTATTTTTTTAATATTTAGTTTTTTGAACATACCTCGTAATGAATATTCTTTTTCTTTAATACTTTCATAAATTTTTTCTATTATTTCTTTTTTATATATCCCACAAAAAGGTTCTAATCTTCCATTTAATGTAGGAATTAAGCAATCTTCTTCAAATTCTATTTTTCCAAGCATCTCTAAAATTTCTTTATTCAAAAATGGCATATCACAAGATACTATTATTCCCTTTTCATTTTTTATTTTTTTCAACGCAGAATATATTCCACCAATAGGCCCAATATCCTTTATCTCATCTTCTATAATAGTAAATCCTTTAACTTTTTCAATTATTCTACTATCATTACATGATATTAAAATTTCATCAAAATTATTTAATGCTTTTATTTCTCTATCTATAAAAAATTCTTCTTCATACTCTAATAGTGCCTTTGGAGAATAATTCATTCTACTACTTTTTCCACCTGCTAAAATTATAGCTGAACATTTCATCATCTTAAAACAAAGACCTCTTTTCCTTCTTCTAATATTTCATTTTTTCCGATTTCTAATAAACAGTTACTATTTAGCATAGTATGAACCTGCCCTGGGCTTTGATATACATTATCAATATATACATCTCCATTGTTATCTTTAAAGGCCCTTAAAAATCTTCTCTTTTTTCCTTTTTTCATAAAACTATCTTTTAATATTCCTTTTTCTTTCCTTATCATATCTTCTGTGCAATTTATCATCTTTAATAATCCGTCCCTACACAAAAGTTCGAAAGTCGTAGCACTTGCAACTGGTGTTCCTGATAGTCCTATATACAACTTTCCATTTTTTCTTCCAACAAAAAGTGGTGATCCTGGTTTTATATCTACTTTCCAAAATAAAATTTCATAACCTAAGTCTTTTACTACTTTTTGTACAATATCTTTTTCTCCAACCGAAACTCCTCCAGTTGAAATTATAATATCTGATCTTTCCTCTAACTGGGTAATTCCATTCTTTAAACTTTCCTCATTATCTAAAAGACTTGAGTATAACTCACCATTCAAATTTAATTCTTTTATTCTTGATAAAAGAAATCCTCCGTTACAATTATACACCTTTCCATCTTTTAATTCTTCACCTGGATTTTGAATTTCATCACCTGTATTAATTAATCCTATATAAGGTTTTTTATATACTTTTATTTTATCTATACCTAAAGATGCAATTGCCATTACTTCAGATGCAGTTATCTTTTTGCCTTTACTTACTATTTTATCACCTTTTTTAAAGTCTTCTCCTTCATAAATATAGTTATCAAAAGCCTTATGTTCTTTAAAAACTCTAACTTTTCCTTCTATCTCTTCAGTATCTTCTTGTCTTACTACACAATTGCAACCTACTGGTATTTTTGCCCCAGTCATAATTCTTATACATTGACCTTTCCCTACGATTTTTCGAGATACCTCACCTGCAAAAATTTTATCTATAACCTGGAACTCTTTATAATTTTCTAACCTCTCTAATTCTTCTCCTTTTAAAGCATACCCATCTAAAGGAGATTTAGAGAATGGTGGATTATTTATTTTAGAGTGTACATCTTCATATAAAACTCTATTTAATCCATCATATAAGCTAACTTCTTCAAAACTTTTTTCTTCTATATTTTCTAATATTATTTCTTTTGCTTTCTCTAAATCTATCATAAAAAATCTCCTTATTTATATTTTCTTTATATTAATTGTAGCAAATTTATAAGATGGTTCTCTAGAATATGCATCAAATATCTCTTCTGTTAATTGATTAGTTGCAAAATAATGCATTGGTGCAAATAATTGATCCCTTTTTAATTGAGGGTTTATTTTTGCTTTTATATTTACTTTATTACCATTTGGTGATGATACCTGAATTATTTCATCATTTACTATTCCTAAATCACTTGCCAAAATATTACTTATTTCAATATATGCCTCCTCTGAAACCATTTTTTTAACCATTGGAATTTCTCTAGTTCTAGTTTGTGTATGCCATTGACCAACTGATCCTCTACCTGTATTCAACATATATGGATACTCATTAGTCTCTTTTAAAGTATTTTCCATTACATCTTCATACATAAACTTTACTTTTCCATTAGGTCTATAATATACTCCATCTTCAAAAAGTCTTCTTTCATCATCTATTAATTCTTCACCTTTTTTAAATGGCCATTGTACTCCCTTACTTTCTCTTAACATTTCATAAGTTACTCCAGTAATATCACAAGGCATATCTTTAGAGCATTCCTTTAATAGTTCAAATGCATCTTTTGGTGTTTTCCATTTTTCCAACTCTTTTTCTCTTCCTAAAGCTTTTCCTATACCTAAAAATATTTCATAATCAGTTAGTTCATTTTCTTTTTTACTTATTAAAGGTACTAATGCTGATAATCTTCTTTCAGTATTTATTAATACACCCTCTTTTTTAATTGCTGGAATTGCTGGTAAAAACAAGTCTGCCACTTTTGCAGTATCTGTATCACTATATAAATCTTGAACTACTAAAAAATCTAAATTATCTACTACTTTTTTAAACTCCTTGTTATCAATCCATGAATCCATTGGATTTGTAGCAACTATCCATAAGGCTTTAATTTCTCCATTTAAAGCTCCTTTTACTATTTCTGGATATGGAAGTGTTGGCGCCTTTGGAATATCTTCATCATCTACTCCTAATATCTCACGTACAACTTTTCTATCATTTTCATTTCCATAGTCTCTACCAGCATAAAGACAAGTTGTATTGCTATATAAACGCGACCCCATCGCATTACATTGTCCTGTTAATGAATTTGGACCTGTTCCTTCTCTTCCTATATTTCCTGTCATTACACAAATATTTATTATAGCTTGTGCTGTTCTAACAGCTTCATATCCTTGATTTACTCCCATCGTCCACCAAATAGAAACTTTTTTCCCATTATGAATAGTTTCTGCTAAAGCTACTACTCTTTCTTTAGTCATTCCTGTTTTTTCTTCAACATCTTCTAATGTATATTTTTTTACATGATTTTTAAATCCTTCAAAATCTTCTGTATGTTTTTCTATATATTCTTTATCTATCCAATCGTTTTCTATAAGGATATTTGCCAGTGTATATAAAAGAATTAAATCTGATTTTGGTTTTATATCATACCATTCATCTACACCCTTTACTGTTTCTGATTTTCTAGGATCAATAGCTATTTTTTTAGCGGCTTTATTTTTTCTTATTCTTCCCCATAATACTGGATGTGCTACTGCTGGATTTGCACCAATAAATATCATTGTATCAGAAAGTTCTAAATCCCTTAATGTATATGATGGTGCATCAAATCCAAATGCTTGTTTATATGCAACTACTGAACTAGACATACAAAGTCTAGTATTACCATCTCCATGCATTTGCATAAACCCTCTACCTATTAATCCCAATAATGCCATTTCTTCTATAGGTATTTGCCCTGTACTTATATATGCTACGCTTTTATCTCCATATTTACCTCTAGTTTCATCCATTTTTTCTACAAATATTCTAAAGGCATCTTCCCATCCTATTTCTTCCATTTCACCTTTTTCATTTCTTAATAATGGAAGTCTTTGCTTACCATACTCTGTGCATTGTTTATCTAAGTTTAATCCCTTTATACATGCTGTTCCTGAATTTACCGGATATTCCTTAGCACCTCTGATTAAGGTAATCTTATCGTTTTCTAATGTGAAGCTTAAGTTACATCCTGTAGCGCAATAATTGCAAGCTGATTGTTTTATTTCCATAATCTTCATCTCCTTTGTTTATCCATTAATGTTAATTTAATCTTACTACCATTATATCCTATGAAATGTGATAAAAATCACATTTTTTTCTGCCTTTTTGAACAAAATATTATTAATTGTGATAAAAGTCACATTTATTGCATGTTTTAATTGTTATAATTATAACAAATATGATAATAATCACAGATTGTTAATTTAGTTGTGATTATAATCACACTTTATTGAAAGGGCGTGTTTTTTTTGAGTAATATTAACCAAAGACCTAAAGCTAGCACCACCGTAAAAGTTTTAGCTATATGCGGTTTTATATTTTCATTATGTATTCTTTACTTAGTAAATATTCTTTAAATTATTTTTGAGGTGATTTTTTTGGAAAACGGATTTTTAAAAACAAAACTAAAAGATTATCCTATAGGCTTTATAGGAACTTGTCTTGGAGCTGCTACTTTAGCAAATGTCTTTTCTAGTCATGGGTATCCTATGATTTTAGATATTTTCATTTACGTAGGCTCTGTTGCTTTACTTATTTATATACTAAAATTGATCATGTACCCAAAAGTTGTTTGGGGAGAAATGAATAATACTATTTTTATGGCATTATATCCAACTACTACAATGCTTTTAATGAATATTGGTGTTTATTTTGCAAAATTCAATTATTCAATTGGTCATGGAATTTGGCTTTTTGCTTTATTATTAAATGTATTTTATGTAGTATTCTTTTTAATAAGACACGTTATTATAAAATTTGATATTACTACAGTTTTACCTTGTTGGTATGTTCTTTTAGCAGGTATTTCTGTATCATGTGTAACAAGTGAACCAATGCATGCCAAAGCACTTGTTAAACCAATATTTTACTTTATAGTTATGGCTGTATTAACTTCATTACCAGTAGTTATATATAGACTAAAAACTGTAGAAGTTCCTGATCATCAATATCCTTTAATAGGAATTTTTGCTGCTCCAGGATCACTTTGTACTATAAGTTATGTAACTTTATATCCACATCCAAATGTATATTTAGTTAGTTTCTTCTTTGCTTTATCAGTAGCTGCTGTAATTTTTGATTACTTAAACTTACCAAGAGTTATGTCATTAAAATTCAGCCCAGCTTTTGCGGGATATACCTTCCCACTTGCAATTGCTTTAGTTGCTTCTGTAAAAGTATATGGTTATTTAACTAAGTTTGGATTCCATAACTATGCCGAGATAGTTAAATGGATTTGCGGAATAGAATTTTTTATGACTACAGCTATAATAGGATTTATTCTATTTAATTTCATATTTAATTATTTCTTCAATATACCAAAATTCAAGTTTACAAAATAAGAGCAACCTTTACAATTTGCTCAAATATTAATATATATACACAATAAAAAAGAAAGCAGAATATATAACTTCTGCTTTCTTTTTCTATTAATTCACTCCAACAAATTAAAGAAGCTAAATTAGTGGAATAATTTAGCTTCTTTAATAAATACATTCATATTATTATTTATAAATTTATCTCTATGACATATAAATAATAATTCCCTATGAATTTCTATATTTTTAATATTTAATTTCTTTAAAACCCCATATTTCAGTTCTCTCTTTATGCATCTCTCAGATACACATCCTATCCCCATCCCACTTTCTACGCTTCTTTTTATCGCTTCTGTGCTTCCAAGCTCCATTACTACATCTATTTCTAAATTTTTTTTAATAAAAGTATTTTCTATAATTTCTCTAGTTCCACTTCCTGGTTCCCTCATAATAAGCGAAACTCGATTTCCTTCTATTTCATCCAATTTACCTCTTGAATTTTCACCTATAAAAACTAGATTATCATCCCAAAACTTTTCAACATTTATTTCATCAGATCTTATACTTCCTTCTACAAAAGCAAAATCAATTTCATTTTTTAATATAAGATTTTCTATATTTTCTGTATTATCTATAATTAAAGATATCTTTATATCTCTATATTTATTATTAAATTTTTTAATAATAGTTGGAAGTACATAAATACCTATAGTTGTACTAGCACCTATTTTTATTTCACCACTACGACTTTCTTTTATACTCCTAATTTTATCAACACCCTCTTCGTATAAGTTAAGGATTCTTCTTACATAATTTAAATATACTTCCCCTTCATTAGTTAGCTTTATTCTTTTCCCAATTCTATCAAATAATTTTACTTCTAATTCCATTTCTAATTCTTGAATTGCTTGGCTTACAGAAGGCTGACTTATATATAGTTTACGTCCTACTTTAGTCATATTAAGTTCCATAGCTGTTTCATAAAAAATCCTAAGCTTTCTAAAATTCATCCTAGATCACTCCCTTTACATTAATTAAAAATAAGGCATTGCATTTTGCAACACCCTTTATTTATCCTTTACATCTTCATAATCAACATCAATTGCTCCTGAAGTATCAAAATCATCTTCTACTTGCTCTTCATAAGTATCATTAGTCTTACTATAATTTATATTATTATAATGATTTTCTTCCGTCTCTTTAGGTTTTGATATTTTTTTTCTAATCTTAACTACTGCCCATATGATTAATATAGCTAAAATTACATATGGAAGTGCTGTGATTATAAATTTTGCAATTATAATTAATATTAATATTGTAATTAGTGTATATAAAATCCCTCTATATTTATTCATACTCTCATTCCTTTATTTATGTAATTTATACTTTCTATTATACAATAAAAAATATGTTAATAGAAGTTACTATTTTAAAAAGATTTATCTTAACTATCTTTTAAGTTATTCTATACCTCTTTATTCTTTTTGTCAATAAAAAAGACAAGGTTTCCCTTGTCTCTTTAATCTATGCCATTTGTTGTTTTTTCTTTCTCGCTATCTTCGGTAAAATAAATCCAAGTCCTACTAATATAAATGGTGTTGCTACATTTAATAGAAGTTGGAACCACCAGCTACTTGAATAAGTAGTTACTCCTTGTGGTACCATTCCAAAAATACATGCAAATGCTGTAAATACAAAACACCATGCACCAATTATAAAACCAACAGTATGATTTTTAATGAACTTGTATTTTGAATCATATTTTGATGTAGCCTTTTTAATTGCCATATAAGCTAAGAATACCCATAGATACCTTAATGGCATTACTACTGCATTAAGTCTTAGTAACCAAGTAAATAATTCATTCATATTTCCGATTCCAAGTGCTGGAACTACAATCAATATTCCAACTAGCACCGCAGTCATTAAGTATCCTTTAATAGGTGCTCCATGCTCATTTGTTACAGTTAATGCTTTTGGTACAAACTCGTCATCTGTATCTGCTAGTAACACTTTAAGCGGTGCATCTATAGAGAAAATCAATGCTGATACTTGTGCTAAAACATTTGCTATAGCATATATAATCATTAAAACATTACCTACTCCATAAAATTCACCTAACTTTTGGAATGCTAAATATTGTCCATTCATCATTAAATCTGATGGAATATTATTAGCATCAAACATCATTCCCATTGCTACAGAGCCTAAAATTGCTGTTACACCAACCATTATAGCTAATACAATCATTCCTCTTGGGAATTCTTTTGATGGATTCTTCGTATTATTTACATATGGAGAAATTTTTTCTGCTCCTCCAACTGCAAATACTAACATAGAAATAGTAGTTAAATAAGTAAAATTAAAGTTTGGCATTATACTATGTACAGAAATATCTGTTGTAGCTACGTGTACTCCTCTTATAAATGGAGCTCCAATCATTAATAATATATATAATATTCCCATAATAAATGTAGCAGTCCCTGCTATAGTTCCTATTTTCTTTAATGAGTTCATTCCTCTTGATGCAATCCATAAGAAAAATAAGAATATTGCTAGTGAAATAAGTTGTGCAACTAAAGGATTCATACTACTATAGAAAGTTCCATCACCTTTAAATACCCAACCTAATGCTACTAATACATATTGTGGTTTTTGTGCTAAATAAGGTATATGTACAACCCAGTATGTCCATCCTGCAAAGTAAGCAAGTTTTTTTCCCATTGTATTACCGATCCAACTACTTACTCCACCTTTACTGTCTTTAAATACTGATCCTAATTCTCCTACCATTAATGCATATGGTATAAAATACAATGCAATTATTAAAATCCAAGATGCTATAACTTCTAATCCTTGGTTTGCAAAGTTATTAACAACATTTCCAAATCCAAAAACCATTACGAAGGCCATAAATGCAAGATTATACCACCTTAATTTCTTTTCTTCATTATCTATCATATTTTCTTCTCACTTTCCTTTGCTTTATTACAAATTTATTAATATATTCATTGTATCAATTTTTACATAAAACGACAACATTTTGTTAATAAAAATAATTTTTTTTTACTAATTTGAAGTTTTTTATCTTTTTAACTGGTTAAAATTAATTTTCATCTCTTTTCTTTGTCATTATATCAAATTTTTTTAATTTTAAATTAACAAGAAGATAAAAAAAGACATAGAACTTTTTTGAAAGTTTCTATGTCTAAACTTTTATGTTATAAAAAATTTTAATATAAAGATTACTCCTATTACTACTGTAGTCAATGAAACCTGTTTTACTTTTCCTGTTGTTACTTTTAAAACTATATATGATATTATTCCAAATATTATTCCATCTGAAATACTATAAGAAAATGGCATCATTATTATAGTTAAAAAAGCTGGAATAGATTCAGTAAAATCATCTAATTGAATTTCCTTTATAGGTTCTATCATAAATAATCCTACTAGTATTAATGTCGATGCTGTAACCGCAGAAGTTATAACACCAAATATAGGAAAGAAAAATAAAGCTATTATAAACATGACTGCTGTAGTAACTGCAGTTAAACCTGTTCTTCCCCCTTCTGCAACTCCTGAAGCACTTTCAACAAATGTACTTACTGTACTTGTCCCTATGCAAGCTCCAAAAGTAGTTCCTATGGCATCAGATAATAATGCTTTTTTTATGTTTGGCACATTTCCATTTTCATCTAACATTTTTGCTTTAGTTGCCACTCCCACTAAAGTACCAATAGTATCAAATAAATCCATAAATAATAATGTAAATAAAACAATTACCATATTCCATGAAAGTATATCATGCCATTGAAAATTAAAAAGACTATGTGCTATAGATGGTGGTGCACTAACTATAGCTGTAGGAACTTTAGTTATTCCTAAAGGAATTCCTATTATTGCAGTTATAATCATTCCTATAAACAATGCACCCTTCATTTTTCTAGCTAATAATATTCCTGTTATTAAAAGTCCAATAATCGCCAATAATGCTGGTCCTTTCATAACATTTCCAAGAGATAATATAGTACCTCCATCCTTAGGATGTATTACAATTCCAGCTCCCTCAAGTCCTACTAATGCTATAAAAAGCCCAATACCTACTGATATTCCATTTTTTATACAATTAGGTATTGAGTTTACTATAGCTTCTCTTACATTAAATAATGTTAAAAGAATAAATATAATTCCTTCTAAAAAAACTGCTGTAAGAGCAAACTCATACGAATATCCCATTTGAAGAACTATCGTATAAGCAAAAAATGCATTCAAGCCCATCCCCGGTGCTTGTGCAAAAGGTAGTTTTGCATATATCCCCATAATTAACGTTGCTACAACTGCAGCTATTGCTGTAGATGTAAAGACTGCTCCACTATTCATTCCAGCTGCTGAAAGAATTGCTGGGTTTACAATTAAGATGTATGCCATTGTCATAAATGTTGTTACTCCAGCTAAAACTTCTGTTTTTGTACTAGAACCGCTTTTACTTATTTCAAAGTAATTATCCAACATACCATTTTTTCTAAAAATCTTTTTCATCTTATCACTCTTTCAAATTTATTACTTAACTATAATATAATATTTTTCGTCTTTTTTCTACATTTCTGCGAATATTTTTCGTTATTTTCTTAATAATATTCATATTCAATTAAATAAAACATATTTATATTTCATTTTCTTCTTAGAATATCCGTATTTATTTAAGTGTCAACTTTATTTTTTCTATTCGCCTATCTTTAATTTCTATTGCCTCTAGTATGTATTCATCCTTCTCTATAACTATTTCTCTATCATCCTCTGGTACTTCCCCAAGAATAGTTACTATATAACCATTTATAGTATCATAATCTCCTTCTATTAAGTTTAAATTAAATCTTTCATTAAATTCATTAATAGTTAGCGTTCCTTTCAATAGATAATGATTTGCATCTATTGTTTTTACTACAGGTTCCTCTAAGTCATACTCGTCTTCTATTTCTCCCATTATTTCTTCAATTAAATCTTCCATAGTTGCTATTCCTGACACTCCACCATATTCATCTATTAAAATTGCCATATGTGTTCTTGTCTTTTTTAAATCTTTAAAAAGTTCATTTGTTCTTTTAGTTTCCGGGAAAAATTTTGGTTCTTGTAGAATTCCTCTGATATCCATATTATCAAATCCAGCCCTCTTTGCTTCTACTAACATATCTTTTAAATAAAGTATTCCTATAATATTATCTATCTCTCCTTCATAAACAGGTATTCGTGAATATTGAAGATTCAAAATTTGATCTAAATAACTTTCTGTAGGTTCATCTATATCTATCATAGATGCATCTTTTCTAGATGTCATAATCTCCTTTGCCATTCTATCATTAAATTCAAATACATTATCAATCATATCTCTTTCTTCTTCTTTTATTGTTCCATATTCTTCTCCCTCAGAGAGCATTGCCCTAATCTCTTCTTCTGAAACTCTGTCTTCTATTCCTGTTTGATTATTTCCAGTTATCTTTAAAACAAAAGCAGTTGAAAAGGAAAGTATTTTTATAAATGGCTTTGCTATAACTGATACTATATAAATTACTCTTACAGTTGCCATTGCTGTTTTTTCTGCTTTCTTTAATGCAATTCTTTTTGGTACTAATTCTCCAAAAACTAAAGTTATATATGATAAAACTACAGTCACTCCTATTAAAGAAATTTGGTGCACATATGGTATATCATATTTTGCTAAAGAATTTCCTATAGCACTAGATACACCTGTTGCTGCTGATGCACTAGAAAAGAAGCTTGCAAGAGTTATTCCCACTTGAATTGTTGCGAAAAAATTACTTGGTTCAAGCATTAATTTTTCTAAAAGCTTTGCTTTTTTATCTCCATTTTCACTTAGTATTCTTATTTTAGTTTTATTTACTGATACTATAGCCATTTCTGCTGCTGAAAAAAATGCATTAACGCATGTTAAAATCAAAATTAAAATTAATTCTGGCATTATATTAAGAATATCCATATTTTCTCTCCTTTAATTCTTTAAATATAATTTTAGTATGTTCAATATAGTATTTATTTAAACTTCACAATTCTCTAATACTTAAGATAGTTATTAATGATATAATTATCTTAAATTTCAAAAATTTTAGGAGGTGTTTCTATATGAATGGAAACTGGAGTTTAAATGAGCTTTATACTGGATTTGATTCAAAAGAGTTTAAGGCTGATTTAAATTTATTTGATAAAAAAATCAATGAATATAAGGATTTTGTAGATGCTTTAATCTCTAATCCCAATACAAAAGAAAGTCTTGAAAACTATATCGTATTAACTAACGAGTTTAAAGAACTTGGAAACAAGTTAATTATGTACTCAAACTTAGTTATTAGCGTTAACACTAAAGATTCTGTTGGACTTAAAACTATAGAAATCTTAGAACAAAAATTAGCATCTATTGCTGATTCTGAAGCTAAACTTTATAAATGGATTGGAAGTATAAAGAACTTATCTGAATTGATTTCTTCTTCTGATTTATTAAAACAACATGAATTCCACTTAAATGAAGTAAAAGAACAAAGTACACATCTTTTAAGTGATAAAGAAGAATTATTAATTGCTCAAATGAAAGGTTCTGGTTCTTCTGCTTGGACAAAACTTAAAGATTTAGAAACTTCATCTCTTCTTATAGATTATGATGGAAAATCTCTACCTCTAAGTGTTATAAGAAATATGGCTTTTGACTCAAGTGAAAAGGTTAGAAAAGCTGCTTATGAAGCTGAACTTGAAGGTTATAAGAAAATCGAAAATTCTGTAGCGGCTTGCTTAAACGGTGTTAAAGGTGAAGTAATAACTGTTTCTAAGTTAAGAGGTTATAAAACTCCACTTGAAGAAACAGTAGTAAATTCTAGATTAGATATGGATTCTTTAAACGCTATGCTAGATGCTATGAAAGAAAGCTATCCTGTTTTTAGAAAGTATTTCCAAAGAAAAGCAGAAATATTAGGAAATAAAAATGGCTTACCTTTCTATAATCTTTTTGCTCCTATTGTTGATTCAGATCAAAAATTCACTTTTGAAGAAGCAAAAGCTTTTATAATTGAAAACTTTTCTTCATTCTCTGATAAACTTGGAAACTTTGCAAAAACTGCTATAGAAAATAATTGGGTTGATGTATATCCTAAAGAAGGAAAAGTTGGTGGTGCTTTCTGTGAAAATCTTCATATGATTGGTGAAAGCCGTATCATGTTAAACTTTGGAGAAACTTTAAGTGATGTTATAACTTTAGCTCACGAATTAGGTCATGGATATCATGGTGATTGTCTTTTAACTCAAACTTCAATCAATTCTGATTATCCAATGCCTATTGCAGAAACAGCATCTACATTCTGTGAAACTATAGTAAAGAAAGCTGCTGTTAAAAATGCATCTCCTAAAGATGCTTTAGCTATATTAGAAACTGAAATTTCAGACTGTGCTCAAATAATTGTAGACATTATGAGTAGATTCTTATTTGAAAAAGAAGTTTTTGAAAAAAGAGAAGAAGCTTCTATATCGGCTTCTGAACTAAATGAAATAATGATAAAAGCACAAAAAGAAACTTATGGTGATGGTCTAGATAATGAATTTTTACATCCTTACATGTGGGCTTGTAAACCTCATTATTATTATGCAGAAGCAAACTTTTATAACTTCCCATATGCTTTTGGACTTTTATTCTCTAAAGGTTTATATGCTGAATACTTAAAAAGAGGCGATGAATTTGTAAAAGCTTACGATGAACTTTTAAGTGTAACAGGAAAAATGAAACTTGCAGATATTACAAAACTTATGAATATAGATATAACTTCAATAGATTTCTGGAGAAATTCTTTAAAAACAATTGAAGAGGATATAGAAAAATTCTTAGAATTAAGTAAAAACTTATAATAAAAAAATCCCTTAGGAAAATTCCTAAGGGATTTATTATAACAAATAAAATTATTTGCTCATTGCTTCTTCTACAGCAACAGCTACAGCAACAGTAGCTCCTACCATTGGGTTGTTACCCATTCCGATAAGACCCATCATTTCAACGTGAGCTGGAACTGATGATGATCCTGCGAATTGTGCATCTGAATGCATTCTTCCCATTGTATCAGTCATACCATATGAAGCAGGACCTGCTGCCATATTGTCTGGGTGAAGAGTTCTTCCTGTTCCACCACCTGATGCTACTGAGAAGTATCTTTTACCTTCATTAACACATTCTTTTTTGTAAGTTCCAGCAACTGGATGTTGGAATCTTGTTGGGTTAGTTGAGTTACCAGTGATTGATACGTCAACACCTTCTGAGTGCATTATAGCAACACCTTCTCTAACATCGTTAGCACCGTAACATCTAACTTTAGCTCTATCTCCATTTGAGTAAGCTTTTTCTTTAACTACTTTTAATTCTGAAGTATAAAAATCAAAGTCAGTTTGAACATATGTGAATCCATTGATTCTTGATATAATTTGAGCAGCATCTTTTCCTAATCCGTTTAAGATTACTCTTAATGGCTCTTTTCTTACTTTGTTTGCTTTTTCAGCTATTTTAATAGCTCCTTCAGCAGCAGCGAAACTTTCGTGTCCTGCTAAGAATGCGAAACATTTAGTTTCTTCTCTTAAAAGCATAGCTCCTAAGTTTCCGTGTCCTAAACCAACTTTTCTGTCGTCAGCAACTGATCCTGGAATACAAAATGCTTGTAATCCTTCTCCGATTGCTTCAGCAGCTTCAGCAGCTTTTGTGCATCCTTTTTTAATTGCTATAGCAGCACCTAAAGTATAAGCCCATCCAGCATTTTCAAATGCGATTGGTTGAGTTTCTTTAGCTATTGTGTATGGGTCAATCCCTACTTCATCACAAATTGCTTTAGCATCTTCTATTTTGTCCATCCCGTACTTATTAAGAACAGGTATGATTTGGTCTATTCTTCTTTCATAACTTTCAAATAATGCCATGATTAAATTCCTCCTTACAATCTTAATTTAAATTATTCGTGTCTTGGATCTGCTAATCTAACAGCATCAGCAACTCTTCCGTATTGTCCTGCTGCTTTTTCCATAGCTTCGTTAGCGCTCATTCCTTTAGCTACAAACTCCATCATTTTTCCTAAGTGTACAAACTTGTATCCGATGATTTCATTGTCTTCGTCTAAAGCAATTTTAGTTACGTAACCTTCTGCCATCTCTAAGTATCTTGGTCCTTTAGCTAAAGTTCCATACATAGTACCAACTTGTGATCTTAATCCTTTTCCTAAGTCTTCAAGACCAGCTCCTATTGGTAATCCTCCTTCTGAGAATGCAGTTTGAGATCTTCCGTATACGATTTGTAAGAATAATTCTCTCATTGCTGTGTTTATAGCATCACAAACTAAGTCTGTGTTTAATGCTTCTAATATAGTTTTTCCTGGTAATATTTCTGAAGCCATAGCAGCTGAGTGAGTCATTCCTGAACATCCTATTGTTTCTACTAATGCTTCCTCTATTATACCATCTTTAACATTTAGAGTAAGTTTACAAGCTCCTTGTTGAGGTGCACACCAGCCCACTCCATGAGTTAAACCTGATATATCTTTTACTTCTTTTGCTAAAACCCATTTTCCTTCTACAGGAATTGGTGCTGGCCCATGATTAGGTCCTTTAGCGATTACACACATTTCTTGAACTTCTGTTGAATACATCATATTCTTTTTCTCCTCCCTATTATTAGATTAATAGGTTTATATTTTAAACCTATATTTCTATCTAGGTCAAAAATTGCCCCACCGGGTAATTTTATCCTACACTCATTTTATCAAATGTCTTTAAATCAAACAACCTTATTTTTAAAATTTTCAGTATATTTTGTTGTTTCAAGATTTTTTTTACTCTTTTGGTTTACCCAACTCTCTATTTTTTATAGATTTTTAATATTTATATAATTATTTTATACTTTTTAGCATATTTATATATTTTTTAATTTTTCAATTTTGAATTCATTATAATAATACCAATAAAAAAAGTCCATTCTATCTAAAAATATTTAATATTATGTAAACATATTATTCAATAAAAGGAAACTTTTTCTTGTTAATATTAGATAATAATCGTGATTATTAAAATAAATTATTTATTGTTTTATTTTAAGAAAGGAGAAAACATGTTTAAACATTATATAAAAGGATTTGTTTTTGCAGCTTTATGTATTTTTGGATTTTGGGTACTCCAATTTATAGGTGGCTTTTTAGCTGCACTCCCTTTAGGGTATGGTATATTAAAATTCAAACTAAATATTTTACAAAAGCCAACTCCTATCACTCCAGCCATAGCAAACAGAGCTGGAATATTAACATTTTTTGGCGATATTTTTATTTTTATTGTAATTCTATTAATAATAAAGTTTATTTTTAAAAAGAGTTTACAAAATGATATAAAAATTAAACCATTTAAATTAAATAAATTAGCAGTATTAATACCTGCAGCTTTGGGCTCCCTTATGCTCGCTTCAATATGGGGTAGTTTTTTTGTTCAGCTCATCGCTAAAAATGATAAAAGTATACAAATGATTCATGCATTATTTTCTGAAATGCATTCTCCACTTGCTATTTTAGCTACAATACTAATTGCTCCTATTACAGAAGAATTAGTTTTTAGAGGAGTTCTATTTAATTATTTGCGTCGAAGAATTCCTTTTTGGCCTGCTGTTATAATTTCTTCTGTATCATTTGGGATACTTCATGGAAACATATCACAAGGTGTTTTTGCAGCACTTTTAGGAATAATCTTAGCTCTTATGTATGCTTACACTGATTCCTTAATTGGAGATATTTTAGTGCATATATTATGTAATACTACAAGTACTCTACTTGGCTTTATTATAGCTAGTAATTCAATTAATTCTTCTATTAAAGCTGAATTTTCCTTACTAATATCACTCACTTATTTATTATTAGGCCCTGTTTTAGTTCTTTTAGCTTTAAATATTTATAGAAAAAGAAATGGTTCAACTAAAACTATTTTTAAACCCTTATCAATAATTCTTTTCTCTACTTTTATAGTATTTGCTTTAATTGGAACTATTGGTATTGTATCAACTTCTTTTAAGGTGTCTCCTTCTCATACAACGATAAAAGTTTCTTCCTAAAATTTAAAATTTGTAATTAATTGATTTAAAAGATTTACTTATAGCTTCTCTTTAAAACTTTAGTAAAACCCCTAACTATAAGCTTTTGTAGAACATAAATTTATATACTTTTCTATACGTAAAAAAAGAGCTATTCTTAATAGAATTTAATTCTATTAAGAATAGCTCTTTTTATTTGGTGCTGATTGAGGGACTTGAACCCTCACGATGTCTCCACCAAAAGATTTTGAGTCTTCCATGTCTGCCATTCCATCAAACCAGCATAACTATATTTAAAAGTATATACTAAATATTTCTTTTTTTCAACCTAAAAAATTCTCTTTATTTGCAAAACTAAAAAAATATCTATATATTTATATTTTTATAATTTCAACACTTAAAAATAAGCACCTAATTAAAGGTGCCTATTTCTTTTCTTTATATTTTTCAATTAATTCTTTTAAAAATTTAACAGTTTGAACTGGTGCTTTACCAATAGATGTTTCTCCTGATAATAAAAAACCTGTAACATCTTTATTTATCATATTATAAATAGAATCAACTTCTGAAAATTCTGGACGTTTTCCGTCTCTCATACTATTTAATACATGTGTTCCAACTATAATATCATTTTTTTTAGATTCTTTTGCAATTTTTATAATTCTCTCTTGATAAATTGGTGCTTTTATTATAGTTCCTTCAGGTACTAAATCCCCTCTTCCAATTACAACTCCATCAACATTTTCCAAAATGCTCATACTATTATTTACTCCTTTAGGAGTCTCTATTTTCGCCCAAATTTTCGGATTATAATTTATTGAATTTTCTTTTATATATTTTTTTATTATTTTAATATCCTCTACATTCTCCACAAAAGATTGACATATTATTTCTACTTTATTTTTTATACACCAATCAATATTTATTTTATCTTTTTCATTTAAAATTCCAGCTTCCCTATCTATTCCAATAATATTGCAACCTTTTCCTTCCCTTATGATACCGCCTTTTGTCACTACAGCTCTTATTCCATCTTCAGTATATCCAATTATTTTAAATTGCATAGTATTATCCTTCATTGAAATGCTTTCTACTTTACTATTTTTAAATTTATTTGATTCTATATTTAATGGAATTATCTTTTTTTTATCCTTATCTACATATGTTGGATGTAAATATTTATCTTCTCCACAAACAAATACTTCTTCTCCATTATATATTTTATATATATATGGTAATTTATCTGAAACTCTTATCTTTCCTCCTGATAAGTCTCCCATTATATGTATATTATTTTCTTTTCCCCTAATTATCTTTTGAAAACTATCAAATTCTTTTAAACTTCCATGTGAAAAGTTAAATCTAAAAATATCCACTCCATTTTCTATAAACTCTTGTACTATCTTTCCATCTTTACAGCTTGGACCTATCGTCGCTATTATTTTCATTCAGTCTCACCTCTATTAAAAATATTTTAGGCTGCCTTTTTTATCTATAGACAGCCTTTCCGAGAATTTTCCATATCTTTCACTTGATCTCCATCTTAAAAATATTCTTTATTATTTTTTCTAAGCTTTCTTCTATCTCCTTAGTTTTTTCACTCAAGTTTCCTTTTATCAAAAAAGCCGGTGATTTTATTTCTTTTAGAATATAGAATTCTGTTCCACATCTTAAGCTTAATTTTTCATTTCCATATTCCTCTCTTAAGCAATCATAAATATAACTTGCAAATTTTTCACCTATGAAGCTACAATCATATAATATGGCTACTTCCTCTTCTTGTGACTCTTTTTCATCTAAATATACACCTATAAATAAATCTAATCTTGATTTATTTGCATCCATTGCTTTTTTATAAACTTCATATCCTTCGTTTCGTTTCTTTTCTAAATACATATCTACTAAAAATAGATTTTCCTCTTCTAGTTTTCTAACTAATCCTTTTGAAAATTCTCTTCTAGTACTATCTAGTCCTATTTTCAAATCAATCCCTCCAGGATTTTGCTTAATATAATATATTCAATATCTATAAAAAAGTTCTACTTTTATCTTTTATGGAATATTTATTTAAGTATAAAGGAGGTGCTTTATTTGAAAAAATTTCTTATATCATCATTTTGCATAATAATCATTCTACTTCAGGGCTGTAATGCAAATCCTGCTAGATATTTAAATTTAAAAGAAAATAAAGATAAAAATCATTACTCCCAAGAAATAATAGAAAAACTAAAAAGTGATGATGATTTTAAAGTAGAGATATTCGATAATAATTTTTATAAAACCTACACTTTGCCTGAAGAAAATAAACATATTATACCTGATTTTTTTTATTCTTTAGTATCTGAAAACTTTGTAGATCCAATTAATAAAAATTCTAATGATAAGATTTTCGAAATAATTTTAAAGTTTACTGACCAAAAATATTATATTACTGTAATTAATGAAAATTATATCTATATTTCTCCTGAAGATGGATATATTCAAAGTGATTTTATTAATATGACTAATATTGAAGAAGGCCTTAACCTTTATAAACTTTGTAATTATATAAGTAAAAAACTAGATCCTATGTAAGAATAAGCTGGAGTAATAAATATTCCAGCTTTTTTTATATTCTACTTTGTAGTAAATCTATATATTTAAAAAGAACTACCAATATTATGTAGTTCTTTTCATTTTTATATTATAAAAATATCTAAGTTTTATCCTTTAACAGCTCCAATTGTAATTCCTTGTGTAAATGATTTTTGGAAGATTAAGAATATAATTATCATTGGAATTGAAGCAAGTGCTGCTCCCGCCATCATCAATCCATAATTTGTAGTAAATTCTAATTGCATAGTTGCTACTCCTAATGGTAATGTCTGCATTTCTGTACTTCTTATTAAAATAAGTTGCATAAAATAATCATTCCATGATGTTATAAACGTAAATATTGCAAGTGCTGCTACACCAGGTTTAACAATTGGTAAAACTATTTTAGAAAATATTCCAAGTTCACTACATCCATCTATTCTTGCTGCTTCTAATAGCTCCGTTGGTATGGTTTCACTAAACTGTTTCATTAAGAAAATTCCAAAAGGCCATCCTACTGCTGGTAATATTAATGATTTATAACTATCTATCCAATCTAAACTAGTTAATATATTAAATAATGGAACCATTATAACTTGCTTTGGAAGTGCCATTGCTATTATAAGCATCCAAAAGATAATTTTCTTTCCTGGGAATCTTTTTTTTGCTAAAACATATCCTGCAAGAGATGCAGTTAAACATACTAATATAGTTGTTGAAATAGCAATAAAGAAACTATTAAATGTCCATCTTACTATTGGTTGTCTAAATAAGCTTATCCAGTTATCCATTATAGGATTGTTTGGAAACCATTCTGGTGGTACTGCAATTGCAGCTCCTAAGTCTTTAAATGAACCTGTTATAATCCAATAAAAAGGAAATACAAATAAAATCATAAGGATACATAACACAACAAATGCTATTGTATTTTTTACTGTCCACTGGCTTCTCCAGTCATATAACTGTTCTTTTTCTTTTTTCTTCTTTCCGAACATAACCTACCTCCTTTAATATTCAACGTCTGAACCAAAATACTTATATTGTATTACTGATATAGCCATAACTATTACTGCTAAAACCACACCCATTGAAGATGCTAATCCATACTGTCCAAGAGTAAATGATCTCTCATATACTTGATACATTATGGTCGTTGTTGAATAGTTTGGTCCTCCAGCCGTTAATAATTGAATTATTGAGAAACACTGGAATGAATTAATAGTTGTTATTATAACTATATATAACGTAGTTGGTTTTAAAAGTGGCCATGTTATATTCCAAAAAACTTGTCTTGAATTAGCTCCATCAATTTCAGCTGCTTCTAAATAATCTTTTGGTATATTTCCAAGTGATGCCATATATAAAACAATCGGTTGTCCCACTGACAATGTCACTAATACTATTAAAATTGCCCATTTTGCTATTGATGGATCTCCAAGCCACACTTGTGGATCTACTCCAAATAACTCTAAAACATAATTTAAAATTCCATAATTCGGATGGAATATCCACCCCCAAACTACTGTAATACTAACAACTGATGCAATAGCTGGTAAATAAAAAACTGATCTAAAGAATGTTCTTACTTTTGAAGATCTCTTATATATGTTAACCGCTACAAATAATGAAAACACCATAACTACAGGAACGTTACCTATAACTAAAAACAAAGTATTCCACAGTGATTTTTTAAACACTGGATCATTAAAAATCGTAATATAATTCTGTATTCCTATAAAATCCGAATTTCTTGGCGTATAGTTAAAGAAACTCATTACTATTCCGCCTATCATTGGTAATATTACAAATGTTAAGAAAAATATAGCTGCTGGAAGTAAAAATAGATATGCGCAAAGCCACTCTTTTTTTGCTAAACTCCTACCTTTTTTTCCTTTAGTTGCCCTCTTATTCATTTTCACACCCCCTAATTTAAATAAAGTATATTCTAACTTTTTATAATTCCATTTCATACATTTTCATATATTAAATTATATTTTTTAATAGAGGCCTTAACTCTATTAAACTAAAGGCCTCTATATAGATTTTTATTTTTTATTTAATGTTTCATTTGCTCTATCATTAAAGTTTTTCATTGCATCTTTTGGTGCAGTTTTACCTAATGTAACTTCTTGGATTGCTGGGAACCAATGTGTTCTCATTTCTGCAAAACCATTAACTGTATTGTAATATTCAGCTGTATATTCACCCATACCTTCTGCAAACTTCATTTCTGCATCATCATATAAACCTTTTACTGATTCTCTAACAGAAAAAGTTCCTGTAGCAACTAAATTTTTCTTTTGCCATTCTGCATCATTTGATAAGAAATCAATAAACTTTTTAGATGCTTCAATCTTATCTTCATTACCATTATCAAATATACATAACCCACCTATAAGTGGCTCTAATGCTAACTTTTCTGGTGATGGTGATGGAATTGGTAATAAGATATCTTCAAATTCTCCAACTTTTTTGTCTGCATTGCTCTTCTTTAAGCCTGTTGAATATAAAATTGTAAATGCTGATTTTTGTTGTAAGAATAGATCTATTGCATCTCCTGATGCTAAAGCTTCACTACCTTTTCCTATAAATCCTTCATCTATTCCTTTTTTAATCCATTCCATTGCCTTTGTTATTTCTGGACTATCAAATGTATATGCACTTTGATCTTTATTCATAACGCTTCCGCCAGTTATATTAGCAATAAATGCTCTAGTTCCCTGATCTCCTGCTGTACTTTTACTAAACATTGATACTGGTATAACATCTGGGTTAGCTTTCTTTATTCCTTTAAGCGCTTTTTCAAACTCTTCTAATGTCCAATTTCTATCATTCTTATTAAGTGGTAATAAATCTAAAAGCCCTGCTTCTTCAAACATAGTTTTATTTACTGCCATCATAAAGTTTGTTGTATTAAATGGATACATATAATAAGTACTATCTAATTTACATCCAGCTAGTAATGCATCTGATACATCTCCATTTAAATCTTTAATCATATCATCTACAGAAGCTAATACTCCTTGTCTTGCATAATCTATAATTCTTCCTGGTGCATCATATAATACATCTGGAGCTGAATTTGATGCTATTGCTGCATTTATTTTTTCTCCACCACCATTAAATGAAACCATCTCAACTTTTACTTTTATATCTGGATTTTTTTCTTCAAATGCTTTTATTAAATCTTCCTCATATTTCCCAACTTGCCCATCTTTCATTTCAAAGTTTGGAAAATTCCACCATGTTATTTCTGTTTGTTTTCCTTCCCCTTTGTCCCCCGATGTAGTTCCTCCACCACATCCTGCTAAAGTACCCAATGCTATAGTCGATGCCAATAGCAAACTTCCTACAAGTTTCATTTTTTTCATTATTATGTCCCCCTTTTTTTCAATTATTTATTTTAAATAGCTAAAGTAGTTTCTTTATCAAACATATATATTTCTTCTGAATCTAGTGCAAATCTATCACTTTCACCATATTTCACTTTATTTGTTCCTGGTATTTTAGCTGTTATATTCTTGCCTTCTAGCTTCATGTAAATATAACTTTCTGATCCCATAAGCTCTACTAAATCAACATTTGATTCAAATAAAGTTTCTAAATTTTTCTCTACAAAACTCTGGATATTACTTATGTGTTCTGGACGTATTCCTATTACAATATCTTTATTTATATATCCCTTATTCATTAATTTCTCTTCTTTTTCTTTAGAAACTATAAACTTATTATTCCCAGTATTAAATACAAGTTTATCTCCATCTCTTTCAACTCTTGCATCTAAAAAATTCATTTGTGGACTTCCTATGAAACCTGCTACAAAGATATTATTAGGATGTGCATATATATTTTGTGGTGTATCAACTTGTTGCACTACTCCATCTTTCATTACAACTATTCTAGTTCCCATAGTCATAGCTTCAGTTTGGTCATGAGTTACATAAATAAAAGTTGTCTTTAATTCTTGATGTAATTTTGTTATCTCAGTTCTCATTTGAACTCTTAATTTAGCATCTAAATTTGATAATGGTTCATCCATTAAAAATACTTTTGGTTCTCTAACAATAGCCCTACCTAAAGCTACCCTTTGTCTTTGTCCTCCTGATAAAGCTTTAGGCTTTCTTTCTAAATAAGATTCTAAGCTTAATATTTCAGCTGCTCTCTCTACTCGTTTATTCATTTCCTCTTTATTAAACTTTCTAAGCTTTAAGGCAAATTCCATATTTTCTCTTACTGTCATATGAGGATATAAAGCATAATTTTGAAATACCATAGCAATATTTCTATCTTTTGGAGCTACATCATTCATTATCTCTCCATCTATATATAGTTCTCCTTTTGATATTTCCTCTAATCCCGCTATCATTCTAAGTGTTGTAGATTTCCCACATCCTGATGGTCCAACAAAAACAATAAATTCTTCATCTTCTATATTTATGTTGAAATCATTTACAGCAGTGACATCATTATCATAAACTTTATAAACATTCTTTAATGTTAAACTAGCCATTACTTTTTACTCCTCTCTAAATAAAAATTTTTATTTATTTGTTTCTCCCTACAATAAAATATATTCAGCTTTTGAAAAACAATTCTTAGTTTAAGAAAATTTTTTTCATTTTTATTATTTTTGAAAAAAAATAAAGACCATCTTAAAAATGGTCTTTATTGTTATCATTTATTTTATTACTTTTTTATCTCGCTTAGAATTCTAAAAACTCTCTTATTAAGCAATGGATGTATTTTATTTGGGCACAATTCATTTAATGGCTCTAAAACAAATTCCCTATCTTCCATTCTTGGATGTGGAATCACACAAAAATCATCTTCTGATATAATATCATCAAAAAATATAATATCTATATCGATAATTCTTGGTCCCCATCTTAATTCACGCTTTCTTTTCATTTTTAGTTCTACTTCTAAAAGCTTTTTCATAAGTTCTTTAGGTCTTAATATAGTTTCAACTTCTAAAGCACCATTTAAAAACTCTTCTTGATCTACAACTCCCCATGGTTCTGTTTTTATAAAAGAAGCTACCTTCGAAACTTTTACGCCTTGGATTTCTTCTATGAAATCTATAGCTGTTTTCAAGTTCTTTTCTTTATCACCTATATTACTACCGATAGATAAATATGAAATACTTCTCTTTCTTTCAATTTCTATAGCTGCATATTTTAAATGTCTTCCTATAGGCGCCCATGGTTTCTTAACTTTTACCTTTACTATTTTTACTATTTCATATTTTTCTAAAATATGTTGACATACCTTCTCACCTAAAGTTTCTATTAAATCAAAACTTTCTTTTATACAGATTGCTTCCACTTCATGGCATAACTCTCCATAATGAACTGATGCAGTTAAATCATTTTCCTTAGCTGCTTTTGAAAGATCTAATTCAAGTTCTATATCAAAAATAAACTTTTGCCCTAAAACCTTTTCTTCCTTAAATACTCCATGATTTGCAAATATCTCAACATCTTTTAAATATATTTTATCCATCTTCTCTCCTATTTACTTCTTAAAATCCTATCTGCCATCAGACATACTCTCTTATTTTCTTTTACATCATGTACTCTTATAAATTCACAACCTTTTGTTATTCCTAAAACAGTTGTTGCTAATGTTCCTTCTACTCTTTCATCTTTTGGTAAATTTAAAGTTAATCCTATTATGGATTTTCTTGATGTCCCTAGTAGCATTGGAAATTCTAATTCCTTTATTTTTTCTAAATGATTCATTGTTTCAAGATTTTCTTCTAATGTTTTTGCAAACCCAATTCCTGGATCTAAAATTATTTTTTCTCTTGGGACTCCCGCATCTAATGCAATATTTATTGATTCAATTAAATCATTTTTTATATCTTTCATTAAATTTTGATATGGAATCTCTTCTCTATTATGCATTAAAATACATGGTACTTTTGTTTTTGCACATACATTTGCCATATTAGAGTCTCTTTTAAATCCCCAGATATCATTTATTAAGTCTGCCCCTGCTTCTATAGCTTTTTCTGCAGTTTTACTCTTATACGTATCTATTGATACTGGAATATCAAAATTTTCTTTTATCATTCTAATTACAGGAATAACTCTTTCAATTTCCTCTTCTGCTGATACTTCATTAAATCCAGGTCTAGTTGATTCTCCACCTACATCAATAATATCTGCTCCTTGTTCAATCATTTCCTTTACTCGTTCTTTTGCTTGCTGAATATTATTGTATTCTCCTCCATCTGAAAAAGAATCCGGAGTAATATTTAATATCCCCATTATATATGTTCTTTTCTTTAAATCAAATTCCTTATTTCCAATTTTCATTTTCATTCTCTCCTTTGATTTTAATATTTTATAGTTTTATTTTTTTTCTCATCTTCCCAATAACACTCTTTTTCTGCTTTACACTTATAGCACTCTCTAGATAGTTTATCACTTTTATATATTATTTCTAAAAGTTTATCGTCTTTAACTTCTCTATGAGAGAAAATTAATTTACAAATCAATTCTTTTTCTTCTTTTGTATAAGTGGTTTCTTTTAAAATTTCATTACTTATCTCTATACTTGCTTTATGATGTTCTATTCCTTCTTTATATTCTTTAACTCGTCCTATATCATGCAAAAGCCCAACAGCATATATAACTTCCTTAGAAACATCTAATTTTTCTTCTAAAACTTTAATGTATGCGATTCTTGAAAAATTCAAAAAATGCTCTAAGTTATGCTTACAAAACACTCTGTCCTTCTCAATATATTCCAACTCATCTAAAAGCTTTTTATATACAGTATTATTATAAATTTGATTTACTTTTTCCATCTAAACACCTACTTTAATAAACTTAAAGTTTTCAACCCACTATCCTATTTTCCTTCAATATACCTCTATATGTTTTTTTCTAAATTTTGTTCCTAATTTTCTATTTAATTATGCAAATATTGTTTTGTTTAATCATCTATTCTTTTTCTACTATATCTATTTCTAAATATTCTTTTCTAATTAAACTCCCAATATTTTCTTTAGTGAACATATAATTATCAATAGAATTTATTTTCATTATACCTATTATACTATTAGTTATAAAAATTTCATCTATTTCTTTTAAATCTTTCCATTTAAAATTCTTTATTTTCACATCAAAATTTTTTATTATAAACTCTCTTAAACACCCATTTAGCAATCCTTCTTTTATATCTGGTGTATAAATTTCATTTTTTTTCACAAAAAATATATTTGCTGTAGATGTTTCGCAAATATTTCCTTTTTCATTTATAAAAAGACAATCATTAAAACCTTCACCTATAGCTTTTTCTCGCTCTAAAATATTTTCTAAATAATTTAAAGATTTTATTTTATTTAATACTGATGTTGAATTTCTTAAAACTTTACTTCTAGTTAATTTAAATCCTTTTTCATAATCCTCTTTTTTATAAGGTATTTTTCTACTTTTAATTATAACATTCTTTTCTGTTACTATAATTTTCAAAACAATATTTTTTAAATTTAATTCTTCTACTATTTCTTTTAAATTCTCTTGTACTTCCTCTAATCCAATTTTTTTTAGTCCTTCATTTAATCTTTTTAAATGAAAATCCCAAAATTCTATTTTTTCTTTTATGAGTATTGTTTCAAACACACCTCGCCCAAAATAGACTCCTGAATCTTGCTCAATTTTATTATTTTGAATAATTATTTCTCTCATCTTAGGACTTCCATTAAAGCTTTTGCCTTTTGAAGTGTTTCTTCATATTCATCTTTTTCATCTGATTCATATGTAATTCCCCCTCCAACACCCAAATAAGCTTTATCACCTTTCTTTAATATTGTTCTTATTACAATATTAAAATCACTATTACCTCGCAAGTCAAAGTATCCAATAGAACCTGTATATAAATTTCTTTTTATCCCTTCAAGCTCTTCTATTATTTCCATAGCTCTAATTTTAGGAGCTCCAGTTATAGATCCTCCTGGAAAACATTCTTTTATACACTTAACTGCTGATATATTATCTTTTAAAACTCCTTCAATAGTTGAAACCAAATGGAATACTGTTTCATATTCTTCAATCTTAAAAAGTTCTGTTACATTAACGCTACCTTTTTTACAAACTTTACTCAAATCATTTCTTTCTAAATCTACTATCATTAAAAGTTCTGATTTATCTTTTTCACTATTTTCAAGTTCTTTTCTATAAAAATCATCTTCCTTGGAATTATTTCCTCTAGGTCTAGTTCCTTTTATAGGTCTTGTAACAACTCTTCTATCTTGAATTTGCATGAACCTTTCTGGTGACGAACTTATAATTTGAAAATCTCCATAATCTACAAATGCTGAAAATGGTGCTTTGTTTATCTCTCTAAGTTTCTTGTATATATCAAAACTTTTCTTTTTAGTCTGGCATATATATCGTTGTGTCATATTTGCTATATATATGTCTCCTTCTTCAATATAGTTTCTCATAGTTTTTACTGCTTCTATATAGGTTTCTCTTGTAAAATTACTATTAAACTCTATTGATTCATTTATTTCCTCTATCTCTATCTTTTTATAATTAGAGATTTTTTCTACTACTTTATCAATGCTTATATTTAAATCTTCCTTACCAATAGCTGTAATATAAGTATTTTTATTTATAAGATCTATTATTACAATATTTTCATATAAGAAAAACCTCATATTAGGTATCTCAATATCTAAAGAACTGTTATCTGGTAATTCTTCTAACAATCTTCCTGTATCATAACTTATATAGCCAATATATCCTGCTAAAAGTGGTGAATCAGATGGATATAAAATTTTATTTTTTTCAATTCTTCTTTCTAATTCATCAAAAGGGTCCATCTCTTCTTTTAATATTCCATTTATAAAAACTTTCCCCTCTATGCATTCAAATTTCTCTATAGGATTAATTCCAATATAAGAATATTTCGAAAGTCTTTCATCCTCCTTAGAACTATCTAAAAAAATAGAGTTATTATCTTTTAATGCTTCAAACATTTCAATTTCAGTTAATTTTGTTTGAAATTTTCTTATCTTAAAATTCATTTTAATCCTCCTTACACACTTTTATAAACTCTTTAAGCACTGTATGTCCTTCCTCAGTTAAAACCGCTTCTGGATGATATTGTACTCCATAGATTTTATAATCTCTATGCTGAAGACCCATAATAACCCCATCTACAGTTTCAGCTGTAATTATAAGTTCCTTTGGTAATGTTTTCTTATCTACTATTAACGAATGATACCTTGTTACATTAAATTCTTTTTTAGAATTTTTAAATATTCCTTCACCATTATTAATTATTTTAGATACTTTCCCATGAATGGGTTTTTCCCCTTTTATCACTTTTCCACCAAATGCGTATCCAATGCATTGATGTCCTAAACATACGCCTAATATAGGAACCTTTCCTTTAAACTCTTCTATAATTTCTATAATTTCTTTTGAATCTTTTGGTGCTTTAGGTCCAGGTGATATAACAATCCCATTCATCTTTATCTTTTTCAATTCATTTATACTTATTTTATCTTTTCTAAAAACTTTAACTTCTTCTTCTAATTCATTAAAATATCTTACTAGATTATAAACAAATGAATCATAATTATCTATCATCACTAACATTTTGCTCCCCCTTTTATCTCATTTTTTTTCATAAATTTATCTTATTTCTATTCTCTTATATTTTTATTTTAAAATAAAGGTATTTTTATGATAAAATATTTTTAATATATATAATTATATCATGAGATATAAGAGAGGAGTTTTTGATGTTAAAATCAGATTTTCATGTTCACACTAGTTCTTCCGATGGAATATTATCCCCAAGAGAGGTTGTAAAGAGAGCTCATTTAAATGGCGTATCTTATTTAGCTATAACTGATCACGACACCATTTCAGGTATTTCTGAAGCTCAAGATGAAGCAAAGAAATATTCATTAACTATTATTCCTGGAATTGAACTTTCAACGAATTTTGAAGGTGAAAGTATTCACGTACTAGGTTTCTTTAAAGATGATTCTTATAAATCAGAAGAATTTATTAATATTTTAAATAGTATAAAAAATCGTAGGGTTGAGAGAGCAAAAGAAATGGTAGAAAAACTTAAAGTTAATTGTAATATCCATATTTCTTTTGAAAATGTTTTAAAACATGGCAAAGAAATCATTGCAAGACCTCATATTGCAAAAGAAATTATCGCTGCTGGCTATGATTACTCTTTTGATTATATCTTTGACAATTTTATTGGTAAAGATCGTCCTGCATATGTTCCAACAAATAAACTTTCAACTGAGGAAGGAATAAAGATTTTACATAACTTCCATGCTATCGCTATTTTAGCTCACCCAGTTTTAATTAAAAATTCTAATGTATCTGAATTTTTACCTTTTAATCTAGATGGAATTGAGGCTGTCTACTTCCAAAACACAAAAAAAGATGAAGATTATTTTATGGACTTTGCTAATAATCATAATCTTTTAATTACAGGTGGTTCTGATTGCCATGGTGATTTTATAAATGATGATAGACATGGTGATATTGGGGATATGCCTATTCCAACAGAATATTTAGAAAATTTTTTGAATGCATTAAGTATAACATTATAATCAAAATAAGAGAGCATACATTTCGTATGCTCTCTTATTTTATGGCTTTTATTTATTTTCTCCTGTATTTTCTATTTGGTCTTGTGTTTTATCATCTAAATATCCTTTATTTCCTGTTGTTGGATTATTTAAAATTCCGGCCATAACTAAAATTCCTAAGACTGCTGTTACAATTTCACTATAATTATCTGGTAATACTTTTAATCCAAACCCCTGCAATACCATTGGTACAAGTGCTGCTATAGATACCCATAACCCATAATTTTTAAAACGCGATAAATTCATATATCATTCCTCCTTTTAATATTATTATATGAATCCATATTTTAAACTGTGAATTCTTTATACCATCTAATGAATATATAAACTTTTGCCATTATTTTTTATAGATAAAAGAAAAAAAACTGGCATAAGCCAGTTTTCATTATATTTTAAGCTTCTTTTAAGAAAGCTACATACCCTTTTTTAGTTTCAAATATATCAACTTTTGAAGCTATTTCCCAAGGTGCATGCATATTTTGAAGTGCAACACCACAATCAATAACTTCCATTCCATATTGAGCTAGGATATAAGCGATAGTTCCACCGCCTCCTTGATCAACTTTTCCAAGTTCTGCTGTTTGGTATGAAACATCATGTTTTTCCATCATATCTCTAAGAGCTGCCATATATTCAGCATTTGCATCATTACATCCGCCTTTTCCTCTAGCTCCTGTATATTTATTAAATACTATTCCTTTTCCAAAGAAAGCACTATTTTTTCTTTCCATAACTGATGGATAATTAGGATCGAATGCAGCACTAACATCTGATGAAAGCATTCTTGAGTTAGCTAAGCATCTTCTCATTTTTAATTCTGAGAAATCTTCTTTTCTATCCATAACTTCTGCTACCATGTTTTCAAAGAATTTTGAATGCATTCCTGTTGCTCCAATACTTCCAACTTCTTCTTTGTCCACTAATAAGCATACTGCTGTTCTATCTATTTTTTCTACTTCTAATAATGCTAAAAGTGATGCATATGAACATACTCTATCATCATGACCATAAGCCATAACCATACTTCTGTCTAATCCATAATCTCTAGCTTTACCAGCTGGAACTACTTCTAATTCAGCAGATAAAAAATCTTCTTCTTCAAAGTTATATTTTTCTTTTAATAATTTTAATACATTAGCTTTTACTGCATCTTTTTCTTCATCTTTTAATGGAATACTTCCAACAAGAACATTTAAGTCTTCACCTTCAATAACAGTTGCTGCTTTTTTTCCAAGTTGATCTGCTGATAAATGTATTAAAAGATCAGAAATTCCTACTACAGGATCAGTTTCATCTTCACCTATTACTACATTTATTTTACTACCATCTTTTTTAGCAACTACTCCATGAATAGCTAAAGGTAATGTTACCCATTGATACTTCTTTACTCCACCATAATAATGTGTTTCTAAAAGTGCTAATTCTGAATCTTCATATAAAGGATTTTGTTTTAAATCTAATCTAGGTGAATCTATGTGTGCACCTAATATTTTTAATCCTTTTTCTAGAGGCTCTTCTCCTATTACAAAAAGTGCTAAAGCTTTATCCATATTATTAGCATAAACCTTATCTCCAGCTTTTAAGCTTTCACCTTTTTCTATAACTTTTTGTAAATCAATAAAACCATGCTTTTCTGCTATTTTAATTGATTCTTCAACACATTCTCTTTCTGTTTTACAGTTTGACATAAACTCTTTATATCCATCACAAAATGAGAATATTTCTTTTATTCCATTTTCATCATACTTATTCCAAGCATTTTTATTTTCCATGAAATATGTCCTCCTTAAAATTTAATTTTATATAAATAAGCAGCCTAATCTACATTATCACTAATTTGATTCATTCTGCTCTCTATTATATCTACCGGTGTTTCTTTAGACATTAACGAATATCTAAAGTTTACTGCTGCCGCTTCAACAATAACTGCAATGTTTCTTCCTGGTCTTATTGGTACAGTTAATTTTTTAACTGGCACCCCTAAAATATCCATGAAATCATTGTTTGTTCCAAGTCTATCGTAATCTCCATCATCTTTCCAATGTTCAAAATGCATAATAAGTTTTATATCTTTTTCTTGAAGTATTGAACTTAATCCATATAATGAAGATACATCTATTATTCCTATACCTCTAACCTCTAACATTCCTATAGTTATCCTAGGTGAAAATCCTATAAGATCTCCATCTATTTCTTTTATATCTACAGCATCATCTGTTACTAACCTGTGCCCTCTTTTTATAAGCTCTAATGCAACTTCACTTTTACCTATTCCACTTTCTCCAGTAATAAGTATACCTATTCCATATACATCTACTAATACTCCATGTAATCTTGTTTCTGGTGCTAACTTATCTGACATATAAACAGTAAGCTTACTTATAAATTTAGTAGTAACTAGACTAGTTCTTAATACCCATATCTTTTTTTCTCTTGCATATTTTAAAAATTCCTCATGTGGTTCTAGCCCTCTAGCAATTATTATACATTTTATATTAAATCTAAAATATTTTTTTATACGCTTATTTCTAAGCTCTACTTGCATATCGTCTAAAAAACTCCACTCTGCTTTTCCTATTACTTGTATTCTCTCTGGAGTAAAATAATTATAAAATCCCGATAATTGAAGTCCTGGTCTATTTATATCACTTAACTCTATAATTTCATCTTTTGCTCCTTCAACTATGGTCTCCAGTTCAAAATCTTTTATTAATTTCTTTACAGTTACTGCCATATAAGTGTCCCCCTATTTTTTCTTATTATATTCTATTCCACTTAATTGTGATTTTAAGTTTCCTTTCACTGCATCTATGTATCTTTGTCTTAATGCACCTTGTAATTCTTTTTCTTCATCAGATAATCCTGATTCTTTACTTTTCTTATATAACTCATTTATTTTAGCTGTAACTTCATCAATTGATAAAGTTTGTATATCTGATAATTTTATATTTTCCATTTATATCTTCCTCACTTTTTCTTTATTAAATAATATTTTATCTTTATTTAATTATATACTCAACTTATCTTAGTTTCTATAATTTTATATTTTTTAAATCTTTGTTTACTTTTCGACACTTCTTTATCATTTATTACATATAATTCTTTTATTTATAGGTATATATCTTATTTTTTCTATTTTCCTGACACTTCTTGTAATAAAAGTAAGAATGATATTTCTTTCTTTTCTCCCAAATTTTGTTATAATATGACTATAAAGTTATCTATTCTTTATAAATTGGGGGTGTAAATTGATGACAACAAAAAAATTACGACGAAAAATAAGATTTAAAAAAAATTTATTAAACAAGCTACTTTTACTAATAAATCCAACTAATAAATTTGCTGTCTATCTTTCCGAAAGTTTAGATAAAGATGTTTCCCTTTATCAAAAAAGATTATACAAATTTTATAAGCGTAAACATATGTCAACTTTAAAGAAAGAAAAAATGCTTGTTGCATAATATTAGATATAAAATTTACAAGGGGTTAATTATACTTTAATCCCTTTTTAATCTTTTTATTTCTCTGTATAAATAAAAAAATACCTCCTAAGAGGTATCTTAATTTCATAATAAATTCCCAAATATGCCGTTTGCCCATATATTCAAGACCTGCCTCTCGCAGGTGGGGTTCACTCAATTTAAACTCTGCTTTCTTCTGCATAAACTATGAAGCTTTCGCTTCGAAGCCTAGCATATTTAAATTTGTTGCAAATCCCGAATATATCATGTAGGTTGAATATTATAAGCTTGGCGAACATCTCAGGAATGTTTATGATTTTATTATAGCACATTATTTTTATATTTCAACTATTTATTCAAATGTAAAAAATAGTATTTTCCTACAAGTAATCGTTTAACAACGCTTCTAAGTCACCTTCATATTCATCTATACAAAATGCTACTCTAAACTTCATATAATCTAATGTGTTAGCATCTATTTCTACTTCATTTGCTTTTCCTGAAAGTTCAAATTCTTCACAAATATCTTCGACAATACTATCAACATTATCCTTTGCTATATCTAAAAGGTATGGTATATAGTAGTCTGTTCTCCACTCATCGCTGCCTTCATCTAAATCACTTTCTTCATTTGCATAGGCTTTAGCACCCTCTACTTCCTCTTTATCAAAGTCATAAAAAAATTCTAAAACACATTTTTCTTTTTCTACCACTAATTCTGTTATTTCTGATACTCCATTTTCAATAAGCATTTCTGTTATATTTACTATATCCATCTTTATCCCTCCTAATATAAAAGCTTTTTATACTCTTTTTTTACTTCTAAGAATTCAGCATCATCTTCAACTAAATTCAACTCTTCATTTCCATCAATTTCATCAATTCTAAACATATACATTTCATCATCTGTATTATCTTCTACTGAAGTTAATAATAAATAATCTTTATTTTTCTCTTCTAAAAATATTTTAGCAACAACTTCAAAATCAACTTTATTACCATTTTCATCTCTAAAAGACATTATATCTTTAATCTCCATAATTTATCCTCCTTTGCTTTGCTATACATAATTATAAAGTCTTCTCTTTTTAAATTCAATTTAAACTTTTATCTTTATAATTATAATTTATGTATTTTAATTTATTTTATTATAGCTAAAAGATTTTTAATAATATTATTACTAAAAATCTTTTAGCTATTTCATTTTTTATATCTATTAAATAAGTTCTGTTAAGCTTTCTCTTTCCACTACATATTCACTATGAAGAGCTCTTGTTAAAGCCACATATAATAGCCTTTGACTTAATATATCATTTTTATAATTTTCCTTACTAGGATTATAAATAATACTACAGTCAAACTCTAATCCTTTAGTTAAATATGATGGAATAATAATAAAATCTTCTCCTGTTTCCTTTTCTTTTCCTTTAATTCTTTGGAATTTATTTTCACTACTTTTCTTTAAAATCTTTTCTACCTTTTCTGCTTCTTTTCCATCCTTAGTTATTACTGCAACAACATTTTTCCCTGCTGCTTTTACTATCTCTATTATTTTATCTATTTCTTTACCAATTTCCTTATCTTCAGAACATTTAATAATCTCTGGTTTTTTCCCATGTCTTAAAACTGGTTTTGCATCTTTAAGTCCTAAATTTTGTGCTGCCAATGCTTTTTTAGCAAAATCTATTATTTCTACTGTAGAACGATAACTTTGGCTTAAACTTATATATGTTGCATTTCCCTTAAATAATCCATCAGTTATTACTTCCCAATTTTTTAATCCTTTATAATAATATATTCCTTGACCAATATCTCCAACCAAAGTTAACGAATTTCCTTTTGCTAATTCATTGACAAGGTATACTTGAAATGGACTATAATCTTGAGCCTCATCTACAACTATATGCTTAAACTTTTCTTCTTCATCTATTCCTTCTAATAATACACGAATATATAAAAGTGCTGCTAAATCATCTTCATCTATCAATCCATCTTCTTTTCTCTTTATAAATTCACTTCTCATAAAGTTTTCTAAAACTTCTGGAATTTTATTATCTGTAGCTAACTTAAACATCTCTTCGTCAAGCATAAAGTTTTCTAGAACTTGACTTGAATCTATTCCTCTCCATGCTTTAAAATACTCATTTAAACATGACTTTGAGTTCTTTTTAATACTATTTTTTATTCTATCTCTCTCATCATAGCTTTCTACTAAAAGTTTTCTTCGCTCTTCTGAATTCTCATTCTCGTCCTTTATTCTACGTATATTTACTTCCCATTTTCTATCAAAATTTAAAATTAAAATTTCTGTTTTTTCTTTTAACTTTAAACTTAAATATCTTTTTATTTCGTCTTTACGTTTGTTTATTGGATATGATTTTAAATCTTTTAAATATAACCTTAATATTTCTTTACTTGTAAATAATGTCTCACCTTCTATTTTTATATCATCTATATCAAAGGCTCTACTTTCAATTAATGTTATATACCTATCTATCATAGTTTTAAAAGCTAATGATCCTCTTATTTTCGCAGAATTTACTATAAGTTTTTTTTCATCTTCCTCTGCTTCTAGAAGTCTTTTTAATTTTTCATCTTTATTATAAATTTTTCCTTTAAGCTTTGCTTTCTTTTTTACTAAATCTTCAAATGTATTTTGTGTTACTTCATGAGCTCCTAAATTAGGTAATATATCTGAAATATAATCTAAAAATAATTTATTTGGTGCTAAAACCAATATATCTTGTCCACTCATGCTTTCTTTATACCTATATATTAAATATGCTAATCTATGAAGTGCTATTGTAGTCTTTCCTGACCCTGCTGATCCTTGCACTATAATAGGTAAGTTTCTTGGCCACCTTATAATATCATTTTGTTCCTTTTGAATAGTTGCAACAACTTCTTTAAGTTTTTTCCCTCTACTTTCTTCTAAGTTTATTTTTAAAAACTCATCAACTAGTCCTTGCCCTTCTTCACCATTTATCATAAGTTCATTTAAGCCCTCATCAAAAACTCTCTCCAACTCGCATTCTTCATCAAATAAAAATTTTCTTTTTACTGAAAGCTCTCCATCAATTATTCCAGCTGGTGCTTTATAACTTGCCTCTCCACCTGTTCCACTATAATAAAGATCTGCAACTGGTGCTCTCCAGTCAACAACTATTTCATCTCCATCTTCACTATCACTTATTCCATGCTTTCCAATATAAATTTTTTCTACGACTATAGATTTTCTCTCTCTAAAATCTACTCTTCCAAAGTAAGGGATACTATATGCCTCTTCATATTTAGCTATATCTTTTTTAGCTAGATTAAGAGCTTTTCCAGTAGCATCTTTTTCCATATTGTACTTACCCTTTAACTCTTTGCTTAAACTTATATATTTATTTGATACATCATTCACATAATTTTCTTTTCTTTTTAGCTCATTATTTATAAGCTTTCTTTTTTCTTTTAGGATTTTTCTCTCTTCAATTAAAGATTTATTTTCCATTCCCTCACCTCTTTACAATCTTTTAAAATAATATCTTTAATAATAGCCTTTTATCCCTTAGTTTGCAATTAAGATAGGCAAAATTTCTTCTATTTTTTCTTATTAATATTATGTTTCATTTTAGTTAAATATAATATTAATCTATCTATCACGAAAAAATACATGCTATCATGAATTTATAACACAATCTATTTTTTTATAAAGGAGGAAATTTTTATGAATTTCACTGATATAGACATTCAACTACCAGATAAAAAAATTAATCAAGACTGGATTGATTCAGACATTGCATATAGTTTAATTAATGATGAACTTATGGATGAAGGTAATGCAAGAATGAATCTAGCTACTTTTTGTCAAACTCATATGGAAGACAATGCTATTAAATTAATGTCTGAGACACTTGAAAAAAATGCAATCGATAAATCTGAATATCCTCAAACAACAGAAATAGAAAATAGATGCATAAATATAATTGCTGATTTATGGAATGCAGAGGAAAACTCTAATTATATAGGAACATCAACTGTTGGTTCCTCAGAAGCATGTATGCTTGCAGGTATGGCTATGAAATTTAGTTGGGAAGAAAAAGCAACCGCTTTAGGTATTGATACTCGTAAAAAGAAACCTAACTTAATTATTTCATCTGCTTATCAAGTTTGTTGGAAAAAATTCTCTGTATATCACGATGTTGATCTAAAGATTATACCTTTAGAAAAAGATAATCTAAGCCTTAATATAGATCAAGCTATCAACGCTATTGATGAATACACTATAGGTATTGTTGGAATTTTAGGGATAACGTATACAGGAAA
Source organism: uncultured Clostridium sp. (assembly GCF_947072515.1). Lineage (GTDB taxonomy): Bacteria > Bacillota > Clostridia > Clostridiales > Clostridiaceae > Clostridium. The sequence goes on from NZ_CAMTIG010000001.1 coordinate 61,811, forward strand.
GTATGATAATATTTTTGAACTAGATAGAAGACTTGAAATATATAATTCAACTGCGAAGCTTCCAGTTTATATTCATGTTGATGGAGCATCAGGTGGTTTATTTACACCTTTTGTTGATAAAGATTTAATTTGGGATTTTAGATTAAAAAATGTTATTTCTATAAATACATCAGGTCATAAATACGGATTAGTTTACCCTGGTATAGGTTGGGTAATTTGGCGTGATAAAAAGTATCTACCTCAAAAAATGATTTTTGAAGTTAGTTATTTAGGTGGAATGCTTCCTACTATCGCAATTAACTTTTCAAGAAGTGCAAGTCAAATTATAGGTCAATATTATATTTTTGTTCGTTATGGCTTTAATGGATTAAAATTAATTCATGAAAAAACTAGAAATGTTGCTATGTATTTAGCTACTGAATTAGATAAATTAGGGTTATTCACGATTTATAATGATGGTAAAAATATTCCTATTGTTTGTTATAGATTAAAGGAAAATTTAAACTTAAATTGGACTCTTTACGATTTAGCAGATAGAATTGCAATGAAAGGATGGCAAATTCCTGCTTATCCTTTACCAAAAGATGTTGAAGATATAAAAATCCAAAGAATTGTAGTTCGTGCTGATATGGGAATTAATCGTGGTGAACAACTTATTAAAGATATAAAAGAAGCTATTGAACAGCTCAATGAAGAAAAAGAATATAACTTAGTTCACGGCTTTATTCATTAATAAAATAGAACTATATACTTAATTTGTATATAGTTCTATTTTTATTTTATAACGATACTTGCTTCATTTTATTTATTAGCTTTTCATTATCTTTAGTTTTTAAAATACATACTCTAAAGAAATTTTTATCTAGACCTTCAAAACTGCTACAGTCTCTTATTATCATACCTTCTCTAGACAAGCTATCATATAAAACACTTGCTTCTTTTCCACTACTTATTTCACAAAGTATGAAGTTTCCTTTTGTTTCATAAACATTTATATAATCTATAGTCTTTAAGCTTTGTGTTAAATTTTCTATTTCCTTTTTTACATGTACAAGAGTTCTATCTATAAACTCTTTATCTTTAAACATGACTTCTCCCATAATAGTTGCTAATATATTTATATTCCATAATGGTAGACTAGTTTTTATAGATTCCCTAACTTCTTCATTCCCTATAAGACCATATCCAAGTCTTATTCCAGGTGTACTAAAGAACTTAGATGTTCCTCTTATCACATATAAATTATTATAGTTATCTACTAAACTTGTAGAACTAAAAATCTCTTTATCTGTAAATTCTATGTATGTTTCATCTACCATAAAAAATGTATCTTTAGCATCTGATATTATTTCTTCTATTTCACTTCTTTTAAAACAAAATCCTGTTGGGTTATTAGGATTACATATTATAACTAAATCATATTTTCCTTCTTTTATCTTTTCTTTAAACCCCTCTACAGAAACTTTAAAATCATTTTCTTTTTTCGCAAAATATTTTTCAATTTTACAGTCTATTTTTTTTAAATCTTTCTCATATTCTGAATATGAAGGATATAATATTAATGCTTTCTTAGGATTAATAGTATCTATAAATGAAACTATTAATTCTGTAGCTCCCCCACCTAGAACTATGTTATCTTTATTACAATCTGCATATTCAGAAATAGATTCTCTTAATATATGATAATCTGGATCTGGATAAATCGAAACATCATCAATTCTTTCTTTAACCATTTCTTTTGCTTTCTGTGAAGCTCCAAAAGGATTTATATTTGAACTAAAATCTAGTATATCCTCTTTTTTTAATCCAAGAGTCATTTCTAAATCAAAAAGATTTGCTCCATGTTTTTCACTCACAATCATTCACTCCTTACTTTCTTAACTAATATTTATAATACCATATATTTTTTCTTTTTATTAAATTTATACTTCTGATTTAATCATAATTCTTTTCTTTCCTTAATATAATATTGTAAAGTATTTAGTTAAACTTTTAATTTTTTTATTGAGGTGAATATATATGTCAAATGAATTAACTATTTTAAAATTACAAGCTAGAATTTCTTTATTAGAAAATAAAGGTTCAAGCCCTAGAATCGTGGCAAAACTAAAAAGAAAACTTAGAAATTTACAAGCTTAATTTACTATTAGTATTTTACTGTAAATAAAAACTAGCCCTTAGCAATCTTTTTATTTAAAGATTTTACCTTAGGCTAGTTTTTTTATTTTTCCACTTCTTTATTAATAAATAAGGTATTATTTATCACTAATTTATCTCTATACTCTTTATTTATTTCTTTCAATGAAAATATTGAAGGTAATATTATCATAAATACCGCTGCTGCTATTACTCCTCTTATATCTATCTGAATTTCTCTCTCTAATAATATTTTTATTTTACCCTTTAATGTCTTCTCATATATTTTTTCTTCTTCAATTTTCAATTCTAATTTTTTATAAAAATCCTTATTCAAATTTTTTTTATTAAATTCTCTTTTAAAGGATTCTTTTAACTTATTCTCTACCTTATTTTCTTCCATCTTTTAAAAGCTCCTTTTCCAAAGCAGTTTTACCTCTCTTAAGCCAAGTCTTTACTGTTCCTTCTCTTTTATCTAATATTTCACTTATTTCACTTATTTTAAGTTCTTCATAATAATATAAATATATTACTGTTTTATATTCATTTTTTATATTTTCTAAAGCATTTATAAGATTTTCTTTATCTAACCTTTCTACTATTTCTTCTTCATATCCCTCTTCTTTTATAAAATCCACATTTTCTATCTTCTTATATTTTTCTTCTTTTTTTACAATATTCTTACATGTATTTATTGTTATTCTATATATCCATGTATAAATTGAGCTTTCTCCCTTAAAATTATCTAAATATCTATATATTTTCACTAGAACTTCCTGTGTTATATCTTCACTTAAAACATAATCTTTTGTATATAATCTAGCCAAATTATATATTCTCTCACTAAATTCCTCTACAATACAGTTAAAAGCTTTTTCTTTATCCTTTTTTATTTCCTTGAAGGCAGCTCGTCCCCCCATAGCTTCCATATTTTAATCTCCTAAATTTTCTTTCTCATACCCATAGGTATAAAACTGTTCAAACTCATTTTTAAAATAAGCTATCTCATCTTTATTTTCGTTTATTTTATATAGTTCCTTTAATAAGATTTTTTCCATTTTCTTTGTCTTTAATAATCGCTCTTCTGTATAAAACTCTTTTTTATTTTGATCAAGATATTCATATCTTACTGCTAGCCAAATTAGAGGATAAATATATTCTTTTTTATAACCTTCCTCATCTATTTTTTCTTTAAACCATTTTTCACCTTCCTCATATTTTTCTTCATCTAATAATTTTGCTCCTTGTGTTACTTTATAGCTTTTACTTCTTATATTTGTTTCTATTCTTTGTGAATTTAATGTATATTCATTATCTCCAATTTTTTTAATCCCTCTCACAGCAATAGCCTTAATGGTATTTTCTTTAAATCTTCCACTATAATTTAATTCCATCACTGTTTGTAATGTCTTTTTCTCTTTTCCAGTCTCCTCACACTCTTCATTTATCATTCTTTTTCTCTCTATAGGTGCTCTAAATGGTGTAAGACTTCCCTCTAAAAGTGGTATTTTAACTTTATTTTCTTTCGTCTCAAAAAATTCTGTATACCCTGCACTATTTTCTATAAACATTAATTCTATAGAATAATAATCTGCTCCCTCTACCTTATCAAAATTTATTTCAAAACTATCTCCATCTAATTTAAGATTTTTATCTATATTTATATTCATTCTCTTCCTAAAGTTTAAATCTAATTTATATTCTTTTCCTTTTTCTATTTTTTCTATATCTTTTTCTTCCTCAACATATTCTTTTCCTAGCTGAACATCTATTACTGGTGAAACATTTAACTTATCTATACTAGGAATATTTTTTGCTTCATAATATCCATCTTTATCTGTATAAACCACTTGTCCCCAAACCTGACTAAATCCATCTTGAAAATAGTATCCTGAATATAAAACATTTCCAACTATAACTGGAATATTTCCCATTCCAACTCCATCTAACGTTATTCTTCCACTAACTTTACTATCTCCTTTAAGAAAAACTTGTGTTTGACTTCCATCTTTATTTTCTCTCACTTCATATATCGGCTCTATTTGCAATACATTTATACTACTTCCCAAAGCGCTTAACAATCTTTTTTCATTGAAAACTTCTATTTTTTCTCCTATCATCTTTTGTTCATTTCTATAATAATAATCTTCTTCTTTAGCTTCATACAGTATCCTCTCTATATCTGGTATAGAAACTATTTCCTTAACTTCACTATAATAGTTTTTTGCTTTTTCTATATCATTCTCTATAATAGCTAATTGAACCCTCAATATTTTTCCTGCTGCATTTTCTTTTAAATTCTTTCTTTTTAAACTATTCTCCAATATTTTTTCAGCCTCTTCTATATTTCCTCTATTCATATACATATTAAAAATAGCCATTGTATTTATAGAAAAACTTGTACCTTTACTAGTCTCTAGTCCTTTTTTATATAATTTTAATCCATCTTCATAATCACCAAATTCTGCTGGTATAAATCCACTTATACCTCTTTTCCCATTAGTAATATATTTTCCCTTATGATTATATTTTGTAGCTCCCATAGAATAATATGCCATTCCTTCAAAGGGACTTAAAATTTTAGGCCATTTTGTATAAAGATTTAAAACACCATAAGAATAAACTCTTGTTGTTATTTCACTTCTTCCTATAGGCTTATTCCATACAAAAAGAACTCTTCCTGTAAAATATAATATATTTGGTAAAATTATAAAAACTAATATTGGAATTATTATTAAATGTTTCACCTTTACTTTTAATTTTTTTCTCATAAATCTCCCTCTCTTTTCCTCTTATACTTTTTAGACAAGCTTCTCCTTTAAAAAGTTTCATAAATAAAAAATATTTTATATATTTTTACTTTTTTTCATTTATTATTCTTTTTTAACTCTTTTTGTTGTTCAAACCTATTATTTGATATAAAATTATATTTAGAACTTGTATATAAAGGACGTGAATTTATGGTTAATTTCCATTTTGATAAAAGAAAAAGTGTCAAAACTAAAATTTTATCTTTTGCTGATACTATAGTTACTTCTACTGAAAGTCTTATTCATTCTAGTGAAACAGTTCATAAATCTGCTCTTTCACTTAACCATATGGCAGATATGTCACTTCAAACTATCAGTCGTTTTAAGCTACAAGATGAAAATGGTGTTACTGATCGAAATAAAGGATTAAAATAAGGTGCGATAAATCGCACCTTTTTAATTTAAACTTATTTAAAAACATCTCTTGCAATATTTACTGATTCTTTAGCATCTTTTGCATAAAATGTTGCTCCTATTTCCATTGCATACTCTCTTGTAAGGACAGCTCCCCCTACCATGATATTTCCTTTATATCCTTCTTCTTTAAGCCTTCTTATTGTTTCTTCCATAGACTTAACAGTTGTTGTCATCAATGCACTTAATCCAACTAACTTAACCTCTTCCTTAAGTGCCACTGTAACAATTTTCTCTATATCCACATCTTTTCCTAAATCAATTATTTTATATCCATAATTCTCTAAAATAACTTTCACTATATTTTTACCTATATCATGAATATCACCTTTTACGGTTGCTAAAACTATAGTTCCCTTATTAACATCTACTTTTTCTTTTGTAGTTATTCTTTCTTTTATTATTTCAAATGAAACTTTTACTGTTTCAGCTGCTTGAATAAGTTGTGGTAAAAAAATTATCCCTCTTTCATATTTAACTCCTACTTTATCTAATGTAGGAATTAAATATTCATTTATTATTTCTAATTCCGTTTTTTCTTTTAATAAAGTATATGTTAAATCCTTAGTTTTTCTTTTAAACCCCTTTAAAATAGCCTCTTCTAAATCTCCTACATCTTCCTTTTTTTCTTTTATCTTTTTTTCTATTTTTAAAGTACCATATTTACTTATATAATTTTCCGATTTTTTATCATTATTATTTAGAACTTTAAATGAATCTACAATTCCCATCATTCCTGCTGTATTTGGGTTCATTATAGGTAAATCTAATCCTGCTCCTAATGCTATAGCCAAGAATGTTTCATTTATAATGCTTCTATTTGGTAATCCAAAAGAAATATTAGATACTCCTAACAAAGTTTTTACTCCAAACTTTTCTTTTATCATTCGTATTCCTTTTATTGTTTCCATAACTTCTTCTTGTTGTGCCGATGCTGTAAGTGCCAAACAATCTATATATACATCTTCCTTTTTTATTCCATACTCAATTGCTTTATTTATTATTTTTTCTGCTATTTTCACTCTATCCTCAGCCTTAGATTGTATTCCCTTTTCATCCAACGTAAGTCCCACTACTGCAGCTCCATACTTTTTTACTAAGGGTAATATTTCATTTAAAGCTTTATCTTCACCACTTACAGAATTTACTATAGGTTTTCCATTATAAATTCTTAACCCTCTTTCTAATACTTCCTTTTTGTTAGAATCAATTTGAAGAGGTGTATCTATTATACTTTGAAGTTCTAATATAACCTCCTCCATCATTTCCTTTTCATTTATTTCAGGAAGTCCTACATTAACATCTAATATTTCTGCTCCAGCATCAATTTGCTCTAAAGCTTGATTTATAACATAATCTAAATCTCTATTTATTAATGCTTCTTTAAATTTTTTCTTTCCTGTAGGATTTATTCTTTCACCTATTACTTTCGGTCCATTTTCTATTAATACCGCTTTGGATGATGAACAAATTCCATAAATATTTAATTCTTCTCTAATAACTCTTTTTTTACTTTCTTTTATCTTTTTTAATTTTTCAATAAACTCTGGAGTAGTTCCGCAACATCCACCTATAACCGATACTCCTAAATCTACATATTCACTTATTATATTTGAAAATTCATCTGAAGTAATTAAGAATTTAGTTTCTCCATCAATCATCTGAGGTAATCCAGCGTTGGGCTGAATCATTATAGGTAAATTAGTAGTTTTCACTATACTCTTTATAATACTTTTTAATTCTTTAGGTCCTAAAGAACAATTTACTCCTAATACATCAACACCTAATCCTTCTAATGTTAAACACATACTTTCAGGTGTACAACCTGTAAAAGTTCTTCCATCCTTTTCAAATGTCATAGTTGCAAATACAGGTAAATTCGATTCTTCTTTTGCTGCTAAAACTGCTGCTTTCATCTCATACAAATCTGTCATTGTTTCAATTAAAATCAAATCTACTCCTGCTTCCACTCCAACTTTTATTTGCTCTTTAAATATTTCTATAGCCTCTTCAAAATCTAAAGTTCCCATAGGCTTTAAAAGTTCACCTATTGGCCCTATATCTAAAGCTATCTTTACTTTTGTATTTTTACTTCCTTCTTTTGCATTTTCTATCCCTTTTCTAATTATATCTTCAACTGAATATTTCTGATTTTTTAATTTTAATCTATTTGCACCAAAAGTGTTTGTTGTAATAATATCTGCTCCTGCCTTAATATACTCTTTATGTATATTAATAATAAGCTCTTTATTCTCAATATTAAGCTTTTCTGGAAATTCTCCAAGTTTTAGTCCATTTTTTTGTAGCATAGTTCCCATTGCTCCATCAAAAACTATAATTTCATCTAATAAATTATTAACATCCACATATATCACCTTCTTTTCTATAAATACAGTTACTATAATTACTACATTTTAAGCAAGATTTTTTTTCTTTTTCATCTTCAATTATTCCTAATATAGCAGTAACTGATTTTCTTGGAAATAAAATTAAACTTTCTGAAAGATTTAATCCAATTCTTCTTTCACAATCCAATATATTTATTATATCTCTTTGACTACCTAAAGATAAATCTCCATATCCTGGACTATACCTTAAAGTAAAATTTTCTTTTTCTCTTAAATATTCTTTCTTTAATTTTAATTCTAACTTATCAATATATTCTTCAATTGCTGTAGTTGCACAAGCATCTAAAATCAAAGCATCTCTCATACTTATTTTTTCATATTTTCTTATTAATCTTTCTATATCATTTCCAAGAGTAACCGCTATTAAGATTATCTTATGTGATTTTTTTAAAAGATTATATATATCTTCTCCTTTAAAGCTTACGATTGTATTCAGCAATTTTATTTCTTTTCCACTTTTTTCTATATTGTAAAAATTATATATTTTTTTAGGCCTTAGAAAGGCTTTAGATTCTTTTCTTATTTTATTTATATCATCTAAAAGCCTTTGATCTAATTCCTGTCCTTTATATCCTAAGTATCTTAAAACTTCATCTATAGAAATCTCTAAATTATCCATACACATTTAATGAAAATCCTTTTCTTAAAGCTTCCTCTGCATATTCTTTTGCTCCAAAAAGAGATAAATCTTTATAATTTCCACATTGTATATCATTGTTTGCAGGTATTTCTTTTGCTTCTATTATTTTTCTTAATCCAGTTTCTAATGCTATCTTAATTTCTTGTGGATTTCTATCTCCCCAAATGCTCAAATAGAATCCTGTTCTGCACCCCATTGGTGAAAAATCAATAATCCCCTCTAGAGATTCTCTTAAAAAATGAGCTAACAAATGTTCTATTCCGTGCATTGCTGCTGTTCCAAAGCTTTCTTTATTCGGCTGTAAAAATCTAAGATCAAACTTTGTTACTTTGTCTCCTTTTTCACCAGTTAAAATACAGCATCGTCTAACATAAGGCGCTTTCACCTTTCTATGGTCTAATTCAAAACTCTCTACCTTATTCATACACAATCTCCTTTCCATTCACTGCCTCTATTACAGTTTTTATATTTTCTTTTATTTTTTTTGCTACATAGGGATTATTCATAGTATATAAATGAATCCCTTCTACATTACTTGATGATAAGTCAATTATTTGTTCTACTGCATAAGCTATTCCCGCTTCTCTTAATGCATCTTTATTATATTCATATTTTTCCATTATCTTTTTAAATTTTCTAGGTATTTTCGCTCCACAAAGATTTCCTATTCTCTCAATTTGCTTTTTATTTATTACAGGCATTATACCTGCTTGAATAGGTGCTTTAACTCCTCTATTTCTTACTTTTTCTAAGAAATCATAATACTCTTCATTTGAAAAAAATAATTGGCTTATAAAGCTTGTACATCCACACTCCTCTTTTAAAAGCATATTATCTATTTCTAAATCTATTCCTTTATTTTCTATATGACCTTCTGGATAACAAGCCCCAATAATGTTAAATTCATCTTTTAAATGCTCCATAAGATTACTTGCATATTGAAAATCTTTTACTTCCAATTTTCCATTATTATCTCCTCTAAGTGCTAATATATTCTCTATTCCCTCAAGTTTTAATCTCTCTTTTATAAAATCTATATTCTCTTTGTTTTGTCCTATACATGTTAAATGTGCTATAGATTCAATCCCATATACATTTTTTATAAGTGATGATATTTCAGCAGTTTTATTATCAGTACAACTACCTCCAGCACCATATGTTACACTTATAAAATCTGGATTTAATTCCTTTAATTCATTTAATGCAGTATAAATGCTTTTTACAGGCGAAGTATTTTTAGGTGGAAATACTTCAAATGAAAATACTAATTTCTTTTTCTCAAATAACTCTCTTATATACATAGTTCCCCTCCTATCCATTATATTCTGTAATAAGTAATCGATAATTTAATTACCTATTTACTTTCTTTAAATAACCCTTTTCCCTTTACCTTATCCTATTTATTGATAAATTTATCTTCTTAAAAATAAAAAAATATCTTAAGGATACTACCTTAAGATACTCTCATTCTCTTAAATGTCTCCTTATCTAACTGGATTTAGCACCACACACAGTAGGTTGCCGGATTTCATAGGGCCAGTCCCTCCATCTCTCTTGATAAGTCTTTTTCACAATTATATATTATTTTCCTTTATTTGTAAATTAATTTATTCAATAAATATTCTTTTCATTGATTTCTATTTTAAATAATAAGAACCCCCTAAAAAGGGAGTTCTTTACAATTTAAATTTCATTTTATTCTCACATTAGAATATTTTATATTTCTCTTTAAAAATGATTATAAAATAATAATAATATTGAGATTATACTGCACATTATGCTTATTCCTACTATACAACTAACTGTTTGTCTAGGTGTAAACCCTTTAGCCTCTAATCTAAAGTGTATTTGACTTCTATCAGCTTCATATACGGCCTTTCCTTCACTATATCTTTTAATAATAACAAAAATATTATCAAATATAGGTACAGCCAATGCTAATATTGGTATAAGTATACTTAAAACAGTAGCCTGTTTAAATGCTCCATCTAAAGCAATTATACTTAATATAAATCCTAAAAAATTTGCCCCAGAATCTCCCATAAAAACCTTTGCAGGGTGTACATTAAACACTAAGAATCCTACTAAAACACCTGCCATAACTGCTGATACATTTGCTGAATCAACTTGCCCTAAAATAATTGCTGCTATAAAAAATGTAGCTGATGATACTAGTGATATTCCACCTGCAAGTCCATCCATTCCATCTGACCAGTTTATTACCGTTGTCACACCAAAAATCCATGTAATACTTAAGATAAACTGTAGTGTGTGATTTAAAACAATATATTCACCACTAAATGGATTAGTAAATCCTCTAAATGCAACTCCTGCGTTATATACTATAATTGCTGCAAGTATTTGGATTATAAATCTTGGTGCTATTTTAAATTCTTTTCCCTTTGATTTATAATAATCATCTACAATTCCTATTAAAAGAATTAAAGTAGATCCTATAAATATGCATATTTTTTTATGATCTATTTCACCCGTAAAAAAGTAAACTGCAAAAAAACCTATATACATTCCAAGCCCACCACAAAGAGGTGTTATTTTTTTATGTTTTTTTCTTTCTGTTGGTTTATCAGTAAACTTAATTTTATATGATATTTTTATAAGAATAGGCATAGCTATAACCGACACAACTAATGCACTTATAAATTCTATTAAATAATCCATAATATTCTCCTTAGCAATTTATGTTTTGTATATAGATTATTAACTACTACCCTTGATTATACTATTATTATCTCTCCTTAGCAATTATTTATCCTAATTTTAATTTACTTGTAATATTACCGTTAATTAACTTCTTTTTATTTAATATTTAAATCTTATTTTGTATTTATTCCTAATTTGTAAATTTTATCACTTTTTCAGCTTATATACAACTTATATTTTTTCTGTATTAAAAAAGAAACCGGTAGCCCAGTTTCTTTTTCCTATCCTCTTTGCTCTATCATACTTTTAACTTTCATAAGTCTTGTTAAAGCACTTCTTTCATTTTCATCAAGTTTCATTCTAATATACTTAATAGTTTCTTGAAGTTGAGGAATTGTCATATATTCAAGAGCATTAACTCTTCTTCTTGTTTTTTCTATTTCATCAGCCATAAGTTGACATGATTTTTCTACTTCTGCTAATTCTAAAAGTTTTGGAACTATTCCATACAGTTTTGTTAAGGCATCATCTAGTTCTGATGAAGTGTTTGCAAATCCATAAGGAAATATGCTTCCTTCATCACCTTCTAGCTGTCTTTTAAAGTTCATAACAGGTACATTTACACTCATTATGTTCTTTTGCCCAACATCTACTGTTATATTCTCTTTTGGATAAGCAATTGCTTCCTCTAGAAACTCTGAACTCATAACAGCTCTAGCCATAACGAAATCTTTTAAAGATCCTTGAAGTTCTTTTTCAACTTCGCCTCTTATAGTATTGTTATATTTAACTAGATTGATGAATTGTCTCATTAACTCATCCTGCTTATCCTTTAGAAGTTTGTGCCCTCTAGTTGCTGTAGTTAATCTTTTCTTTAACTTAGAAAGCTCCATTCTTGTAGGATTAACATTTAATCTTGCCATAGATTATTCTTCCTCTCTTGGCATATATTTTTCTAAATACTCATCTCTGATTCTCTTAAGCTCAGTTTTTGGAAGAAGCTTAAGTAAATCCCATCCTGTTGATAAAGTTTCTTCAATCGTTCTGTTAGCTGTAAATCCTTGTGATACATAATTATTTTCAAAAGCTTCTGCAAATTTAGCAAATGCTTTATCTGTATCTGATAATGCAGATTCACCTAAGATTGCTGATAATTCTTTTGCTTGTTTACCTTGTGCATAAGCTGAGAATAATTGGTTCATTGTATCAGCATGATCTTCTCTTGTTTTACCTTTTCCAATACCTTTATCTTTAAGTCTTGAAAGTGAAGGTAATACATCTATTGGAGGCATAATCCCCTTCTTATATAATTCTCTTGAAAGAATTATTTGTCCTTCTGTAATATATCCAGTTAAATCTGGAATTGGATGTGTTTTATCTTCCTCAGGCATTGTAAGTATTGGAATTTGAGTGATTGATCCTTCTCTACCTCTAAGTCTTCCTGCTCTTTCATATAATGTTGAAAGGTCAGTATAAAGGTATCCTGGATATCCTCTTCTTCCTGGAACTTCTTTTCTTGCAGCTGATACTTCTCTTAATGCTTCTGCATAGTTAGTAATATCAGTTAAGATAACAAGTACGTGCATTCCTTTTTCATAAGCAAGGAATTCTGCAGTTGTTAATGCCATTCTTGGAGTTGCTATTCTTTCAATTGCTGGATCTGAAGCTAAATTCATAAATAGAACTGATCTATCTATTGCTCCAGTTTTCTTAAACTCATCTACGAAGAATTGAGCTTCTTCGAAAGTTATACCAATTGCACCAAATACAACAGCAAACTTAGAATCTGAATTTAAAACTTTTGCTTGTCTTGCAATTTGAGCTGCAAGTTGTGCATGTGGAAGTCCTGCTGCTGAGAACACTGGTAATTTTTGTCCTCTTACTAGAGTATTTAATCCATCTATTGCAGAAATTCCTGTTTGTATAAATTCTGATGGATAATCTCTAGCCACAGGATTTATAGCTTCACCATTTATATCAAGTCTTTTTTCTGGAATTATTTTTGGTCCATCATCATTTGGTCTACCCATCCCATCAAAGACTCTTCCAAGCATATCTTCTGAAACACCTAACTCAAGAGGTCTTCCTAAGAATTTTGCTTTAGTTCCTTTTAAGTTAATTCCTGAAGAACCTTCAAAGATCTGTACCATAGCCTTTGTTCCATTAACTTCTAGTACTTTACCTCTTCTCATTTCTCCATTTTGTAATTCTATTTCAACTAGTTCGTCGTATTTAACTCCTTCAACGCCATCTACAGCCATTAATGGTCCTACAACTTCTGTTACTGTTCTATATTCTTTAAGCATCTAGAACCCCTCCCTCGCTGATTAATTTATCCATTTCTGTTGTTAATAAAGTTCCTATTTCATCAATTTGATCAATGTTTTCTTCTGCAACGTATTTAGATCTTGCAATCTTATCTCTTACTTCATCCATTTTTAAAACTCTATCTAAATAAACTCCTACTTTTAAAGCTCTCTCTGCTTCAGTTTGGAATTGAAGTATTAACTTTAACATTTTGTGTTGTTTATTTAATGATGCATATGTGTCAATTTCATGGAAAGCATTTTGTTGTAAGTAGTCTTCTCTTAATGATTTAGCTACTTCAAGTTTTAATCTATCGCCCTCTGAAAGTGCATCTATACCAACAAGTCTTACGATTTCTTGTAAGCTTGATTCTTCTTGTAATAATGACATTGCTTTTGTTCTAAGCTCTGACCAATCACTTGCAACTTCTTCATTCATCCATTGGTCAATACTATCTGCATATAACGAATATGAATTTAACCAATTTATTGATGGGAAGTGTCTTTGATAAGCTAAGTTAGCATCTAGTCCCCAGAAAACTTTAACTATTCTTAAAGTTGATTGAGTTACTGGTTCTGAAATATCTCCTCCTGGAGGTGATACTGCACCGATTGCTGTAACTGCTCCTTCTCTTCCATCTTTACCTAGACAAACTACTTTACCAGCTCTTTCATAATAATCTGCAAGTCTTGAACCTAGGTATGCTGGATATCCTTCATCCCCTGGCATTTCTTCAAGTCTTCCTGACATTTCTCTTAAAGCTTCTGCCCATCTTGATGTTGAGTCAGCCATAATTGAAACTGAATATCCCATATCTCTAAAATATTCTGCTATCGTTATACCAGTATATATTGATGCTTCTCTGGCAGCAACTGGCATGTTAGATGTATTAGCAATAAGAACTGTTCTCTTCATTAAGCTTTCCCCTGTTTTAGGGTCTTTTAATTCTGGGAATTCATTAAGAACGTCTGTCATTTCATTTCCACGCTCTCCACATCCAACGTAAACAACTATTTCAGTATCTCCCCATTTAGCAACTTGGTGTTGTACTACTGTTTTACCTGCTCCGAAAGGTCCTGGAACTGCTGCAGCTCCTCCTTTTGCAACTGGGAAGAAAGTATCTATAACTCTTTGTCCTGTAACCATTGGAGCTACTGGATTCATTTTACTCTTATAAGCTCTACCTTTTCTTACTGGCCATTTTTGCATCATTGAAAGTTCTTTGTCTCCCTTTTCAGTAGAAACTACACAAACTATTTCTTCAACATTAAATTTCCCAGCTTTTATTTCTTTAACTGTACCTTTTATTCCAAATGGTACCATTACTTTATGAACTACAACTGGAGTTTCTTGAACTGTTCCAATTATATCTCCTGCTTCAATTTCATCCCCTTCTTTAACAGTTGGTTTGAAATCCCATAATCTATCTCTTCTTAATGACTTTACTGATACACCTTTTTTTAAGAATGGTGACTGTGCAGCCTCCATAAATGCATCTAGTGGTCTTTGAATTCCATCGAACATTGATTCAATAAGTCCTGGTCCAAGCTCAACACTTAATGGCTCTCCAGTTGTTTCAACTGGATCCCCAGGTCCTATTCCTGATGTTTCTTCATAAACCTGTATTGAAGCCTTATCTCCTCTCATTTCGATGATTTCACCGATAAGACCTTTTTCTCCTACTTTACATACGTCATATATATTAGCTTCATCCATACCTTCAGCAACTACTAATGGTCCTGAAACTTTAATTATCTTTCCAATTTTCATCTTACCGACCTACCTTCCTATAAGATATTAACCCCAACTGCTTTTTCAACATTGTCGCTAATTCTTTGCATTCCTATATTTAATGATCCTTGATTACTTGGAATTAATATTACAGCTGGAAGAGTTACTTTATTGTATCTTTCAATAGTCTCTTCTATATTCTGTGCAACTTGTTCAGTTACAAAAATTATTGCGTAATCTGTCATTGCTAATTTATCTATAGTTTTTCTAGCTTCTTCAGCTTCAACTACTGGAAATACATCTATCCCTAAAGCTTTAAATGCTAAAACTGAATCTTTATCTCCAACTACACCAATTTTCTTAGACATAAATATCACGCAGCCTTTCTCTTATTACTTCAGTTGCAATATTATTTAACTTTCCAACCATTATTATTCTAACAACCTTTATTTCAGTCTCCTTTGCATAGACATAAGCAAGCACTGGTTCTGGCCCAAAAGGTATAAACTTTGCTTCTTTCATAAGCTTCATTATATAATTATCAACTAATTTTTCTAAAAGACTTGCTGAATTTGTTTTTGTGAATTCTTCAATTCCTTCTCTTAGCATCTCTGCATAATCAGTATGCCCTAACTTAGTTGCTATATTTTCAACTGAATCTGTAAGAAGTGCCTTTAATACATCCTTATCTATTGACCCACCTTCTATAATAACTTCTTCTAAGAAATCTCTACCTTTATTTTGTTTCTTAACTCTTAAAAGAGTTTTTAAATTTGTAGAATCTATTAATACTCTTATATATTTATCTATAAATTTGTGATTTAACTCTTTTCTTATATCATTAAGTTCTATGAACATATATTTATCTAAAATAATATCTGTTCTTTGAGGATCTTTATTAACTTCAAAGTCTTCGCTTGCAGCTATAACTCCCTCTTTCATTCTTTTTGGTAAATCTCTTAAGCTATTATTTTCTATCATATATTTAAGTTTTGATAATTCCATTTTCCCAACTGGTATTAGCATATTACTAAAATCTTTTTTTAGGAACATTCCTTTTAAAATAACTTTTATATTATGATAGTCATATTTTAAACTCATTATATCTATTAATGATTTTGAAGGTGATGCACTATATACTAGTGCATACACTCTTTTAAGTTCATTACTTAAAATTTCTTCATAATCCTCGGCTCTTTTAATGCCAGTCATTACATTTCCATATTCTGATTCTTGTAGAACTTTTAAAGCTTCATTTCCTGAATCCCCATCTATCATTCTATCAATCTTCGATTTATCAAGGAGTCTTGTTTCTAACACTCTAAGTCTTGGTATAACTTGAGTAAACATCATTGAATCCATATTAATCCTCCTTAACTAAATAATATACTTGCTACTTCAAATTCCATCTCATCTCTTACCGATCCAACTAGTGATTCAAATGTATAATTTATTTCTATTCCATTTTTCTCTAAGATGAATCCACCTTTGAAGTTTCCTATTGTTTCACATAATGTAATATTCACATTATATTCTCTATTTATTTCATTTATAAAAGCTTCATCAATAGCTTTTCTTCCAATTTCATTTAATATTATTTTTTCATCGCCTTCTATACTCATTTTCTTTAAAGCATTTTTTATGAATGCCTTAAATTCATCAGTTTTCATTTGGCACAAGTTATCTATGCTCATATTGAATACATCGTCAATAACCTTACCTTTTGAAAGCAATTTTTCATTTCTAACTTTTAACTCTGCACTAGAAAGAATTCTTTCTTTTCTAGTTGCAGATTCCATTTTCATTTTTTCTATCATTGAAATTTTTAGCTTATTAGCCTCTTCTCTTTTCTTAAGAATTATTTTGTCTTTTTCTTTTTCTGCATCGGCTAATATGCTGTTCTTTCTGTCTTCCGCATCCTTAAGGATTTTAGAAGTTAGATTATTAACATTTGACATATTTTCACATCCCTAACTATTTAACGCTGAATACTAATAATATTGATACAACGAATCCTAATAATGCATAAGTTTCAACCATTGCTGCAAAGATAATTCCTTTTGTTGTTTGCTCTGGTTTCTTAGCTAATATTTGGATACCTGCTGCTGCAACTTTACCTTGAGCTATTCCTGAGAATAAACCAGCAATTGCAATTGGTAAACAAGCGAAGAATAAGAATAATCCTGTTTTGAAATCCATACCTGCTCCGATTTTTAAGTAAACTAATAACCCAATAACGAATCCGTATAAACCTTGAGTACCTGGTAATAATTGAAGAACTAACGCCTTACCAAACTTTTCTGGTTCTTCTGTCATAAGCCCTGAAGCGGCTTCCCCTACTAGTCCAACCCCTTTAGCTGAACCTATTCCTGATAATCCTACTGCTAATGCTACTCCTAGAGCTGCAAATATAATCCCACCATTTTCTATAAAAAAGCTAATCCATGTATTTTCCATTTTTTAAATCCTCCTATTAATAAAAACTAAATTTCTTTTTTGATATTTATAAACTTATCTAAAGTTTTGAATGGCTTAAAAGGTCTTCCTCCACCATCATAGAACTTTCCAAAATATTCTACATATTCAAGTCTACATGTATGAACATAAGCACCTAATAAAGATAATCCTAAATTAAATACGTGTCCTAAGATAAATACTATTGGTCCAAAAATTACTAATGCAATTCCTGGGAACATTCCTATAATAAGATTTAATGCTCCAGCTATTGAACCTCCAGCTAGACCTAATGCCATAAGTCTTGTATAAGAAACTAAGTCTCCAATATATCCTGTTATCCCATATAATGCATATAAACCTTGTCCTATCTGCCCACCTTTAGATTTCATATGTCTTCCTTGAGTAAGTACTATAAGTACCATACCAATTATCATACACCACATTCCGATAGTACCAACCATCTCATGTCCTGTCATTTTTCCAAAAGCGAAAACTCCTATTGATACAAGAGTAATAACCCATGATCCTACATCACAAAATGCATCAAATGGTTTTCCTGCTCTTATTAACACATAAGCTTTAATTCCTAATCCAAAGAATATTTGAATTACCCCAAATACTATTGACATAACTAATATAGTTGTAACATCTGTCTTCGTATTTATAAGTGCTGGTAACGGAATTAAATCTCCAAAGAATGCCCCATATATTGCTCCAAATGCAATTGTTGGGAAACTTAACCAGAAAAAGAATTTTGCAAATTGCTTTTGTGTTTCTCCTAATTTAAAGCACTTTAATGCTATTATTGAACCTATAAGTACTACTAACCCGTATCCAATATCTGCTACCATCATTCCAAAGAATAATAAGAAAAATGGTGCTAAAAGTGGTGTTGGATCTATATCATTGTATCTTGGTAAACTATACATTTCTGTAATGTTTTCAAATGATTTATTTACTGAGTTATTTTTTAGTTTTATTGGCACATTAGGTATTTCTTCTTCTTTTACACCTTCATAAGTTAAGTAATAATTTTCACCAAGAACTTCTGTTGCTATCTTATCTAATTCATTATTTTTTTCAACAGGTGTCCATCCTTGAATTACTACTGTATTATTTGTTTTTAAAAAGTTATTTTTAGCAAGTTTTCTAGTTTGAATATTATGATAGTATTCATATACTAACTCTAATACATTAGCTTCAGCTTCTAGTGCTGCTAATTCTTCTTTTATAAAAAACTTTTCTGATTTTATTTTTTCAATTCTATCTAGATTTGTATGAATTTTATTTATTGGAACTTCATCAATATCCATTTTAAAATTACTAAGCCCAAATCCTCTTAATATTTCATCTATTTTTTCTTTATCTTCACTATTAGTTAGAGTAAAAAAGAAAATATCTTGATTATCTTCTCCTATTATTTCAAGGTAGCAATTTGATAATTCTTTTATTAAGACTTCTTTATAATTTTTAGATACACTGCCTATAAAAGCTGGTGTTTTCAATTCTTTTACTTGAGTAAAAGATGCATCGAACTTTTCCCATGGCTTTAACATATCTATTTCAGTTTCTAGCCTTGTTATTTCATTATCTAGTTCTAGAAGTTTAATTTCTCTATCTTTAAGCTTATCACGAACTTTTTCCCAATTGCTAGTTTCCACAGCTTTTTGAAGTTCTTCTACACTTATAGATTTTTTTCCTTCTCTCATTGCTTTTAATCCTGATTTTGCAGGTACATAACCTCTTAAGAAGTCAAGAGCAAACTTTGCTTTGGATAATTTTTCTTCACAATTACTAAACTCTTCATCCACAGTATCCTTAGAAAGCTCTTTCAACTCTTCATTTAATTCTAAGTAGTCTTCATTTTGTAAATCTATAAATTCTACTTCTGAAAAATTTTGAAGTTTTTCTAGTAGTGAATCTTTTTTGGATTTAAAGGTTAGTAAAGTGAATTTATTCATCTTAACTATTGCCATTTGTCTTCACTATCCTCTCAATCACTAATTTAATCGCATCCTCTTTTTTATTTCCGGATACATTTAAAATTTCTTTTGCCTCTGCCTCACCTTTAATTATGATTGGCTCTGCTTCTTTATTCCCTTTCGAGATTGCATCTTCCATAATCCTATCACATTCTTCTTTAGCTTCTCTCAACACCTTGTTGTATTCATCTAAAGCTTCTTTTTCAGCTCCTTGCAGAGTTTCTTTAGCATTTAAATTTGCTTCTTTAAGTAACCCATCTGCTTTCTCTTCTGCTTTCTTAACCTCTTTAATTGCCTCTAATGCCAAAATATCACCACCTTTACTAGTAATTAAACATATATGAATTAATGCTTTATATAGTATTAATTACTTTTTAATTATATTATACACTTTTTACGAATAATTTCAATAAAATTCTTAATTTTTATAACTTTTTATTAATATAGGATAAAATCACCATTTTTCAATGGTGATTTTATAATTAAATTACAAAAATATAAACTTTTTATTATTATTTAGCAACGCAATCCTATTTTTCTTCAAAATTTCTCCTGTTTTTAAATAATATTCTATATCAATTATGAACTTTTCTACAAAATATTCCTTGAATGAATATTCATCTTTTAATCCTTCTTTTATTTCTTTTTCTTCCTCTTTACTTATATCTCCCTTTAAGAATTCTGGAATACCTCTCTTCTTATTATTAAGCAGATATTCATATCTTATTATTTCTTTAAGTATTGAAGAATCTTCATTTAACTTTTCTTCTGTAAACTCTAAAAATAGTTTATAGTATTCATTATTCCCTATGCTTCTATCAAAATACCCTTTACTTTCATAAAATTTGCCTAAATCATAGAAAAATTCAAATGGCGTTTTATATTTTGGATAAAAATATTCTAAAGTTAAATTAAATTTTCCACTATTATAATATTTATCTACCATATGTTCTACTTTTTTAAGTTCTAAAAGACTAAAATAATCTATATTTTTTGTACTTAAAATCTCATAAGGTGGATATTTTGAAAATTTCATTTCCCATTTTTCACTTTCTTCTCTCATAGAAGAACCTTTAAGCAATTTTAAAAACCCTAACTGAATCTCCTCTGGTCTAATTGAATGCACATCATTAAATGAATTTTTAAAAGATTGAAAATCTTCACCTGGAAGTCCTGCTATAAGATCTAAATGTTGTTTTATATTTCTTAAAGATAATAATTCTACAACCTTTTCTTTTATATCACTAAAATTAACAAATCGATTTATATTATGAAGCACTTCATCATTTGTTGTTTGAACTCCTACTTCAAATTGGAATCTATTCTCAGGTGCATTTCTTAAAAGTTCTATCTCTTCTTTCTTTAATATATCTGCTGATATTTCAAAATGAAAGCCTGTTTCTGTATCTTGCTTTATTAAGAAATCCCAAATTTGCATAGCAAACTTATGATTACAGTTAAATGTTCTATCAACAAACTTGACTAATCTAACTTTTTTATCAACAAAATATTTAAGTTCCTTTAAAACTCTATCTATATTTTGAAATCTTACTCCATGAACTGTTGATGAAAGGCAATACTTACAATTAAAAGGACATCCTCTTGAAGCCTCATAATAAACAATTTTATTACTTAAATCTTCATTTTCTTCATATGGGAAAACAACCTCTTCTAATGACATAAGTGGTCTGTTTCCATTAAACTTTATTTCCTCATCTTCTCTATATACAAGACCTCTTATAGATTCTAGCGATGTCTTTCCTAGTTTATATTCTATAAACTCCCTTAAAGTTTTTTCACCTTCACCAACTATTACATATTCTCCAATATGTTCTTTTAAAAATACTGTACTGTCATATGAAACTTCTGGACCTCCATATAAAATCTCTATATTAGAATCTACAGTCTTTATAAGTTCTGCAAGTCTTCCAATCATTTCAACATTCCATATATATGTAGAAAATGCTACTACATTAGGTCTTTCTTTTATAATTTCTTCTAGTATTTTTTCTTCTCTATCATTTATTGAAAACTCTCTTATCTTTCCCTCATAATCCATATCTTTTGTGAATGCTTTTAAATATCTCACTGCTAAATTACTGTGAATAAATTTTGAGTTAACTGCTGTAAATAATATTTTCATAAAAAATTCCTCTCTTTAGTTATTTTTTTGGGCCTTTATATAAAACATATCTTCCCAAACCTTAGTCTCCTCTATTATACAGTTTTTTTCAAGGCTTTTTTCTATTTCTTCTATACTTAAGGATGAAAATATATTATTTGTCTTCAAGTTCACATTTTTAAACTTTCCATCTGGACATAATACCTTTAGTTCCACATCCACAACTTCTCCAAAACTTTTATTTAAATCCCATATATATATATATCCATCTTTTTTTATTTTCCCCATCATATCATTTAAAATATCTTCTCTCTTAATAGGATTCCATATTTTATTAAGATTAAAAAATATTATTCCTGAATCATACAACTCCTCTTCATTCGTTAACGCTATTTCACTACATTTCTCATTCTGTTCTTCATTAGAATTACAATCTAAAAGTGAAAATTCTTCTAATGAAAAGTCTATTATATCTCCCTCAATCTTAAATCCACTTAAATTTACCATTAAAGTTTTTTTCATAACTAATCACCTCTCCAAATAATACTACCATTTTTTTACATATTTTAAAAGAGATTATCTTCTATCTTATTTCATAACAAAAAAAAATAAAACTATCTCTAAAATAGCTTTATTTTTAAATATCTATTTATTTTCTTTTTTATTTAAAATCTTTTTTACACTAATCAATAAAATAGCTAATCCCGTCACAACTAAAATTATAATTATACTCTTAGGAATATTCCCAATAAAATTCAGTCTATCTTTTTCTAATTTATAAATATACCCTGATTGACTATCTAACAAAAGACATTCTGTATCTAAAAATATTATATCTTTTATCTCACTATTTTTATCTAGCTTTAAAAACTCACTTACTTTCTTTTTACTATCTAAAGAAAACACCTTATTTTCTTTACTATCAAAAAATAATATAGTATCTTCTTCTAAAATAACTCCTTTTTTATCTATAGCTAAACAATCTATAGAACTCAAATTATTATGTTCATAGTATGGTCCTTTTACAACTTCTTCTAAAGGTTTTTTTATTATTTGTTTGATTCCTTCACTATCTGAAAATTTAGGAGAACTTATTTTATCTCCTCCACTATAATCTGGCCAGCCATACCATGTACCCTTCGTTATTTTATAAATATGATCTGTATCTCTTAATACGCCTCTAGTTCCATTTGGTTCTAATCCTTCTATAACTCCAACTATTTCATTTAAGCTATTCACATCCCATGCAAGTACATTTTTTATTCCACTTGCATATAATATCCCTTCTTTCTTTTCTGTATCTATTTCATAAACAGCACTATTTCCTAAACTTTCACCTTTAATTTTTTCATCCTCTAAACTTTTTTCACCATACTTTTTAAATGCACCAGTATTTCCATCTCCATAATTTTCTCCTGTTAATTCTAAATCTATAGGACTTTTATCCCATAATTTCTTTGTAAATTGGTCACTTTTTTCCATAATTCCTGTATTAGTGAATGAACCTATTGATAAATATATTTTATTTTCATTGGCTAAAAGCTTTCTCTTAATTCTTTCATTTCCAAATGGAATATCTTTTATAATTCTATCAATACTTCCATCCTTCAAATTTATTTTTAATAGGTCTTCTTTTGATAATAAAAATAAATTATTTTCTAAATAAACTACATCTTCAATTTGTAATCCGTTATTAGTATATATTTTTTCTGTCATATTTTCTTTATTTATTTTTATTATTTCATTCTCATAACATATAAAATAATTCCCTTCATTATCAGTTTCTAAAGCAACTGCATTTTCAAATCCCTTTAAAAATATATCACTCTTTATTCCTTTTTCCTGTACTTCTATTCTATATCCACTAGTATAAATATAAATTCCTAAAGCAAAGGCTACTATAAGTACACTTGCTAAAGAATATTTCAAAAATTTCTTCATTAATTCCCCCCTTACCATTCCTCTTTAATTTATATTTAACCCTCTACCTTAAATATTCCTAAATATACTTAATTCTAATTATTTAAAATAAAGTTTTATTTTACAGTATATTTCTTATTTTTTTTGAATATTATTTACAGTGATTAAAAGGGGTGATTTTATTTTGGAAAAGGATAATTTTTTTAAAAATTCTTTCTTACTTACATCTTCTAATATAGCAACAGGAATTTTAGGATTTATTTTTTCTATATACCTATCAAAAATATTAGGAGCAGAAGGTATGGGATTATATAATCTTGTTATGCCTGTATATCATTTATTTATATGTCTTATGACCTCTGGAATTGTAGCAGCAATTTCAAAAATTTCTGCAGTTTATCATTACTCAAATGAATATGGAAATTTAAATAAAACTATAAAGACTGTTTCAATTTTTAATATTATTTGGGCCATCTGCATTGGTCTTTTTGTATTTTTCTTTGCCCCTATAATAGCTAAATTCGGAATACATGATATCAGAACCATAAACGCTATTAGGGTCGCTTGCCCTGCTATGATATTCATTTCTCTTTCAAATATTTTAAAAGGTTATTTTTTAGGAACTTCGCAAATAAAAGTTCCAGCACTAATAGATATATTTGAAAAAGCTATGAGACTTGTAACTATATTTTTACTTCTATATACTTTTAAAACAAATAACTTAACTTTATTAGTTACTCTTGCTTATGTATCATTAGCTATTGGTGAATTACAGAGTCTAATCTTTTTATATTTATATTATAAAAAATGCACTAAGAATATCCCTTATCGACCTAAGGTAAAAACTGAGGGAAGACTTCAGCTTCTATTTAACGTACTTATAATTTCATTTCCTCTGTGTCTAAATGGATTTTTAAATGGAATTTTTTCTACTGTGTCAACTTGGATTGTTCCACAGCGATTAATTCATGCAGGATTTGATTATAACCAAGCTTTAGCTCTTATTGGTAAATATACTGGTATGGCAATGACGCTTATAGGTATTCCATTAATTGTTGTCGGAACTATAAATACATTAATAATTCCTGATTTATCTCAAACTTTAAATCAAGGACGTAGCTACGATGCTATAGTTAGAATTCGTAAAGTCTTAAAGCTTGCTTTTATTCTTGGACTTGCTACTACTGTTATATGTAATTTAGTTCCCGGAAAACTTGGAGAAATTTTTTATGCTAGAGATGATTTAGGCAATTTTATTAAAATGGCTTCTTTATCAGCTCCACTTTTCTTTTGTTCCACTACTATGTTTGGAATTTTAAACGGTCTTAGTAAGCAAGGCATAATTTTAAGAAACTCAATTGTTATAGCAGTTTTTGAATTGATTTCTTTATTTATTTTTACATCTATTCCATCTATAAATATTTATGGATTTAGTATTACTTTATTTTTTAGTTCAGCTCTTTGCTTGCTTTTAAATCTTTATGAAATAAATAGATGTTTAAACTTAAATCTTTCAGTTATTAATATAATAATATTCATTCTTGTAGCAATTTTAATTTACTTATTATTTAATCTTTTAATTCGTTATTTTTTATTGCCACTTACAACTATTAAAACACTTTCTTTAGTCTTTTTAATTTTTGCTACATTTGCTTTGTCCTCCAAATTAGGAACAAATTAATTTTATAAAAAAAGCATTGCAGTCAATATATTTTAGTTTGCACTAAAATTTTCACTGCAATGCTTTCTTTCTCTTTAAATATTCTATCGTATTTTTCTTTTTAAACTTCCTGGAATCTTTCTATAAATTTTAGGAGAGATAGCTTCTATATCAGCTTTTCTTATACCTCCTATAAAAATCATAATAACTCCATATATTACAGATCCAATTATAACCAATATAATTGTATATATTAAAATAAATCCCCATACAAGCCATTTTGAGCTTATACCGTTAGATAAACTTACAAGTGGTATTCTTCCAAAATATAAGAATATCCCCATTCCTATAGCTCCAATTATTGGCTTTATACACGGTTTTAATATCGGTATTTTATACCTCACAGTTCTTCTTATGATTTTATAACATATAGCTGTTGGTATTGCAAAATAAAAAAAGTTTCCAATTAAAACTCCTATAATATTTATTTTAGGAATTCCAACAAAAATATAGTTCCCTAAAACTTTAAATATAACCCCTATTGTAAATGCCATAATTAATGGTCTAAACTTACTCATTCCCTGTAATATAGATGATTGTACTTGTGCTAGTGACATAAAAATAAGAATAAATGAACCCATCATCATAATATATGAGCCCTTTACCGTTCCAAAAAGTAATCTATATATTTCACTGCTTAGAAAACTCATACCTACAGCTGCAGGTATAGTTATCATAAATGTTAACTTAAACCCAAAATTAATTTGTTTTATTATAGCTTTTCTATTCTTAAGTGCAAACTCCTTAGCTATATTAGGTAATATTATTACTGTAAGTGATGTTATTATTATCAATGGTAGTCCAAGCAAAGTTCTATATTGAATAAATAATCCATATAAAGCATTTGCATTATCTAAACTAAATCCTGCATGCAAAAGTCTACTATTAACATTAAACATGTCCACCATTCCACCAAAATTTTGAATTCCTGCTATAAGAGTTATAGGTAATGCATATGCATATATTTTTCTTTTTATTCCTTCATTACTTATTCTTCTTCCTTTTCCTTCAGCTACCACTTCTTTTCTTATTTTTCTTTTCTTTCTTTTAATTTTTTTCTCATATAGATAAATTAAATATATTACTGCTACTACTGCACCAACTGTAGTTCCTATCGTTCCACCTGCTGCACCTAAAGGTAAACTGATATTCATAAATAAATATGCACAAAGAAGACTTACTAATACATTTAAAATCTGTTCTACAACTTGAGATATTGCAATTCCATGCATCATATTTTTTCCTTGAAAATATCCTCTATATGCTGCCAAAATAGCTGTTAAAAACACACTTGGTCCAAGAAACATTATTGCAAATGTTGCTGATTCTATATTTATTCGTTTAGCTATTGGATAAGCTAATATCATAAGTAATATACTTCCTATTCCTCCTGCCACTCCAAATATTCTCTTTGATATTTTCAATGTTCTTTCTGCATCATCTTCATTTCCTAAAGCTTTTAACTCTGAAATTACTTTTGCTACCGCTGGCTGACATCCCATTGTAGTTACTGCATATACGAACATAAATACATCATATCCCTTACCATATATCCCCATTCCTACATCGCCAATAATTCGTGTAAGCAATGGTACATATAATGCTGATAATAATTTTGACACTATTCCTGCTATAGAAAGTATCATAAACCCTTTCGTAACTGATGATCCTTCTTTCATAATTTACTCCTAAAATAACTATTAAACTTAACAAAACTTCTATTTTTTATATTAAGTCCCTGTATAATTTTCATAATTTTCCTTATTTTTATAGATTAGTCTTTATTTATATTCTTGTCAATCTGCTAAAAACCCTTTATGTAAATTGAAATAGTAACTTCCGTTTTTTTTATTAAGCGGAACTTACTTTTGCAAAGTATAGGACATAATTATCAATAATATTTATTTTTAATATATTGGAGGAATAGTTATGTCAAATTTAAATGTAAAAAAGGGAAAACATCTTACGATGGAGGATCGAATTTTAATAGAATATAGTTTAGATCAAAATTATGCTTTAAAAGAAATTGCTAAAACTCTAAAAAAAGATCCTACTACAATTTCTAAAGAAATTAAAAGAAATAAGTTTATTAAAGAAAGTGTAAAAAAGGAAAAAGATTTACTTCCATGCAAAAACCGAAAAGAATGCTCTAAAAAGCATTTATGTAAAGATGCCTGTAATAAACTTTGTAAAAAATGTATTTTTATAAATTGTTATAGAAAATGTAATGAATATACAACTAAGAAATGCACTCACCTTAATCGTTATCCATATGTTTGTAATGCTTGTGATACCGTTACTACGTGTAACGAAGAGAAACGTTATTATAAGGCTAAGCTTGCAAATGAAAAGTATCTTGATACTCTAAAATCATCAAGAGAAGGCATAAATGTTACTCATAATCAAATAAAGAAGATGGATGAATTAATATCTCCACTTGTTTTAAAAGGACAGTCATTATACCATATTTCTATACATCATAAAGAAGAAATTACTTGTTCTGAAAGGACACTTTATAATTATTTTCATAAGAATGTCTTTACCGCTAGAAATATTGATTTACCTAGAAAAGTAAAGTATAAACCTAGAAAGAAAAAAATATCTACAATAATAAAAAATCCAGGCTATAGAATTGGAAGAACATTTGAAGATTTCACTAAATTTATTGAAGACAATCCGAATATACCAGTAGTCGAGATGGATACAGTTTACGGCACACGAAGTGGAAAAGTCCTTTTAACTTTCATCTTTAGGAATTGCTCACTAATGCTAGCTTTTCTCATTAATCATTGTAGTCAAAAGTGTGTTAAAGAAGCTATTGATACCCTATATTTACTTTTAGGTAAAGAAGTGTTTACTAATAGCCTTCCAGTAATTCTAACCGATAATGGATCAGAATTTAAATTTCCTAAATCTTTAGAGTTTGATGATACAGGCAATCAACGAACAAAGATATTTTATTGTAATCCTATGGCTTCTTATCAGAAACCGTACGTTGAAAAAAATCATGAATTCATAAGATATCTGTTACCTAAAGGTGTGTCATTTGAAGAGCTATCACAAGAAGATATTACGTTTATGATGAATAATATTAACAGCGTAGCAAGGGCTAGTTTGAATGGAAACACACCATTTAAACTAGCCCAGTTAACATTAGATAAATCTCTGCTAGATAAGCTCTCTCTAAAACATATTCCAGCAGATGAAGTTTATCTAAAGCCATCACTTTTAAAAAAATAAATTATCAAAATTAAAGTAAATATCACCGGAATTTACTTTTGCAAAAAAGGAAGCAAACGGAATTTAGTTTTTCAAAAAAATTTCGTAGGCTTATTAAGCATATCTAAAAACCTCTAAATCTTAATAATCTTATTAAAATAATAGCCTATTTTTAATTATTTTATTACTTTTTTTATAAAAAAAACTGAACTTATCCTTGCAATACCAATTGATTACATAAAAATGGAAGTTACTTTTTCATTTAACGTAAAAACCCTTTATTTTATACATTTTTTTTATTTAAAGGCAAATTTTACTTCAATTATTATTCTTAACCACATATTTTTCTAACTGTTAAAATAATAAATCTAAAACCTTTAAACTATCTAGAAAAATTTTCACTTTCTAAAACTTTATTAGAAATCCATTTTCTAAAGACTTTTAAAAAAGATAAATTTATATATTTTCCTACAAAAAAAGAAGTCACTTTTGTGACTTCTTCTATCTCATCTTACTTCTTAAAACTCCTGGAATCTTTCTATATAGTCTAGGTGATATAGATTCTATATCCGATTTTCTTAAACCGCCTATAAAAATCATAATTATCCCATATATTAAAGATCCAATTCCTATTAGTATAACGGTATATATTAATGTAAATGTCCAAATTAACCATCTTGAACTCATCCCATGAGCTATACTTGCAAATGGTATTCTTCCAACGTATAAGAATATCCCCATTCCAATTGCTCCTATTATAGGTTTTAAGCATGGTTTTAAAATTGGAATTTTATATTTCACAGTACTTCTTATAGTTTGATAACATATTAAACTTGGTACTGCAAAATAAAAGAAATTTCCTATTAATACTCCAAATATATTAATACTTGGAATTCCTACAAAAATATAATTTCCTAAAACTTTAAAAACAACACCTATTGCAAATGCTATTATTAAAGGTCTAAACTTACTCATCCCTTGTAATATAGATGATTGTACTTGTGCAAGTGACATAAATATAAGTATAAATGAACCTACAATCATTAACTCTGCACCTACATCTGATCTATATAATATCATATATATTTCATTACTTAGAAAACTTAATCCTACAGCTGCTGGAATTGTTATTGCAAATGTTATCTTAAATCCAAAATTAATTTGTCTTATGATAGCTTTTCTATTTTTCAATGCATAATTCTTAGCTATACTTGGCAATATAATTGTGGTTAAAGCTGTTATAACTATTAAAGGTAATCCTAACAGTGTCCTATACATTCCAAAAAGTCCATACAGTGTATTTGCCTGTGCAATATTAAATCCTGCATGTAAGAGCCTATCATTTACATTAAACATATCTATCATTCCACCAAAGTTTTGAATTCCTGCTATTAATGTAATTGGTAATGCATATGCAAATATTTTTCTTTTAATTGCACTTTCCGAAATACTTTTTAACCCAATTTCAGTTATTTCTTTTGTTTTCTTTAGCTTTTTCTTTCTATATATATTTAAAAGGTATATTACTGCTATTAAAGCTCCCACAGATGTTCCTATGGTTCCTCCAGCAGCACCTAATGATACTTGCCATTTCCCTGAAAATAATTTCATAAATAAATAAGCGCATCCTAAACTTAAGACTACGTTTAATATCTGTTCTAGCACTTGTGATATGGCTATGCCATGCATCATATTTCTTCCTTGAAAATATCCTCTATAAGCTGCTAATACTGCAGTAAAGAATACACTTGGTGCTAAAAATAATATTGCAAAAACGGCTGGTCCATTGCTTGTATATTTTGCTAATGGATATGCTAATACCATTAAAAGAATTGACCCTATTCCTCCATATAATCCAAATGTCTTCCTCGAAATCTTCAATGCTTTTTCTGCATCTCTTTCATGACCTGTTGCTCTTAATTCTGATATAACTTTCGCAACTGCCGGTTGACATCCCATAGTAGTTACAGCATATACAAACATGAATACATCGTATCCTTTATTGTATATTCCAAGTCCTTCTTTTCCAATTATTGCTGTTAAGAAAGGAACATAAAATGCTGATAGTATCTTAGATACTATTCCCGCTATAGAGAGAATCATAAACCCCTTTGTAACAGATGATTGTTCTTTCATTTCTATACTCCTAGCTAAATATTAAACTTAAATACATCCTTTTTAATTTTCTTGAAGATTGGTGGTAATGTTTCTACTACAATTTTATCTGTTAAATAATCTAACTTTCCATCAATTTTCTTGAAATTTAATTTATATGCATAAAGGAATTGAAATTCTAAACCAAATTTACTTCTAAAAAAGGAATTTAATTTTTTATCTCCATATTTTTCATCTCCTATTATTGGACATCCTAAATGAGATAAATGAGCTCTTATTTGATGACTTCTTCCTGTTATTAAATCTATTTCTAGGAATGAAAAAGCTCCATTTGTTTGAACTGTTTTTACTTCCATACTTATTTCTTTTGAATCTGGCACTTTTTTATCAAATATTTTAGATATATTTACTTCTTCATTTTTTAATATATATCCTTTATAAAGACCATCTTTTATTTTTCCTTTTACTATAGTATTATAGTATTTTTTCACTTTACCTTCTCTTATTATTTCATTTAATTCTTTTAAACCTTCAAAGTTTTTTCCGAATATAACCATTCCTGATGTGTTTCTATCAAGTCTATTACATGGAGCTGGTGTAAATGTTATCTCCTTTTCTGGAAGATAAGCTCCCTTTTCATTTAAGTAAGATAGTACATAATCAGTAAGAGTTGGTATTTTTTTATTGCTATCTGGATGAACTAGCACTCCAGGCCATTTTTCTACAATTACCATATTTTCATCTTCATAAGATATTTTCATACTTTTTGGATCTACCTTTATGAAGTTTTCTTTAGTTTCTGTTGCTTTTTTACTTTGTATGTATTTTATTTCTACTACATCATTAAGTTCTAATGCGTATTTCTCTTTTTGCTTTTTTCCGTTTACTCTAATATCCCCTTTTCTAAGTGCCTTAAAGATAGCACTTAATGGTACATCTTTTAATAATTTTCTTAAAAATTTATCTAATCTTTGTCCTGCTTCATTTGATCCTATTTCGATTCTCACCTTTTTAATCAACTCCTATTTTTACTTCTTTCGTGAAATTTCTTCATTTAAATAGATTAATCTTTATTTACGCTCTTGTCAAATAGTTAAATGCCGCTTTGCTTTGAATAGCTACTCCAATTGGAAGCGCATCTTCATCTATGTCAAACATGCCACTATGTGCTGGTCTAAAACTATCATTCTTTTTACTACCTGTTCCTAAGAAGTAGAATGCTGAATCTCTCTCCATTGCAAAATATGCAAAACTCTCTACTCCCATACTTGGATTAGGTTGTTCTAAAACATTATTTTCGCCAATTATTTCACTACTTGCATTTCTTATTAATGAAACACATGAATCTTCATTTATAAGACAAGGATAACTCTCTTCTATTAAAACTGCAGCTTCTCCTCTCCCTGTTTTAGCAATTCCTTCTGCAACTTCTACAACTCTTTCTGTTACAAACTTTCTATCTTCAGGTGTAGTTGTTCTTATAATGCCTTCAATTTGTGCCTCTTCTGGAATTATATTTTGTGCAGTTCCAGCATGAAAACTTCCAACTGTTATAACACAAGGATTTAAAGCTGATATTTCTCTACTAACTATAGTTTGTAATGTTGTAACTATATTTGCTCCAATTACTATAGGATCTACTGTAGTACTCGGTCTTGCCCCATGTCCTCCATGTCCTTTTACTTTTATTTTATATGGATTTGATGCTGCATTTACCATACCATTTTTTATCATTATTTTTCCTACTTCTAATTTTTCTTCTACATGAAGTCCAATTACTTTGTCTACCCTTGGATTTTCTAATATTCCATCTTTTATCATGTGTGGAGCTCCACCTGTTGTTTCCTCTGCTGGTTCAAAAATTAACTTTATAGTACCACCAAATTTATCTTTGTTTTTATTTAAAACTTTAGCTACCCCTAAAAGAATAGTTGCATGTGCATCATGTCCACAAGCATGCATTTTCCCTTTTTCTTTAGAAGAATATTCACATACCTTTTTTTCTTCTATTGGTAATGCATCCATATCCGCCCTTATTCCTATTACCTTACCATTATCATCTAACTCGCCTTTTATTATTCCACAAAGTCCACTTATCCCACATTCTTTATATTCAATTCCTTCCCTATCTAAAAACTCCTTTATTTTCCCTAAAGTTCTGAATACTTCAAATCCTAATTCTGGATGCATATGAAAATCTCTTCTTATATCTATAAGTTCTTCTTTAAATTTATTTGCTTCTTTAAAAAAATCTATCATTTTAACTCTCCTTATATTTCATTAATTATAAAATAAGACTTATATTCATTTTTGAATATAAGTCTTACTAAAATTATATATTATATTCTTTTCCTCTTCAACCAAACTTAGTTCGCTTCTTTTCTTAATATTTTCTAATTTTCTAAGCTTAATAAATTTTTCTCTAGAAGAATACTTAATTTAAAGGTTTTTTCTCCGCTATCCATAAGAAGAATTGTTATTCTATCCCCATCTAACTTTCTTATTATCCCTTTTTCTCCTCTTCCTTTATGAATAACTCTCGCTCCTACTTTAAAACCTTTATTCTCCATTTCTTTTATTTGAAAATTTGTTTCTTTTAAAAATCTTGAAGTTTCTCTCATTTTCCCACCTCTAGTTCTAGGTGATAAAATAGTTAAATTTTCTATAGCTCTTGTCATTCCAACATAGAATATTCTTCTTTCTTCCTCTATCCCTTCTTCCTTTGCAGAACTATGTGGCATTGATTCTTCTATACAATTTACTAAAAACACATTTTCAAATTCCATTCCCTTTACTCTATGTATAGTACTTAAAAGTACTCTATCTTCATCTTTATCATCTTTAGAATTTTTTATTTCTTCCTTTACTTCTTCTATATGACTAAAAAATCCTAAAATATTATTAAAATCACTTGCTAGTATTTTAAGTTCTTCTAATATCTCTTCTAAATCATCTATACTCTGCCCAAACTTTTTAGCATATTCCTGTAAATAGTCTATATAATCCAAATCACTTATAATAAATTGAATTGCACTTCCTAGTGAAATTTTTGAAAGATAATTTATATCTTTTTTTAAATCTTCTAACTTGCTTTTTTGAAATGCATGTATATCTGTTTTATTTATCAATGCATCAAAGGGATTTAAATCACCTTTATAATTTTTTATATATTCTATATTAGCCTTACTCACATATCTAAATGGTTTATTTATCACTCTAAGAAAATTTTCCTTACTTCTTATATCTAATGCTAATGTTAAATAAGCTATAATATCTTTACAAATAAAGTGATCATAAAAATTAAATTCTTTATCTAATATATTAAAAGGAATACGACTTCTCGTTAATGCATCAATAAAACTCATGACTTCTGCATTAGTTCTATAAAGAATTATATTTTGATCAAACCTATAATCTTTATTCCAAACATTTTCCTTTATTTTTCTTACTACAATATCTCCTTGTTCCTTTTCATCTGCTGGAAATAGGCACTGAATTTCTCCATCTTTTTCTTTAAATGAATTCATATTCTTTATATTTCTACTCTTGTTATGAGATATTAATTCTCTAGCTCCATGAACAATATTTTTATTGCTTCTATAATTAGTTTCCAAAAAATATTTCTTTCCACCCTTAAAAATCCTATCAAATATAACCATATATTCTGGCTTTGATCCTCTAAATGAATAAATACACTGATCTTCATCTCCTACAGTGAATAGTTTATTTTCTTCTCCCTCATTCATAAGTTTTAAAAATTCAATTTGTAATTTATCACAATCTTGAAACTCATCTACTAATATATATTTAAACAATCCTCTATATCCACTTAAAAGCTCCCTATTATTCTCTAATAGTTCTAATGCTTTTATTGCTAAATCATCAAAATCTAATAAATTATTTTCCTTTTTAAATATCTCGTATGCCTCTAAACATTCTATAAATATATTCTTAGTTACTGAAGGATTAAAACTATTTATATCTTCTCTACTCGTTTTAAATATGGAAATATTATTTTTTATTTCTTTTATCTTATCATCATTTACTTCATCAGAATATTTCTTTAAAATAGCTTGTATAATTCTATTTGTTTTATATTCTTCAACTATATTTATTTTAACACCCTCTCTTAAAAGCATTTTATAAAACAGCCCATGAAAAGTTCCAAAAAAAGGTGCTCCCTTTGTTTTAAATCTATTTATATATCTTTTTTTCATATTTAAAGCTGCTGCTTTTGTAAAAGTTATAACAATAATATTTTTATTTAGCACTTTTAACTGTTCAGTTAAAAAATTTATTTTATTTATGATAACAGTAGTTTTACCTGATCCCGGTGCTGCAACTACCAATATATTTTTTTCCATTCCTTTCACAGCTAACTCTTGATTACTATCTAAGTTCAATTTATCACCTTCTCATTAATAATTATAGACATACTTCTTTATAAATAACTACTCTATTTTAATAATTATTATAAAAATCTACAATACTCTTCATTTGTCATCTAAAATAAAATATATTTTTACACATAAAAAAAAGCACTATACCATTAGTATAATGCCCCCTCTTTATTCTACTTCTATTGCTACTTGCTCTAATAATCTTTCTAAAGATAAATGTGTCAACCCTTCATTATTATCTAAGTAATCTACAAATACACATTCTTCCCCAAGATTTATTTTTTTGTGCATAACACATTCTTCAAAACATTTCTCATTTGTTTCTATATTAGACCAAAACGGACAATTTCTCATATCTCTTCCCCCACCTTGTAAACGAATCCATTTATTTACCATCATTATACAATAATAAATTTTGAAAATAAACCCTTTTTTCCAAAATTTATTTATTTTTTTATATATTTTCAATTATTTTAACTTATTATAAATGGTTTGCTTAAATAATACCCCTGAAAATATTCATATCCTTCTTCAATTCCTTCATTATATTCTTCAATATTTTCAATTTTCTCTGCTAAAAACTTCGCCTTCCCATTTATCATCTTTATTTTTCCTAATATCTCCATTCTTTCTTCTTTAGATGTCTTTATAAAGTCAATTTTATAGATATCTATAAAATTCAAGAATTTCTCATATTCAATCTCATGGCTAACATCATCTAATGCTAAAATATATCCTTCTTTTTTTAATTCCCCTAATCTACTCAAAACTTTATCTGTCGGCCTTACATCTTCTAATATCTCAATTACAACTGCTTCCCTTTTTAAGCCTTCATATTCTTTAGCAATAATTGAACCTTCTGGGAAATTTATAAATGCTCTTTTATCTTCAGTAAGTTTTTTACTTCCCATTGCCTTAAATATTTTTATAGTTTGCATAGTAGCTTTACAAGCTTCTATAGTATAGTCATATTTATTATTATTTGATGTTCTATAAAGTAGTTCATATCCTATTACTTTTTTTTCTTTATCATATATTCCTTGTCTTGCTAAAAAATTATCCATTTTATTCCTCCCCTTATAAAATTTGAATAATAAAAGAATTACCGTATGCTATTTTGCATACGGTAATCTGTTCTATTATTTAAAAAGTCCTGTATTTTTCCCTACTGAAATATCAATAATTTCATTTTGGAATGCTTTTAATAAAGCTTTTTCTAAAACTTTCTCTTGATCAAAGTTTTCAATATCTTTGCATTCAGCAAAAACTTTATTTAACTCACCCTTTATATTTCTATAAGTTAAAGTTACATTTGGTTTATCATACTCAACTTTAACTATTCTTATACCCCAAGAAATTTGAGCGAAATCATCCTCTAAATCTAATTTTGTAAGATCTTTTAATCTTTCTTTTTCCTTAGTAGGATCATTCACTATTATTAATTTATCTCCAACTTTATACTTTGCCATGTTATTTTCCTCCTAGTTTATCCTGTTTGCTACACTTTGATTTTACCATTTTAACAATTTTGTTTCAACTAACTTTTTCCAATTTGTTTCCTTTTAATTAATTCTTCACATATATTTCAAAAAAAAAAGAACAGTAAACTGTTCTCAACCTAAAAATAAACTAAAAATAAATAAACATGGAATTGTTATTTTTTTAACAACTTTGTTTATATTTTAACATATTTATCTTGCAATATCAATATTTAATTTTATTTTTTATAATTTCCCACTTTAAAAGGAATTTATTGTACTTTTATCTAATAACTTTTATTAATTAAACATCATAATTAGTAAATAACTATTGATTTTTCTTTAAAAAGACTATATAATTATATCATATTAGATAAGGAGCGAAAAGATATGGAAAACATCTCAACAATTTTTAAAGAGAAAAAATTAAAACTTACTCCTCAAAGACTTGCTGTATATAAGTATTTGATGAGTACTTGTGAGCATCCTTCTGCAGAAGTTATTTATAAGGCAATACAACCTGAATATCCAACTATGAGTTTAGCTACAGTATATAAAGCATTAAAAACTTTAGCCGAAGTTGGATTAGTTAAAGAAATAAATGTTGGTGAAGGAAACTTTAGATACGATGGTAAATGTGATACTCATCCTCATATTCAATGTATAAAATGTGGTAAAGTTGAAGATTTATCAAATGAAGCTTTCAAGAATATAAATGATCAGGCAAAACAATTATCTGATTATGAAGTTCTTTCAAATCAATTATATTTCTATGGTGTATGTAAAGACTGCAGAAATTAAAAGCAACGCTATGTAAGCGTTGCTTTTTTTAATACTCTTTCCCATTCATGTCCGTCATAATGACCATTCATAATATTCACAAGTTCCTCATTTATAATCCAAATATTTTTATTTGAAATTATATTAAAATATAATTTATTTATTTGATCTGCAGCATTTATTGAACTAGCCATTTTCCCTTGTATTCCTACTCTTCCACTATCTATATATTTATTACCTGTTACACCATTATAATCATTCAAGCTTTCTATTCCACGTTGCACTAAAAACCTTAAAAAATCATCTACCTTCCCAGTATTTGTTCCTATTGTAGATGTAAATATTATATCTATTCCAACAGGTGCATTTATATATTTATTTTCTATTGGTAATCTATTTATTAATGTTGTTTTTATTTCTGAACTTAGCTTATTTGCTGCTAGTGTAGTTGTTAATATTGCTGGAATTTTCCCCTCATTAAATTGCTTTAAAATATTTTCATCGCCTTCAACAAAATTTTCTTCTCTAAAGCTTCCCATTTGATAGTACTTATGCATCTCATCAAATATTCTTTGCCCATCTTTAATACTTGTAATTTTCTTTTCTATAGCTCCTGTAATCTCTCTTTCACTCAGATCATAAATTACAGTATCATTTGCTACTAATGCACTTAGCAATAATTCTTTTGAATATTCACTTTCAATCCATGTAGCTATCTTTATACCCTTTTCCTTTAATTGCATTATTGCTTCAGCCATATTATCTTTCTCAATTCTTACTCCAAGTTTTTCTAAATAATCTACATTTAAAATTAAATCTAAAGAAAAAGGCATTAATGATATTCCCCAATATCGTCCATTTTGTCTAGGATACACATTAGTTATTATAGAAAATTTCTCTCTTGTTCGCTTTTCTTTATATAGATATGTTAAATCCCTTAGTAAATCATTTTCTATAAAATCATAAAATGAATACCCATCTAAAACAACTAATTTTGCTTCTGACTTTTCCTTTATATTCTTCTTTATTTCATTTTCATCAGAAACCCCAATTAATTTTATTTTTTTGCCAGATACATCCTCATAGGTTTTTACAACTCGCTTTATAACATCTATTTTTTGTACAGTTTTTTCATTAAAATATACCTCAATTTCTTTTCCTGAATTCTCCTTTTTACCACAACTGACTACTACACAAATAAATACCATAATTAAACATATGTAATTAAATTTAATTTTTAATCTGTACATTTTATTTTTCTCCTAACTAGATAATCATTTATTTTATTCACCTACATATACTTAATTGAGGAGGGATATAAATGATATTTTCTAAATTTAAAAATCTAAAATCTCTAATTATATTATTAGTATTAATTTTCTCTTTTACTCTACTTATTTTGTTTTTTTATAAAGAAAAAGAAAATAGTCTAATTTATACAAATGTAGATTTAAATAAAAAACATTTAATTGATATTACTGGTGATGGAGAAAAGGAAACTATAGAGATTTTGAATAAAGATAATCTATACGATATAAAAATCACTACTACAGATTCAACTATTTTACTAAGTTCATTATTACCTGATGAAGAAATGTGTTCTTCTGATAAAGGAAATATATTTAAAATTAGATTTATAAATATTTCTAGAGATAATAAACCTGAAATTCTTGTACAAGGAATTAAAAATAACTCAACAATAAACTATGTTTTTTCTTATGATCAAAAATTCAAACTTACTTTAAGTGATAACAATAATATTTGTGGTGTTATTGATTCTAATATGGTTAAAACTCCACAGTTTATAACTTTAAATTATTCTGAGAAAAAAGAAAATCTTAAATCTCATATGCTAATTAACAATGAGATTATTGATTCAACTAGACATAATACTATAGTTCCTGGGCTTGACGCTATAATTTCATTAATTGATTACATTAATCTTGAAGTAGAAATAGATAGTCACCCTGAAGTCTTTACAGATAACATCGCTTCT
Organism: uncultured Clostridium sp.; assembly: GCF_947072515.1. Taxonomy (GTDB): domain Bacteria; phylum Bacillota; class Clostridia; order Clostridiales; family Clostridiaceae; genus Clostridium. The sequence continues at coordinate 101,107 of NZ_CAMTIG010000001.1, forward strand.
AATGATTTATCTCAACTTTGGAAGTTGGATAAGGATACCTTTAAATATATATTTAAAGATAGTTTCTTTTTTGATTCAACTTTAGACGATAAAGGAAATATAATAGAATGCACTTATATTCTTTCTTTTACAAAACAAAATAAAAAAGACAGTTCAATCTCTCCATTTGATGTAGAGGTAAAATTAATAAAAGATTACTATAATACACTTAAAATCTCTGAAATGAGATTTTTCTCTCAAAAATAAAAAGGCCGCATTTGCGGCCTAAAAGGGGGATGGGGGGGTTAACTATACTTAATAGTATAGTTATAAAAGATATATCTCTTTTACATTATTATTATTAACCAAAAAAATTTTTTTATTCATTTTTTTTCACACCTTCATATGCCCCATTTAAATATAAGTAAATCGTCTTATCTATAAAATTTGATCTCTCTTCATCATTTACGATTTTTTTAAGAGCTAACAGCATTTCTATGTTTGGATCATCAGGATTTATATCTCTTCTTTTTCTAGTATTATTTTCCTCATTAGTATTATTTTTAATTTTATTATCCATATCTTTAAAGCTTTTTTCATTCATATTATTTTCTTCTACATTATTACCTTGTTGCTGATTCATTAAATTATTCAATAATACTAATGGATTTATATTCCCCATCCCATTAAACATATTATTCATTTGATTATTATTCATTTGATTGTTATTTTCATCAAACTCATTATTTTCAGAAAAATTGTTATTTCTATTTCCATCATTATTGTTACTATCAAAGTTCAAATTATCCATATTTATGCCATTTTGATTTAAACTACTCATAATATTATTTAATTTATTTTGATCAATATTACCAAGCATAGACATGAGTGCATTGGGATCTATTCCGAATGGATTATTATTCATATTCTCATTGTAAAACATTTCATCATTTCTATTTCTGTGTTTCTTCTTACTTCCCATAAACCTCTCCCATTTATATTTATTCTTTATATTATATGTACCAAATTGTTTTTTGCTATTATTTTTGCGCATTTTTTTGGAGGGCTATAAATAGCCCTCCAACAACTACCAATTTTTATAAAATTGATTAATTTGTTTAGATTAATTTAGCTTACCTAAACTAAGATTAGATCATGAATCCATTTCCACCAAATCCATTTCCACATCCGCCACAAGCTAATAATAATATTAGAATTAACCACATACCATTATTATCGCCACAACCATCGTCGCATCCATTTCCACAGTTTCCAAATCCATTTCCACCACCACAGAAAGCTAATAGAATTATAATCCATAACATTCCATTTTCTCCATTTCCACATCCGTTTCCATATCCATTATATGGCATTACAACTGTACTATTACATCCACATCCGCATCCGCAGCTTTTTCTACTTTTTGACATACTAATTTCCTCCTTTATTTTTAAATTAAATAGTTTATATTTTTATTAACAGCTTGAACCACAGTTTCCAAATCCATTTCCACCACAAGCTAATAATAATATTAGAATTAACCACATTCCATTTCCACCACAACTATTTCCACCGTAGTTATTCATCATACAAGGATCTACTGGTGTATAAAATGTTTGAGTTGTTTTCTTAAACTTTGGAGGATCACAGCAACAACAATTACAGCAACTTCCACAATTATTATTTCCACATCCACCTCTGTTATTTCCACAAGCTAGTAATAATATTAGAATTAACCAAATTCCATTATTATTGTTACAATTGTTATGATGATGTTTGCTTCCACATGATGAAGATTTATTATCATCACAGCTTGATCCATCAAATCCATTTAAGATATCATTAATTTCCATAAACAAATTCCTCCTTTATTTTTTTATTTTCTTGTTTTTCTTTGTTTATACTATATTGTATGACCTATATTAATTTTTGACACAAAAATAAAAAAAAGACTGAAAAAATTTTTATTTTTCAGTCTTTCTTTTCTATTAATCTAAGTCCGTTGCATATTCTAGGAAAAGATTGTCTATAAGTACTTCTTTTCCTTTTTTATTTAATGATGAGAAAAAGTATAATTTATCTTCTTTTTCTAACTTTAAAGTTTCTCTTATAATCTTTTCACTTTTTCTAAGTTCATTATTAGAAAGTTTATCACTCTTTGTAGCTACAACAACAACATCATATCCATAATGCAATATCCATTCATGCATCATTATATCATCTCCTGTTGGCTTATGTCTTGAATCAACTAAAAGAACAACCCTCTTTAGCTCTTCTCTTCCAGCTAAATAGTCTTCAATCGTCTGTCCCCAACTTTCTTTTTCTGCCTTAGATACTTTTGCATATCCATATCCAGGTAAATCAACAAGATAAAAATCATTATTTATTAAAAAGAAATTTATAAGTTTAGTTTTACCAGGCGTTTGACTTACTTTTGCTAATTTTTTTCTATTAGTAAGGGCATTTATTATTGAACTTTTACCAACATTAGAACGTCCAACAAAAGCAATTTCTACTCTTTCATCTATTGGATATTGTGGTTTCTTAACAGCTGATATTATAAATTCAGATTGTTTTATTCTCATTATTTATTCACTCCAATTATTGCATTTTTTAATACTGTATCAATATGGTTTGCAGTTACTATTTTTAATTTTTCTCTAATTGAAAGAGGTATCTTTTCTATATCTTTCTCATTATCTTTAGGAATTATTATAGTATCTATTCCAAACCTTGATGCAGCTAAGGCTTTTTCTTTTAATCCTCCAATTGGAAGTACTCTTCCTGTTAAGGTTATTTCACCAGTCATTGCGACATTATGTCTTACTTTCTTCTTAGACAATGCTGATATTAAAGCCGTTATCATAGTTACTCCTGCTGATGGTCCATCTTTTGGAACTGCACCTTCTGGAACATGAATATGAATATCTTTATTCTTATAAAAATCTCCATTTATTCCATATTCTTTCGCATTAGCTCTAACATATGTAAATGCAGCTTTTGCAGATTCTTGCATAACTTCTCCAAGCTTTCCTGTTAGTTGAAGTTTTCCTGTTCCATCCATCACCATTGCTTCTACTGGTAATGTATCACCACCATAAGCCGTCCATGCCATTCCAGTTACTACACCAATTTTATTTTCTTTATCCATTTCATCCGGTGAGAAAATTCTTTTCCCTAGTAATTCCTCAGCCTTTTTATCACTTATTGAAATAGATTTTTTATCCTCTTTTATCATTTGTGTTAATGATTTTCTAACTAACGACCCAATAACTCTATTTAATCCTCTAACACCAGATTCTCTAGTATATCCATCTATAAGTAATCTTAATGCTTTATCTGATATTTTTATAGTTTTTGAATCAACATTATGATCTTTTAAATTTTTAGGAAGTAAATATTTTTTTGCAATATTAAACTTCTCTTCATAAGTATAACCTGACACTTCTATTATTTCCATTCTATCTAAAAGAGGTCTTGGAATTGTATCTAAACTATTTGCTGTTGCCACAAATAATACTTTAGATAAGTCCATTGGAACTTCTAAATAATTATCTCTAAATGTATTATTTTGCTCTGAGTCTAGAACTTCTAAAAGTGCATCTGAAGGCTCTCCTTTATAGCTTGAACTTATTTTATCTATTTCATCTAAAAGAATTACAGGATTCATAGATTTTGCACTCTTCAAAGCATATGCTATTCTTCCTGGCATTGCTCCTACATAAGTTTTTCTGTGTCCTCTGATTTCAGATTCATCTCTCATTCCACCTAGTGCTATTCTTGAATAGTTTCTATTCATTGATTCTGCAATTGATTTAACTATGGATGTTTTTCCTACTCCTGGAGGTCCTACTAAACAAAGAATTGGTCCTTTCATGTCTCCACTAATCTTTTTAACAGCTAAGAACTCAATTATTCTATCTTTTACATCCTCTAATCCAAAATGATCTCTATTTATTATTTCCTCTGATTTTGGTATATCTATACTTTCTTCAGTCTTTTCTTCCCAAGGAATATTTAAAAGCCATTCTATATATGTTGTAATTACATTACTTTCCGAGCTACTTGCACCTAATGTTTTTAATCTTTTTACTTCTTGTAACGCTTTTTCTTTTACTTCAGCAGGTAATTCTCTAGAATTAATTTCTTGCTCAAGCTTTATGTGCTCTTCTTCTTCGTCATCTCCAAGCTCTTCTTGTATAGCTTTAATCTGTTCTCTTAAAAAGTATTCTTTTTGACTTTTATCAATTTTACTTTTTACCTTTTGTGCAATCTTTTTTTGTACTTTTAAAATTGCAATTTCTTCTTCTAATAATACTGATAAAAGATTCATTCTCTTTTTAAGATCTAAAGTTTGAAGAAGTTTAACTCTATCTTCTTCTTTACTTACAGCAATTCCTGAAATAATATCAGTAAGTCTCGCTGGATTGTTATCTAACTCTATTCCTTTTACCATATCAGGATTATTATCACCTATAGTATTCATATATGTTAAAAATGATTTCTTTAAGTTTCTTAAAATTGCATCAATTTCAACATCATCTGATTCTTCATCTTTAATTCGCTCTATTTCAACTTCTAAATAATTTTTCTTATTTTTAAATTTTGATATTTTCCCTTTTTCTTTTCCTTCAACAAGAACCTTAAAAATATCATTTGGTAATTTTACGATTTGCTTTATACTAGCTACTGTTCCTATTTTGCTTATATCACTTCTTTTTGGTTCATCAGTTTCTATATTTTTTTGAGGTGCTAAGAAAATTTCTCCATCATTCTTCATAGCTATCTCGACAGCTTCTTTTGATTTTTCTCTACCAACCTCAAAATGAATAACCATATTAGGAAAAATAGTTAATCCTCTAAGAGGAATTAAAGGAAGCACTTTATTATTCTCCATTTTATCCTTCCTCCATTCTATATTTTATACTATACTAACTTAGTATATCATAAGTATAGTATTTTTCAACGTTTATAGTATTAGTTCTTTTTAAGCAAAAAGCCTATCTTTTTTTTCAAAGATAGGCTTACTATTATTCTTCTATTTTAGCAGTTTCTAAAAGATTATTATTATCTCTAACTATTTCTGGTTCCATCTTACTAGTTATACATTTATCATTTATGATAACTTCTGTAATAGACTCATCAGAAGGTGCATTAAACATAATATCCATCATTACTTCTTCAATGATAGCTCTTAATCCTCTAGCTCCTGTTTTTCTCTTAATAGCTTCTTCTGCTATAGCTCTTAAAGAATCTTCTCTAAAAGTTAAGTTTACATTATCTAATTCAAATAGCTTTTTGTATTGTTTTACTAAAGCATTTTTTGGTTCTGATAGAATCTTAACTAAAGCTTCTTCATCTAAATTTTCAAGAGTTACTATTATAGGAAGTCTTCCTACAAACTCTGGAATTAATCCAAATTTTAAAAGATCTCCAGGCATTATATCTTGTAGTAAAACACCTAAGTCTTTTTCTTTTTTAGATTGAACACTAGCTCCAAATCCAATTCCACTTTTTTCTGTTCTTTTTTCGATAATCTTATCAATTCCATCGAAAGCTCCACCACAAATAAATAATATATTTGTAGTATTAATTTGAAGAAGTTCTTGATGTGGATGTTTTCTTCCACCTTGTGGTGGTACAGATGCTACTGTTCCTTCAAGTATTTTTAATAATGCTTGTTGAACTCCTTCACCTGAAACATCTCTAGTTATAGATGGATTTTCTGATTTTCTTGTAATTTTATCAATCTCATCTATGTAGATAATTCCTCTCTCTGCTTTTTCTATATCATAATCAGCATTTTGTATAAGTTTTAAAAGAATATTCTCTACATCTTCTCCAACATATCCAGCTTCTGTTAATGTTGTAGCATCTGCCATTGCAAAAGGTACATTAAGTATTTTTGCTAATGTTTGAGCTAAAAGAGTTTTTCCTGAACCTGTTGGTCCTAGTAGTAAAACGTTACTTTTTTGAAGTTCTACTTCTCCTTCAATTCCTTGCTTTGAATTTATTCTTTTATAGTGATTATAAACTGCTACAGATAAGGATTTTTTAGCTGTATTTTGTCCCACAACATAATCATCTAAATGGTTTTTGATTTCTGCTGGTTTTGGTAACTTATCTAATACAACTTCTGGCTTATCTTCAATAATTTCTTCTTTTATTATCTCTGAACATAAATCTATACATTCATCACAAATATATACTCCTGGTCCAGCTATTAGCCTCTTAACTTGCTCTTGACTTTTACCACAAAAAGAACACTTTAGCTGTTTTTTATCTTCATACTTAGCCATATTTCCACCTCACTAAAGCATACTATTTTTCAATTTCGTTTTTTTGAATTACTTTGTCTATTAGACCATATTCCATTGCTTCATCAGCTTCTAAGAAATAGTCTCTTTCAACATCGACATTTATTTGTTCTAAAGGTTTCCCTGTATTTTCGCTTAAAATTTTATTTAATTTTTCTTTTATTCTTATTATTCTTTTAGCATGAATATCTATATCAGTTGCCTGCCCTTGGAATCCTCCTAAAGGCTGGTGTATCATTATTTCTGCATTTGGAAGTGCAAATCTTTTTCCCTTTTGACCTGCTGAAAGCAAGAATGCTCCCATTGATGCTGCCATTCCTATACATATAGTAGATACATCTGATTTTATATAATTCATTGTATCATATATAGCCATCCCTGAAGTTATTGAACCTCCTGGACTATTTATATATATATATATATCCTTATCTGGATCTTCACTTTCTAAAAATAGTAATTGTGCAACTACTAAATTTGAAGTAATATCATTTATTTCTCCATTTATCATTATTATTCTATCTTTTAATAATCTTGAAAAAATATCATAGCTTCTTTCGCCTCTATTTGTTTGTTCTACGACCATTGGCACTAAACTCATACGTTTTCCCCTCCTTAAAATGTAACTTTTATTATTATTAACAAATTTGCTATATCTTAATCTATAGTCTTTTATTTTGCTAATTTTATTTTAAATAATTGCCAGAAAATATCATTCTCTGGCAATTAATTCTGTTACATATTTTATTTTTTATTATTATTTACAGTTGTCTTCTAATAATTTTATAGCTTTTACAACTATCATTTCTTTTTCTATCATAGCTCTTTGAGTTGTAGCTAACATTTTAGCCATCTCTTCAGCTTTATCTTCACCAGTATACATTTTTGCTAATTCTAAAGCTTTTTCATTAACTTCTTCATCAGAAATTTTAAGGTCTTCTGCTTTAGCAATAGCATTTATTACTAATTCACCTTTAACTTTCTTTTCAGCATTTTCTTTCATGTATGATCTCATTTTAGCTTCATCATTTCCAGTGAATTCCATATATTGTTCAAGAGTTAATCCTTGATATTTTAATCTATTTTCTAAATCTGCTACCATTGAATCAATTTCTTTTTCAACCATTACTGATGGAATTTCCATTGTTGAGTTTTCTATAACAGCTGAAACTAAAGCATCTTCGAATTCTCTGTTTGCTTTTTCTTCATTAGCTGTAGCTAATTTTTCTCTCATATCAGCTTTTAAAGCTTCTAAGCTATCAAATTCTGATACTTCTGAAGCAAACTCATCATCTACTTCTGGTAATTCTTTAACTTTAATTTCTTTAACAGTTACTTCAAATTTAGCTTCTTTTCCATTTAAATCTTCTTTTCCATAGTTTTCTGGGAAAGTAACAACTACATCTTTGCTATCACCTTTTGCCATTCCAACTAATTGTTCTTCAAAGTTCCCTATGAATGAACCTGAACCTATTTCTAATGGATAATCTGTTCCTTCTCCACCTTCAAAAGCTTCATCTCCGATAAATCCTTTAAAGTCGATTACAGCTACATCACCAGTTACTACAGTTCCTTCAGTTTTTTCTACAACTCTAGCACTTTTTTCTTGCATAGCTTTAATTTGATTATCTATTTCTTCTTCTGATACTTCATATGAAGGTTTTTTAACATCTAACCCTTTGTATTCTCCTAAAGTAATTTCTGGATATACAGTTACAGTAGCAGTATATACTAAATCTTTTCCTTCACCAACTTCTAATACATCGATTGATGGGAAATCTACAGGTCTTATGTTATTTTCATCTAGTACAGTTGGATATGTTTCATTGATTACAACATTTACAGCGTCATCAAATAAAACTTCTAATCCGTAGAATTTTTTAACCATAGCTAGTGAAACTTTTCCTTTTCTAAATCCTGGTATGTTAAATTTATTTTTGTTTTTGTTGAATGCTTTATTTAAAGCAGCAGTAAATTTTTCTGCCTCTACTCTCACTTCAAATTTTACAACGTTAGCTTCTATTTTTTCCATTTTAGCTTCCATTTCATTATTCCTCCTAAAATAGTTCTTTTTCACATTTATTAACTAGGCTATTATACCATAGTTTAATGCTTGTTATCAAACTTTAATTCTTACTTTAAATCTTATTTATTCTTTAGAAAGCATTCCCTCATTATTAAGAATATATTCTTCATTTCCAACTTTTACATTTATTCCATTTTTTTCTTTATTTATTTCCAAAATCTCCACATTCGGTGAAGCTGATTTAAAAACTGCAAATGAAGTATTTGTATTTAAATTTAATATCCATAAATATTGATTTTGTGCTGCTGTTCCAAAATACGGTAAATTACTTTTATAAACTATAGTATTATCATCTATAAATTTTGGATTCATTCCCCAAATATAATCTTTTCCTGTATCTTTTTCCTTTTGTATCATGACATCCTTTGGATATTTTTCTCCTCTTTTAGAAACATACTGCTCTTTAGTTATATTTTTTACATTTCCATCTACATTTAATAGAAACATATTTTGATTTTTATCAACTATAACAGCTTCCTTTCCATTTGGTGAAACATCATATTGATAAGTATCACCTATTATAGATTTAAAATTTTTATTTCCATTATCGTCATTTACTTGAAAATCTACTTTTTCATTATTTAATAGATTAAATGAAACTTTCTCTTCCTTACTCTCACTTACCTTTTCAGCAGGTTTTTCTTTCTCTACTTCCTGATTATTTGTTTCAGGTTCTGATTTGGTTTCATTTCCTCCTGTTGTATTTCCACTATTAACCCAAGCTTGAAGATTATATACTATTTGGTTAAAATCCATGTCTTTTAGCTTAACTTGATAAAATATTCCTAGAAAAATAATTAATATTGCACAAATTATGCCTATTATCTTTAATCTTCTACGTTTCATCTTTTTTTCATAATCTTTACTAAATATACTCGGCTTACCCAAACTTATTCCTCCTATAATTTTCTCTATTTATTTTTACAACATCCTGAACATACCTCTATCCCCAATTCTCTTTTTTCTTTATCTGTTAACTTAGCTTCATTTTCTGTATAAGCTTCGTATTCTTCTGAATCTTTTAAAAGTGTCTTTTTATCTAAATGTATCATAATTTCATTTCTCCTTTAGTTTACCATATTTTATAACATCTTAGTAATTAAGTATAATTTCTAAAAACAACTTTAGTCAATAGTATTATTTATAATTTGAATTTATTTTTGCATTTATTTATTTGCAAATTAAAATTACCACATTTTTTACTTATAATTCAAGTAATTTAATTTACCATAGTTATATTTTTAGATATTATAAAGAAGAAACTGGTTTCTATTCTCCAGTTTCTCTCTTTATTTTTATTATTTAATTTTCTATATTTTAGCTTATATAATTCATTGGATTCGTATGTCTTCCATTTATTCTTACTTCAAAATGAAGATGAGGACCTGTACTCATTCCTGTTGAACCTACTAATGCTATTGCTTGTCCCGTAGATACTTGTTGTCCATTAGAAACTAATAATTTAGTTGAGTGAGCATAAAGTGTTTGAACTCCACTACCATGATCAATAACAATTGTATTACCATATCCACTCATCCAGCCTGAATAAACAACTGTCCCACTTTTAGCTGCTACCGTTGTTGCTCCTTGTGGTGCTGCAAAGTCTGTTCCTGTATGGAATCCATTTGGATTTCCTGTTACAGGATGAACTCTTGGTCCATATTGACTTGAAATGCTATATGAACTTGGTCTTACATATCCGCCTGATGACTGCTGTCCTGTGCTTCCATTATTACTCGAGTTGTTATTACTACTTGAATTGCTATTGTTATTTGAATTATTACTGTTTTTATTTATATTTGTATCAAATATAGTATCAATTTGTTTTTGAAGATCTGCATTAAAGTCCATTAAATCTCCAATCTTACTATCTATACTATCTTTTTGATTTTCTAACTTTGATAATACTTCTCTCTTTTCATTTTCAATACTTTCTAAATTTCCAACTTCTTTTTGCCATTTGTCTCGTTCTACTAATGCTTTGTCTTGTAAACTTTGCTGTTCCTCTCTACTCTTTTCGACATCAACTTTACTTTCTTCAATTTCTTTTCTATTTGCTTCTAAAGATTTTTTTTCTTCTCCTAATTGTACAGTTAATTCTTTTATTTCTGTAATTAATGTCTGATCTGTTTTTATAATTTTTTCAATATTAAATAATGTAGAAAAAAATTCTCCTACAGAATTACTTGAAAACAACATATGTAAGAACTGCGCATTCATATCTATTTTATAATAGTTACTTAACCTCTGTCCTAAAATTTCTTCTCTTACTTTTTTTTCTTCTTCATTATTAGTTATTTTTTCTTCTGTTTGAGCTATTTTATTCCCAAGATCAGTTATCTTGTTTTCTAGTGCTGAAATTTCACCATTTATTTTATCAATCTCTTTTTGATATTTATCTACTTCACTTTGATATTTATCTAAATTCTTAGTTTTACTTTCAATTTCTTTCATTATTTCTGAAAGCTTTTCTAACTCTTGTTCTTTCTCTCCGTCTATTTTTTCCTTATCTTTTTCTAGCTCATTTATTTTATTTTTATTTTGTTCTATCTGATTTTCTTTATTTGTATCTGCAAATGCAACTACTTCCCCTAAAAATGGTGTGGCGAGACACCCCGCTAATATTAATGCTCCTATTTTCTTTTTTATCATTTTATACTTCCCCCTATGATTTTCTTATAATGAAAAGTTCTCTACATTATTAACTATCCACTTTCCATTTTGGTAAACTACATTAGTAAAAAACTTTTTATTTTCTTTGTCATTCGAAACCCCTATTATGCCAAATATATCTTTACTTATTGTATAATCTACATCACAAACTACAGTTCCTATATATTTTCCATCTTTATAACTAAAATTACTTTTTTCTTTATCTATTGTTAACGACTCTAATTTATAAGTATTTTTTAAAAATAAATACTTTTTCTCTAAGATTGAATATATCTTATTTTTTGCTTCTTCAGTTGACTCCTTAATTTCTTCTCCATTTTCATTATTCAAAGCATTAAAAACACTCTCATAAAAATTATTTAATGATGAATCAACTTCTGTCCATAATTTATCGTTAGCCATATTAATCTTTAAATTTATAATAGATGAATCTTTTACTATAACTTTCTCTCCCTGTATCTTTCCCCATGGAAATTCCTTTTCTAAACTTAAGCTTATACTTCCATCCATAGGCATTGGTCCTATATCCTTAAAGTCTTTTACTTTCTTTTTAGATGAAACTCCATTTACTAGTACTTCTGCATCTTCAAACTCTGAATTTACAGTTACTTTTTCTCCCTTTAAATCTAAATTTATATTAGTGTTATTTAAAACAATTATTTCTCCTGTTTCTTTTATAATTCCATACTTACTATTTACAGAAGCTTCTAAGTTATATTGACCTGGAATTATATTCTCTATCGTTTTTCCTGCTTCAATTTTTTTATTATTTAAGGTTATTTGTACATCTTTTAAATTTGCATTAACTAATAAATCAAAAGTTTTCAAATCAATGTAATATCTTTTTCCAAAAATATTTTTTTCACTTCTGATTTCCATTATCTTAGTTGCTCCATTATTCTCTACTAAATTTACAAACTCTAAAACTTTATCACTTCTACCACTAAAATATTTAGTTAATGGTTCTAATTCATTTCCTCTAGCTTCTTTTCCATTTACTTTAATAATACTATTTAAAGTTTTTATATTACTATTTTCTAATCCTACTTTCAATTTATTTATAACTTCATTTTTATTATCTTTAGGCATTCCTATTAAATATCCTAAAATTAAACATAAAACTAATGCAGTAGGTATTATAATTTTCTTATTTTTTTGCCAAAAAGCTAAACCATTAATTTTCTTCAAGTTAAGTTTTTTTGTTTTTTCTATAGTTTTCCTTTTAAAATTCCCCTTTTTTACATCTTTTTTCATTTTTACACACAACCTCTACATCTATAATACTTCAATAGTTTCCAAAAAATCAATATTATTAATATTTTTTTAATAATTATACTCATACTATATTTTTCTGTAAAGTTATTTTTTATTTTTAATTTCATTCACTTATGTGTATCTTTCTCTAGTTAAAAAAGATAAAAAATTAAGGGATTGTTAAAAACAATCCCTATCTAATACTTATATATTCTTTTTTAATTTACTCTAATATATCTATTAACCATTTACCACAATCTACACATTTAAATACTCTAATTACAAATAAATCTAATTTATCATTTGCTAAAACATTCTTATATTTTTCTTTTTCTTCATTTGTTATAAATTCATCTTCTCCATTTATATACCCATGAATTTGAATATAATAATTACCTCTACTCTTATTACAACATTCATTATCATCTGCTGTTTCTATTTTTTCATAATCTAATCCTTCTTGAAAATCTTGGATTATAGCAATAATATCTTCATATTCTTCTATATCATCTATAAAATCCTCTTCATAAAATTTTAAATCTTTAACCTTAAAAAGTTCTTTCATAATGTTCCTCCAGTATCTTTTAAACTATCTACTTATATAATTATATTCATATAATACTATGCTATAATATAAAAAACAATTTTTATTTGAAGGAGACAACTTATGATTTTTGATACTCACATGCATACTGAACTTTCTTCTGATAGCGAAATGAAAATTTCTTCTATCATTCAAACAAAAGATGCTCTTAATATAGGCGTTATTTTAACTGATCATCTTGATTTAAATTATTATAAAAAAAATGAATTTAGAGTAGATTTAGATAAATTTTTCACCCTATATTCACCTTATCGAAATGATTCTCTTTTACTTGGTGTAGAAATCGGTTTAAGCTCTAGTATTTTATTAGAAAACCAAAAAATCAGTTCTAATTACCCATTTGATTTTATAATTGGTTCTGTTCATTCAGTAAAAGATGAGGATATCTATTTAACTTATTCAACTAAAGGACTATCTAGAGATGAATATTTTAACACATACTTTGAAGAAGCTATAAAATATATTCAAGAGTTTTCTAACTTCGATTCTTTAGGTCATATAGATTACCCTTGTAGATATTGTAATTTTAGTGATAATAATTTTTCTATTATAGAACATGGAAAATATCTAAAAAAAATCTTTTCAATTTTAATTAAAAGAAATCAAGCCCTTGAAATAAATACAAGAAGATTAAACTTAAAAGAAGTTTATCCTTCCACTTTTGAAATTTATAAATTTTATGCAGAATGTGGTGGTAAATATGTAACTTTAGGATCTGATGCTCATACTAAAGATGCTATTTCTACTAACTTTAATATTGCTTTAGCCCTTTGTAAAGAACTATCGCTAACACCTGTATATTTTAAAAATAGAAAAATGATAGAGATTAAAGACATTTAAAAAGGAGCTGTTTTAGAGCTCCTTCTTTTTATATAGATTCTTTTAACTTTCTTTCTGCATAATCTAATGCATTTTGAATATTATTATTATCTTTTCCTCCACCTTGTGCTAAAAACTTACTTCCGCCGCCTCTTCCATCAATAAGAGTTATTGAATCTTTAAGTAAGGCTCCCATATCTATATCATTATCTTTAGATGATGCAAATATCATATTCACTCTTTCTCCATTTGATACCGCTACTAATGATACTGTTTTTTCTAATGATGATATTTTTTCAATAAGCTTACTTATTTTTTTAACATCTTCATTTATATATATTTTTTTAAAAACTTTAATATCTTTAATGCTATGACATTCTTCAACTATTTCTTTTACTCTATAATTGTTGTTTTCTTCTAAAAGATTTTTATTTTCTTTATTTAAATTCTTAATATCTTCTTTTAATTTTTCAATTCCTTTAATTACTTCCTCTTCACTACAACTTAAGTAACTACACACTTTTTTTGCAAATATATCTTTATTCAAATAATCTTTTATCGCCCTATTTCCAGCTAAATATTCTATTCTTGTATTTCCTTTATGACCTTCAAATCTTTTTAATTTTATGCATTGTAGTTCTATCGTATTTGATGGATGTACTCCACAACATGCATTAATATCTAAATCTTCAATTTTAACTACTCTTATTTTTTCATTCGTTTTAGGTAAATCTCTTCTTAACCCCATTTTCTTCAAATCTTTTTTATCTGGATATAAAAATTCCACTTTAAGATTTTTGCTTATATTAATATTTGCCCATTCTTCTGCTTTTCTTATCTCTTCTTCTGTAAGTTTTCCTACTATATCTATAGTACTAATTTCCTTTCCTAAATGTATTCCTGCAGTATTTTTATTAAATAACTTAAAGAAACATCCTGATAATAAATGTTGTGCTAGATGTTGCTGCATATAATCAAATCTATGTTCCCAATTTATCTTACACTTAACTCTATGTTTTTTTATTACATTTTTATCTACTATATGATAGATAATCCCTTCTTCTTCATAAACCTCTTCTACTTTACTGTCTTCTATTGTTCCTACATCTGAAGGTTGCCCACCACCTCCTGGGAAAAATGCTGTTTCATCTAATACTATATAATATTTCCCATTCTTTTCTTCTATAGAAACTACTTCCGCTATAAATTCTTTTATGTAGTTATCTTCATAATATAACTTTTTCAAATCTGTACACTTCCTTATCTTTAATACTTTATTCTTCTAAGTATAGCAGATTTCAATATTTAAATTACATCATAAAAAATGATGCAGCTATAACTAAATATACTGCTAACAGTTGTACTCCTTCTAGCCAGTTAGATTCACCATCACTTGCCACTCTATTTGCTATAAGTACAGATACTATAAGTGCTACTAATTCAAATCCATTGAATACTATACTCATAGGTGAAAACAATAAACTTAAAAAAATCAAAATAGGTGCAACAAATAATATTATCTGTAAACTAGCTCCTAATGCTATCTCTACAGCCACATCCATTTTATTCTTCATAGCCATCGATACTGCCGTAGTATTTTCTGCTGCATTTCCTATAATGGGAATTATTATTATTCCTACAAAAAATTCGCTTAGCCCTATTTTCTCACTCATTGGTCCTACTGATGAAGCTAAAAATTCTGCCTGTATTGCTAGTAACACTGTTACAACGACCAACACTAAAATAGATTTTTTCATACTCCAATGAGCGCACTCTTCCTTTTGGCACTCCTTTTTCTCTTCTTTCTCAACTGCTTCTACAGCATATATATCTTTATGTGTTCCAAATGAAAAAACTAAACTTAATATGTATATTACAAACATTACTATTGCCACAAAAATACTAAGGCCTTCATATCTAGTATTTATAAGACTTTTTTCTATTGTGTTTGTAAATATTGCTGGAATTGCAAGCCCAATTACTGCAAATAATAGCATACTAGAACTCACTTCTATAACTTTTTTATTGAATTTTTGATTTTTATACTTTATTCCACCAAATAACATACTAGCTCCTAAAACTAATAATATGTTCCCTATTACAGATCCAGCAATAGATGATTTCACAACTTCAAACAATCCATTTTTAAGAGCAAAAAAAGAAATTATAAGTTCTGTTGCATTTCCAAAGGTTGCATTTAAAAATCCTCCAATCTTTGATCCTGTATAAAAAGATATTCCCTCTGTAGCTTCTCCCATAAGTCCTGCTAATGGAACTATTCCTAATGCTGAACATATAAATAAAATAGTTTCATTAGCTTTCATAAAATGAAGCACTATACTTATAGGAATAAAAATAAGTAATATTTTTAATATTTTCATTATCTTACCTCTTTCTATTTTTCTCAAAAAAGTTAACAAATAATGAACAGACCTATTAGTATTCTCTATTTACTCTTTTATTATATAGAGTACTATTTTCATTATCCATATGTCCTTTTTCTGATAAATTAATTATTTAATACTTATTTTTATACTAATCAGATTCTTTTATGTATGTTTTTTTAGAGATATTTTTTTGTTCACTTTTCTCAGAAAATACAGTATTTATCATATCTTGATATATTTTGCCCATCTTTTTGTTTACTTTTTATTTATAACTATTTTTTGTTTTAGGTGTTGACTATTATTTTTTGGGGATATATAATAAGCACATGCAGTACAGTTACTGCACATAAAACATATTAAGAAAACTGTGATAAGAAAGAGTAGAAGTATCTAAACCTTACAGAAAGTTGCCGGATGATGAGAGGCGCATTGAAATTTACTTTGAATACGTCTTGGAGTTATGCATTGAACACTTTTTAGAAGTCAGTAGGTGTTATCGGTTAAGCTTCGTTAAAGCTTTTAAGGTTATATGTTCTCACTACATGTAACAAATTAAGGTGGTACCACGTGAATACTCTCGTCCTTTTCCAAGGATGAGTTTTTTTTATACCATTTTTTAAGAATACTCTTCTTAAACACCGGTTAAACTAAAGTATGTTTTATCACATATTATACTCATTTAACTTAGGCTATATAAAGATGATGTGCCAAAAAAAGCCTACAAAAATTGCTTTTTGAAGACTTTATTTTGAACGTAACTAATTTTATAAAGAATAACCTCGGAAATTATTCCTTATAAATTTTCTCACTCACTTAGTTACTTTTATAATTAATTTCTTTTCTAAGCGCAAATTAATCCTTAAAATATTGTGTATATAAAATCGCACTCATCTTTATATAGTGTTACATAAATAAAGAAATTTAATTTATACATTCAATTTTATTATATTTCTTTATTTAAACTAGGTCAATAAAATTGAAATAAAATTATTAATAAATTTCAAATAAATATATATCGGAGGGAATTATAATGAAAAACGTATTAGATACATTAAAAGAACGTGGATACATTAAACAATTTACACATGAAGATGAAACACATGACTTATTAGGTAAGGAAAAAATAACATTCTACATCGGATTTGACCCAACTGCCGATAGTTTACATGTAGGACATTTCATAGCTCTTATGTTTATGTCACACATGCAAAAAGCTGGACATAGACCTATCGTATTAATCGGTGGTGGTACTGTTACTATAGGTGATCCAAGTGGAAAAACTGATATGAGAAAAATGCTTACTGACGAACAAATTCAACACAATGTTGATTCAATAAAATCTCAAATGTCAAGATTCATAGATTTCTCAGATGACAAAGCAATTTTAGTTAATAACGCTGATTGGCTTAGAGGATTAAACTACATTGATTTCTTAAGAGAAGTTGGTGGACATTTCACAGTAAACAAAATGTTAGCTGCTGATTGTTTCAAAAGAAGATTTGAAGCTGATAGAGGTCTTTCATTCTTAGAATTTAACTACATGTTAATGCAAGCTTACGATTTCTTAGTATTAAATGAAAAATTTGATTGTAAAATGGAATTAGGTGGAGATGACCAATGGTCAAACATGATTGCTGGTGTTGACTTAGTTAGAAAGAAAAAATCTAAAAGCGTATACGCTATGACTTGTAGCCTTTTAACTAATAGTGAAGGTGAAAAAATGGGTAAAACTGTAGGTGGAGCTTTATGGCTTGATCCTGAAAGAGTTTCTCCATTCGAGTTCTTCCAATACTGGAGAAACATCGATGATGCTGATGTTGAAAAATGCTTAAAATTATTAACATTCGTTGAAATAGATGAAATCAGAACATTATGTGATGTTGAAGGTGCTGAAATAAATAAAGCAAAAGAAAGATTAGCTTTTGAAGTAACTAAATTAGTTCACGGTGAAGAAGAAGCTACTAAAGCAATGCAAGCTGCTGAAGCACTATTTAAAGGTGGAGTTGATTTAGAACATGTTCCAACTATCGAAATAACTGAAGATAAATTAGGAACTAGCTTAATCGATATCTTAGTTACTGAAAAAATTATCCCTTCAAAATCTGAAGCTAGAAGACTTGTAACTCAAAACGGTTTATCATTAAACGATGAAAAAGTTACTGAAATCGGATTTACTATAGAACAAGCTCACTTTGCTGAAGGTTTCGCAATGGTTAAAAAAGGTAAAAAAGGATTCTTCAAAGTAATAATTAAATAATTCTTTTTATATAAGGAGCTACTCATTTTTGAGTAGCTCCTTTTTTCTTCAAACTTTATCCATATTTTCCTACTATAATAGCTGTATAGGAGGTTTTGCAATGAATTTTACAATAGTAAATCAAGTTTTTATTTTATTTCTTTTAATGATTGTAGGGATATTTGTTAGAAAGAAAAATATTATATCAGAAAGTAGTGTTGGTTCCTTATCATCTTTTCTTATAAAAGTTTCACTTCCAGCTCTTATTCTTTCATCTTTTAGTTATAAAATAACTCCCAGTGTAGTACATAATGCTATTCTTATATTTATATATTCTACAGTAATACATATTTTTCTTTACATTATTAGTAATGTTTTCGCATTAAAACTTACTAAAGAAAATAAAATAATCGCTGTATTCTCCAATCTTTTTTCTAATTCCGGCTTTATGGGATATCCTATTATGGCTGGACTTTATGGTAAATTAGGAGTCTTTTATACAGCAATCTATGGTATTCCTTACTGTATTTTTCTTTTTAGTGTTGGAATATTACTTTTCAATAAAGAGAAAAAAAGTAAATTAGAAACATTAAAAACTATAATATTAAGTCCTGGAATTATAGCTACATTGATTGGTATTATTCTCATATTATTTAATTTAAAATTGCCTACCACTATAGAGACTACTGTATCTTATGTAGGTAATATGACTACTCCACTTTCAATGATAATTGTAGGTGCTATGATTAGTAATATTAGTATTAAAGATATGCTTAAAGAAAAACTTCTATATTATATAAGTTTTCTTAAACTTATCATTATTCCAATTTTAATATTCATTTTAGCTACATTAATGGGGGCTACTCCTTTTTTAAGAAATATTTGTGTTCTTTTAGAAGCATTGCCTGTAGCTGTAGTTTGTTCTGTTTTTGCTAAAAATTTCAATGTAAAACCAGAATTAGCTGCTCAAGTAGTATTTATGACAACTATATTTTCACTAATAACTATTCCCATTATTATGAGTGTTTTATAAACGCTCATAATAAAAAAAGCAGTAAAAACTACTGCTTTTTTTTAAAAATTAATTTTATTCACATACTTTTCCTGGATTTAAGATATTATTAGGGTCAAATACGTTTTTTACCCCTCTCATAATATCCACACAGTCTTTTTCTAAAGCTTTCTTCATATATGGTACTTTTGCAAAACCAATTCCATGTTCACCTGAAACTTGTCCCTTTAGTTCTTTTGCTTTTTCATACATATATCCCATAGCTTCTTCTAATTTTTTATGCCATTCTTTTTCTTCTAAATCATCTCTTAAAATATATACATGTAGATTTCCATCACCAGCATGTCCGAAAGATCTAATTCTAATTTCTACTTTTTCTTGTAGCTTATCTGTAAATTTAACAAATTGAGCTACTTTATCTCTTGGTACTACAACATCAACTTCATCCATTTCTGTAGTTGATGCTTTTATTGCTTCTAAGAAAGCGCCTCTTGCACTCCAAATAGATTCTTGTCTTTCATCTGTATCTGAAATTAATACATCAAGTGCTCCTTCTTCTAAACAAATTTTAGCAACTCTATCATAAGTTCTTTCTATTTCTTCTTTACTGTCTCCATCAAAAGTTAATAAAAGATATGCATCTGATTGGTTATCAGGGAATTGCTTTCCTAAAAACTCTTCTGCTGATACGATTGCTGCTCTTTGCATAAATTCAATTGCTGTTGGAACTGATTTAGACTTAATAATTTTAGGAACTGTACCTATAGCCTTATCTAAATCTGGGAATGGAACTAAAAGACTTATAGCTTTTTTTGGTAGTGGAATAAGTTTCAATATTGCTTTTGTTATTATTCCAAGTGTTCCTTCTGAACCTATCATTAAATGTTTTAGTGAATATCCAGTACTATTTTTAACTACTTTCCCACCTAAGTGAACTATATCTCCATTAGGTAATACTACTTCAAGACCTCTTACATAGTCTCTTGTAACTCCATATTTCACTGCTCTCATTCCACCTGCATTTGTACTTATATTTCCACCAATTGTTGCAGTTTTTTCACCTGGATCTGGTGGATAAAATAAATCATGTTCTTCCACATATTTAGCTATTTCCATAAGTAAAACACCTGGTTCTACTGTTAAAGTTAAATTTTCTTCATCTAGTTCTAGTATATTATTCATTAATGTTAAATCTAAAACTATTCCTCCAAAGACTGGTACCGCTGCTCCAACTAATCCTGTTCCTGCACCTCTGCCTGTTATAACAATTTTGTGCTCATTAGCATATTTCATAAGTTCTGATACTTCTTCTGTTGAAGTTACCTTTACAACTAAATCTGGGGCTTTATTAATTCCTGCTAGTTCATCATGGCTATATTCTTCTATAATATTATCTCCAATCAAAACTCTATTTTTATCATTAATTATTTCACTTATATTTTTTATATCTTTTTCATCAATAACTTTATAGTTCATAATTATGCCTCCCTAGATTCTTTTATTTCACTTATTAATTTAGGTATTATTTCATATATATCTCCAACTATTCCATAGTTAGCAACTTTAAATATTGGTGCATTTTCATTAGTATCAACTGCAAAAATATAATCTGAATTATCCATTCCTGCTGTAAATTGAACTGCTCCTGATACTCCAAGTGTTACTATAAGTTTTGGTCTAACTGTTCTTCCACTTAATCCTACTTGATGTTTAGCATCTGCCCATCCAGCTTCTATTAAAGGTCTAGTTACACCAACTTGAGCATGTAATAAATCTGCAAGTTCCTTCACCATTTCCATATCTTTTTCGCTTTTAATACCTCTACCTGCTACTACCAAAACTTCTGCATCAGCGATACCAGTTTCGATTTCTTTCTTTATAACATCCTTAACTTCCATATTAGAAATTAATTTTGCATCATCTATTTTACATTCTACTATCTTCCCTGATATTTCTTTCATTCTTTCTGGAGCTGACATAACTTTATATCTAACTGTAGCCATTTGTGGTCTTGAGTTTGGAGTTATAATTTGAGCCATTATATTTCCTCCAAAGGCTGGTCTTATTTGAACTAAGTCGGTATTCTCTTTTATATCCAATATAGTACAATCAGCAGTAAGTCCTGTTCTAAATCTAGCCGCAACTCTTGGTGCTAATGATCTTCCAACTGTTGTTGCCCCAACTAATAATACTGCTGGCTTTACTTTATTGATAAAGTCTTCAAAAACTGCTGTATATGGTTCAATTCTAAAATTCTTTAGTTCTTTTCTATCATATACAAACACTTCATCAACTCCATAATGAAGTAATTCTTCTGCTTTTTCTTTTATGTTTTCTCCCATAAATAAGCAATATACTTTTTGATTTACTTTATCTGCAAGCTCTCTAGCTTTTCCAATAAGCTCTAAAGTTACAGGATGAATATCTCCTTCTACATGGTCAACATATACAGTTACACCATTCCATAAAGATTTATCTATTTCTTCTACTTTTTCTTCAATATATTCTACTGCTCCTTGTGGACCTTTTTTTACGCAAAGTCTACACATTTTACATCCAGCACCAATTTCAAGTTTTCCATCTACCACTTCCATTGCTCCAAATGAACAAATCTTCATAAGTTCTTCTACATTAGTTATTTTATCTTGATTTACAACTAGTTTAGCCATAATCTTAGCCTCCTAAATAAACTTTAATTCTTTTAATTTTGAATTCATTTTATTACTTAATTCTGCTCCATTACCTTTCCACATCTCTCTATCATCATTTACTTTTGGTGGAAATATTCTTTCAACTTGTGTTGGAGAACCATTTAAGCCATATTTCATTTCATTTTTATCTTCAAAATCTTTTAAGCTTATAATCTTTATTTCTCTATCCTTAGTTGCCATTTTCTTCTTATAAGATGGTAATCTTGGTTGGCATATATCCTTTTCAACTGTTAAAAGGCAAGGAAATTTAACTTCTGCTATTTCAATAGTATCTGGCATATCCATTTCAACTATCATTGATTTATCCTTAACTTCAATTATTTTTCTTACATTTGCTATATGAGGTATATTTAAATATTCTGCCATTTCTGGTCCAACTTGTGCTGTATCTCCATCAGTAGTTTGTTTACCACAAAGAATCACATCAAATTCTCCCATTTTTCTTATTCCTTGAGATAAAGTATAACTTGTTGCTAAAACATCTGCTCCTGCAAACTTTCTATCAGATACTAAAAATCCCTTATTTACTCCCATGGAAAATGCTTCTCTTATTACTTCCATTGCTTGTGGTGGTCCCATACTTATTACATCAACTTGTCCACCTTTTTCTTCAACAATTTTCAATCCTGACTCTAACGCATATAAATCATATGGATTCATTTTTGTGTCTATTCCATCTCTTTTTAAAACTCCTGTAACTGGATCAACTTCAACATTTGAATTTCCTGGTACTTGTTTGATACATACAAAAATATTCATAAGTTCTTCACCTTTCTTCATTGAAATATTAGTAATATATTGTGTATTTAAACTTCTTTTAAGATGTTTTTATTAACATTCTTTTAAGTTTAAGTCTAATTTTTAATCATTTTAAGTAACCGGTTTCCTTAAATTCATAATAGCACTTTTTTTCTCATAAATCTCAATTTGTTACACTTTTTAACATATTGTTCCACTTAAAGGATATTTTTTCTTATTATTCACATTTAATACCAATTTTACACATTTTATTTTACAAAAAGTTACTCTTTGTTAATTGTTTAACCATATCTAGTTCAATTGTTAATCGTTATTAAGGAAAAAGCTGTTAAAAATTTAATTTACAGTTAACCTCATTCAAATATTAACTTTTTTCCCTCTCCATTTTTCACAAAAACTAGTTAACTACAAGCTTTATACCACTTTTATAGTTTTTCTTCCCTCTTATATAGATATATAAAATGTACTTTTTATACATATTATTATAAATTTATACACTTTAATATTAGAAATATAAGCTATAAAAAAACTTTATTTTTAATCTTTTTTCTTTTATACTTTCCTATATATTAAAAAGGTGTAAATCTCTTTACACCTCTTATCTTCTATTTACTTATTATTTTTTCTAATTTTTCTCCAATTGCTTTTTCTACTTTTTCCATATACTCATTAAAGACTTCTTTATCATTTAAAAATGGTGAAAGTACACAAGCTCTCAATACTGTAACTTTTTGAACTTTATCCCACTCATCTCTATTCATTCCAATTCTATTTACAAATCCAAATGGGCTATTTCCATAATCAGGTACCGCAAAGTCTGTATGAGAAGTTATGAAATCATTACTATATAATCCACCTTTAACATAAGATGCTTCTTCATAGAAATCATGATTTAATTCATTCATTTTTTCTAAATCAGTATTACCTACTTCATTAAACGCAAAATCTACCATATTAAAATCTGGTCTTATTAATGTATGTAGAATAACTTCTTTCCCATTAATTATAAATTTCTTATCACTAAAATATTCATACAGATTCATTGCGCCTTCAATAGATGCTCCAATAAGTTTTCCATATCCAGTAATATTTAGCGGAAGTGTTTTATGCGCTGCCCAAACACCAGCTGCTGTTGCTCCTGCTTTAGAACCTTCAAGCATAAATGCCCCAAGAAGAGCTGGAATATCCATTCCTTTCTCAAATACATAAGTTGCAAAATAAGAAATTGAATCTCTCATTCTCTTATCTTTAATTACTATTCCACCAGCTGAATAAGGAATATATCCCATTTTATGTGGGTCAATAGTAACTGTATCAGCTTCACTTATAGCTTTAAATGCTTCATATGTATCATCTTCAGGCCATCTTGTATTTTCATCTAAAATAACATTATGTTCTAAATATTTTTTCTTTAAGTCTTCTTTCGGTATAAATCCAAAATCTTCATCAAGGAAAATAGATCTTGCATATCCTCCGTAAGCTGCATCTACGTGAACATAGAAATGAATTCCTTCTTTAGCAAACTTATCTCTAAGCTCTATAATTTTATGAATATCATCAACTGCTCCTTCTTCTGTAGATCCAACAACTCCAACTACTCCCATTATAGGGATTTTCTTTTCTGCTAGTTCTCTAATTTTCTTTTCTAAAAGAGGTATATCCATTCTAAATTTTTCATTTACCTCAACAGCTTCTACATTTTCAAGTCCAATTCCAATTATATCTCCTGCTTTAAGCCATGAATAATGTTTTGTTTGAGGAATAATCCATTTTCCTAGCTTCTCTATTTTTTCAGTTCCTTGTCTTGCAGAATGATCTTTTAATTCATCTAATTTATCTGGAACTTTTTCTACTAAATCTAATATTTCACTTACTGACATATTTAATAGTTGCCATTCATCTTTTCCTTCTACTAACTCTGGTGTAACTTCTTTCATTGCTAGTGGTAAAGATTTAATGTTTCTTGCATACCATATTCCTTCTAAGTTTGCTATAGATCCATCGGCACAAATATGTCCCCAACCTATATCTTCTTTATATCCCATAAGTTTTGCAAAGTCTTCTCCAACTTCTTCTTCCATTTGTGATGTTCCTGGAGATGATTCATAGGCTACATTATTTCCATTATATAGCATTGCTCCAAAATATCCTAAAATTGCTGGCATAAGAGTTTCTGAATTCATATGTCCTAAAAATCTTGGTGAATGCCATGGAAGTGATTGTGATCTAAGTCTTCTAGATAATTCTTTTAAAACATCTTCCATTTTATCTACTGACTCTTGGAATTCTTCTGTTCTTTGTTCTCTACTATTTATTATTTCATCATCTTCTGGATGATA
The DNA here is from genome assembly GCF_947072515.1 of uncultured Clostridium sp. Taxonomy (GTDB): domain Bacteria; phylum Bacillota; class Clostridia; order Clostridiales; family Clostridiaceae; genus Clostridium. Next base: position 126,280 of record NZ_CAMTIG010000001.1, read on the forward strand.
GTTTTTTCTCCATTCACTATGATCTTCAAACATCATATGAAGATATTTTTCAAAGGTATCTTTATTTTCTGATTTTGGTCCTAAAAAGACTGCTTTTAAATCTAAATCTTCATTTATTTTATCTTTTTTCATACATAAAACTCCTTTATCTCAAACTTATTTTGGTATGTATTCTTCCATTTTTTCCTGTTCTGGTCCACCCGTTTTTTTCCAACTAGGTTTTTTAGCTGCATAAATGATTAGTGGTATTATGAACATTGCAACTGATGCAATTACTTGGAATGATACATATGCTACTGCACTTATTCCTGATAATGGAATTAAACTTGCAATAATAGTTAATACAACTCCAATTAATGCTAATATTGCAACAAACCACATAGTTCCCATACCACCTAATCTAAATGGTCTTTCAAGCTCTGGTTTTGAATATCTTAATTTAATGATTGCAAGAATCATTAAAACGTATGCTAAACAATATATAATTGTAGTTGTTATAGTAATCATTACAAATGCTGTATTTACATTTGGCACTACAACATATACAAATGCCAATAGTGAAATTACTATTGCTTGAATTATAACAAATGTAACAGGAACACCTTTATCATTTCTTTTTTGAAATGCTCGAGGTAATAATCCTTCTTCAGCTACTTTGATCATAGCTTTTGATGGTCCTAAAACCCAAGCTGATAATTGTGCTAAAATTCCTACAGCTATCATCCAGCCAATAATATTTGTAAATATCATAGGAATTCCTAAAGCTTTAAAATATAGTGAAAAAGGTTGTAATATATTTGAAAATTCCATAGTTCCATTTGGAACTACATTTGCCATAGTTAATCCAGTAATTAAATTTAATATAATAATAACTATTAAAGTAAATATTATTGCTACTGGATAATTCTTTTTAGGATTATCAATATTATTTGCATGAACAGATGATATTTCAATTCCTGCAAAAATAAATATAATTGCAGAGAATAAAGTTAATGTTCCACTATTACTAAAATTAGGGAACGCCTTACTCGCAGAAAATCCTCCAGCTAAATATCCTTGAGGATTTAAGCCAAATTTTGCCCAATAAATTAATCCTAAGATAATTAATAATGCAAAGGGAATATATACTCCAATTACCGCTCCCCAGTTACCAACTATTTTAACCATATCAACTCTTAAGTTAAGTAAAGTTACAAGCCAATATCCAACAATAATACAAATAAAGATAAATGTATTATTCTGTGCAAGTTTTGGATTTCCTAATCCATAACCAATCATAACACCAATAGTTGATGCTATCATAACCATTCCAAAAAACATTTGAACCCACAAAAGCCATGAAGTAACAAAACCAAATCTTTCACCAAAAGCTTCTTTCACCCATACTTGTGGACCTCCTTCCTTTGGATATGCTGTTGCAAGTTCCGCTGCAATTAATGCTATCGGAATTGCAAATAATACTACTGCTGCAATTAAATATGAAATTTGTGTCCATCCTGTTGCAGCAAGTGTTGGAACACTTCTTACAGTCCCAAAGAAAGCCATAGTGATACCAACTAATTGAACTAAAGATAATTTCTTTTCAGCTCCCATAAAAATACTTCCTTTCTTAAAATGAATTGAGTATTATTACTCTATTTCAGTATGTGTTAAAGTAATATTTATTATACAAGCCTTATTCTTCCATATAATCTATATTTTTTCTCATTCTCTTTAAGTATTTTTGCATAAAAAAAACTGCTAGTAAATTTACTAGCAGTTTTTATCTTAACAAAAATTATTTCATTCTGTTGTATATTCTTTCTAATTTCTTTTGAATAGCTATATCAACTTTTTCCATATATTCTTCAAAAGTAGATAAGTCATTTATGAATGGTGAAAGTACACATGCTCTTAATACAGTAACTTTTTGTACATTATCCCACTCAGGTCTTGAGAATCCAAGTCTTTCAACATATGGGAATGGACTATTTCCATATTCTTCTACTGCGAAATCAGTATGTGAAGTTATGAAATCATTATCGTATAATCCACCATTTACATATGAAGCTTCTTCATAGAAGTCATGGTTTAATGCATTCATTTTAGCTAAATCAGTGTTTCCAGCTTCATTGAATGAGAAGTCTAACATATTGAAATCTGGTTGAACTAATGTATGAAGTATGATTTTCTTACCATTAACCATAAATTCTCTATTTTCAAAATGGTTGTGTAAGTTCCAAGCTCCTTCAATACCAGCTCCCATTAATTTACCGTATCCAGTAATGTTTAATGGCATAACTCTGTGTGCAGTCCATACTGATGCAGCAGTTGCTCCAGCTTTTGAACCTTCAAGCATAAATGCTCCAAGTAATGCAGGAATATCCATTCCTTTTTCAAATACGTAAGTTGCGAAGTATGAAATAACTTCTCTCATTCTTTTGTCTTTTATAACTATCCCACCAGCTGAATAAGGAATATATCCCATTTTATGTGGATCGATAGTTACAGTTTCAGCTTCACTTATAGCTTTGAATGCTTCATAAGTGTCATTTGATGGCCATTGAGTTTGTTCATTTAAGAATACTCCATGTTCCATATATTTAGCATGTAACTGATCTTCTGGAATAAAATCATAGTTTTCATCTAAGAAGATTGATCTAGCATATCCGCCGTATGCAGCATCAATGTGTACATAGAAGTAGATTCCTTCTTTAGCTAACTTATTTCTTAATGCTATAATTTTATGTATATCATCTACAGCACCTTCTTCAGTTGAACCAACTACTCCAACAACTCCTAAAGTAGGAATTCCTTTTGCAGCATTTTCTCTGATAGCAACTTCTAATTCATCAACTTTCATTCTGAATTTTTCATTAACATCTATTTCTTGTACATTTTCAGTTCCTAAACCGATTATGTCAGCAGCTTTAAGCCATGAGTAATGTTTTGTTCTTGGAACAAACCATTTTCCTAATTTATCAATCTTAGTTCCATCGCCTCTAGCTGAGTTATTTTTTATTGAATCAAAATCTTTAGCTTTATCAGCTAGATCTAAGATATCTTCAGTTGACATGTTTAATAATTCCCACTCAGTTTTACCTTCAACTAATTCAGGTGCAACTTGTTTCATTGCAAGTGGTAATGATTTTATGTTTCTAGCATACCAAATAGCTTCTAAGTTAGCTATTGATCCATCTGCTGAAATATGTCCCCATCCTTTTTCGTAGCTCATTAATTTAGCAAAATCAGCTCCAACTTCTTCTTCCATTTCTGAAGTTCCTGGTGATGATTCGTAAGCAACGTTATTTCCGTTGTATAACATAGCTGCAAAATATCCTAATATTGCTGGCATTAAAGTTTCTGAGTTCATATGTCCTAAGAATCTTGGTGAATGCCATGGTAATGATTGTGATCTTAATTTTATTGATAATTGAGTTAAAACGTCTTCTACTTTTTCAGCTGTTATAGCGAAATCAGCAGCATTTAAGTCTTCTCTCTTTATTATTGGTTGATCTTCTGGATGGTAGTTTTTTCTCCATTCACTATGATCATCAAATAATCTGTTAAGGTGTTTAGTATAAACATCTTTATTTTCTGATTTTGGTCCTAAAAATAAGGCTTTTAAGTTTAAATCTTTCTCACTCATTTTAACATCTCCTTAAATTTACGAATCATATGACCATTTAAAATGCTTTTTTACGCCTACAACAACTATAAAACTTCATTTTAAATTACCATATATCCATTTTTTCTTTTTTGTGTATATAAAATTAATTTAAATGAACCTTGTCCAAATTCAAATTAAGTTTTATCAATATTAATTTAAATAATACCTAGTTTAATAACATTCTGTATTAATACAAACTAGTTCTCCAACATAGCTTGTATTAATACTCACTAAATGTTATCTAGTTCTTAATAATATAAGAACATGAAAAATTTTTGAATAATACCTAATAAATCTGTTTAATTTTTCAATTAAACTCCTACTCATTTAAACTTAGTAATATGTACTAAATTTATAAAAGGTCTTTAACTTCTCAATAATTTTCACTTTTAACTCGTAATTACCTTATTACTATCTATAGCCCGTAGATAATAATTAACTAATTCGGTTTTTGTTTCAGCTGTCTTTCGAACCGCTTTACATATTTTATGATAGACCTTTTATTTTTTTTGTCAAACTCCATTCTTTTCAAATTAATTTCTCATTTTTTTCCCTTCATATATTATTCATTTTATTTACTTTTTATAAATATTTTTATCCTTTTAAAGTATATTTAGTTAACTATTTGCTCTTTATTTAGTAACTTTATTCACTTTTTATAACCTGTAATAGTCTAAATCAGCTTTTTTTTTTGATAATTTTATTAATTATCACTTTTATTTTATTGCTAAACTATGCAACGTTTACTTTCTTTAATTATGAATATGAATATACACTTTAGAAATTTTTTTATAATTTCTAAAGTGTAGCCATGTTTTATAATGATTTTTTATAAATCTCTATAATATCTTTCTTATTTAATTCTTTATATCCTTTAATATTTCCATTCCTAGTACAATGTCCTGCCATTTCTTCAAAATGTTCTTCTGTTATATTTAATCTTCTAAGATTTGATGGAATTTCTAATATTTCATTAAAGAATTTTTTTGTCATTTTAATAGCCTCTTTCGCTATTTCTTCTTTTTCTAAAGTTCTATCTATATCCCAAACATTTATTCCAAACTCTACAAATTTGTCTAAAGTCTTCTCATTTAATACATATTCCATCCAGTGTGGTGTTAAAATAGCTAAGCCTACCCCATGTGTTATATCATAATATGCACTTAATTCATGTTCAATTGGATGAACTGTCCACGGATCTCCTTTTCCACTAGATAATAATCCATTTATGCCTAAACTAGATGCCCACATTAAATTTGCTCTTGCTTCATAATTTTCACCATCATTATACGCTATAGGTCCATAATGAATACATGTCTTTAAAAGAGCTTCACACATTCTATCTTGTAAAAAAGCTCCTTTATCATTACTAAAATATACTTCAAATATGTGACTCATTATATCTGCTGTTCCTGCTGCTGTTTGATTTTTAGGAACAGTATACGTATATTCTGGATCTAATATAGATGATTTTGGTCTTAAACTCCAATGCCCAAAGCCTAATTTCTCTTTAGTTTCTAAATTACTTATAACTGCCCCTGCATCCATTTCTGAACCTGTTGCGGCTAATGTTAAAACTGATATTATAGGTATTGTTTTCTCTATTTTTGATGGATCAACTATCAAATCCCACGGATCTCCATCATATAATCCTCCTGCCGCAATTGCTTTAGCACAGTCTATTGTACTTCCTCCTCCTATTGGCAAGATAACATCGATTCTATCCCCTTTTACAAATCTTACACCTCTTCTTACTGTATCAATTCTTGGATTTGGTTCAACTCCAGATATTTCAATGCATTTTATATTATTTTCATTTAATAAGTCTAATACTCTATCGTAAAGCCCTATTTTTCTAATACTTCCACCACCATATACTAATAATACCTTTTGTCCATATTTTTTTATTTCTTCTGGAAGTTCTTCTATAGCCCCTCTCCCAAAATGAATATCTGTCTTTATAGAATAATGAAAATTTTTCATGTCTTACCTCCTAATCATTTTTTCCTTAATTATATTATATTTTCCACTTTATTATTATAATATTAATATTTTTTTGTTTTACTTTTTTAATCCTTACCATTATACTATGATATTGTAGGTAATACTTAACAAGTTACCTCAATTAGATTTTAGGAGTATATTTATGAAAAATATTGATTTAATTTCTTATCCATTTTTAAATGAACCTTTTGGTTCTGTTGATCATGAAGTTCTAACTGATTATCTTTCTTCTATATTGGGAAGAATACTATCATTAGACACTCCATTAAAAGAAGAAACTTTTTGGCTTATGGATAAAGTTCTTCATCTAAACGGATCCATCCGCGGTAAAGTTGCTATTTTTGAAGATGATTTAACTTATGGACTAAAATTAATATCCAAACTTAAAGATTTAAATAAAGACAGAATTTCTGGTTTTGTATATCCAGTAGGACATCCTATTGCTTGCGAATACCATGTTGCACGAGGTGTTTCTAAACAAGTTTGCCGTCAGCTTTATGTTCTTAGAAATTCTGGAATCGACTTTCCAGACCTATTATTAGATTTTTCTAATCTAATGACTAATTTGCTTTTTCTTTTTTCTTTAGAAGTAAATAGACTTCATAATATAGAAGAAAAAATTTTTATATCTAAATCATATTAAAGGAGTTATACATAATGAAAAAATCAATTTTACCAAAAATAATTATAGCTATAGTTGCTGTACTAGTAGTTATTGGTGTAGTTTTTGCGGGGAAAAATTTAATTGCAGGTCAAAAAGGAGAAAAAACTATTACTATAACAATAGAAAACTCTCTTGATCACAAATATCTATTAAAAGATAAAAAGTTCGAAACTAATGCTAAAACTCTAGCTGATTTCTTAAAAGATAATCAATCAGAACTTAATGTTAAGTTTGAACAAACTAAATGGGGCCCTTTTATTACTGGATTAATGGGTGTTAATTCAACTAATATGGATAAAGGTCCATGGTGGATGTATTCTTATGACTCACCATCACAAAAATTAAACCTTGGTGTAGGTGCTGCTCCTGCTGCTGATAAAATAAATTTAGCAAATGGTGATAGTGTCCAATTTGTTTTCACTAATAATGCAGGGTAAGAGAAGTGTCAGCTAAGGAAATAACTCGCACGGCCATATTAGCTGCTATTTTAATAGTTGTTTATTATTTTGGTTCGACTTTAATGTATGTTAGTATCACAAACTTTGTTTTACTACTCTATGGAGTATATGTTCCTAAAAAAACAGCTTATTTTGCAGTTATTATCTGGTGCTTTGTGGTTATATTAATGTACGGTTTTGGAATGTGGGTAATAATGTACTTTATTCTATTCCCTCAATATATATTAATTTATAATTCTTTATATAAAAGGTGTAAATCTGAATATGTATTAGCCTTTGTAGGCGCATTTTTAACATTTATCTGTGGAACACTTATTGATTTACCATTTATAATCTCTAGCGGTTTAGGCGGTCATGCTTTAATGGTAAGATTAATACTTGGATTTGAAACTGATATTGGATCTACCCTTTGTACATTTTTAGGAGTACTTTTCTTATTAAAACCTCTTAAAAGAGCGTTTCTAAGCTTAAATAAAGAATAATAAAAGTAGTTAGCTTAATTAAGCTAACTACTTTTTATTATTTTCTATTTCTATATACATATAGATACATATCTAATGAATTGTCCCTTGCAAACTTTACATGTATCTATAATTTTAAATCCAGCCTCATCTATCATTTTGCTCATATCTTCAAATGTTATTATTATCATTTTATCACTTATTCTTCTTGCTGTTTTTATAATATCACTTTGCTCTTGTTCAGTAGTTTTAGTAAATAATCCATACGGAATATCAATAATTGAAACTTGAAACTTTTCTTTTAAGTCATGCATGCTTCCCTTAGTTACTCTTTGTTCTAATCCAAAGAACTCTAAATTTCTCTTTGCATTACATGCAATTTGTGGATTTATTTCACATCCACATATATCTGCTCCAATACTTAATCCTTCTATTAAAGTAGTCCCAACTCCACAACATGGATCTATAATTTTTACATCTAAATCTCCTTTATTTGCAATATTAACTATAGATTTTGCAACTCTAGTACTTAATGAATTTGAATATGAACAAGGTTTTTTATCATGCATATGCCATTCATAATCATTTCTTTTATTTATTCCAAGTAACCATTTTCCATTATATCTAGTTACCCCAATACTTATCTCTGGGTTATGTATATCTGGAAATCCTGTTATAACAAATCCAATTTCTCTTACTGCATGAAGTCTTTCATTATAAGGTACATTTCCTTCTTCTAATTTTAAATATTCAACCTTAAACTTTTCGAAGGATAATTTTTCCCTTTTTATATTCTCTAAGATACTTTCTAAACTATCTTCCTCATAAATAATATCTAATCTATTTTTTATAAATGGACTGCTAGATTGATTAAATTCTATATTTGAAGTAAAAACTTTATTTTCCGGTTTTTTATTAAATACTTCCCGCATTTCCATCATACATAATTCTTCTTCAAACTTAGGATAATTTACTATATATAAATATTTTTCATTTCTATTACTCATGTGTTTTCTTACTTCCTTTTCTTTTAACATTAACTTTTATTATATATTAATCTGCTAATCTGTACAAAGTTTTAAAAGTTATTATTTGAAAATGTATACATTAAAGTGTAAAATATAGGTAAGTATAATTTAAAGAGGTGTATAATATGGAAAGAGTAAAACTAACTGATGAGCTTTCTTTCTCTAAAATAATTCAAGGATTTTGGAGACTTGGCCATTGGAATCAAACTCCTGAAGAGACTTTAAACTTTATGAAAAGTTGTATAGATATGGGTATAACTACTTTTGATACTGCTGATATTTATCTTTCAGAAACATATCAAAGAGAAGCTATGAATTTAGATAAAACTATTCGTAACCAAATAGAAATTGTAACTAAATGTGGTATAAAGCCACCTATAGAATCACTTTTTAAAGATGTTACAACTCCACATTATAATTCTACAAAAGAGCATATCGTAAATTCTATAGATAATTCCTTAATTCGATTAGGTGTAGATTATATAGATGTAGCTTTAATTCATAGACCTGATTTTTTAATGGATCCAGTTGAAGTTGCCGATGCTTTTAATACTATCAAAAAGCAAGGAAAAGTTAGAGAATTTGGTGTTTCAAACTTTACTCCTTCACAAGTCAATCTATTAGATTCTTTTTATGATGGGAAATTAGTTACAAATCAAATAGAGTTCTCAACTCTTCATACCACTCCACTAAGTGATGGTTCTTTAGATCAATCACTATTAAAGGACATGCCTATAATGGCTTGGTCTCCATTAGCTGGTGGAAAATTATTCAAAGATGATTGCGAACAAGCTATGAGAGTTCGTGCATGTCTTAATGATTTAAAAGAAAAATATAGTGCAAAATCAATTGATCAATTAGCATATGCATGGATTTTAAAGCATCCAGCTAAAATAATGCCTATTGTAGGAAGTAGTAAGATTCTAAGAGTTAAAACTGCAATTTCTGCATTAGATATAAATTTATCTCATGAAGATTGGTATTTAATTCTTCAAGCAGCTTTAGGAAAATCTGTTGATTAATAAAAATGGTGTTGTCAAAAAGGCAACACCACTTTTTATTCTATAAATTTAAAAGCTTTTTCCAAGTTAAATTTCCTATAACCCCATCTGCTTCAAGCTTATTAGCTTTTTGATATTCTATAACAGCTTTCTTTGTCCCTTGACCAAAAGCTCCATCTGTGCCACTACTTCCACAAGAAAATCCTAATTTTATTAATCTGTTTTGTAAAATTTTCACAAGATTTCCTTTGTTTCCACTTTTCATCACAGGACATACCTTTAAAGTTTTTACTCCTGCTATTCCATCTACAATAAGATTTCCATTATAATTTTTATTTAATTCTTTTTGTAAATCTATTATCCAATTTTCTTTTGGCTTTATTGTTTCTGGTATTACCGGTTTCACTGGTTTTTCAGCTTCTATTTTTCCAACCAATGCTTCTGCGATTTGACGTCCAATTTTATCAAATCCAATGTTCTTATATAGCTCCACATCTTTTACAGCTTCTATAAAACATATTTCAACTATCATAGATTTCATATCAGTTAACCTAAGTTCACCTAAATCTTTTCGTTCCTTTATTCCTCGATTTTTAAATCCTAAATCAGTTATACTTTTTAAAACTTCTTTTGCTTCCTTATTAGTAGCATTCCCATTATAAACTAAAACCTCTGTTCCTAATACTCCATTATAACTTGTATATGCTTTATTAAAATGAATACTTAAAAATATATCTGCTCCCCACTCATTTGCTTTACTAACCCCGTAACTTATCTCCTTACTCACAGTGTTATAACTATCATTAGGTGTTACATCTAATACTGAATGATTAGTTAATTTTAAATATTTAACTACTGCATCTTTAACTTTTCTATTTTCAGTAGTCTCATCTAATATTCCTCTTGCTCCTAATACACTAAAGGTATGACCTGCACGTATTGCTATCTTCATATTAATACCTCCTCAAATATTCCTTTCATTAATAAAATATGCAAAAAATTTATTTGTGGTCCATATTACTATAAAGATATTTATTATTATGTTTATTTTAAAATAATACTTTTAATCCTAGTCCAATTAAAATTACTGCCCCAATAAATTCACCAATTCTTTTCTCAACTTTATTTCCAATTGAACACCCTAAAACTGATGCAATAGCTGTAAGAATAAATGTTACTACACCAATAATTAAAGGTGCCCATATTATATTCCCTTTATTTCCTACAAAAGTTACACCTACAGCTAATGCATCAATACTTGTTGCAAATCCTAACACCATTAATGTTTTAAACTTAATCTCATTCATGACTTCTTCTTCTTTTTCATTTTTTATGGCATCTATCAAAAGTTTGACCCCAAGTCCCACAAATATTATAAATACAATAATTGAATTATATTTATCAATTAACGTAGAAAAATATCCACCTATAAATCTTCCTATCAATATCATTACACCTTGAAAAACTCCAAATGTAAGCCCTAAATAAACAGTTCTACTTATCTTAAATTTTCTATAACATATACTTCTTGATAATGTAACTGCAAAGGCATCCATTGCTAACGCTATACCTATTAATATTATCGAAATGAAACTCATTTTCAATCCTCCTCTTTTTGTATTGAAATTTAATTCTATCACTTTCCACATAAAAAATATATATTTACTCATTATTTCTCTTTATTTTTTTGTCGCTATTTGAATTTTTTTGTAATACGTATTAAAATTTAAGTATTAAGAAAATACAAAGGAGGAATTTTTATGTTAAGTCAAACTTTACTAGATGCTTTAAATGAACAAGTTAATTTTGAGTTTTATTCTTCATATACTTATTTAGCTATGGCTAGCTATGCTGAATCAGTTGACCTAAGTGGGGTTGCTAATTTCTTTAGAGTTCAAGCTAAAGAAGAACTAGCTCATGCCATGAAATTTTATGATTATATTTTCCAAAAAGGTGGTACTGTAACCTTAGATGCTATTGAAGCGCCAAAGGCAGGTTATAATAATATAATTGAAGTTTTTGAAACTGGCTTTGAACATGAACAATTAGTTACAAGTAAAATTTATCACTTAACTGATATTGCAACGGCTGAAAGAGAGCATGCTACTATCAGTCTTTTAAAATGGTTTATCGATGAACAAGTTGAAGAAGAAAATAACTTCCAAACTATTTTAAAGAAAGTTAGAAGACTTGAAGGAAACCCAACTGGTATGTATATGCTAGATGATGAACTTGCAAAAAGAGTTTTTGTAGATCCTACTATACAAGCTTAGGAAAAAAATAAGAATGAGAATTTTTTATTCTCATTCTTATTTTTTCTTATATTCTATTAAGTCCATAATCCCATTAATATTAAAAATCCTGGAATCCATGCTGTAAATACTCCCTCAAATATACTAAGCCATGGAGTAAAATTCCCAAGGGGTTTTTTCCAAAGCGTTTCAATTGGTGCTGTTACCCATAGAACACCCCATGCCCACCATATAAGTGCCATTAAATAATTCCAAATACCACCTTCTTGCCATTGAAGAATACCTGCTGGTATTGTTGTTATAGCAACAAATAATGAATACCATGCAAAAGTTCTTGTATCTAAATTAAATATTGAATTTATACCAATAAACAAATATGTAAATCCAAATAAAAGACCTGTTCCAGCTGCATAGAATGCTGTTGAGTTTGCTGGTGTTTGAACTTGCTCAACTAAAAGTGTTCCAAAGTTAACAACTATAGATAAAGTTCCTGTAAAAAGATTCATTATTGCTGTTGACTTAGGTGGTATCTTAGTAAGATTTCCTATTCCATTTATCATAAGTACAAATCCTACATATAAAAGAACTGCTCCTAACATAAATTTAGTTCCTCCTTTTTTAATCTGTATCGTATCTTTCTTCTAATAATACTTCGTCTAATCCCTTTTCTTGTTCTTCTTTTGTTACTCTAATAAAGCCTTTTCTATCAATTATTTTCATTATTATAAATGTTACTATTACTGAATAAATAGCCACCAATACCGCTCCAAATAATTGAACTAAAAATTGCCTTCCTCCTGCGCTTACACCATTTACAAGTTTATTTGCCAAAACGCCAATTAAAACTGTCCCTAAAAATCCACCCATTCCGTGAACTCCCCAAACATCTAGCGCATCATCCCAACCTCTTTTTTTAGCAAATTTAACACATAGAAAACAAAATATTCCTGCTACTGCTCCAATTAATGTTGCTGATAGCGGTGTTACATACCCTGAAGCCGGTGTAACTGTTGCAAGACCTGCTACCGCTCCAATTAAAGGCTCTAAAAACGAGAACTTTTTTTCTTCTATATAATGCATTATAGTCCAAACAATCATTCCTGCCGCTCCTGCCATTCCTGTATTTGTAAATACAATGGCAGCTGTATCTGCAGCTGCTAAAGTTCCACCTGCATTAAATCCAAACCAACCAAATAAAAGTAATGCTGCTCCTATTGATACTAACCCTAAATTGAAAGGTCCTTTTTCATTTGGTACCGCTCTTCTTCCTAAGACATAAATTGCTGCGAGCCCTGAGAATCCTGAACTTACATGAATTACAGTTCCTCCTGCAAAGTCTACAAATCCCATCTTAGCTAAAAATCCACCACCCCAAATCCAATGTGCTACTGGAAAATATACAACTATCATCCATATTATAAGAAGTGTTATCCACCCTCTTATTCTCATTCGATTTGCTATAGCTCCTGTCATTAATGGCAATGTTATAATTGCGAACATTAATTGATACATAAAGAACATTATAAATGGTATTGTTAATCCATAACTTGGATTAACAACAAAATCTATATTTCTAAAGGCAAAAAACTGTGATGGATCACCTATAATACCACCTAAATCTTTCCCAAATACAAGGCTAAATCCTCCAAATACCCACATTAATGTTACTACCCCTATAGAAATAAATACTTGTAACATAATTGTTAGTGAATTTTTCTTTTCAACTAATCCACCATAAAAAAATGCAAGCCCTGGAGTCATTACAAAAACTAATACTGTTGATAGTATCATAAAGGCCACGTTTCCGTGTACTACACCTTCTAGCATAATTTCACCTCCGCTTAATACTTACGTATAGTTATAGGAAGAGAATTAAATAATTCTCTTCTTACATAGTTATGACATTTTGTTATGACACTTTCAATTTCTCCCGTCATATTTCCTATAACTCTAAGTATAAATCCATTTATCTCTAAGCTACTTATTCCAAAGCTTAAATTTAAATCTATATCTTCTAATTCTTTTCTTATGTTTTCTATAAATTCTTTCGTTATTCTTTTATCTATAACTAAGAGCGTTCCAAAATTTAAATATCCTTCTAAATAACCGATTCTATTTATATCATACTTACTTGGCTCTAAAACTAAATTATCTAATGCTACTAGCTTATCATTAAGGTATACATTAGTTTTTAGTTTTCCACTTTTATATTTAAAGTTTTCTCCATCTGGAGACCATCCTGCTGTTATACCGTCTGTATAAATCAAACTACTTTCTTCAGTCATATATACATTATTTACTTGCTTATATTTTGCATCTTTAAACAATATCACAGGATCGGTAATAAATTCTAAAATACTATTATCTTCTAATTTAATATGTGTTTCTTGATATGTTTCTAAATCATTTTCACATTTATATATCTTAGTAGATGCTTGAGATGTTATTATAGCTCTAGCATTTTCTTTTAATTCAATAGTATTTAAAAATTTTTCTCCTTCTACATATCCACCACCTATTTGCACTAAAAAATATGTAGAAATTTCTTCTCTGTCTAGATGGATAGTTGGAGAAACTCTCATTACTCCATCAAAAGCTCTCTTAGTTGTAATAGTTTTATCTCCACTTTTCTCTAAAACCAAATGAATATATCCATCAAATTCATTCTTTCTATCAGCTGCATTTAACATCTATATACCCTCTAATAGACAATGTTTCTTTATCCAATCAATAACTGTATTTATTCCTTCATCAGTTTTTAAATTAGTGAAAATAAACGTGTTTTCTTTTCTAAAGTTTAGAGTATCTTTTTTCATTATGTCTAAATCAGCACCAACATATGGTGCTAAATCTATTTTATTTATGATAAAAAGATCACTCTTTATCATTCCTTGCCCTGCTTTTCTTGGAATTTTTTCACCTTGGGCAACATCAATTATATAAATTGAGAAATCCACTAAATCCGGACTAAATGTAGCTGCTAAATTATCTCCTCCACTTTCTAAGAAAATAATATCTAAATCATCAAATCTATTTTTCAATTCTTCAATTGCTGAAAAATTCATTGATGCGTCTTCTCTTATTGCTGTATGTGGACATCCTCCAGTTTCTACTCCAATTACCCTATCTTCTGGTAATACAGAATTTTTAACCATAAACTTAGCATCTTCTTTTGTATAAATATCATTTGTTATAACCGCACATTTATAATCTTTATTTATTTGTCTTGTAACTCTTTCAATTAAAAGTGTTTTACCACTTCCAACTGGGCCACCAACACCTATAACTACTGGTCTCATATAAATCACCTCATTATTAAAATTTCTTATGACATAAATAATCTAAATATTAAAGTTTCATGTTGAATTTGTGCAAGTTCTATCCCTGGAACATTAGCTCCAAACATATCTTCATCAAATCCTTCTATAATTTCACTTAGCTCACAAAAACTCTCTGCACATTCTTTTAAAAGAATCTGCCCATCCTTTTGTCCTAACGGAATTGTTCTAACAGCATTTTGGATTAATGTAGATGCAGTACTATACATGTAATACTGAATTGCATTTTTATAATTAATTCCAAGTTCAAATAATAATATTCCAAATACTATCGCTGGATTTCCAAAGGCCTTTTTGGTCTTCATATCAGCTAAATATTTTTCAAGTCTTTTTGATTCATAAAGATCTAAAAATAATTCAGCCATTCTTCTAGCTACCAACTTATTTCCATTTCTAGTTTCAGCCGCCATACACTGTACAGTTATTCTTCTATCAAGTTCTAAAACTTTCTCATAATTTTCTTCTTCTAAATATCCATATAAAAGTTTTATAGAATAACCTTCACTATATATAAATTGATTCTTAAAAAACGCCTGTATCCACTCTCTGCAAGTATCTGTATTTTTTATCCTATCATCTCTTAAATATGTTTCCATTCCATAAGAGTGATTAAATGAACCTATTGGAAAGTTTGAATCACAAATTTGCATAATTTCTAGTATTTTAAGATTTTCTTTAATGTCTATGCATGAAATCAACATGTCTAAATGCCTCTTTTAAGTGTAAATTTTCCCTAACATATTTTATTCCATCATGTTTTAATCCCGTTTCTACAACAGAGTCATATTGAATTATCATTTCTCCATTTATAAATTGTGCTGGTAAATGCTTATTTCCAATTTCATGTGCTATTTTTCCCATCTCTGTCATATCTTTTGGTTTTATAACTAGAACATCTTCACTATTAATTTTTACAACTACTGCATTATGTCCATCATTAAATAATATATCTCCGTCTTTTAACTTGCTTCCATCTGTAAGTGAAATTCCATAGTCTTTTCCATGATCAGATTGAACTCTTATTATTCGCTTTAACATATCTTCATTGTCTAAGTAAATTTTTTCTACGTGACACCCTTCTAAGTTAGTGTTTTCTAAATTCCCTAACACTTTCTCTAATATCATTTTATCGCCTCTCCTTAAAAGTTAATTAATTTAGAATAAGAAATATCTTTGAGTTAATGGTAATGTTTCAGCTGGTTCACAAGTAGCAAGTTCTCCATTAATCTTTACATCATAAGTTTGTGGATCCACTTCTAATTTAGGCATTTCTCCATTAAGTTTCATATCTTTTTTAGTTAAATTTCTAATTCCTTTAACTGGAAGAACACATTTTTCTAAACCTAATTTTTCTTTAATTCCATGTTCATATGCATATTGAGAAACGAAAGTTATACAAGTTCTAGACATTGCTTTTCCATAGTATCCAAACATATTTCTTGGAATTTCTGGTTGACAAGTTGGTATAGATGCATTTCCTTCTCCATTTATAGCATTGCTAACCATTCCACCTTTGATTATTATCTTAGGTTTTACTCCAAAGAATGCTGGTTCATAAAGAACTAAATCAGCAACTTTTCCTTCTTCAACTGAACCTACATATTCATCTATTCCTTGAGCTATAGCTGGATTTATAGTATATTTAGCAACATATCTTTTAATTCTGTTGTTATCTGAATCCTCTTTATCCCCTTCCATAACTCCTCTTTGAACTTTCATTTTACTAGCTGTTTGCCAAGTTCTTGTAATAACTTCTCCGATTCTTCCCATAGCCATTGTATCTGAACTCATCATACTGAAAACTCCCATATCATGAAGTATATCCTCAGCAGCTATAGTTTGTTTTCTGATTCTTGAATCAGCAAAAGCTATATCCTCAGCAACTTTAGAATCTAAATGGTGACATACCATTAACATATCTAAATGTTCTGCTATTGTATTTTTTGTATATGGTTTTGTTGGGTTTGTAGATGCAGGTAATACATTTGGATAAGCTGCCATTTTTAATATATCTGGCGCGTGTCCTCCACCTGCTCCTTCTGTATGGAATGTATGAATACATCTTCCCTTTATAGCATCAATAGTATGCTCAACGAATCCACCTTCATTTAATGTATCTGTATGAATTGATACCTGAACATCATATTGATCTGCAGCTTGAAGAGAATATTCTATAGCTGATTTTGTAGCTCCCCAGTCTTCATGAATTTTTAATCCACAAGCTCCCGCTTCTATTTGCTCTCCATTAACTTCTAAATTAGCTCCGCTTCCTTTTCCTAAGAATCCCATGTTTATTGGAAGTCCTTCAGCAGCTTCAATCATTTTTTCAATATTCCAAGCTCCTGGTGTACATGTAGTTGCATTAGTTCCATCATTTGGTCCAGTTCCTCCACCAATGATAGTAGTGATTCCACCTTCTATAGCAACTCTTACTAAATCTGGATTAATATAATGTACGTGAGTATCTATTCCTCCAGCAGTTAAAATTAATCCTTCTCCAGCTAATGCTTCAGTACTAACTCCAACAATAAAATCTATATCATCCATTCCTAATGGATTTCCACCTTTTCCTATTGTATGGATCTTTCCATCTTTGATTCCAATATCAGCTTTATAAATTCCGTTATAATCAAGAATAGTTACTCCTGTTATAATTAAATCAACAACTTTAGGATTTTTTCTAGTTTCAATAGAGTTCTGACCCATACCATCTCTAAGAGATTTTCCTCCACCAAACTTACATTCATCTCCATAAACTGTTTTATCATCTTCAATTTCTAAAAATAAATCCGTATCTCCTAATCTTATTTTGTCACCTTTAGTTGGTCCAAAAAGATCAGAATAACGTTTTCTATCTAATTCCAAGCTCATTATTTACAAACCCCCTCATCTAAATATCCATCAACTTTATTATTTAATCCAAATACCCTTCTTACACCAGCAATATCTATTAATGCCACTTCTTTCTCATCTCCTGGCTCAAATCTTACTGCTGTACCAGCTGGAATATCCAATCTTTTTCCATATGATTTTTCTCTATCAAACTTTAATCCACAGTTTACTTCAAAAAAATGAAAGTGTGATCCTACTTGAACTGGTCTATCAGCTTCATTTTTAACTGTTATCTTTATAGCTTCTTTTCCTTTGTTATATTCTATAGTGCCTTCGGCTAATTTGATTTCACCTGGTATCATATCTAAACCCTCCTTTTATTATTGAATTGGATCATGTACTGTAACTAATTTAGTTCCATCTGGAAATGTTACTTCAACTTGCACTGTATGTAACATTTCTGGAATTCCTTCCATTACTTGATCCCTTTTTAATATTGTTCTTCCTTCATCCATTAAGTCAGTAACAGATTTCCCCTCTCTAGCACCCTCCATAATGTCATCAGTTATTAATGCTACAGATTCAGGATAGTTAAGTTTTAAACCTTTTTTCATTCTCTTTCTTGCTACCTCTGCTGCAACAACAATCATTAGTTTTTCTTGTTCACGCATTGTAATTCTCAAAGTCTATTCCTCCTAACTTTTTAACCCAAAATACATTTTTTGGCTTGTTTTTTTGAATATATTGCCATGCAAGTTTAATTCCCTAATAACTTCCCCGAAACTTTTGTCCATTATGCAAAAAAAAAAGAGAAAATTAAAAATTTTCTCTTTCTTTTCTAAATTAAATCAATCAAATTCTGCTTCTAATATATTTTCTTTAGCTATCTCAAAGCACCTTTTTATCTGCTCATAAGTATTTCTTCCTTCTGATAATTCTGGTAATTTTTCTAATAAAAAATAATTCATTTCTTCTGTCTCTATATTTTCTACAAAACCACCTTCTATTTCATCACATAGTACAAAAAACTTATATATTCCATAAGGACACGGTCTATCTATATGTTTTTTTCTATCATGTACTGCTAATATCCTTTTAGCTTTAGCTACTATTCCGGCTTCTTCTAATATTTCTTTTTCTACATTTTCTTTAATTGATAAATTAAACTCCGCCCATCCTCCTGGAAGAGCCCACTTTCCATCAATTTTTTCTTTCACTAACAAGATTTTACCTTCTTTAAATACGACTCCTCTAACATCTACTTTCGGTGTTTGATATCCTTCCTCATTACAAAATAAATCTTTTATAACTTTATTTTCTACTTCCGTATAACTACACATTATCTCTGCTGACAATTCTCTTATTCTATTAAATCTTTCTATATCAAATTTATCCTTAGAATAAGTTATTCCTGCTTGTGCTATACTCTGAAGTTCTTTTACCCATGTTAACCATTTTTCTTCCATCATGTCCCCTACTTTCTAAATTTTAAATTTCTTTATTACTATTTTTATTTCTCCACCTTTTTTATCTTCTCTATTTTTTATAATTACATATCCATCATGCTTTTTAGCTATAGAATCTACTATATATAACCCTAGTCCATGATGTTTTCCTACTTCTCTTTCTTTTCTTCCCATAAAAAATTTATTAGTAGCATTTTTTATTTCTTCTACCATAAATCCTTTTCCGCTATCTCTTATAGTGAATATAATATTTTCATCTTCTTCTTCTATATTTAAACTTATCTCTGAATTTTCTTTAGAATAATCTACCCCATTAGCTACAACATTTAAAATTGCTCTAATTAAACAATCTTTATTTCCATAAATTTCTTTTTCTTTAATATTATCATCTATTTTATATTCAATATTTTTTCTTATGCAAATCATCTTTATTTCATTTTCTATCTCTTTTAAAAATTCTTCTTTACTTATGAATTCCTTTTTAAAATCTATTTCTTTTTCTGACTTAGATATTTCCATAAGTCTTTCCATATATCGCTCTATCTTATTAGAATTTTTTAAAATATGTTCTATAGTTTCTATATCTTCTGTGTTTAAATCAGATTCTAACAATAACTCTGAATTTCCTTTTATAATTGTTAAAGGTGTTTTTATATCATGTGCTAATGCATTTATTCCATCTTCTTTTTCCTTCTCTAGTATCCATTGCTCTTTAAGTGATTTCTTCAATGCAATTTTCATATCATCAACAGAATCTAAAATATTATTAAATTCTTTTACTTTACCTTTTAATATTTCAAATTCTAAATCTTTATTTTTAATTTTTTCAGTTGCATCTAATAAAGGATACATTTCTCTTTTTAACATCTTACCAAATCTAATAGCTATAAATAATGTTGATCCTATTATTATTGCTATAATTAAAATATTTCCTATAATATTAGGATTAATAAATTTATTTAATTTAGGATTACCAAACTTTACTTCTATTCCATAAGCAACTACACATTCTCCATTTTTAAAATTTAACTTAGCATACTGCTCTCCTCCAAATAGTCTTTGTTTTTGAATATATTTTCCCTCTTTATATAGTATTGCATTATCTTTAATTTTACCTTGTACACTTCCATTTACTTTTCCATCATTATAAAAAAATAAAAATCCACAAGGATAAGGTATAATATCTTCATTAAATTCAATATTTTCAAATGATTTATTTTGTAATTTTAAAACTTCATTTTGTGCATAATTTGCAGGCAAGATAAATCCTGTTTCAAAGCTTCTCCAAAGTATAGTTCCTAGAATTCCAAACAATATTAGTAATAATAAAACTAACTTAATTAAATACTTTAAAAATATTAAATATAGTGTATTTTCTCTTTTTCTTACTCCCACTTATAGCCAATCCCCCATACTGTCTCTATTGGATTTTTTTCTTTCTTTTTTAATTTTGCTCTTATATTTTTTATGTGCTCTCTTATAGCACTATTATCACTTTCTTTATCATAACCATAAACTTGTACAAAAATCTGCTCTAAAGAAAATACTTGTCCTTTATTTTTAGCTAAATACTCACAAATACTATATTCACCTTTAGTTAATTTTATTTTTTCATCATTTAAATACAATTCCTTGGCTTTTAAATCAAATAAAAATTCATCTATACACAACCCATTACTATGTTCTCTCTGTTCTCTACGAATATGAGCCTTAACTCTTGCACGAAGCTCTATGATACTAAAAGGCTTTTTTATATAATCATCTCCACCAATAGAAAAACCTTCTACAATATCTTTCTCCATTCCTTTTGCTGTAATAAAAATTATTGGGCAGTCTACTAAATTCCGAATTTCTTTACATAGGGAAAAGCCATCTATTTCTGGCATCATAACATCTAAAAGAATTAAGTTAAAATCTTTCAATTTTTCTTTTTCTATATTTTTCGGATTAGTTCTTATATGAATTTCATAGCCTTCTTTTGTTAATGCTCTTTTTATCAAATTACATATTTCTTCTTCATCATCAACAACTAAAATTCTCCCTTTAATCATCCCATTTTCTTCCTTCCCATTTTTTTATAAAGATAGCTCCAAATAATATCAAAACAGATATATATGTTATTACAGTTAGCCATAGCTTCTCTGAAAACATCTCCCTATTTGCTCCTAATATAATATAGTTAGATATTCTTCCCGCATATGCCCAAGGTATATATGTCCATATATTATCACCAAGCCCAGTTTGCATTAATCCATAAATTAAAATTCCAATTATCCCTACTCCTATATTAACTCCTTTTCCCCAAAATAAAACTACCAAAAATTGTACTATATATAAAATTATACTACTCAAAATCATTATAATTATTAATTTAAAGTAAAGTTCTAAGGGAACTCCATTAGAGAAAAAAATACTTAATCCTAAAAAAGTAATAATAATTGCTACAATTCCAAATAAAAAAATAACTACTAATTTACTTATATACGGAATACACTTATTTCCTGGACTTGTTAAAAAATTTTGGAAGTTCCCCCCTTCTTCCTGTTCACACATAAATTGCATTACTAATGCAATAATTATTGGTAATCCCATTCCTATAACTTCTGCACATATTGAAAGCTTATTTATATTCTCTGATAATAACTCGTTACTAGAATATACTCTAAAATAGACTATAAACACTACTATAGTAATTATTGGAGTCAAAATATGAAGCATAAAATTTTTACTATGAATCATTTTATAAAAATCCATTTTCAAATATTTAAAAAACATATTATACCTCCTGATTTTTAAAAAGTTTAGCCGTTACATATGTAACTATAATAAATAATATTATTGTTATTAAAACACCAATTCCTATAACATTCCTATTTAAAAGTTTGCTTCCTTCTTCTACTGATAATCCATTTGGTAATACACTAATTGTTGCACACATTAACCTTGCTGGAATAGAAAAAGGAATCCACCAAAACCATTTTATTGCTACAAATATACTACATCCAAAATTACAAATTAAACTCAGAATTAAAACTAATCCACTGTTCATTTTACTTCCTATAAACATCCATAATGGAATTTGCCATGCAAATGTTATAAATAATACTAAACTTGCTAGAAATTCATTTAAAATAGATATTGTTTGTCCATATAAAGCTCCTACTAACCCACATCCTAAAAAAAGAATTATATTCATAATTCCTAAGTAAATAACACCTAAAATAACTTTACTTATCCAAAGCTTTTCTTTATTTTCTATTACACCAAACAAGCCATGAAAATTTCTTTTTTTATCCTTTGAAACTATTGCTGTAGATATAATAGTTAAGCTTGCTGGTAGTAATAAGATATACCAATTATTATAAGTAAAGTTTTGAAAATATTTTCCTGCCATAAGTGCAAATGCTAATAAAATATTTATTATTGGTGCTATTAATATAAGCTTTTTTTGAAAACTTCTTTTTTCCTTTAGCCATTCTGATCTAATTAACCCCTTCATTTTATGCCCCCGCCTTTCTTACAACTTCCATAAATAAACTTTCTAAATCTTTACTTTTATCTATTTTCCCCTCATATCCTAATTTTCCTTTTGCGATAATTCCTATATAATCTGCTATATGTTCAATTTCAGATAATATATGACTAGAAACTATTACAGTAATCCCCTTTTCCGGAAATGATAAAATCAATTCTCTAAGTTCATTTATGCCTATTGGATCTAATCCATTTGTAGGCTCATCTAAAATAAGTAATTTAGGATTATTTAATAAAGCTAATGCAATTCCAAGCCTCTGCTTCATTCCCATAGAGAATTTTCCCGCTTTCTTTTTTCCAGTTTCTTGAAGCCCTACTATTTTCAAAACTTCATCTATTCTTTCTTCTGATAAATCATATAATAGAGTTCTTACTTTCAAATTCTCCCTTGCAGTTAATTTTTCATAAATAGGTGCTTCCTCTATTAATGCTCCAATTTCTAATAAATCTTTGCGTATCCACTCTCTACCTTTATAAAAGACTTTTCCTTCTGTCTTATTAATCATTCCTGTTAATATTTTAAGTAATGTTGATTTGCCTGCTCCATTTGGTCCAAGTAATCCATAAATACAACTCTCTGGAATATTAATTTCTATCCCATCATTCACTTTCTCTTTCCCATATCTTTTAGTTAACCCTTTTGTTTTTATAATATATTCCATTTAAATCATCCTTTCTTTTTTATATTGATAGTATAAAAAAACTTTATAAGGATTTTATAAGGATTTTCCACAAAAAAAATAAGGACTTATTAGTCCTCATCTACAAATCCCCTATATATTTTATATCTATGTTTTCTCCATCTTCTATTTTTCTATATAATTCATGAGTTTCATTTGAATCATTTGTTGAAATTAAATAATTTTCATTTGGAGTTTCTATATATATTCCACTTCCTTCATTACTCATGGATATTACTTTAATATTTTTATTATATAATTTAAAAATCTCATTTTTTTCTTTGCTTTTATCTATATTATCTTCATTACTTAAGTTATATTTTTTTAAATATTCAACATTCTCTACATCTTTCATGTTAATGTTAATCTGCTTTTCATTTCCTAACTGTACTGTTAATTTATTATTGTTTTTCTGTATTTTCAAATCTGGTTTATTAAAGATCATCACTATACTAATACTAAGTACTATAATTACTCCTATTATGCATATTCCTATCATTACAGCTCTTTGTCTCAAACTAACACCTTCTTTAACATAAACTTTTTCTAATTATAAAATTTACTCTTTCTTTACGCATAATGATTCTTACTTTAATTATAAACCTTTTTTTATGGACTTTTCTCCTTTTATTAAATTTAACTGTTTATTTAAACTAATAAATATGGCAGTAAAGCTATTTACTTTACTGCCATATCTTATTTTTTCATATATTCACTTATATTTGCTTTTTCATTAATACATCCTTCAATTTCACCCTTTTTACAAGTTAAAATTGTTGTAACTCCAGGTCCATGTCCTGCCTTTACACAGTCACTATGAACTATTACACCAATGCTAATAGCTCCTTTCAAGTATCCTCTTCCAAAGCTATTATCACAGTCCTCTAATAAAACTATGTCTCCAAACTTTAATTTATCTAAACCTAATCTCTTTATTTCTTCCATATCACCAGTCATAATATCATAGTCTCCACTATATCCATTTCCTGAACCCATTCCTGAACCCATTAAATATGGTGGAACTTTTGCAACAACTGGAACTTTAATTTTTCCTGCTACTTCTTCAATTCCTAATTTTTCAAATAATTCTGGATCTATACTCATCACATGAACATCTTCATGATTTTCTATTTTCAATCCTTGTCCGTAAGCTTTAATCATTATTTTGTCATCAATAGATAATTTTTCTAAAATTTCTTCATTAAAATATATTAAAACATGATTTATTCCACCATGCATTCCTGTAACATATCCTTTTTCTCCTTTAGCATCACCTGTAATAATCTTAGCCTCATTTCCAACACATGCAAATGTCATTAATGCTGCATTCTCTTCCTTAATTTCATTTCTAACTGATACTCCTGGTTCAACATGATCTCCTGCCCATCCAAAAGCAGAGTCTCCAACTTTAACATTATAAGAAATTCCGCCTGTTGCTGGTAAAATCATAGGAACTCCTTCATGAGTTATTCTATACCCACCACCTATCGGATGATGAACTTTTCCCATTACAGACCATTTAACAACTTTTTCTTTATTCGTTTTTATCATTTTTTCACCTCAACATTTAAATTTATACCTTTTATTATACTACTTTAATTTAAATGTTTTATAAGAATATTTATAAACTAAAGTTATAGCTGTTAAAATATATATTACTGTTAGTACAATAATTATTATAGTAAAAATTATTGTTGTTTCTCTAACTTGAAGACATATATATGCAAATATACTAATTACCATAGTTCCAAAAGTATAAATAGGACTTTTCACTTTTAATTGTGCTGTATATGGTTGAGCTATATAATATAAAAATAAATAATGAACTGCAAAGAAAATCCCAAGAGTTATAATACTTATAAATATTGGAGTGTATTCTATTATACTTCCACCTGATGCTATAAAAATTGTTCCTAGCCCTATTCCTAATATAGATACTGGAATAAGCTCTAGTACTATACATATTTTTAATCTACTTTTAAAATTATCTAATATAACTTTCGGTTCAGTATAAAACTTATGTCTAAGTAAACTGTTGTCACAGTTAAAGAAAAAAGCTTTTGTAATCTTTTCTCCAATAGAACTTGCATATACTACAAAAACTAAAAATCCTGAAGAACTTAATATTATTTTCTGGACTGATTCCTTATTCTCTACGAAAAATATTGTTCCTATTAAACCTATAAGAAAAATCCCAATAAAAAGGATAGCTCTTCTTTTTATTGGATTAAATATTATTCTTTTATGTCGTTCCATAAATTTAAAGTTTAAATAATCAATACCTTCTTTATCTCTATATTTATCATTTATCAAATCTTTAGTGTTTATTTTCTTTTCATTTATTTTAACATCCATAAATGCAGCATCTTTTACACCATCATTTATCTTTTCCATATCACTTTTACTTAAAATAACTTTAGCTAAAATATTATATTTTTTATATCTAAAAATTTGTATTAATGAAATTACTCCTAATACTGTAATTATTAATATAACTTTTTTAGATAATAATATCTCCCTAAAATTGAATACTACTCCTATAAATGGTGTTCCAAATGTAATTATCCAAATTCCAAGTATTCCAACCATTACTTTTGGCGATTTATTTAATAATTTAAAGTTAACCTTCTCCATAATTATTAAATGCATATATTGTCCTATTGCTCTAACCAATATAAGCAATATAGTTATTAGAACTGCTCCTTTTAATGAAACATCTAAAAATGTTATTGGTATTATAAAATAGATTAAATACTCTGTGTACTCATATATTATTTTGCTTTTATAGTATTCACTTGCATTAAATCTCATTAAATTTATCATATAGAAATCTTTTTGCAATTCCATTCCAACATTATTATCTATAATAGGCCCCACTATAAAACTTAAAAAGAAAAATATCTGAAATTCTATAAGTGCTGCACTTATTCCTGTTTTCTCTTGAATAAAAATAGCTGGCAATATAACTATGAAAAATATATATAAAAATTTCGATATAATTCCAAATGCAAAACTTACTATTCTTACAAAATAGCTTAGCCACTTTTTAAATCTTATTTTGCTATACCAGTTTTCAGATATATCTCCTATTATAGGTATTTTAGAAATATAATAAATCCACATATTCATTTTTTCATAAAGCTGTATTTCTGAAGTTTTAAAGAAGGTCCTAAACATTAGTTTCCTCCTTTAAAATATCCATTATCCTATCTTGGAAATCAGGCTCTTTTAAAATATTATTATCTATTAGCTCTAACTTTCCATCTTTTAAAACAACTAGTTCATCACATAAATCTGTTGCAAGTTGAAGTATGTGTGTTGAAAAAATTAAAATATGATCTTTCTTTATTTCCTTAAGTAAACTTTTTATTTCCAATGCTACTATAATATCAAATGATGTTAATGGCTCATCTAATAAAATAACATTTGGTTTAGTAATTAAGTAACATAACATTTGCACTTTATTTTTCATCCCAAAAGAATAGGACTTTATTAACTTATGCTTATCCTCTTCTTCAATTTTTATAAAATCTAAATATTCATCAACAGATTTTAAACCTTTTATTCTCTTCTTATTTACATCTACATAAAACTTTATAAACTCAAATCCTGTTAAAAATTCTGGAAGTACTGGGTCTGAATAAACATATCCAATCTTACTTGAGTCAGCTTTTTCAAGCACTTCATTTTCATCTATTAAACTTACTTCTCCTGTATCAATATTTACTTCCTCTGCTATACAATTAAAAAGTGTAGTTTTTCCTGCCCCATTTCGCCCAAGTAACCCATAAATTTTTCCTTTTTCAAAAGTAAAATCTACATCCTTTAATATTCTTTTCCCTCCAAAACTTTTACTAATTCCCCTTAAAACCAATTTCATATAATCTCCACCTCTCATATAGATTATTTCATATAGCCTATTTTTTTACAACTTAAAAATTCTTCAAAAAAAGCATCCTAAAATTTCTTTAGGATGGCTTCTCTTCATTTAATTTCCCTTTAATGTTTTCTCTTTTTCTACCATTTTTTCATAACGCTCAATTTTAAAATCTAACCTTTTTAAAGTTTCCTGTAACTCCGCTATTTTATTTATCAAATCTTTTCTTTGCCCTTGAAGAATTTCTTTTCTTTGATCTACAGTTTTATCTCCCTTTTTTGATAAATCTACATATTCAATTAAAGTTTCAATAGGAAGCCCTGCACCTCTCATACATTTTATGTACTCAACCCATCTGCAATCTTCTTCATTGTAATCTCTAATCCCATTTTTACTTCTATTTACTGGAGGTATTAAACCTATTTTTTCATAATATCTAAGTGTATCTTGTGATATTTCATACATTTTACTTACATCATTAATTTTCATTTATCATAAACACCCTTCCCATATTAAGTCTTTTTAATTACTTAATACAAAATAATAAAATTCACCTTACTAAGTAAATTTTATATTCATTTTTGAATAATGTCTACTTAGTAAGATGAACTTCCTATTCTCTATTTATTTTTAATTTTTTCAATTAAAATTTTTTAAATCTTTTTTCGCCATTAAATTTAGGCTTCTTATTTTCATTTACTCTTGTATTTTTTTCTGTATTAGACTTTGCTTTCTTTTCTGTAGTTCCTTTTGTCTTCTCTACGGCTACTTTTGTTTTCTTTTCCCCATTAGGATTTGATTTTTTATATCCATTTCCTTTTGAGTTTCTAGTAGATTTCCCTTGATTATTTCTATTTGGATATCTTCTTCCATTATTAGATTTCTTTTCTTCTACCTTTTTCTCTACCACTGGTTCTGGTCTGTCAAATTCAGTTCCTTCTATAACAGGGATTTTCTTACCTATAGTTTTTTCTATGTCTCTTAATTCATTTCTTTCTTCTACATCACAAAAAGATAATGAAACTCCACTATTTCCTGCTCTTCCTGTTCTTCCAATTCTATGTACATAAGTTTCTGGAATATCTGGTAAATCATAATTTATTACATGTGATAATTCTTCTACATCTATTCCTCTTGCTGCTATATCTGTCGCAACTAAAACTTTAATTTTACCTTCTTTAAAGTTACTTAATGCAAGTTGTCTAGCATTTTGAGATTTATTACCATGAATTGCTGCTGATTCTATTCCTATTTTATCTAAATCTTTAACTACAGTATTTGCTCTATGTTTTGTTTTAGTAAATACTAAAAGTGATCTTATATCTTCATTTTTTATAATATGTGCTAAAAGATGTTTTTTATCTTTTTTATCTACAAAATATAATCCTTGAGTAACAGTATCTACAGTTGATGATTCTGGTGTAATTTCTACTTTTACAGGTTTTACAAGTATTTCATTTACAAGCTTCATTACTGATTTTGGCATTGTTGCTGAGAATAAAATATTTTGTCTCTTCCTTGGTAGTTTACTTATTATTTTTTTTACATCATGAACCATTCCCATATCAAACATACGATCTGCTTCATCTAATACTAAGTAATCTACATTACTTAAATCTACAAATTTTTGATTTATTAAATCTAATAATCTTCCTGGAGTTGCAATAAGTATATCTACTCCTGATTTTAACTTTCTTGTTTGTGGCTTTTGTGATACTCCACCAAATATAACTGTAGTTTTTATATCTACGTATTTACTATATAATTCAAAGTTTTCATTTATTTGAATTGCAAGTTCTCTTGTAGGTGCCAGTACTAATGCCTTTATGATTTTTTTCTCTTTATCTTCTTTAATCATATTTTGTAATACAGGTATTGCAAATGAAGCTGTCTTTCCTGTTCCTGTTTGTGCACATCCTAATAAATCTTTTCCTTTTAATAAATGTGGTATTGCTTCCCCTTGTATTGGTGTTGGTTTTTCATATCCAACTTCTTTTATAGCCTTTTCAATTGGCTCTATTATATTTAAATCTTTAAATAACATTTAATCTCCTTCATAATAAGCATATTCTTATTAACTCTTATTTTTTACAAACAAATAGAGACATCATATATAAGGACAAAATCCTACATATTTATAGTGTCTCTTTATAACTATAATAATACTCTATTAGGAAACTTGCAAATTTTTCATATAAAATTTTACTTTTTAAGCTAATTTTATATATCTCTTTTCTCTTTTGCTTATTTTTTTAGTATTTTTATATAAATTCCTTCATTTCCTATTCTATAGGCATCTTCGTTTAACTTTTCAATCTTATTTGATTTCTCTGATGAGCTAAATTTTTTATTATCTATAATAACAGTTGGATTTACAACTCTTATTTTTTGTTTCTGATAAATATTATATTCTATATTATTTTTTTCTAATTCAACTTCATTTTCTAAGGAATTTATTAGCTCTAATACTTCTTTTGATTTTGAATTTTTAAGCTTATTATATATAAATTCATCATCTTCTAAAAAATCTATTAATTTTATCTCCTTAAGTTCTAGAGAAATTTTCAACGCTTTTTTTAATATATCATTTGCATAAATATTTAATGGGTGTGCGAAGCAGTCCATTACAAGTTTACAATATACTTCTACAAACCATTCTGCATAACATATATCTTTTATAACTATTTCTCCATCTATTACAATTAAATCATCTACAAAGCCTTTTGCTTCATCAATAGTTATATGCTCATATGTAATCATATCTCTTAATGTGTAATCAACTCTATCTGCACAAAGTTTAGGTAAAGATTTTTCTAATATCGTCCACTTTTCTTCATTAAATAGAATATCTCTAAAATCATATCCGTAACTTTCTATTATCTTTGGAATTTCTGATTTCTCTATAATTCCATCATATATTTTTTCATGATAATCTTCCTCTTTATTTTCCAAAACATAATCTATCATATGTGAAAAAGCTGTATGAGACACATCATGTAAAAGTCCTGCTATTTGTTCTTCTATAGAACCGCCTAACTTTCTTATTAATAGCATTACTCCAATAGAATGATCATATCTTGTCCCATTCCATTTAGAATTTACTAAGTAACTTGCTCCACCTTGATGTATTCTTTTTAATCTCTGAACTTCTCTTGTATCTATAATATCACTTAATACATCTTCTATCTGGAATTCTCCATAAATTAAATCTTTAATCATTTCACTCCCCCTATATATTTATATAGTATTACTATATTTTATCCTTTTTACATTTTAAAAACCAGCCTTATTATTTTCCTTTTTCTTGAAAAATAAGTAGTTTTTAAAAACTCTTTATGTTATAATAAATATTATAATTCATTTAAGAAAGAAGGGGAAATTTTATGATTATTTTAACTACACCAAACTATCCTGGAAAAGAAATTTTAGAAGTTAAAGGACTTGTTGTTGGAAGTACTATTCAATGTAAAAATGTTGGTCGTGATATTGGTTCTGCCTTTAAAAACCTTGTTGGTGGAGAAATGGTAGCCTATAAAGAAATGCTTGATGAATCTAGAAAAATTGCTATAGATCGAATGATTGCTGAAGCAGAAAAACTTGGTGCTAATGCAATTATTGGTTTTGAACTTGGATCATCTGCTATCATTCAAGGTGGTGCTGAAATAGTTGCTTATGGAACTGCTGTTTCAATATTAAATTAAATTTTCTTATAAAAAAGAGAGTGATATCACTCTCTTTTAAAATGTTTTATATTATTCTTCTAACATTATTTCTAATATTTCTTTATCAGTTTCTTTCATTCCATCTTTTCCCAATCTTCCTACGGCTCCAATAGTTTCTTCTATTGTATCTTTAACGATTCCTGTTAATGGATCATAAGCTTGATTTGCCATTGCTAAGTGATGACTCATTAAAGCAGCATCAAGGCTTGTCGCTATTTTAGCTGCACAAGAAGCTTTTGCTCCATCACAAACTATTCCTGATATATTTGCAAGAGTATTAGTTACCGTTTTATTTATTTGTTCTAAAGTACCATCCTTTAAATATGTTATAGCTGCTCCACTTGCACACCCTGCACTTACAGCTCCACAAAAGGCTGATAATCTTCCTATTCCTGTTTTTTGATGTATAGTCATTAAATTTGCAAAAACTAATCCTCTATATAATTGTTCTTCTGATAAATGATTTTCTTTACAATAAACTATAACTGGAATTGATGATGTCATTCCTTGATTTCCTGAACCTGAGTTTGTCATAACAGGAAGAGAACTTCCACTCATTCTTGCTTCTGAAGCTGCTGCTGCATATGCTTTAAGTTTAGTTTCTATAGTATTTGGATAACTTTCTAAAATAACCTTTCCTATACCTATTCCATAAGCCCCTTTAAGTCCTTCTTCTGCAATTGTTATATTATAATCTATTTGAGTATCTAGAAGTTCTTTAATATCTTCAAGTGGAACTGTGTTTGCATACTCATAAATTTTTTCTACGCTTAAAATTCCTCTATCTATAAAGACACCTAAGTATTTATCTTTGTCCTCAACAGCCTTAAATAAATCTTCTCCCTTTCTAGTTTCTCTAACTATGTTGTTATGAGCATATTTTATTTCTACTTCACTAGAATCTCCATTATCTAAAAAAGCTTTAACTATTAAATGTAATTGTACATCTGTATCTAAAAGATTTACTATACAATAATCACCATTAACAAGTTCTTTTGCTTTTTCTATACTGTCTTTATCAACTTCATTTATTACTTCTAATCCCTTTTCTGCTCTTCCTGCAAGTGCTCCTATGACTGCACTAGCCTTTATCCCTATAAGATTTCCAGTATTCGGAACTGTTACACATTTTGCATTTTTGATTATATTTCCACTACATAAAACTTCTATTCTATGTGGCATTTGTCCTAAAATTTCTCTCGCTTTAGCACTTCCTAAGGCTATTGCAATTGGTTCTGTACATCCCATAGCTGGAACTAACTCTTCTTTTAATATTTGTAAATAGTCTTTATACATGCTTTCGTTCATCATTTTAACTTGTTCCTCTTTCTTGTTTTTATTTAAATTATAACAAACTTTTTAATCCTTGTGGACAAAAAGCTTTTCTATTTATTCTTTAAACTATTTTTAAGTAAAACTAGTCTTATCTTATCATAACCTATATCATTAGATACCTCATTTTTTATTGGTGTTAACTTAGAATATCCAACTTTCTCACAAGCTTCTAGAATAGTTTTTTCTTCTTCCTCTGTAAACAATCCTTCAAAATCTATCTCAAAGTCTAATTCATCTTCTGAAATAAATGTTTCTATATGTCCCACTATCGTTCCTACAGTACTTCCTCTTTCTATAGAGACTTCTTTTAAAGTTTGACCGTCTCTTAGCATATTTATTGAAATTTGATATGATTTTTCTTTTGTACTCTTGCTTTTAGTGCCTTTTTTTTCTTTTGTTCCCGTAGCTCTCTTATTTGATTCAAATGCAAATTCTACATTAAGATTTTTTTCTTCTATATATTCTTTTATCTTCTCAATAAATTTATCTCCATATTTTAAAGCTTTCTTCTCACCTACACCACTAATATCTAAGAATTGTTCTTTAGTTTGTGGCATTCTAGTACTAAATTCTTTTAATGTGCTATCCCCAAATACTAAGTATGGTGGAACTCCCTCCTCATTTGCTAAGTATGCTCTAAATCCTCTTAAAATAGAGAATAAATCATTATCAGCTTTAAGTTTCTTAGCCTTTCTAGCCTCTTTAAATAATACTTTTTCTTCACCTTTAATTACTTTTAGTGAATTTTTATTTGGTGTTACTACTGGGAATTCTCCCCCATAATTTATATATCCATGAGATATTAATGTATTTATAAAATCTTTTAATTCATCTTTTGTATAATCTTTTACTATTCCGTATGTTGTTAATTCATTTAAACCTTGTTCCACAAGCTTTTTATTTTTTGATCCTCTTAAAACTTCTACAATTACACCTATTCCAAAAGGTCTCTTCATTCTATATACACAAGAAATAACTTTTTGAGCATCTACAGTCTTATCTAAAAGTTCTCCTTCAAAAAGACAGTTACTACAATTTTCACAATCTTCTTCTCTTTCTTCTCCAAAATAATTTAATATATATTTTTTATAACAGTCATTTGAATAAACTAAATCTATCATATTTTGAAGTTTTTCAAGTTCATTTCTCTTTCTAAAAGGATTCGTAGTTCCTGCTTCTATAATATATTTTTGTGTTTGTACATCTCCTGGAGAAAATAATAAAATACATTCTGACTTTTCTCCGTCTCTTCCTGCTCTACCTATCTCTTGATAGTATCCTTCTATATTTTTAGGCATATTATAATGAATTACATATCTTATATTAGGTTTATCTATTCCCATTCCAAATGCATTTGTTGCAATCATTACCTCTGCTCTATCATATATAAAATCTTCTTGATTTTGTTTTCTATCCATATCTGAAAGCCCAGCATGATAGCTTAATGCTTTTATATTATTTTTATTTAATAACTCACATAATTTATCAACATCTTTTCTTGTAGAACAATATATTATTCCACTTTCACCTTTATTTGCTTCTATATAATCTAATATATAAAGATTTTTGCTTACGCCTCTTTCTATAGTTAATTTTAAATTTTCTCTATCAAAACCTGAAATAAATATTTTAGGCTCTTGTAAATTAAGACTAACTAAGATGTCATCTCTAACTTCCTTTGTTGCTGTTGCTGTGAATGCTGTTATTACTGGTCTTTTAGGTAATGCATCTATAAAGTTACTTATTCTCTTATAACTACTTCTAAAGTCATGTCCCCATTGTGAAACACAGTGAGCTTCATCTATTGCAATTTGACTTACCTTTATTTCTTTTATTATATTTAAAAATTCATTGCCTTCTAGTCGTTCTGGTGCTACATAAAGAATTTTTATTTCTCCCGTTCTTATTCTAAAGTAGACCTCTTGAATCTCTATATTAGAAAGACTTGAATTGATATATGCACTTTCTATTCCTAATGAATTTAATGCATCTACTTGGTCTTTCATAAGCGAAATTAAAGGTGAGATAACTATAGAAAGTCCTTCCATTGCAATAGCAGGAACTTGGTAACATATCGATTTTCCTCCACCTGTAGGCATTATAGCTAAAACATCTTTTCCACTTATAATATTGTCTATTATTTCTTTTTGACCTTTTCTAAATTCTTTATATCCATAATACTTACTTAAAATTTCATTTATATTATCCAAAAAAACACTCCTTTTTATTTTAAAGCTTTTCCACTTTTACTTAATATAATCATTTTATCATATCCCTTTAATCTTTTATAAAATATATTTAAGCAAAATAAAAGGTGCTATCTTATCTGCACCTTTTACTTTATCTGAATTTTATTTTAAAATATTAGTTTTATTTAACTCTAATTCTTTTGTTTTATTTATTATTTTTTCATAGATTTTAAGAATATGTGGTTCTCCTATGACATATTTCGAAATTTCATCTATATTGATCCATTTCACACCGCTATTCTCATCTAATTTCGCTATAAGCTTCTCATCTTCACTACATTCAAAAATATAAGCTATATTTAAATGAAGATGTGATGATACATATGCACCATTTTTCATGTGTCCATTTACTGTAATAACATCTAATGCCATTATTTCATCTGTAATAGCCTTAGGATTTTTAACACCTGTTTCTTCCATAAGTTCTTTTTTAGCAACTTTAAAGAAGTCTTCATCTCCATCCATATGACCACCTGTCCATGCCCATGTATTATAAATATTATGATAAATCATAAGTGTCTTCGTTCTTTCCTTATTAAAAACAAAGGCTGAAGCAGTAAAGTGACAAACATAATTTTGTCTAGTTAAAGTATCCTCAAAATTATTTATACATTGTTTAAATAATGCCTTATCATTAACTTCTTGCTCGTTAATTGGTTCATAATTTCTTATTACTTCTATATATCCCATATTTCCTCCTTCAGTCAATTCAAAACTTTTAAATTAAAATTTTATTTCTTGATTAAAACTTTATTATACAATAAAAAAAAATTGTTGCAAATTTATTTTAACTTTTAAATTTGCAACAACCTAATATTAAAACTCTTTGTTTACAGTTCCCATACCTTCTTCTACAACTAATATCTCTTCCTCTAATTTTGGATTTATAGCTTTTACAAAAAGATTTAAGAAGTTAAATAGTACATAAAATATTACTCCTGTTGCTATAAATATTTCTACATCCCCTAGAATTCTAAATCCATTGCTTAAAAGCATATGTCCAACAAATAATTTGCTCATTTTCAAACTAGCTACCACACTGATTGCAAGTGGGAATGTTAAAGCTGCATATGTTGGTGCAAAACCTTTTTTAATGAATCCTATAATATATGTATAAACTAATCCTAAGTTAAATAGTGATGTTACTGCTAAAAAGCTTAAAAGTATCATATTTGGTGTATGTGTTATTGTTAAATATCCAGCGATACAAAGGCTTGCTGGAGCTGCCATAATTCCTATAGTTGGCATTTTATGATCTTCAACTTTTTCTCTGTGCCAAAACATTCTATAACCCATTACTGGCCAAGTTACTACATAAAAGAATATTCCAAAGTAACAAAGGAATTTTGCTATTCCATCAAATCCCATTCCTGGACTTGCTACTGTTCCTACTACCATTCCTATCCAAACTACAAACCAACTTGGAACCATATCTTTAAAATTATGTTCTTTAATTCTTATAAAGAAAAATACTAAAAATATTATAAAGTGAAATGCTACTGCAAAAAGCCAAATTCCTTTTGCTAAGTGTGGTACAAAACTTACTATAGTTGAAGCTATTAAAAATAGTGCCATATCAATTGTAGGATAAAAACTTCCTAAGACAGGATTTTTAATTTCTTCAGCTACCCTTTTAGGAAACATTATTGCTCTTACTAACATTAATGTTAAAGCTCCTATTGCTATGATAACTGATATTGGTTTTAAAAAATCTATTCCAAAGCCCTTCCATGCATTACTGATTGTCATAAATGCAAGAACTGTGCCGCATATTCCTATTGGGTAATTTTCTAGTTTATTTAATTGTTTCTTTACTTCCATCATCTTTTCCTCCTGCGTTTTAATTACCTTACACCATTATAATATAATAATTATCTATATAAGTAAAATACTATTATTTTATATTAATAATAGGTTTTTAGTTATATATGTATGTATTCTTCTCCTTAGTTTTTTTTAATAAATGCTATTATTTTTTACATAAAACTTCTTTGAAGCCCTATTATAATAGAAATCCATCAAAAATCCAACTGTTTTTTATTGTAAAACAACAAAAAAGAAACAGTATCTCTACTGTTTCTTTTTGTACTTCTTATTTTTAAATAATTCTTCTACTAACGGAATTTTGATCTATAGAGTAAGAAGCATTTTGAAGAAAAATTATTTTTAAGTGGTATTAGTATCTACAAGTATTATATTACTTTACTCATCTGTATCTAATTTGAACCCTATGTGAATTTAATCTGAAATTCTAACTACTTCATTTAAACTTTTATTTTTTAGCACATAAATTTTATCAGCTTCTTTTGAAATTTCATTATTATGAGTTACCATAATAACACATTTATTTTCCTCTTCTACTAATTTCTTAAATATAGTTATAATATCTTTAGATGTATCCTCATCTAAATTACCTGTTGGCTCATCAGCTATTATTATATGTGTTTTGCTTACTAACGCTCTTGCTATAGCTACTCTTTGCTGTTGTCCTCCACTCAAAGTTAGTACTTTTTGATTTGCTTGCTCTTCTGTAAGTCCAACTCGCTTCAACATATTCAATGCATACTCTTTTTTATTATCTACCTGCACTCCTTTTACGCTAATCCCCAATATTACATTTTGAAGTGCTGTCATATAATTGATTAAATTATATCCTTGAAATATTATAGATACATAATCTCTTCTATATTTACTAATGCCTATTTTTTCAATACTTTTTCCATCATAAATTATTTCTCCTTCTTTTATTTTATCTAATCCACAAATTAATGATAAAAATGTCGTTTTCCCACTTCCTGATGGTCCAAATATAGTATAAAACTTTCCTTTTTCAAAACTTATATTTATATCTTCTAATATATTTTTATCTTTTTCATAGTAATATTTTAAATTTTTCAGTTCTAAAATTTTATTCTCATTAATCATGTCTACTCAATATCTCCTTTGGTTGAAGTCTCATTATACCAACACTTGGTATTCCTATTCCAATTATCATTATAAGTATTGCTATACCTGCCATTTCAGCAAAATCCTCTCCACTTACACTAACATTTATTGAACTTATAGCTTGAACCTGTTCATGGTTGCTTCCAGGCCCTAATCCACCTCTAAATCCACCACTGTTGAAGCCTCCACCATTAAAGCCTCCAAAACCACTTTGTTCTTGACTCTGTGCAGTTACAGCCACTTCTTTTTGTACTAATGTATTTCCAAGTTTATTACTAACTACACTTCCAACTCCTGCTGAAACTCCTAACGCTATTACTAAGACAATAAGCATTTCTGCAGTAAATTGTGCTATTATTTTTCCTTTTTTCTCTCCTAATGATAATAAGATATCTATCTCATTTCTTCTATTTTTTATGGTAAGTATTATAATTAATGCTAATATTATTGCTCCAGCTACACTTGCTCCAACAACTGTAATTTTAGCAAATGAACTTACATTATTTATTGGTCCTATCATTGTTTCATATTCTTTATTATTTGCATTTAACATAAATGTATTATAATCAATATCAAGCTTTTCAGCTTCTTTTACAAATGAATCTACATTTAATGGATCATTTAAATAAAATGTTGCTTGATCAACTGTATCTTTATAGTCACTACCTTTCATAGTGTTTGCTAAGGTATATGGCACATAAATAGCATTGTACGGATTCATAGCTTCATTTCTTGCTTCCATTTCATTTACTTCTCCACTTGTTTCATATATCCCTTGAATTTTTACTGAGTATACGTCGTCTGTTGTTGGTGATTGAATTTTTATTGTATCTCCAACTTTTAAATCATTATTATTTGCTAACGCTTCTGATATAACTGCTACATTTTGATTTCCATTTTCTTTAGTTATTCCTTCTCCTTCTACTAGCTTTATTGTCCCATTTTTCGCATCTTGTAATAAACCTTGATCTAAAACTCCATTAATTTTTATATTGCCTTGTTGTTGCTGTTCATTTCCCTTAAAAGGGAAATTATTTTGTTGTGTATTTGTTGAACTTTCTGAACTGGTTATTGGATTAAACCCTTGCGCTATTCCTGATGTTGTAGTTGTTAAGTTATATGATGATATATTATTTAATTTTAATATTTTATCTACATCACTCATAGGAATTGATACACTTTTCACTTGAAATTTAGAACCATTTCCCTCTTTCATCATATCTTCTCTCATCTTTTGCATATTCGCTTGCAATGTTACTGTCGCTCCTAGTTTCTCTCTAGCAAAATTACTTGCTTGTGTTGTTGCTTGTTGTATTGATATTCCTGATAATATAAATACGCAAATTGTTGTCATTACTAAAAATAAAAGAATAGTTTTCCCTTTATTTTCTTTTGTGCTTAAAAAAGCTCTCCCTAAGAAATTCATTCTTATTCCCCTTCCATACTTTTAATTTACATATTTATATTAATAAACTTCTCTGTGCTCTAATTGAATATTTCCTATTTTTTAAATGAATATAATCTGAATTTAAAATGAAAAAGAAGAGGTAACACCTCTTCTTTTTAATCTTCACTCTTAAATTGTAATTTAAAAATAAACATATTATTTTTAAATTCTACATCATAGCTAATATTTCCATGAACTTGTATTAATGATTTTACAATATATAGTCCAAGTCCCGTTCCTGGTTTACTTTTATTTCTTGATTTATCTCCTCTATAAAAAGGTGCAAAAATTTCTTCTAAATCTTTTTCATCCATTTCTTCTAAAGTATTATTTTTAACTATTAAGCTATCTTCTTCTAATATTATTTCTATAGTATCCTTACTATATTTAATCCCATTTCCTATTATATTAGATATTATTTTCTTCACTATATTTACATCAATTTTTTTATTTATAATATTTTTTTCTAATAAAGATACTTTTTTATTTTCTGATTCTATAAAATACTCATAACTTCCTAATATATCTTTAACTAAATCATTTACTGATATTTCATGTAACTGAACGCCTATACTTTCTTCATATTTAGCTAAACTTATTATTTCATGTACTAAACTGTTAAGCTCATGCACACTTTCTAATGTTTCCTTTAAATACTTATCTCGATTTTTATATTGACCTATATTGTAAATCATACCTTCTACTTGCCCGCTAATTACAGTAATAGGTGTCTTTAATTCATGTGATATTGCATTTATAAAATCTCGTCGTCTTCTATCAATTCTTTTTTCTTTCTCTATATCCTCTTTTAATTTTGAATTTGCTTCCTCAAGCATATTTATATTTCCCTCTAAATTTTTACTTATAAGGTTAATGCTATTAGATAACTCTGCAAACTCATCTTTCCCTTTTATCTCTAATTCTTTAGAGAAGTTTAAATTAGCTATATCTCTTGCAACACTATTAATTTCTAATAATGGATTACTTATAATTTTTCCATATACAAATACAGATAATATCCCTAATCCTAAAGTTACTAATAGCACTAAAGGAAATAAAACTATTATTATTTTTTTAATTTCTGCTTTAAATTTTATAGGCATATTAACCTTTAAAATACATTCTTGATTTAAACTTTTTACATACACATTAATTGATATTTGATAATCTTTTCCTCCATCATCAACATAACCTTTACTCATTCTATTGTTAGGTGGCGATATTTTATTTAATTCAAATTTACTTGGTATTGGCATATATATAATATTTGCATTTCTATCTATTAATGCTGCCATAGCACCATTCTCATAGCAATATTTGTTTATTCCTTCTTCTAAATTAAAATTAGGATCCTTTTCCATTTTACTTGCAAGAGTCTGCGTTTGACTCTGTATATTTGAAATTTTAGAATCTACATAAATTTGTGGAAATAAACTAAATAAGGTGAAATATATTATTAATGCTGTTATACAAACAATTCCTGTAGATATAATAAACAGTTTTTTCTTTATCCCTATCTTATTCCAATTTTCACTTTTTATTTTATTCATTCTTTTTTTCAAGCACATATCCTACACCTTTAACAGTCTTTATATAATCATATTTTATTTTTTTTCTAAGATTCTTCATATGTGCATCTATAATTCTCATGTCTCCATAATAATCATAGCCCCATACTTTATCCATTAATATTTCTCTTTTTAAAACTGTTGGATAATTAGCAATTAAAAGGCTTAAAATATTAAACTCTTTTAATGTTAACTCTATATCATCACCATCTACAAAAGCTTTATATGTATCCTTATTTAAAACTATATTTTCAAATTCTAATTTTTCTTCTTTTTTGTGTGATTCTCCACATCTTCTTAATACTGCCTCAACTCTTTTTATAAGTAATATAAATGAAAAAGGCTTTGAAATAAAATCATCTACTTTTTCATCGAATGCTTTTATTTGATCCTGCTCATCATTTAAGGCAGTAAGCATTATTATTGGAATCTCTGATTCTTCTCTAATTAAATTAGTTAATGCATACCCATCCATTCTAGGCATCATTATATCTGTAATAATTAAATCAAATGTTTCTTCTCTAAACATTGAATATCCTTCGAGTCCGTCTTTTGCCCCTTTTACTGTATATTCTTCTGCACTTAAAAACTCTATTATAAGCTCTCTTATCTTTATATCATCTTCTACAACTAAAATTTTTTTCATCTAAAATTCATCCTCTCTTGTATATATTTTATCATTAAACTTTTAAATTAATCCTTTTTTCACGTAGAATTCACGTTATCAAGACTTTAAATTCACTACATTACATTAATAAAATTCTATACTTTTTCTTATATAAAGAAAAGCTTTAAGGAAAAATTTCCTTAAAGCCTTTTTTATTTTTTATTTATACGAATCTCTTAATTTTAAGATTTCATCTACACCTTTTTTATATCCACCTGCATCTCTAAGAGATTTCCCTATCTTCTTACTGTTTTCTCTAAACTCTTTGTTTTCTAAAATTATATTTACACTTTCTTTTAACTTTTCTTTTGAGATTTCATCCTTGTTTATAACTAATCCTGCGCCTAATTCTTTTACTCTGTTTGCTACAAAAGGTTGGTCTACAGATTGAGGAATAAAAATAAGTGGAATATCAAAATATAATCCTTCATTTGTACTATTCATTCCTCCATGAGTTATAAATATATCCGTTTCCTTTAAAACATCTAATTGTGAAACATAATTTTTAATAATAAAGTTTTTTGGAATATCTTTAAATGTCTCTTGGATATTAATACTTTTACCAACTGATAATATTATATTTAAATCCATATCTTTAAATGCTTCTATACATTCTTTATAAAACTCTACCGATTTATTAAATAATGTTCCTAATGAAATATATATTGTTTTTTTATTTTTATCAATTGAAAAATCTAAACCTTCATTTCTATCTCCCACAGATGCTCCAATAAATAAATGACTTTCATCAAAATCTTCACTTCTCGGTTGTAAGTATCTTGATGTATATACTATCTTTAAATCTCCATTTGCCATTTTTCTATTTTTATCTTTTAAACTTTCAAAACTCACTCCATATTTTCTGCTTATATTAGTGAAGTTCTCCGAATCATAGTTTATACCTGATCTTACATATCTTCCTAACTTCATAAAGCTAGCCTCTGGTCTCTCTTCTAATATTGCTTTATTTAATAAAAATATTGTTGTGGATGAAATTGCTGGAACTTTTAGGGTCTTTGCTACTTCTTCTCCTATAATAAATGATGAATCATAAACTAAATAATCAAATTTTTCTTTTAATCCAAATACTTTTTCTACCATCTCAGTAAATTGAGCACCCATCATTTCTCCAATTTTTTCAACATGCTCTTTTTTTATATTTGAAGCTTGTAAATTAGATAATTTCTTTCCACCACTTAGAAAATTAGATAAATTCATCTTATTTTCATAACCTACAAATTCAGCTCCAATTTTTTTAATCTTATCCTCAAACTCAAAGCCTGCTATATAAGTTATTTTTTCACCTCTAGCCATAAGTTCCTTTACTAATCCTAGTGTAGGATTTACATGTCCATGTCCCATCATTGTTATAAATAATCCATTTCCCATTTTACTTCATCCTTTCTTGCTCCAGTTAAGCTTTAATCCTTAGTTTTTACATCTCTATATAACTTTCTATAATTAATAGTTTTATTTATTATAGAAAATTATATGCGTGCCTAATTTATTAATTTTTTGACTATTAACCTTTTACTTTAATAGTCAATCTTTGTTTTCTCTATATATTATACATTATATTTCCATTTTTTTTATTGATGTAATATTAAATTATATTTAATATTTTCTCTATAACTAAAAATAGGAAGACATATAAATGCCTTCCTATTTCTTAATTTTCTAAGTTTTGTGGTGAATATCTAATAACTTTTGGTGATGCTCCCCCTTCTAATATAATTAGAGATTTTGCCGGTATTTTATATCCTAACGCTGTCGTTTCCTCATTTGAAAAATTGCTTATAACCTTTAAATTATTACCATATTCAGTCATTTGAACCAATCTATCCTTTGATAATACTTGGAAGTTAGTCATCTCTTCATAACTTGCTATATCACTAAATGGTTGGAATATTTTTGTATTATCTACAATAATATTTTTTTCTTTATTCCATGCTGTTGAATCTAAATGGTATAAGCCTGG
Organism: uncultured Clostridium sp.; assembly: GCF_947072515.1. Taxonomy (GTDB): domain Bacteria; phylum Bacillota; class Clostridia; order Clostridiales; family Clostridiaceae; genus Clostridium. Next base: position 169,436 of record NZ_CAMTIG010000001.1, read on the forward strand.
TACATTATACAGAATATTATGCAAAAGATTATTTTGTATTTCTCCTTGAGCCTTCAATGTTCCCCATAACCAATGATACGTATTTACTATAGAGTTATTATATACTAATTTATATAATGGAATTGTATATGCTGGATCCATTAATGCTACTTTATATTCTTCTTTTACAGGTACAATCTCTCCAAACTTAGGTGGAACGCCTCCTGTTTTTGAATAATAGGCACCAGTATAGTATGGACTTTGTTTATTTTGCATTGCATCTTTATCCATCCATGAAAATGGCTTAGAATCTATCCCTTGTGCATAATCTAATACTTCACTTGCATAGTCATCTCCACCTTCTGACCCAACTATCATATGCTTATCATTTGCTATATATCCTAATCTTTTTAATCTTGCATCTATATTTTCTCGTTTTGTTGTTGGATGATTTTTACTATAATCAGTAAAAACTTGTCCTGCTGCATCACAATCAACAAACCATGAATTAAAGTCTGGTATATTATTTAATATTGTACTTACTCTTTCTTTTACACTTGGCATTGCAAGAGTTGGATTTAAAGTTCTTCCCTTATTTTTAAATCCTTCTATATACTTTCCTTCTTTGTCTTTTATAGTTGCATTATTATATAATGCTTTATCTTTAAAGTCTGCTGTATCCCAAGCTGCACTTCCTGGATCCTGAATTGATGTATATGAATCATATGGTGCCATTAAATATCCATCTTTAACTGCATCTTGTACCATTTGTGGTTTCATATATGCTTGTGTCCAGTTATTTAATCCTATCCAAGCTTTATTTATTCCTGATGATTTTAAATCATTGATTATTCCTGTAGTTGCTGAATTTGCCCATTCATTTACAGGTGCAAAAGCATTAGGCATATTTTCTTTTAATAACATTTCATTTAATTTTATAGTATCCACTTCATTAAGATTTCCAATACCTTTTTTTAATAAAGAATTTATCTCTCCATTAGTATCTTTAAAAGCATTTTTATTATAAAAATCTTTAGACATACATGCACTAGTTATCCCTGATGTTATTAAATTCTTATCATAATCATCTACATAATCAGCTGTTCCAACACTTTCTATTGCTCCAATCTGAGCCTCTTCTCCGCCTTCTTTATTTAAAATTTGTACTATCTGATTTTTTATTCCTGGTGTCATTTCCTTTATAAATTCTCCCCAGTTTATATTATTAGGCTGGATAACTCTATCATTCCAAAGATATATTTCCGGTGCTCCAATAAGTTTCTCTAGATTTGGATTTTCTTTTTGTTTCTCTTCTAATGTTTTAAAATCACCTTTTTCCACAACATAATTTTTATATGTTTTTGCTATATCTACTGGATTATTTCCTGTTACATAAATTCTAAATCCATAAGTCTTATTTTTATTTATAGATGTAAAATCATGATTTATGTTAAACTCGATATTATTTTTTGTATTAAATGAAATATTATTATTATATGGATTTGTCATTACATAAAGAATTGAACTGTCTTTTTCATTTAATGCAAAAAATGGCATAGAAAACATTTCTAATGTTGTATCCGTATAATCATTTAGATATTCTTTCCACTCTTTATTATCACTTGGAACATATTTTCCTTCTCCTATAGGTAAAGTATAGCTATTAGCTTTTACCACTGGAAACTCAAATGTATTTTCGCCTGTTTTAGTTGATGTTATATTTACATTTAAATAATTATCCTCTTTTACTAATTGAACCTTTATTCCCTTATCTGGATAAGTCCATGTCGTATTTTTTCCATCTTGCTTAAAATCTGTTACTTTCATACTTGGTAATGGATTTGATGCAATAGTTTTAACTCCATTATAATCTGTAGTTATTTCAAAAGTTTCTGGATTTACTGTATATGTAAAATTATAATCATTTACTTTTTCTATCTGATTTTTATTTATTACAGGCTTAACCTTCCCACTAAATTCCTTAAAGCATGTTGCTCCACCTATTGTTACTATTAGCGCAACAACTATTCCTATTATTAATTTTCTTTTCACTTCCGTCACCTCAAAGATATACTATCTTTCTTTTGTTACATCAGTATCACAAATTTTATTCCTTTTAATTCTATAAAAAAAAGCGTTGTTTAAGTTTTATATTCTTAAACAACGCTTCTCTTTTAATTTTATTTATCGTAAATCTCACCATAATTTTTATATGCCTTATTTACTTTAACTACATAATTTTTTGTTTCTGGAAAAGGTATATTAATTAACTGCCCATCTTTTGAATATTCATTACTTTTAAGCCATTTTTGGACATTTCCTCTCCCACCATTATAAGCTGCTATAACTAAATCCCAATTTCCAAATTCATTATATAAATTTCTTAAGTAATAACAACCCATTTTTATATTTATTTCTGGGTTATATAAATCCTCATCTTTAAAATTATTCATTCCTAAAGAATTTGCTATATCTGTTCCAGTTGACACTGTAATTTGCATTAATCCTCTTGCATTAGCATCCGATAATGCATTTGGATTGAAATTACTTTCAATCTTTATTACTGACAATACAAATAAAGGATTTAAATTATATTCTTTTGCATATTCATTTACTAAACTTTTGTATTCATATGGATAAGTTTTTAACCTATATTCTCTCCATACTTTTTTTCCTAAACTAATTGTACTTATAGCTAATATTATACTTAAAGCTATTATAATTATCTTTTTCATCTTCTCACAACTCCAATTAAACTTCCTTCATAATTATGTTTAATAATTAAAATTTAGTCCTTTTTTTATCTCCAGATTATAATAGCTTTGTTTTATTACATTAATATCACATTTTTCTTTTATACATCATATAAAATTTAATTTTATCTTCTTTTAATGTCACTCCATACATAATTTTTTCTCGTTTTAATATTTCTTCTACTATAGAAAGTCCAATCCCTGTTCCTGAAAGCTCCTTACTTCTAGACTTCTCTCCTACATAAAAAGGCTTCCATATATTTTTAAGTTTTTCTTCATCTAAACCATTTTGTTTATTTTCTATTGAAAAAATTCCATTTCCATAAGAGATTTTAATATAATTTGAAGTATTGTATTTTATTCCATTACTAATAAAATTATTTAGGACAATTTCTATACTTTCTTTATCTGCATATATATCCATATATCCTTTAGGTTCTTTTATTATTTTTATCTTTTTATTTTTCAATTGTATCTCAAACTTTAGCAAAACCTTCTCTAAAAGATTTTCAAAATCAAAATTTTCTTTATTACTTACACTTCTTTGTACTCTAGATAAATCTAATATATTCTCCACTAATTTTGTTGTATTATCAACTTGCTCGATTATTATGTCACTAAAACTTCCATCATCTAATCCATCATTTATAGCTATTGCATAAGCTTTAATTAAAGATAATGGTGTTTTTACTTCATGAGATATACTAGATAATAGTATTTTTAAATCCTCATTCTTCTTCTCTAGTTCCATATGTGCTTTTTCTAAACTTTTACTCATTGTATTAATAGTTTTAGAAAGTTCTTCTATTTCATCACCAGTTCTTATTTCTTCTGCTTTAAAATTTAAACTTCCTATATTTTTTGCTTGTTCTTTTAAAGTCTCTATAGATTCTACAGTTTTTCTTGTAAATAACCATACTAAAATCAAACTAATGATAACTGCTACACTTGTAATATAAAAATTAAAGGTATTTACAATATTTATAGTTTCTATATCATTAGCCATTGATTTTCCTATGAGAATTATTTCTCCATCTTTTTTAAATATTTTTACAAAGTAATTTGACTGCAATTTATCTTGATAGAAGATTTTATTTATGTACCCTTCTTTATTTAATTTACTTACATCTATTTTAGTTATCCATAATTTACTTACGTTAATTTTACTTTGATTTAATTTTAGTTGTATCTCATCATTTAAGGAATTTATATTACTTAAGTAGCTATCTGATAAATTTATTATTGTTATATTATCGTTCTTTTCTAATGTTATTTCTTTATCCATAAATTCATTTAATGATATACTTTTTGAATAATTATATATTTTATCAATACTAGTTCGAGTTCTATATACATAGTATTTGGACAAAAAATAATTATTTAAAAAATATGTACTTCCAAAAACTATAACTATTATTAAAATAATTATTAAATATAATTTCTTTGACAATTTATTTTTATTAAACATGTAAACAATACCCTAGTCCTCTATGTGTTTTTATATAGTCATTACCTATTTTTTCTCTTAATCTGTGTATATGAGTATCTACTGTTCTATAATCTCCATAATAATCTAATCCCCAAACAGTATTTAAAAGCATATCTCTCGATAGTATTTTACCTTTATTGTTGTAAAAATATTCTAATAAATTAAATTCTATTTTTGTTAATTCTAAATCCTTCTTATTCCTAAATACTTTTTTTCCTTTGAAATCTATCTCTAAATCTCTTAAAAAAGTTCGTTTATCCTTTTCTATTAACTTCTTAGCTCTTAATAATAATATTCTTTGATCAAATGGCTTCCTTATATAATCATCTGCTCCAGCATCTAAACTTACATATTCATCATCAAGTTCTCCTTTAGCAGTCAATATAATAACTTTTGTTTCTTTTAATTCTTTAAATTCCTTACAAAGCTCTATTCCATCCTTTTTAGGCATCATCCAATCTAAAATGGCTAAGTCGATTTTTTCATTATAAAAAATATTTAAAGCTTCTTCTCCATCATTAGCTATAAAAACTTTATATCCCTCTTTTTCAAAATATATCTTCAATATATTAGTTAACATTATTTCATCGTCAGCAATCAATATGTTCATATAAAATCTCCTCATATAATATTTCTATATTTCATTATTATAAATCAATGTCACATTAATATTACATTTTCTTATTAAATAATCCTATACTACCTAAATAAAAAGTTAAAGCTCCTTAATATTAAGAAGCTTTAACTTTTTCTATTCATTATATAATTCATCAATTCTTTTAAGAACTCTACGTTTCTTTCTATTCCTTTTATAGCCCCAATAGCAGCTACATAATATTCAAAAAGCTTTTTTTCAGCCTCTTCATAACCTAATATTGTAACAAATGTTGATGTTTTATTTTTCTTATCTATTCCTATTTCTTTTCCAAGTTTTTCTCTTTCTCCTACAGTATCTAACATATCATCTTTTATTTGAAATGCCACACCTGCACATTTTGCAAATACCTTCAACTTTTCCTTTTCTTCTGTCTTTGCATTTCCAAGTATAGCTGGCATTATTACTGCTGCTTCAAAAGCTATTCCTGTTTTATAAAAACATATCTCTTCTAGCTCTTCTTCACTTAAGTTCTTTCCTTTGCTTTCTAAATCCATAGATTGTCCTTTACACATCTGCTTTATAACTTCTGTTGTATATTCTATAAGCTCTATTATCTTCTCTTTATTAAATCCCTTTAACTTTGTTTGTTCTTGTATTCCTTGTTGCGTTAAAAATATACTTGTTAGTTCTGCAATTGCTACTCCATATTTTTTATGAATTGTTTCTTTACCTCTTCTTAAATCTGCATTATCTTGTGATGGCAAATCATCTAATATCAAAGAAGCTGTATGCATATATTCTAAAGATTTTATGAGTGGAACTAGGCTTTCTTTCTTTAATCCATAACTTTCTATTCCAACTATCCATGTGATTATTGACCTAAGTCTCTTTCCATTTCCGCATAAACTATAATTTGTTGCTTCAACAATTTTACTTTTATCTAGTTTTACTCCTATTACATCATCTATTTCTTTTTTCATTCCATTTATTTTTTCTTTAAATATTCTCTTCTTTTCTTTTGCTTCATTCATTCTTTCTATTATTTCATCTCTTAAAAGCTTATCATAAAATTCAATATTCCTTGCGTTTTTTATTCCTTCTTCTAAATATCTATCTAATTCTTTATGATCTAATTTAATAAAATCAATATTATATTCTCTTTTCTTTTCTTTAAATCTTCTAAGACTATTTATAACTCTACATATAATAATATCCTTTACCTTGCTATCATTTTTATAAATCTTGTGAGTAAGATAATATATTACTGCAAAATAAACTTTAAAGGGATTTATAGCCTGCTTTCTATTCTTCATATAATATGTGTATGGAGTAACTCTCTTATTTCTATAATCTTCTTCCATATCCGTAAAATCATCTGCTAACTGATTATATATACCATAATAAAATAAATTACTATTGAAATCCTCTTTTTCTTTACCTAATATTGTTGGAACTATCAACCTTGATGCTGCAGATTTTAATATTACTGGCACAAATATCTCTTCATTTTTATATTCTTTATCTAAACTCTTTTTTCTATCTAATTCTTGTGCATGGAAAAATACATAAGCTAACTCTAAAAATTCTTTAACTTTTTCTTCTTTTTGATTTTCTTTTATATAATTAAAAGCTTCTTCTAACTGGGATTGAACATAATTTAGAATCTCTTTATTCTCCGAATTCCATTCTTTTTTCGGTACATTACCACTTACTAATGTCTCTCTTATTATATTAGAGTACTCTTCTTCTTCTATCTCATTTAATATTTGAGAATCTAACAAATCATCTATATATGGATATGTAATTCCATATGCATACCCAATTTTTACACTTTTACTTACTTCTTTTTCTTTTTCATTATCATCCCATACCCTATACATTAAAACGCCTGCAATAACTTTTATAATCTTTCTTATTGCACTTACTTTATCTATTCCCTTTGGTATATTTTCTGAGGTTTCTCGCATTTTATTTATAATCCAAATTACTAGATCTTCTCTTCCATGATCTTTTGCATCATTATAAATTTTTTCTAACTCAATATTTTTTTCTTTTCCATCTATAGTTGCACTTATATCTTTAACTACATCTTTAATCTTATTAGAAACCTCTTTTTCTGTTATATCCTTTCCTAAATCTCTCATGAATATATATGAAATACTTCGATCTAAATAACTATCTAGCATTCCTTTTTTCTTAATATATTTTAGATAAGGTTTATATCCCTTTATATTACTTTTTAATATAAAATTATAATTAAACCTTCCTTTATTAATATGATTATTATTCCATTCTTTTAAATCTTCTTTTAGTACTTCTAAATATTCCTCTTTTTCTAAAATATCATTTAAGTCCTTCCAATAATTTAATCCATATTCATAAACTTCATCATACACACTCTCATCAATTCTTTTTCCGCTCATTTTTAATCCTTTAAAACTTATTCCTTTATATTATAGTGATAAAAATTTTGTTTAATTCCAAAAACTTTATTCATCTTTATTCCCTTGAATAAAATCCTTCACCATTTCATTTTGTGACATATTTCTTGCATTTACTACTCTTAGCCCCCTTATTTAGGTAATTGCTATTTAAGTTAATTGTATATTAATTAATTATTAACTTATTTTTATACGTATTTTCAGTAAATTTTATAAACCATAAAAAAATATCTATTTTTTTATTAATATTGAGATTTTTCACAATATTCTTTATATATTATAAAATAAAACACTCATTTACATAAATATCTATAATTTTCTCTTCTTTACTTCAATTGACTAAACTATTAAAATCCTACTTAGAGATAAATTAGGAGGAATGTACTAATGACAAAAGCAACACAAGATTCAAAGAAAAATGTAACATATAAGATTAGTACATGGGGTTTCATTTCAATGTCTATTTTAACTGTATACGGTGTAATGAATGGACAACAAATGTATTACCAAATGGGCTATCAAGCAATTACTTACGTGCTCATAGCCACCGTATTGTTCTTTATTCCCTACTCCTTTGCTGTTGCAGAAATGGGGTCTGCATTTAGTGATAAAAAAGGTGGAATTTATTCATGGTTATCTGAGATAATCGGCGAAAAATATGCACTTTCAACTACTTTAATTTGGTTTTCATCACAATTTTTAGGCGGACTTGCAATTAGTGCAATCTGTATTAAATTTTCAACAATGCTTTATGGAAAAGATATTTCAGAGACTTGGCATTTTTTTGGTCTTAGTAACCAAATGTCAACTACTTTAATAGGTATTGTTTGGGTTTTATTTTGGATATTTATAGCTACTAAAGGTGTTAAATCTATAGAAGTTTTAACTAAAATATCTATGCTACTATTCTTCTACAACAATATTTTTACTATTGTAGTTAGTTTATGGGTATTCTTCAAAAATAAAATGCATTTTGCTCAACCACTTCATTGGCACGGTATTTCAACATTATTTGTTGGTCCTAATCCAGACTATCGTAGTATATTTAGTATGCTTGGATTTATGGTTTTTGCCATTATGATATTCGGTGGAATGGAATCTGCTAGTGGACTTGTTGACGAAGTTGAAAATCCAAGAAAAACTGTTCCTAAGGGGATTTTTATTACTGTTGTTGTAATATTTGTACTTACTATCGTAATGATTGTAGGTAGTGGTATGGTTCTTAACTGGAATCAAGTTTACAATAATCCAAATGTAAACTTAGTTAACTTTACTGTTTATCTAGGATTAAAATATTATTCATCACTTGGACTTGCTTTAGGTATGAGTGCAGTTCATGCAGCGGCATTTGCAAAATGGTATATGATATTCTACTCATGGATAGCAGCATTATCATTCTTACAACTTCCATTAAATTATTACTTCCCTATCAAACAGCTAATTGAAGGACTTCCTAAAGGAATGTTACCTGACGCTGTTACTAGAAAGAATAAACATAATGTTCCTGCCAATGCACTTTGGCTTTTAGGATTATTCTTATGTGGTGGTTCTTTAATAATAGTTTTAATTTTTGGAAATAATGCAAATCAAATTTACAACTACACTACTTTTATGGTTACAGTTGCATCTGTAATTCCATGGGGACTTATTACCTTTGCTTATATTAAGTTTAAGAAAAATGATAATATTAAAAAGCATTATAAGTTCTTTGGTAAAAAAGTAGGAATCATCTACAACTCAATATCATTACTCGTAATAATATTTGCAGTTGTATTCTCATTAATTCAACCTTGGACTCAGCCAGGTGGGGCAGAACAAGGAATTTTAATGATATTCGGTCCAGTTTTATTTGGACTTATCGGATTCTTTATTGCTAGAAGATATCAAAAAGTCCATAAAAATAATGAATCATAATAATAAAAAAGGAACTGTTAAACAACAGTTCCTTTATTATTTATCTATTTCACAGTGCATATATTCTTTTGCATCTTTCCCCTCTACTAAAAAAGATTGTCCCTTTGAGCAAAATATTGAAGTGCTAGTATATTGAATATCTGCATTCTTATCATAATTTTTTTCTTTAATGATTTCTTCTTCATTATGACAAAAATCATATCCATCAAAAACCATATTAAGGCTTCCTTTTCCTCTAGTAAAACTAACAAACTCTAAAGGATAATCCATAAATGTTTTTACTGGACCTTTTCCTGTAATCTTAACTATTTTATCATTTAATGTTTCAGGTGGATTAAACTTACCATTCATTTTTTGAATATCCGATAGTACTCTACCTAAATTATCAATATTTATAGATATACTAAATTTATAAAAAGGTTCTAACAATCTAGTCTTCCCACTTTCTAATCCTTGTCTTAAAGCTCTTTTAGTCGCTTCTCTAAAATCTCCACCACTAGTATGTTTATTATGAGCCCTTCCTGTTAAAAGTATAATCTTCATATCCGTAATAGGACTACCTGTTAAAACTCCTTTATGCTCTCTTTCAAAAATATGAGTTTTAATAAGATTTTGATTGCCTGTAGTTAAATGGTCTGCATGGCATCTATTTTCGAATTTTATACCACTGCCACGTTCTCCTTCCTCTAACCTTAAATGAACCTCACTGTAGTGCCCCAGAGGCTCAAAATGGCCATATCCTATAGATACTCCCTCTATTGTTTCTTTATATAGTATTTCTGGTGTTCCAAATTGAACTTTCAAATTAAATCTTCCTAAAAGTATCTCCTCTAAAACTTCCAGTTGTACTTTTCCCATTATGCTTATAGATAACTCTTTTATTTCTTCATTCCAAAATACATTTAAACTGCTGTCTTCACTTTCTAATATTTTAAATATTTTAAGGACTTCATTTGGATTTAATTTTGAATCATAAATGATTTTAACCTTTAATGCAGGTTCTGTATTTAATTTTAATTTTTCATCAAATCCTATAGAATCTCCTGCCATTAAATCCATTATTCCTACAACACCAAATATATCCCCTACTGAAACTTTATCTACAAGACTATACTTATTTCCATTATACTCTCTGATTTCATTTATTTTTTCTCTCTTCTTTTCCCCATCTACAGAGAACTCTAACTCTTCTTTAGTTTTTAAGCTTCCACTTAAAGCCTTTATAAAAGTTACTCTTGATCCTTTTTCATCATATTTTATTTTAAAGACTCTCCCTTTAAATTCACTATCATCCACTTCTGTATATGTTAAATTATGAAAACTATTAAAAAATTCTTTAACTCCTTCATAAAGCAATGCTGACCCTTTATATACTGGAAATACTTCTCTTTCTTTAATCAATCTCTTTAAAGTATTCTTCCATAATTTTTCATCATATTCTCCATCTAAATATTTTTCTAAAAGTTCCTCATCTTTTTCAGCTATAAATTCAATTTGAGATTCACTTAAATTATCAAAATCTTTATCTGTATATAAAATATCTTTTGATAATTTAAGTTTTAGTTCATCTAAACTCTCTTCTATATCTGCACCAACTCTATCTATCTTGTTTATAAAAATAAATGTTGGGATATTATATTTTTTCAAAAGTTCCCAGATAGTTTCTGTATGCCCTTGTACTTTCTCTACTGCACTTATAAGTAATATTCCATAATCAAGAATACTTATAGCTCTCTCCATCTCTGGTGAAAAATCTACATGCCCTGGAGTGTCTACTAAAAAGTACTTATCATCTTTATAATTAAAAATACCTATATCTGAAAATACAGTTATTCCTCTTTCTTTTTCAATTTCATGGCTATCTAAAAAAGTATCTTTATGGTCTACTCTTCCTTTATTTCTAATTGCATTTGCATTATATAATAATCCTTCTGAAAAAGTTGTTTTTCCAGCATCTACATGTGCAAATACACCTATGCTCTTCTTCATATTCTCTTCTCCTAATCTATTTAAATATTTTTCTCATTTATTTAGTTAATTAAATCTTATCAAATACTCCTATAGTTTTGAATATATTTTTCTTTTCTTTAATTATTTTATACAAAAAGAACCCACCATAAGGTGAGTTCCAATACTCTCTATTTTCTTCTTGCAAATTCCATAAACTTAAACTTATCTGGTCTATGTCTTGATTCTGTATACTGAAATAATTCTCCATTTTCTAAGTAAGTATAACTTTTACAAACTACAATACAATTGAAATCTTCAAGGTTTAACAACCTTTTATCTTCTTCTGTTACTTGTCTAACTGTTATTTCTTTTCTTGCAAATGCTATCTTAAGTTCAAGTACATTTTCAATATACTCATAAATTGAATTTTTACAAACCTCTTTAGTTAAGTTTGGTATAAGAGATCTATTTAAATAATCTTTATCTAAAATTATTCTTTCCCCATTTATTTCTCTAACTCTTATAACTTCCCAAATATCATCTTCGCATTTTAATTTTTTTCTTATAGAATGTTTTTCTGTTATTAAGTTAAATCTTTCTAAATGAGTCTCTATTTTCCCATTCATTTTTTGTGCTAATTCTTTAAAACTTACAACTCCTGCTAACGGAAAATCAAATCTAGCCATTTCTAATACAAATGACCCTTTTCCTTTTTTCTTTATTATATATCCATTCTGCTCAAGTTTATTTAATGCCTTTCTTACTGTATCTCTCGAAACTGAATATTTCTCCATCATTTCAGTTTCAGATGACAATTTTTCACTTGGCTCTAAAATTCCATTTTCTATTTCTGAGATAACTTCATTATATATTTTTAAATATTTACTTTCCATATTCATCACCTTGTAAATATTTTAGCATTGACTATTTTATTTAACAAGCTTATATACTAGACTTTCATATGGTCTTAATTTTATAGATTTAAATTCTGTAGCTGAATCTTTATAATTAGAAATCAATATATTTGAATTATATTCTAATAATTCTAATTTATCCTTTGGCAATTCAAATTCACTCTCATTTCCATAAAAATTGTTTATTACTAGTAATCTTTCATCTTTATATTTTCTAATATATGCAAAAATATTCTTATCTTCTTTTAAAATTATTTCAAATGATCCTTCTGATATTAATTTTTCCTCATGTCTAAGTTTTATAAGTTTTTGATAATGATAAAAAACTGAATTCTCATCATTTAATGCATTTTCTACGTTGATATTTTTATTTTCACCAACTTCAAGCCATGGAGTTCCTTCCGTAAACCCTCCATTTTTCCCGTTATTCCATTGAACAGGAGTTCTTGAATTATCTCTTGATTTCTCACTTAAAATTTTAAGAATATTTTCTTCTGATTCTCCTGACTCTTTTAATATATTGTAATAATTAATAGATTCCACATCTTTATATTGATGGATTGAATTATAATATGGATTAGTCATACCAAATTCTTCTCCTTGATAAATATATGGTGTTCCTCTAAGCATATGCACAGTTGTTCCAAGCATTTTTGCACTTTCTACTGGATATTTTTTATCATCTCCAAATCTTGAAACTATTCTTGGTTGATCATGGTTACACCAAAATACTGCATTCCATCCATTGCCTTTTTCCATACCATTTTGCCATTTATCAAATATATCTTTAAGCTCTAAAAAATCAAAATCATCTACACTCCACTTGTTTCCATCTTTATAATCCACTTTTAAATGATGAAAATTAAATACCATTGATAATTCGCCCTCATCTGGATTAGTATATTTTATACAATTTTCAATATTCGTAGATGACATCTCACCTACTGTTATTATATCTTCAAATCTTCCAAAAGTTTTTGCATTTAATTCTTTTAAATACTGGTGTATTTTATGTCCATCTGTATAAAATCTTCTTCCGTCTCCATTTAAATCATCTTCAAATTTTTCTGGCTTAGAAATTAAATTAATTACATCAAATCTAAATCCCTTTACTCCCTTATTGATCCAAAAGTTCACAATACTATATATCTCTTCTCTAACCTCTTCATTCTCCCAATTTAAATCTGCTTGTGTTTTATCAAATAAATGTAGATAATATTCATTAAATTTTTCTACATACTCCCATGCAGATCCACCAAACTTAGAGATCCAATTAGTTGGTTCTTCCCCCTCTTTTCCTTCCTTGAAAATATAATAATTTTTATATTTTTCATCTCCAGCCATAGCTTTTTTAAACCATTCACACTCTGTAGATGTATGATTAAATACCATATCTAACATTAAATATATTTCTCTTTTTTCCGCTTCTTTAACTAACTCCTCAAAGTCTTTCATAGTTCCAAAACTTTTATCTATATTATAATAATCAGCTACATCATATCCATTATCTTTTTGAGGTGAAATATAAAAAGGTGTTAACCAAAGATAATCTACCCCTAAGCTTTTTAAATAATCTAACTTTTCTATAACTCCTCTTAAATCCCCTATTCCATCATTGTTGCTATCCTTAAATGACTTTGGATATATTTGATATACTACTGCATCTTTTAAATCTACTTTTTTCATAATTCTTCCTCCAAATTCTCTAATAATTAGTTCAAGGCAAATGTTATACCTAAAGATACACCATTCACCTTAATACTAGTTAAATTTTATTTCCATTAATTCATCTTTATCTACATTCTTTTTATCTTCATTAACGGATATTTCTTTAAATTTATCTGTATTTGCAACTACCATAAATACAGTTGCGGCAACAGCTTCTTTTCTTATTAAATCAATATTAAAATTTAAAAGTTCATCTCCAAGCTTTACTTTATCGCCAACTTTAACTAGTGCTTCAAATCCTCTACCTTCCATTCCTACGGTATCTATACCTACATGAATTAAAAGTTCTACACCTTTATTGGTAGTTATTGATAAAGCATGTTTTGTTCCAAATATCATTGAAACTACACCATCTGCTGGTGAGGTTATTTTTCCTTCTGCTGGTTCTATAGCAATACCTTCACCTAACATTTTACTTGCAAATGTTTCATCATTTGAATCTTCTAATTTTATAAATTCACCTTTTACAGGACTAAATACTTTTTCCATAGCCCCTTTATTTTTTTCTATTAATTCATCGCTATTTGGAATTTCTCCATCTACTTTATTTTCTGCAACTGCTGCAGCTTCTTTTTGAACTTTAGCAGTTTCTTTTTCTGTTGCTCCACCTGTTAATGCATCTAAATTAAATTTAATTGCACCTTTACCTTCATCAACATCTTTTATATCTCTTCTTACTTTAGGAATTAAGAAAAACATAATTGGTATTAATATTAATGGTCCAAAGAAAGCTATTCCCATACCTATAAAGTAAACACCCCAGAATTTAGGGAATATTGATAAAAATGCTGGTAACCCTCCAACTCCAATTGAAGTTGCTAAAACTCCATGTACTGCTATATATGCTGCTGCACAAGCTGAACTTATTAAACAAGCTAAGTAAGGCCATTTATATCTTAAGGTTACACCGTACATAGCCGGTTCAGTTACGCCTAGATAGGCGGTAATACCTGCTGTTGCACCAAGACTCTTTGTTTTTTTATCTTTACTTAAGAAGAACATTGCAAGAGCTCCTGATCCTTGTGTAATATTTGATAATGCTACCATAGGCCATAAAAGTGCACCATGTAATGGAGATGCTAATAATTGAAAATCTACAACTAAGAATGTATTGTGCATTCCTGTAATAACTATCATTGCATAAGTAAAACCAAATAATAAACCAGCAAATAAAGCATAATGTTTAAATAAGTATACAAATCCTGATGACATTGCATTACCTACTGCAAATGTTACAGGTCCGATAATAATAAATGATAAAAGTCCTGTTACTAATAATGCTACTGGAGCTACTAGTAATAATTTAAACGAATCTGGTACTACTTTATTCATGAATTTCTCTATTCTAACCATTATATATGTTGAAACAAGAACTGGTAATACTTGACCTTGATATCCTATCTTTTGGAAAGCATGTCCAAATAATGACCAAGTTGGTACTGTATGATTTGCTACTGCTTGTCCGTATGAATATGCATTTAATAATGCTGGATTAACAAGTATTAATCCTAAAACTATTCCTAATAAAGGATTTCCACCAAACTTTTTAGCAGCTGACCAACCAACAAGTGCAGTTAAGAATGTAAATGATGTATTAGCAATAACATTTACCATTTCTGCAAAACCAGCCCATGCTGGATATACTTGGATTAAAGATTTATTAGCATAAAATATTCCTTGACCTGCTAATATATTATTTAATCCTAGTAAAAGCCCCGCTGTTACTATTGCAGGAAGAATTGGAATAAATATATCCGATAAAGTTTTAATTGCAAGTTGTATTGGATTTAACTTTTTAGCAGCCTCATCTTTTGCTTCTGCTTTTGATACACCTTTTATGTTTGTAATTGATAAAAGATAATCGTATGCTCTATCAACAGTTCCTGGTCCTATAATAACTTGGAATTGTCCATTTGCACTAAAGTTACCTTTTACAAGCCCAATACTATTTAATTTTCCTTCATCAACCTTTCTTTCATCTTTTAAAATGAATCTCAATCTTGTAATACAGTGGGTTGCTATTGAAACGTTTTCTTCGCCACCAACAGCTTCTAATATTTCTTTTACGTCATCTTCAAACTGTTTTGTATTTGCCATAACCTTTCCTCCTAATATATATCAACTTATAAAACCTTTCCTTATACGTATATGTTTTTCTCTTTTCTTAACTTGTACGTATATCTTATATATTAATAATATCTTGTACGTATATGTTTTTCAATGTATTATTTGTAAACTTTTACTTAACTTATGAAAACATTTTCTTTTTTTATATGATTTACTTTAAATAAAGAAAAAGCTGTGCATTTTCAATGCTACAGCTTTTCAGTTTATTTTTCTTTAAATGCTAATTCTAAAAGTATTGGTGCTATTACAGTTGTTATAACTACTACAATAACTATTGGTGCTAGCATTAATGATGAAACTAATCCTACGCTTATCCCTTTATTAGCTACTATTAATGCAACTTCACCTCTTGAAACCATTCCTGCACCTATTTGTATAGATTCTTTTAATGTATATTTTGAAAGCTTTGCTCCTATTATGCATCCAACTATTTTAGTTAAAATAGCTACTAATAATAATACTACTGTAAATACTATTATTTTAAAATCCATTCCACCTAATGCAATTTGAAGTCCTATACTTGCAAAGAAAATTGGTGATAAAAACATATATGATAGAGTTTCAAATCTCTTATTTAAATAATGTGTCCTATCTGTTCCTGCCATTATAAGCCCTGCTATAAATGCTCCTGTTATATCTGCAACTCCAAAGAAATGCTCTGCTCCATATGAAAATAATAAACATAATACAAACCCAAATATAACAAATCTTCTCATATCTTTATTATATTTATTAATCCATTTTAAAAATACTTTTTTAAACAATATCCCTAATATTATAGCTAATACAAAAAAGGCTACTATTTTAAATAACACCATTCCAATATTAACTGTACTATCTGAAAGACTAGTAACAACTGTTAATATTATAATTCCTAAAATATCATCAATTAATGCCGCACCTAAAATTGTATTTCCAGCCCTTGTACTTAATTTTCCTAATTCTTTTAAAGTTTCTACTGTAATACTTACAGATGTGGCTGTTAATATTACTCCTATAAAGATATTTTCCATTAATATTTTTGTTCCAGAACCTGAGTTAAATATCTCTGCAACTACAAATCCTCCCACTAAAGGAATTATAACTCCTAATAAAGCTATTATAAATGATGCTTTTCCTGTCTTTTTAAGTTCTGTTACATCTGCCTCAAGTCCAGCTGTAAACATTAAAATAATAACTCCAAGTTCCGCTAAATTATGTATAAATTCTGTTTCATGTAAAAAGTTCAATGCTGCTGGTCCAATTATTATACCTGCTATTAAAGCTCCAACAACTCCAGGCATTTTTATCTTTTTAGCTAATAAGCCAAATGCTTTTGTAAACAATAAAATTACTGCTATGTATAGTAAGAATTCGTATGACATTTAATTGCTCCCTTCATCTTTTGTTCATTAAAAGAATATCTTATTTTAAAGTTATTTTCAACGTATAATAAGCTTTTTATTACTTAATCTTTTTACTTTTTAAATTTAAATAAAAAAACCCTTATAAATTTCTTTAATTAATAAAGTTATTTTATAAGAGTTTTTATCTTTTCCTATTATATTTTCTCAATTGCTAGTTCTAATTTTTTTCTAGCTTCATCATAATCTTTATTTCCATGTAATGTTTTAAATTCATCTTCTTTAACTAAATTTTTAAATAGGCTCTTTCTTACTATCTTTTGTCCTTCTTTATCAACCTCTAATGTTATTCCTGAAAAATAAGGATTTTTTTCATAATCATATGGAGCTTCTAATATCTCATTTATATATTTTTTATACCACTTTCCAGCCATATCATTCTCATTATTAGCCATGTATAATTTAGCAAATTGATATGCTCCTGTGCCCATTCCTATATTAAACTTTTCTTCTATATCTGTAAGTATATTTAAATATTTTTTTGCTTTATTTATATCACTTTTATTTAATCTTCCTAAAATCCCCAACATTGATGAAGTCTGATTTAAATATTTCATTAATAGTTTTTTAGCCATAATTTCAGCTTCACTCAATTCACCTTTTTTTTCTAATAAAATTGTATATAAAAATGCTGGATCTATACTTGTTCCATTTATATTTTTTATAGCTTCTTCACTTTTTTCATAATTTTCAATCATCATCTCTAAACTAGCTATACGTTCAAGTGCAATCATTGAATACTTAAAATCTTTCTTCTCTTCAACTTCATAATATAATTCTAATGCATAATTCATTCTATCTTTTACTATTTCTTCTGTTAAATTTTCTCCTAAGGTTCCATACATTTGAACTAAACTACCTACTGCTAACTTAAGATATAAGTTATCTTTTTCTTCTAATAAAATTTTATCACAATGTTTTTTTCCTTCGTCATAGCCTTGAACTAAAAATACTCCTGATAAATCTTTTTTTAAATTTCTTACTTCTTCTTCTGTCATCTGGTTTTTATTTAAAAATAAATCATCTATTGTTGTATTTAATGCTTTTGCTAACGGTATTAATACTCCTATATCTGGACTTGAGCTTCCATGTTCCCACTTACTTATAGCTCCTGCTGTAATTCCTAGCTTATGCCCTAATTCTTCTTGAGTTAGTCCATTTCTTTTTCTTAAAAATAAAATATTTTCCCCAATTTTTAAATTTCTCATATAAAAGCACCTACCTTACATAAAATTACTCTAATTATAATTTTATACTATATCTAACACAATAGATAGCTTTTTATATATCTTTAAAATTTATAGATTATTATTAAACATTACTCAAATTCTTTTACTTTAGGCATAGAGTTTATTAATAGTTTTGTATATTCATCCTTTGGATTATCATAAATTTCTTCTTTAGTTCCAATTTCTACTATCCTTCCTTTGCTCATTACAGCAATTCTATCACTTATATAATTCACCATTGATAAATCATGTGCTATAAATAAGCATGTTAAATTTTCTTCTTTCTTAAGCTTTTTAAATAAATTAACTATTTGTGCTTGCATAGATATATCTAGAGAAGCAATTGGTTCATCTGCAATTATAAATTTTGGATTCATAGTCAAAGCTCTAGCTATTGCTATCCTTTGTCTCTGTCCTCCTGAATATTCATATGGATAAGAATCTAAATAACTTTCATCAATCCCAACTTTATATATTACTTCTAATACTTTTTTATTTATTTCATCCTTACTTAATTTTCCTTGTATCCTTAAAGGTTCTTCTATAATATCTTTTATTTTCATCCTTGAATTTAAAGATGATGCTGTATCTTGAAATATAATTTGCATAGTATCGGCTATAAGTTTTTTCTCTTTTTTATTTCTTTTTTTATCTCCTATTTTTTCTCCTAAATACTTAATTTCACCTTCTCCATCTCTGTTTATCCCTACAATTGCTCTACCTAATGTACTTTTTCCTGATCCTGATTCCCCAACTAATCCTAAAATTTCTCCTTCATAAATATCTAAAGATATATTATCTACCGCTTTAATCTTTCCATTTTTCCCAAGTTTAAAATATCGTTTTAAGTTTTTAATTTCTAAAATTTTTTTCATTAAAGAGCAGCTCCCTCCAAGTTTTCAAACCTTTCTATATTCTCCTCATAATATGCTTTCCACGAGTATACATAATGTGTATCACTTATTTTTACTAACGGTGGTTCCTCTAAAAAATCTATTTTCAATGCTTCTTTATTTCTCCATGCAAATGGATCTCCCTTAGGCGGATTTACTAAATCTGGTGGCGTTCCTCCTATAGTTTCTAGAAATTCTTTATTTTTATTTAAGCTTGGTAATGACTTTAAAAGACTTATAGTATATGGATGTCTCGGATTTTTAAATATTTCTTTAGTTGTTCCCATTTCTACAATTTTTCCTGCATACATAATAACAACTCTATCTGCTACATTAGAAACTACTCCTAAATCATGACTCACAAGAATTACTGATGAGTTATGATCATTTTTTATGTGTAACATTAAATCTAATATTTGTTTCTGTATTGTTACATCTAATGCTGTAGTTGGCTCATCTGCTATTACAATTCTCGGTTTACAACTAACAGCTATAGCAATTACAACTCTTTGTCTCATTCCCCCTGAAATTTCATGTGGATATTGATTAAATCTTTCCTCAACTCTATCAATTCCAACTAACCTCATTAATTTTAATGCTTCTTCTCTCCCTTTTTCTTTACTCATCTTCAAATGAATTAAAAGTCCTTCCATAATCTGACTTCCTATAGTCATAGTAGGATTTAAAGATGTCATAGGATTTTGAAAAACCATTCCTATCTCTTTTCCTCTAAAACTTTCCCCTTCTCTTTCATTTAAATTTTCAATATGTTTATTTCCAAATATTATTTCTCCGTCTACTATTTTTCCTCCTTGAGGAAGGATATTCATTATAGCTCTACATAGTATAGACTTCCCACTTCCTGATTCTCCCACAATAGCTAAAAGCTCATTTTTCTTTAAATTAAAGTTCACTCCTCTTACAGCTTGAACTAGACCTTTTTTTCCCTCTATATTTATTTTTAAATCTCTTACCTCTAGCATTTTCCACCTCTTAATTTACTTTTTCACTAATTTAAATTCTAGGCTTTACTTTCTTTCTATTATTAAAATAGGAAACTCACTTTAAAGCGAGTCTCCCTCTTATTTTTAATCTTTACTCTTCAATTTTCCACTCTTCTACATTCCAAAGTATTCCTGCTGCATGATGCCCTAAAACAGTTGTATCTGATATTCCTTTTATATTTTTATTTCCTACAAATACTCCATCTATATAAATTAGAAAAGTGTATGGCATATTCTTTGTCATTACTTCTTGAAATTTTCCATATAGCTCTTTTCTTTTTGAATCATCGTTTGTCCATCTTGCTTCTTTTAATAATTTATCTACTTCTTTATTTGAATAGGCACTAAAATTTGAACCTTTATCTGTTCCAAATACTTTATAAGTATGATCATCTGGATCATATGGACTTCCCCATCCAATTAAATAAGTATCTTGATTCCCCCAATCTATTTCTGCATTTATAGCAACCTTTGCCTTTACTCCTACTTCTTTTAGATTTTGTGCACATATATTAGCTATATCTATTCTTACTTGATCGCCTTGTCCACAAACAATTTCAAATTCTAATTTCTCTCCATTTTTTTCATAAATATTATCTTTTCCAAGTTTCCATCCTAACTTCTCTATCTCTGCCTTAGCTTTTTCTGGATTATATTCAAACTTTTCAATATTTGGATTATTATAAGGGCTTCTTTGAAGTGGTGAATATGCAATTTCACCTTTTCCTAAAGCTACTGTTTCTAATATTGCCTTTCTATCTACCCCATAACTTAATGCATTTGGTAATTCTTTATGATTTTTAAAGAAACTTTTTCCTCCAAAGTTATAAAGAATTCCTCTATAATCAGATGTAGTCATATCCTTTATTTGAAACTCTTCATTACCTTTAAATACTTCTGCATCTTTTGGTGTTACTTGTGCTAAATCTACTTCCCCAGATTTTAATTGCATTACCTTTGCCTTTGGATCATCTACTATTTTAAATACTATTTTTTCTATAGATGGATCTACTTTAAAATACTCAGCATTTTCAACAAGTGTTATACTTTGTCCCGTATCCCACTTTTCTACTTTATATGGTCCTGTTCCTATAGGCTTCTTATTATATTCATGTTCAATAATATTTTTACCTTTTAAAATATGCTCTGGAACTATTCCAACTGTTAAATAATCTAATATAGCTACATTAGCCTCTGATAATACTATATCCACAGTATACTCATCTATTATTTTAACTTCTTTAATCTCCTCATAATTAGATGCTATCTCTGATACGTTATCAGGATTCTGGATAGTTTCTATAGTAAATTTAACATCTTTAGCTCCAAACTTCTCTCCATCATGCCATTTAACATCTTGTCTTAAATAAAATCTATAAGTTAATGTTTTTTCATTCCAATCCCATTTTTCTGCAAGTCCTGGAATTATTTTATTTTCTTTATCTCTATCTGTTAATCCATCAAAAATCAATGTATTTATTTCCCCATGCTCATATAATACTGGATTTATGCTCGTATAATCACTACTAGCATATACTAAAGTATTTTTTATTTCCGTTTTTTTAGTATCTCCTCCACCTTCATTTTTTGCTCCACAAGATACCATTACCCCTGTAATTATACTAACGCTTAACAATACAGCAGCTATTTTCTTTAATTTCATTTATAAATCCCCCTATAAATTATTACCCTTTTTATTATTATTCTTTCTTATATAATTTCCGATATTTGTTATACATAAAAGCGTTGTCACTAAAAATAATCCTGGAATTATAATTATCCACCATGAATTAGTAAGTAATGCTCCATCTGCTAATGAAAGCATAGTTCCCCATGATATTATATCTACTGAAAGTCCTATTCCTAAAAAGCTTAATGTAGATTCAATTCCAATTGCTGATGCTATATTAGTAACTACCATAAACATAATCACTGGTATAAAGTTAGGTATTAAATGTTTTCTCAATATATATAAAAAACTTCCCCCCATTACTCTAGCTCCAACTATATATTCACATTCTTTTATTCTCTTAACTTCTGTTCTAACCATCTTAGCTATACTCATCCAACTCGTTACTCCAATAACTATAGCTATAGAAAACACATTATTATTTCCAAGTATTCCTTGTATAAACATTATTATTAAAATAGATGGTATGCTTAATAAAATTTCTGAAAATCTCATCATAAAATCATCTACTATTTCATATGCAAAACCACTTATACTTCCGTATAAAACACCTATGCTCGTTGATATTACTGTTGCTAATAGCCCTATAATTAAAGATACTTTTCCACCATGCCAAATACTTGAAAAAATATCTCTTCCCATTGTATCTGTTCCAAATAAGAACTTACTATTAGGCCCTATATTTACACTGTCGAGATAAATATAAAAAGGGTCTTCAAAAGAAATATACTTTGCAAAAATACATCCTAAAATTATAGCTCCTAGTATAACTATTGAAGCTATTGGCATTTCTCTATACTTAGAATTCTTTTTTAAAGTACCTTCTTCTTTCTGCTCATTCTTAAATTTTTCATCTGCTATTTTAAAGTCATCTATTCTATACTTCATCTGCTATTTTTCCTTTATACTTCATTCTTGGATCAATATTAAAACTTATCCACTGCCCCATCATGTTGCCTAATATAACTAATGCTCCTGTAATTAAGCATAAAATTAATAACATATTATAGTCATGATATTGTGCGCTTTCTAATGATAATGTTCCAAGTCCTGGATAGGAAAAAACTTTCTCGACTACATAAGTTCCTCCAATTATATGCGGAATAGATATTGCCATTATACTTATGATTGAAGGTAACGTATTTTTTATACAATGCTTGTATATAATAATTTTTCTTTTAACACCTTTTGCTTTACATAATAGAACATAATCTTCTCTAATCTCTTCTAATATTTTATTTCTAATAAGATATGTGTAATACCATAAATGACTTAAAATAAGTACAATTAGAGGTAATATTAAATGAGAAATTCTATTTAATATATCTCCTTCTCGTCCTATATCATAAGCTCCGCTTGTTGGTAAAACTCTTAAATTAACGCCAAAAATTAATATTAAAACTAGAGACACCCAAAAAGATGGAATACTATTGCTTATATTTCCTATAAAACAAACTATTCTATCTATTTTTTTATCCTCATGTAATGCCAAGAATATTCCCAAAAGTATAGCCAATATAAATGTTAAAATATAAGCTATACCACCTAAAATAAGCGTGTTTCCCCACACTTTCCCTATAACTTCTGTTACATTTGTTTTATATTTAAACGACATTCCAAAATTTCCTGATGCAGCATTTTTAAACCACTTTACATACTGTATATACACAGGCTCATTTAAGCCTAAATTTTCAATTGCATTTTCCTTTTCCTCTATACTCATTCTTTCTACAGATTCACCATAATAAGACCTTAACGGGTCTCCTGGTGCAAGTCTTGCCATATAAAATACAACTATTGAAAGAATAAATAATGTCATAATAAACTGCATTATTCTTTTCATTATTAAAATATCTATCACCCCATTTGTAATACTCTTACAAATTAGTCTCCCACATTTCCTTCTAGACGATTGGGTTAAGATTTTCTCTTAATATGATTTCTTCTGAAATCTTTATTCCATAATCTACCATATCATAAAAACAAAAAAAATAGAACACTTTTCAGTGTTCTACTTTAATTTTTTTTATTTACCTTTTACGACAATTTCTTCTCCATCTATATCTACAACTGCTGTCATACCAAAGCCAATTTCACCTTTTATAATCTTTCTAGCTAAGATATTTTCAATTGTATTTTGGATATATCTTTTCAAAGGTCTTGCTCCATAAATTGGGTCATATCCTTCTTTTGCTAATACTTTTTTAGCTTCTTCAGTTATTTCAAGTTTAATATCTCTTTCAACTAATCTATTAGCAACTTCTTTCATGAAGATATCAATTATTCTTTCAATTCCTTCTTCATTTAATGGTTTGAACATTATAATATCATCAACTCTGTTTAAGAATTCTGGTTTAAATCTCATTTTCATTTCATCCATAACTCTTGTTCTAATTTCATCATTTACACCATCTTTAGCATCATTTTCTAAAAGATGTGATGAACCAATGTTAGATGTCATAATTATAATTGTGTTTTTGAAATCTACTGTTTTACCTTTATTATCAGTAAGTCTTCCATCATCTAAAATTTGAAGGAACATATTAAATACATCTGGATGAGCTTTTTCAATTTCATCAAATAACACTACTGAATAAGGATTTCTTCTAACAGCTTCTATTAATTGTCCACCTTCTTCATATCCAACATATCCTGGAGGAGGTCCAACTAATCTTGATACAGTGTGTTTTTCCATATACTCAGACATATCAATTCTTATCATACTATCTTCACTATCAAATAAAGTTCTAGCTAAAGTTTTTGCAAGTTCTGTTTTACCAACCCCTGTAGGTCCTAAGAATATAAATGATCCAATTGGTTTATTTAAATCTTTAAGTCCTGCTCTAGCTCTTAATATTGCACTAGATACTGATTTTACAGCTTCTTCTTGCCCAATAACTCTTTCTTCTAATTCTTCATCTAATTTTAGTAATTTTTCTCTTTCACCTTCTAAAAGTTTTGAAGTTGGAATACCAGTCCATCTTGATAATACTTCTGAAATTTCTTCTTCTGTAACTTCTTCTTTTAATAAAGAACCTTCTGACTCTTCTCCAAGTCTAGCTTCTTTTTCTTTCATTTCTTCTTCTAATTTTGGAAGTAAACTATATTGAATTTCAGCAACTTTATTATAGTCATATGCTCTCTTAGATTCTTCTAATTGACCTTTTGCATCATCAATTTTTTCTTTTAAATTTCTTACTTCGATAATAGCTGCTTTTTCTTTTTCATATTTAGCAGTTAATTCATCATTTTTAGCTTTATGTTCAGCTAATTGTTTTTCTATTGATTCTAATCTCTTCTTAGAATTTTCATCACTTTCATGACTTAATGCTTCTCTTTCTGCTTCTAATTGGAATACTCTTCTTCTAACTATATCAAGTTCTGTTGGAAGTGAGTCAATTTCTGATCTTATCATAGCTCCAGCTTCATCAATTAAGTCGATTGCTTTATCTGGTAAATATCTATCTTGAATATATCTATCTGATAGTTTAACAGCTTGAACTATTGCTTGGTCATGTATTCTAATTCCGTGGTGGATTTCAAATCTTTCTTTTAATCCTCTTAAAATTGAGATAGCATCTTCTACTGATGGTTCTTCAACAATAACAGGTTGGAATCTTCTTTCTAATGCTTTATCTTTTTCAATATATTGTCTATATTCATCAAAAGTTGTAGCACCGATACAATGTAATTCCCCTCTTGCTAAAAGTGGTTTAATTAAGTTACCAGCATCCATAGCTCCTTCAGTTTTACCTGCTCCAACTATAGTATGAATTTCATCAATGAAAAGAATTAATTTTCCTTCACTACTTTGAACTTCTTTTAATACAGCTTTTAATCTTTCTTCAAATTCACCTCTATATTTAGCACCTGCAATTAATGAACCCATATCAAGTGAGAATATAGTTTTATCTTTTAATCCTTCTGGAACGTCTCCATTAACTATTCTTTGAGCTAAACCTTCTACTAATGCTGTTTTACCAACACCAGGTTCACCAATTAAAACTGGGTTATTTTTAGTTCTTCTTGAAAGAATTCTTATAGTTCTTCTTATTTCTTCATCTCTTCCGATAACAGGATCTAATTTATGATTTTTAACTAGTTCATTTAAGTTTGTACCATATTTTGATAATGCATCATAAGTTCCTTCTGGATCTTGAGTATCTACTCTTTGACTTCCACGA
Source organism: uncultured Clostridium sp. (assembly GCF_947072515.1). Classification (GTDB taxonomy): domain Bacteria; phylum Bacillota; class Clostridia; order Clostridiales; family Clostridiaceae; genus Clostridium. The sequence continues at coordinate 195,732 of NZ_CAMTIG010000001.1, forward strand.
ACCTCTGTTAATACATCTTTAAATCCTTGCTCAGTTATTCCTGAAGTTCTTAAAATATTTCCGACTACTCCATTTTTATCTACTTCCATTATTGCAAGCATTAAATGTTCTACACTTACATATGAATCTTCGAATTTTTTTGAAATATCTTCTGCTCTTATTAATACTTCATTTAATTTATTACTTATATAAATTTGAGCTTCTCCATTAACCTTTGGTCCATTTTGAATCTCTCTATTAACTCTATCTCCAAGGCCCTTAACACCGATTCCCATTTTACTAAATATACTTGGGATTAATCCATCAGTTTGCTCTAATAAAGCACTGAAAAGATGAATTGTATCAATTTGTGGACTTTTATTTCTCATTGCTGTTCCGTTAGCATCATTTAAAGCTTGTTGTACTCTTAAAGTCATTTTTTCTACGTTCATCACATTCACCTCTTGTTTAATTCTTATCTTACTTATATATTACAACTAAGGTCAAAGAAAGTCAAAGTATATTTTTGTGTGATTAACCTTAAACAGACTGTTTTTTCAATTTAAATCTCTTTTTCTCTTCTTTCCTCCTTTTTTCTGTTTATTTCCTTCTTTTATATTTCCCCTTATTTCAATATTTTATTACTTCTTCCTTCTTACATTTCATATACAAAAAGCTAAAAACATGATTAATTCATATTTTTAGCTTTCTACTTTAAAATCTTTATTCCTTTTTTACTCTCATTATTTATTTGAATTCATCAAATCCAATTCTTCTTCACTTTTTTTCAGTTTTTCTCTATATGATAATATACTACTCAAGAAAATTGTTATACAAATTACGCTTGTTATAGAAATTACAATGGCTACAATTCTTGCTTCTATTGTTACTGGAACAATATCTCCATATCCTACAGTCGTAAATGTTATTATTGTGTAGTAAAACAAACTAAATATACCATCTGCATGACTAAAAGCTTGTCCATTTAAACTACTAACTCCACATGTAGCTACAAATAAATTTAAAACTATCATAACTAAAATCAGTACCGAAACTACCATTATTCTAGAGAAGCTTACGCCCTCTGCATCAGTTCTTCTTATATTATGTGGGTTCATAAGTATACTAAATATAAGTTTGATATTTAAGACATAACTTATGATTGTTCCAATTAAAATAAATGATGCCATTTTTTTAAATTCATCTGGAAATATAAATAATACTGTTAGATATGTACTAATTAAAAAATAACTTAATAAAAAATCAGTCTTAAAATCTTTATCTTCCGTCTTTCTTATAAAGCCATTTATTCTTTCACTAAATAATAATACATATCCAATAATATAGAACATAATAACAAATGCAATAACTACAATTACACCCTTTATTATAGGTGCACTTATATCAAAAAATCTTATATGCAAATTTCTATATATCCCCGTAAACAATGCCATAAAAGTAAATAATTCTGCAAAAATAATTAAGAATGCTAAGATAGTATTTTTTACTAAAGTTTTCCCTCTAAAAATATCTAAATATGTTTTATTTATATTTTTTATAACCTTTAAAAGTCTATATAATATTTTATTATCTTTTTTTAAATTCTGTTTTACTATAACTAGTATTGATATTACAGTAGCTGTCGCTATTATAAAGTACCCCATCTGTCCCTGCTACTCAAAATATGGATAAATATACCCATATCGAGATTTTTACTGCTTCTTA
>NZ_CAMTIG010000002.1 GCF_947072515.1 uncultured Clostridium sp.
AGCATAGCAATATGTTCAGCTGACTAATACTAATAGATCGAGGGCTTGACCAATACATATCAACAAGATTTCATATATAATTTTCAGGGAACAATCTCTGAAAAGAAAATATTCCGCGATAGCTCAATGGTGGAGCACTCGGCTGTTAACCGATAGGCTGGAGGTTCGAGTCCTCTTCGCGGAGCCATTTTTTTATTGAAGCAAAAGCTTCTTTTTTTTTGCTTTAAAATAAATGTTAAGAAAATATTACTGAAATGTAACTTAATATTACCCTTATTGTAATAACCAAAAGGTAATCAAATGGTATTATAATAGTGGTAATAATTTATGGGAAATGGGGAAACTATGGTGAGAAAAAAATTTAAAATACAAAAAACGGAAATAAGGCTGAAAATAATTAAAAGAAGAAGAGTAGCAGCACTTTTTATTATTGGGATATTATCAGTAGGAATAATTAGTATAGCTTTATTTAAAGAAAAGGAAGAAGTAGTAGTTGCAGAAGAAAAACTAAAGAGGGAAAAATCAGAAGAGATTAAAAAAAAGGAATTTGAGAATAATCAGAAGGATATAGAAAAAGAACAAATATATTTATCATTAAAGGATGATCCTTTTGCAGATGATGCAAAAAAAGTGGAAAAGGATCTTAAAGATTTGATTACTGGAAAGAGAAATTTTCCAATTAGAACAGATGGTAAAAAAGTTGCATATTTAACATTTGATGATGGACCATCTAATACAGTAACACCGGAGATATTAAAAATTCTAAAGGAAGAGAATATTAAAGGAACATTTTTTGTTTTAGGAAGCAAAGTAAATGAAAGTGAAGAAAATAAAGAATTAGTAAAAAAGATTGCGAAAAATGGACATGCATTAGCTAATCATACATACTCACATGATTATAGAAAGCTATATCCAAAGGGCGAGATTAAAGCAGATTATTTTTTAGAAGAAGTAAGAAAAACTAATAGACTTTTAAAGGATATTTTAGGAGAAAGTTTTGATACTAGAGTAGTAAGATTCCCAGGAGGATATTGGTCATGGAATGGGCGAGAAGAAGCAAGAAAGAAATTAGATGAAGCTGGAATTTGTAGTGTTGATTGGAATGCTTTGAATGGAGATGCTGAAGGAGTAAAAATTTCAGCAAGTAATTTAAATAAAAGATTGAAGGAAAGTTTTTATGAGTTAGGCGATAAAGCAGATAATATAGTTGTTTTAATGCATGATACAAATGGAAAAGAAACTACAGCGGAATCATTAAGGGAAACTATAAATTTTTTGAAGAAAAAAGGTTTTGAATTTAGAACAATAAAATAATTACTTAAGTGGCTATTTTAAATTAAGATTTAGAATAGCTATTTTATTAAGAAGAGTTTTATATTAATAGTTTTATTTATTGTAATTTAAATAACTAATAATATTTTTATAATTAAGAAAGAAAAATTAATATAAAAAGCTTAAGATGATATAATAAAAGATAAGTGTAACTTAGGAAAGGTAGAGGTGAAGCTTTTATGGCAAAGATACTTTTAGTAGAAGATGAAGTTAGTATAAGAGGATTTTTGAAAATAAATTTATTGAGAAATGATTTTGAAGTAATTGAAGCTGGAACAGGAGAAGATGGAATAAAGATGGCTATTAATGATAAACCAGATGTAGCTATTTTAGATGTAATGTTACCTGGAATTGATGGTTTTCAAGTATGTAATGAATTGAGAAGTAAATATCCTGATTTAGGAATAATTATGCTTACAGCTAAGGGTCAAGATATGGATAAAATAATGGGACTTGAATATGGAGCAGATGATTATATAGTTAAACCATTTAATCCATTAGAAGTTATTCTAAGAATAAAGGCAATCTTAAGAAGATTGGATGGAACTAGCAATGAGAAAAAAGAGCAATTAATAAATGGCCCATTTATTATAGATTTATATTCACAAAAAATAACTAAAAATAGTGTAGAAATAGATTTGACACCTAAAGAATATTTGATTATGAAAACATTTATAGAGAATCCTAATAAAGCTTTTTCTAGAGATGAATTGTTAAATTCAGTATGGGGATATAATTATTTTGGAGATCCTAAAATAATTGATGTTAATATAAGAAGATTAAGAGCAAAAATCGAAGATGATGCATCTAGACCAAGTTATATACAAACTGTTTGGGGTATTGGTTACAGGTGGAAAGAATAATGATAAAAAGCAGCATAAAGAATAAGCTAATTAGAAATTTCTTAATTGTAATTTTCTTCACAATAATAATTTTAGATATGCTTTTAGCTATTTTTGTAAAGAAATATTATTATGATAATACAGAAGTAATGCTTATAAATCAAATAGATATAGCATCTAATTTTTATGATAGGTATTATTCTACAAGTTCACTTATATCAAATATATATGATAATGTAGATGCTTTTTGGAATCAAAGTACTGCACAGGTACAGATATTTGATAATAAGGGAAATTTAATAATGGATTCAATTGCTGCTAATAATAATAAAGCAACATATACACAAGCGGTTAAAGAGGCACTTAAAGGTATAACTAGTAGATGGGTTGGAAATGTAAGCTATTGCCCATATAAAGTAATGGCTGTAACGAAACCTTTAAAAGCAAATGGAGAAATAATAGGTGTAATTAGATTTACAACATCACTTCAAGATATAGATAAAGGAATTAATTCAATAATAAGCTTTTTTATTGTAATTTCAATAGCAGTTTTAATAATTGGAATAACTTTAAGTTTAGTTATGGCAAAAAGCATTGTAGATCCAATTTTAAAATTAGAGGATACTGCTAAAAAAATTGCAAGTGGAGATTTAAATCAAAAAACAGGATTTGTTAGTAATGATGAGATTGGGCAACTTGCATCAACAATAGATTATATGGCAGAAGAGTTACAAGAAAGAGATAAAATGAAGAATGATTTTATTTCGTCTGTATCACATGAGTTAAGAACACCACTTACAGCAATTAAGGGATGGGTAATTACATTAAAAGATGATAATACAGATAAGGAAACTTTAGATCTTGGATTTAATATAATTGAAAAAGAAACAGAGAGGCTTTCTGCAATGGTTGAAGAATTATTAGATTTCTCAAGATTAACTGGAGGAAATATAAGTTTAAAAAGACAAAATGTTAGTCTAGATCAATTTTCAAAACATATAGAAGCGTATATGAAACCTAGAGCATATAGAGAAAATATAAATTTTGCAATTGTAGATAATGCTAGAGAGTTAATGTTATCAATGGATGTTGATAGGATGAAACAAGTTTTAATAAATCTTTTAGATAACTCATTTAAATTTACAGATCCAAATGGTGAAGTAAAAGTAATATTTGATAAAGAAGGAGAATTCTTAGTAATAGAAGTTATAGATTCGGGATGTGGAATTCAAGCTAATGAATTACCAAGAGTTAAAGAAAAATTTTATAAAGGAAGTAATGCAAAATCTAATGCAGGAATAGGTTTATCTATCGCAGATGAAATAATAAACCTTCATAATGGAACTTTTGAGATAGAAAGTGTTTATGGAGAGGGAACATCAGTAGTGATAAAGTTACCTATAATATTGGAGGATATGGAAGTATGAAAAGCAAAATAATAATTGTATTAGGAATACTTGCTTTTCTTATCTTAGGATTTGCGGGATGTGAAAAAGTGCCTGGAACAAATATGCTTAAGATAAAGCCACCGGTAAATGATAATCTTGATATTTCAGGAGCATGGAAAGTTAAGTCATATAAAGTTTTAGAAGAAAATATGTATCCTAAAGAAGATATAAGTAAATTAATAAATAAAGAAATATATATAAATGATACGACAGTTAATATGGATAGCCAAATCTTTAAAAATGTAAATTATAAGTTAAAAGTAGTTCAAGGTAATTATATTATTTCATATCAAGAAAAATATACAGTAGCAAAGTTAGGAGTGAATAGTACAAATGTAATAACAGCGGCTGATAAAAATAATGTTATATTTGATTTTTTTAATATAAGTGATAATAATAGTTATATCTATTATAGAGGAATACTTTTAAATGTTGAAAAGGTAGGTCCAGCCGCTGAAAAAGATTTTTTACCTACGGATGGAGAAGCAAGCATTAATAGCTTGGCTGTAAATGAGAATAGCACAGCTACAGGAGTGTTAATGGGGATAAAAGTTCCGTATGTAGATAAAGACACAAATAAACAGCTATATTACTATAAAACATTGTGGGTTAAAGAAGTAGATGGAAAAGTTTCAGTAGAAGAAGCCCCTGATATATTATTTCCTAGAATGACAGGAATGTGGACCGTAACCCCTAAGGATACAGTACAAAATGGATATTACAAGCAATATTTTGAAGTAAATCCTATGAATGGTAAACAAAAAAATGATTTGACAAGTTCATATAATGGGAAGTTTGATATATATCAAAGTATAAATTATATTGGAAATGATTATATAGGATTAGAAACTTATAAAGGAACTAAGTTTAAAGGAGATTATCCAGAGTATAAAGTTATACCAATAGATGTATTTTCACAAGATAAAGGGGTAGCTTTAGAAGATATTTATAATAATCAAATTAATGAGGTTTTTAAAGGTGCTTTCGAAAGTGAATATAGTAATTTAAATGCAACAGAGAAGACAAAAGTTAATGGTAATATTAATTATAAGGATTTTACACTTTTAAGAGTGGAAGGAAAATGGACTATCTCAGGAAAAATTTCTCCATTAAATGATGATAATCCATCATATAATTTCTTAACTAGTATAAAGCCTAATTCCAATTTAGTTAGATATGATACACTTTATGTACCTTGGCGAATACTTAGAGCTGATATTCCAACTATTGAAGATGGATATACCTCACCAGATGGAAAACTTGCTATAATATTTATAAAAGGTGAATTATTAGCATATAAAGTAAGTAATAATAAATTAGAAGGAAAACCTATATTTAGATATGAGCTTCCAGAAAATGCGAAGGTCGTTATGGATGAGTGGTGCTCAGGAGATTATGTTACGTATTGGACGACATCATTTAATCAATATAAGAAAAAATTTGAGGAGGATTAATATGTTATCAAAAGAAGTTATAGGAAAAGTATTATCAGAATGTATGATGACTGGTGGCGATTTTGCTGAGGTCTTTGTAGAAGATTCCATAAGCAATTCTTTAGGGATTTTAGATGGAAGAGTAGAAAATGTAATAGGAGGAAGAAGCTTTGGTGTTGGTATTAGAATATTTAAAGGATTAAAAAGTGTTTATGCATATACTAATGATAATTCATTAGTTAGTCTTTTAGATACAGCACATAAAGCAGCAGTTGCTTTAGGAGATCTAAAGGTAAATATGGAGATAGTTTTAAATGATAAAATTATAGTTCCTAATAAGCACATAATAAAGCTTTATCCAGATGCGGTTGATTATAGTAAAAAGATAGATGTTATGAAAACAGCATATAGAAAAGCAAAAGATTATAGTACTGATATAAGTAAAGTTAGTGTTAGCTATAGTGATAAGGATCAAAGAATTTTGGTTGCAAATACTGACGGAGTATTTGCAGAGGATAGAAGAATTAGAACTAGACTTGGAATAAATGCAATAGCATCTAAAGATGGTGAAAATCAAACGGGATTTGAAGGGCCAGGAAGATTAAAAGGATTTGAAATGTTTGAAGAAATAGATCCAGAAATATATGCAGTAGAAGCAGCTAAGACAGCGGTAACTATGTTACATGCAAAAGAATGTCCAGCTGGAAAGATGACTGTTGCTATTGATAATGGATTTGGTGGAGTTATATTCCATGAAGCTTGTGGGCACTCTTTAGAAGCTACTTCAGTAGCTAAAGGAAATTCAGAATTTGCAGGAAAACTTGGAGAACAGATTGCTTCAACTAAAGTTACTGCAATAGATGATGGGACTATAGAAAATTCTTGGGGTTCAATTAATATTGATGATGAGGGTACAGAGGCTAGAAAAAATGTTCTTATAGAAAATGGAATATTAAAAGGCTATATGATAGATAAATTAAATGGAAGAAGAATGAATATGGAGCCAACAGGAAATGCTAGAAGACAAAGTTATAAATACGCTCCAACATCAAGAATGACTAACACTTATATTCAATCAGGAACTGATAAGCCTGAAGATATAATTAAATCTATTGATAATGGACTTTACGCTAAAAAAATGGGTGGAGGTTCAGTAAATCCGGTAACAGGAGAATTTAATTTTAGTGTAGCTGAAGGATATTTAGTTAAGAATGGAGTTATTTGTGAACCTGTAAGAGGAGCTTCTTTAATTGGGAAAGGGAGCGGAGTTTTAATGGATATTGATATGGTTGGAACTAATGGGCTTCAAGCTCAAGGAATGTGTGGATCATCATCGGGAAGCATTCCTGTTAATGTTGGTCAGCCAATGATAAGAGTTAGAGAAATAACTGTAGGTGGAAGATAGGAGGTGCAATTATGGAAATTAAAGAATTTAAAGAAAAATTATTTAAGAGAGCTAAGAAATCAGGATTAGATGAGTTTGAAATGTATTTTTCAGAGAAGGAAAGTTTAAGTATAAATATATATAAAGAAGAGGTTGAAAAGTATAATTTAAATAAATCTTTTGGAATTTCGTTTAGAGCAAAAGTAAATGAAAAGATAGGATATTCTTATACTGAAATTATTGATGATGCATCTATTGATATGCTTATTAATAATGCAAAATCAGCAGCACTTTATATAGAAGATGATGATGTTCAATTTATTTATGAGGGTGATGAGAATTATGCAAAAATAAATAATTATCATGAGGCTTTAGAGAATATTCAAGCGGATAAACTTATAGAACTTGCCATTGAAATGGAAAAGGAATGTAAAAGACAAAGTGATAAAGTATCCAATTTTGGTGGATGTGGAATTGGGTATGTTAATGTTAAATATGGATTAGCAAATTCTAAAGGATTAGAACTTACTGATAAATCTAATCTTTTAACAGCTTATGTTGCACCAATTTTAGAAATAGATGAAGTTAAATATGATGGATTTGGATATGCAGTTGCAAATGCAATTGAAGAGGTTAAACCAGTAGATATAGCTAAAATGGCTATAAAAGAAGCTATGGATAAAGTTGGAGCTAAAACAGTTGAATCTAAAAAATATAAAATAGTAATTAAGAATGAAGGGATGGTTTCATTACTTCAGTCTTTTTGGTCAATATTTGATGCAGATTTAGCTCAAAAAGGAATTTCATTGTTAAATGGAAAAGAAGGTGAAGTAATAGCATCTGATAAAGTTAATATTGTAGATAATCCACATATGGAAGGTGGATTAGCATCAGTTGCTTTTGATGATGAGGGAGTAGCTACTTTTAAGAAATCTATAATAGAGAATGGTAAATTAATAACTTTATTACACAATTTAAAAACTGCTAATAAAGATGAGAGAAAATCTACAGGAAGCGGATTTAAAAGTTCTTATGCATCACCTGTTAGTGTAGGACCTACAAACTTTTATTTAGAAGCAGGAAAAGTTGGATTTGAGGAGCTTTTAGAAGAGGTTAAGGAAGGATTGATTGTAACTGAGTTTTCAGGATTACATTCAGGAGCTAATTCTATAACAGGAGATTTTTCTTTAGCTGCAAAAGGTTTTGTAATTAAAGATGGAAAACAAGATAGACCTGTAGAACAAATAACTGTAGCAGGAAATTTCTTTGAATTATTAAAAAATATTGAAGTTGTATGCTCAGATATAAAATTCCCAATGACAAGCTTTGGATCACCATCAGTTTACGTTGGAGAGATGTCAGTAGCAGGAGAATAAGTTTTAAATAAATAATAAAAAAAATGACGCGAAAGCGTCATTTTTTATTTTTAAATATTATTTTGAAAAGTCATTTGCTCTAATCATTTTATCCGACATTTGAGGACTATTTTCTATAAGTTGTATTTGTTCAGGTGTTAAATCTTTTAAATTACCTACAACTTCTCCTGTATTTAATGCTGCATAGGAACGATTAGTATTTAATAGATTCCTACCTAAAGCAGAATTATCATATTCAGATGAAGGAATCCCTAAAGCATATAAAAGTGTTGGCATTATATCAATTTGACCACCAACTGTATCAAATGTTTTAGAAGGTAATTTGCTTGAAGGATCATAAAGAATAAATGGAACAGTAGGTTGCCCCTTATCATCAAACCAAGCTTCCTTGTCTTTACTTGGAAGTGAATCAATGCTTGATTGATAGTATTTATGAACTCCTGTATGATCACCTATTATAGCAATAACACTGTTATCTAAAAGGCCAGATTTCTTTAGTAAAGAAAGGAAGTAGCCAATTTGTGCATCAGTGTAGTGAACACTTTCTAAATAACCGCCCATTTCAGTTTTATCTAATTCAGGGCTAAGATTTAATTTTCTCATATCCTTTGGTAAATCAAATGGACCATGATTAGTTAATGTGATAGTTTGCACATAAAATGGTTGTTTCATTTTTTCCATCATAGGAACAACTTGATTAAAGTATGTCTTATCACTAAGTCCCATACCTACTAATTCATCTGGATTAAAGGCGTAGAAATCAGTGAAATTTTCAAAACCTAAACCAGTAAGCCCATTTGAGTAATTCCAAAATGATCCTTTATCAGGATGAATAGAAGTTGAATTATAGCCATTTTTATCTAAAATTCTAGGCATTGAGTTATAGTCTCTTGAAGGATATCTAAAGAAAGTTGAGCCACGTCTTAAAGGAAACATAGATGTATTTACCATTAAGTCGCAATCAGAACTAGTTCCTTCATTAACTTGTTCATAGATGTTTGGGAAATATAAACCTTGATTTATTAACTTGTCCATTACTGGCGTAATTTCTTGACCATTGATTTTTTGTCCCATAACAAATGATTCAAGAGATTCGACTTGGATAATTATAAGATTTTTTCCCTTAGCCATATTAAAGTATTCATTATTTTTTAAATTTTCATTTTTAAAATTGAAATAATCATTAATTTGAGCTTTGTCTTCTGATGTTAAGTCATATGGTTTAGAATCTTTGTAGACATTTATAGCATCCATTATATGATATCCAATAGGTGAAAAGTATTTTACTGTATTAGTTGGATCATAGTTATCAAAAAAATATGCATTTTTAACATCCTTATTTCCTAAAACATATATATTAAAAGGAACATAACCTATAAATAATATAGGAAGAATTAAAGTTGCAATAAATGTTTTAATAGCTCTCTTTTGGCGTTTTACATAAGATTTTCTTGTGAAGAAAACAAATATAGCCATTATTACTAAATCCAAAAATAAAAGTAAATCAGCTGGGCTAAATAAAGAGAATATGGTTCCAGATAAATTATCTAAATTCGCTGTTTGCGTTAAAATTAAAAGCGATGGAACAGTTAAAAATCCTCTAAAGTAACAAAGATCTATTAACGTAAGGATTGTTAATAGAAAATCCACTATAAATAAATATATAACTCGTCCTTTTCCTTTGAAAAGCAGTGAGAAACTTAAGAAAATCAATGTAAAGGCAAAATAATATGTTAAGCAGTATCTTGCACTATCATATCCTAAGGTAAAATTTAATTTATAGGGGTCAGAATTTTGGATGAAACCTTGAAGAATTATTCCTTTTACAACAATACCTATTAAAGGAATTAAAAAGAGAATAACCCTGAAAATAACATCTTTATTAATATCTTTTAAAGAAAAATTTTTAAAATATTTAATCATTTTGTCACCCCTTAACAATATATCTTAATAAATTATATTATATGAAGGAGAATATATCAATTAAATATAAGTGGAATTGGCTAGAAATAAGGATTTGTTAAGAATTTAAATAGAAAGAATGATATAATGTAAGTAAAAATAATGTTGAGGTGAGAAAAAGTGAATAAAATAGATTGTAGAGGATTAATGTGTCCTAAACCAGTAATTGAAACTAAAAAATATTTTGATAAGATAAAAGAAGGAAAAGCAGAAGTAACTGTTGATAATGAAATTGCAAACAATAATATAATAAGATTTGCAGAAGGTGCAGGGTTTAAAGTAGAGAGTAATGCACAAGAAAATAATTTTATAATTACAATTACAAAAGAAAATGAAAGCAAGAAAGCTTCAAATGTAGGAGGATTTTCAATAATTGTTGGAACAGATAAGTTAGGTGAAGGAAATGATGAATTAGGAAAAACTTTAATGAAAAGTTACCTATACGCATTATCAGAAAGTAATGAAATACCTGATGAATTAATTTTCTTAAACGGTGGGGTAAAATTAACTACTGAAGGAAGTAATGCCTTAGAAAGTATTAAGGATATAGAGAAAAAGGGCACAAAAGTTATAAGTTGCGGTGCGTGTTTAGATTTTTATAATTTGAAGGAAAAACTTAATGTTGGCGAAGTTGGAAATATGTATACAATAGTTGAAATTATGAATACAAAGAGAGTTGTAAAACTTTAGCAATATTCAAAATAATATTATGTATTAGAAATGTAAGAGAAGAAAATGATGTACAGAGAGGAGGAGTTTATTTGAAGGAGTATGATTTAGTCATTATTGGAGCAGGTATTTCAGGAATGACAGCAGCAATAGGAGCTTTAAGTGCAGGAATTTCTAATGTGCTTATACTAGAAAGAGAAGAAATATATGGTGGTGTATTAAATCAATGTATTCATTGTGGATTTACTATAAATGAAGAAAAAGTAACAGGACCAGAAGTGATTGGATTTATAAGTGATAAGCTTGCAGAATATCAATATGAATTGAAATTAAAAACTACGGTTTTAGAAGCATCAGAAGAAAAAATTGTTACTTATATAAATGAAGAAGATGGAATCAATTCAGTTAAAACAAAAAGTTTAATTGTATCTACAGGATGTAGGGAAAGATATACTGGTAGTGTGCTTATTCCTACAAGTAAATTTACAGGTGTGTTCACTATAGGAAATGCACATAATATAATAAATTTAGATGGAGCATTACCAGGAAAATATCCAGTAATAATTGCAAATAATAAATGGGCATTAATTTTAGCTAGGCGTATAGAACTTGAAGGTGGAGAAGTTGTAGCTTTAATAGTTAATGCTGAGAGTAAATATAAAATAAGTGATGAAGATAGAGAAATAATTGAAGGAATTGATATGCCTGTTATAGAAAGAGGAAAATTAACAGAAGTAGCAGGAGGAAAAAGAGTATCTAATATAAAAGTTATAGATTTAGATAGTTTTGAAGAAAAAGTCTTTGATTGTGATTCGTTATTGTTATCAGTTGGCTATTATCCAGAGATATCAATGCTAGAACAAATTGATATTGAATTATTAAAAGATGAAAAAGCATTAAAAGTAGATGGCGTAAGAACTTCTAAAGAATGGATTTTTGCATGTGGAAATGTTATACCAGGAAACGAGTATAAAGAAAGCAGAAAGCTTGGCGGCTATGGAGCGGGATTGCAGGCAGCAGAGTACCTAGAATCCCTTAAATAGTGGTAACATAGAATTGAATATTAAGGTATTACCCATAGAATTTAAATGAATACCATCTAAAAATATCCCTTTAGAAATATTTTCTTTAGTTAATGTATAAAGATCTAGGATTTCTATAGGGTATATTTTTTTTAAGCATAAAATTTTTTCTCTTAGCTCAGGTAATGAAGTGAGAGCATGATCATAATAAGAAGAATACGAAAATAATTCTTCAGCTAAATCTTTTAAGATAATAGGGGGTATACAGATAATTATTTTAGTATCCATTAATATTAAATCTTTTATCATCAACTGAAGATTATCAATTACATAATCAGCATTACGACCAGATAAAAAATCATTTGTTCCACATAAAATACAAACAGCTTTAGGATTTTTAGAAACAACATCTTTGTAGTAGCGAGAGAGAATACCACTAGAAGTATCTCCATTTACACCTTTATTTAGGATTGTCTCATATTTTAGTGATTTAGATAATTTAGAAACAAAGCCTTCATTTGGATAAAGTCCAAATCCAAAAGTTAAACTATCACCAATAAATATAATAGGTCTCATAAAATATCACTCCTTAAAAAAGAGTTGAAAAACAAGAACGGCAAATTAAAGTTTTTCCACCATTTGCTTTTAGAAAGTCATTATTTTTAATTTTTTTATTACAAATTTCACAACAATTATCTTTTGGTTCTTCTATTTTTTTTGGACTTATATTATTCTTTAAAGTTTTAGTATTCTTTATAGGTTCATATTTTTTTCCTATTAATTTTTCAGAACGTTTAGTTATAGAATAATCAATATCATAAGAGTTTATTGAAAAAAGTTCTAATTCGAAGCGAGGATTTTCTTTATCATAATATTCTTCAATAAAGATTTTTTGAATTTGTGCATCATTAATAATAAGACCACTTTTTTCTATTCCATCAAAAATACTTTTACTAATATTTATAGTATCAGGATGTCTTTTTTCACTTTTATAATAGACTTTTAGTATAGCGATTAATCCTTCCTCAAGAACAATTTTAGGATTTTGAAGTCTAGCTATATATGCAATTTCTTGTTCATATAAAGCATATCTATCATGATATTGACCTGTATTAGAAGGAAGGATAGCTCTTCCATCTTTGTTATGTAATTTAAAGTTAGATTTTGTTATAGGAGATCCATTAACAATAACTTTTGCATAATATGACATATTTTTACTCCTTAATGGTTATAATTAAATATTCTTTTAGATTAATTTTAACATAGATTATTAAAATATACAGAATAACAGTCTATATAATTGATAATAGATTTTAGATGAAGTATAATTACAAATAGTGAATTTACTTTTCAAGGAAATTTTAAAATGAGGTAAAGTATAATGGAAAAAAAAATAATATTATCGATAGAATCAAGTTGTGATGAGACTTCAGCAGCAGTAGTTGTAAATGGAAGAGAAGTTTTATCTAATATAATATGGACACAGATAGAAACACATAAAAAGTTTGGTGGAGTAGTGCCAGAAGTTGCATCAAGAATGCATATAGAAGTAATAGATGATGTAGTGAAAAAAGCTTTAAAAGAAGCTAACGTTACATTAGAAGATATAGATGCAATTGGTGTTACTTACGGACCAGGACTTGTAGGAGCATTATTGGTAGGACTTCAATATGCAAAAGGATTATCAATGGCAACTAAGAAACCTTTAGTAGGAGTTAACCATATTGAAGGGCATATATCGGCAAATTACATACAGCATAAAGATTTAAAACCACCATTTGTTTCATTAGTTGTTTCAGGTGGGCATACTTTTATAGTTTATGTAAAAGACTATGGTGTATATGAAGTAATAGGTCAAACTAGAGACGATGCAGCGGGAGAAGCTTATGATAAGGTTGCAAGAGCTTTAGGATTAGGATATCCAGGAGGACCTAAAATTGATAAATTAGCAAAAGAGGGAAATAAAAATGCAATTGATTTTCCAAGAGCTAGGTTTTCAGAGGAAGATACTTTAGATTTTTCTTTTAGTGGAGTTAAATCAGCAGTATTAAATTATTTAAATAAAGCTAAAATGCAGAATATAGAAGTAAATAAAGCAGATGTTGCAGCATCATTTCAAAATGCTGTTGTAAGTGTTTTAAGAGACAATGTATTTTTAACTTGCGAGAGAAAAGGGTTAGATAAAATAGCGATTGCAGGTGGGGTTGCTTCAAACTCAGCATTGAGAGAAGCTTTAATTAATGAAGGGGAAGAGAAGGGAATAAAAATTTTATTTCCAGCACCAGTATTGTGTACAGATAATGCAGCAATGATTGGGAGTGCTGCTTATTTTAAATTTATAAAAGGAGAAGAGTCTACTTTAGATTTAAATGCTAAACCAAATTTAAAGTTATAGACTAAAATAAGAGAATTTATGAGTTTATTAGCAGAATCAAATAGTCTGAAAAAGGTCAATATGAGAGATAAAATTCCTAAAATGGTATTGATAAAAAGAATAATATATGGAATAATTTTAATAATTATTTTAGGTGTAGTATTTCAAATATGCTATAATTTCTTTTCAAAAGAGATGATAAAAAATAAAGGAATGTATGCAACAGTAGATTCTAAAAAGATATATTTCAACTCAGAAGGAGTTGGGGAATATACAATTATTTTTGACGGGTCAATAGGAACTAATATGTATGAATGGAATAGTGCAATAGATGAATTAGAGCGTCAAGGATTAAAGACTTTTGTGTACAATCGAAATGGGTATGGGTTAAGTAGTGGAAGTAATTTAATGACACTAGAACAACAAGCAGAGCAACTGAATGGATTATTAAAAAAAGCTGCTGTTGGAGGAAAGTATATTTTAGTTGGAGAAGAGTATGGTAGTTTAGTATTAACTAATTATGCTAAATTATATCCTGAAAATGTTAAAGGAATAGTATTAATAAATCCAATAAATGAAAAGGATAAAATACAGTATAGTTCTTTAAAAAATAAAATATCACTTTGGGGTAAAAAAATACAAGAAATAGGTGCTAATTGTTCTTTGACATGGCTTTTAGATAAAATTGGTCTTACTACTAGTTATCCAGATTTTGAAAAAGGACTAACAGAAGAAAGAGAAAAAAATCAATATGATTGGTTAAAAAATCAGGCACCGTATAGAAAAGCTATTTATAATGAAAGTAAAAATATATATGAAATGAATAGTAGTAGTCAAAAAGATGGGATGTTTAAAGATGTACCATATTATTTAATTACTAATATTAAAAATAATCCTTTAATTAATTTAGGAAGTAAAGAGAATACAACTGAATATTATAAGGAATATGAAAAAAGTTCTTTTGTTAGTCAAAATCCTAAAGATGTATCTTCAGCGGTAATAAAAGTTGTAGACCAATCTATTAGAAATGAGGCAAGAGAACAGCAAAAGAAATAAAATGTATTAAAATTATAAAAATGGTAAATAATAATACTTAGTGAATTAGACTAGGTATTATTTTTTTTGAATAAAAAGAAAAAAATCCCTAAATATTTATTTTTTAATGACTAAATTATAGGTACTTAAAATAAAAATTCATATTAAATAAAAATTTTTCATAAATGACATAAAAATGACATAAAAACTTAATATAATAATGTATATAATATGAAATAAGTGAAGGGAGTAAATGATAGATGGAAGAGAATAATTTGGGGAATATAAATGAGGAAATAAATGAAAAGGTAAAAAAACCTAAAAAGAAAAAAAGTAAATTCTTCCTAGTAGGAGTTGGGATAGTTTTAGTATCCTTTATTTCAGGGTTAGTAGGCGGTGGAATTACTTATTACTGTTTAGGAAAAAAGACAGCAGTAAATCAAAGTACATCGGTAGATTTTAAAAATACATCAGCTATGACAATTCAAGAGGTATATAAAAAGGTTGCTCCAGCAGTTGTTATAGTATCGACAAAAAGTGTTTCATTAACGAATGGTATTGTGCCACAAGAAGTAGAAGGAATTGGATCGGGATTCATAATTAATGAAGATGGGGAGATTTTAACTAACTACCATGTTGTTAAAGGTGCAAAGGATGTTAAAGTTACATTAAGTACAGGACAAGAGGTTGATGCAGAAGTTGTTAATTATGATGAAGCACAAGATGTTGCATTATTAAAGCTTAAAGAAAAGGTTAAAATTCCAGCAGTTGCTGAATTAGGAGATTCAAATAGTTTACAACCAGGTCAAACAGTAGTAGCTATAGGAACACCACTTTCAAAAGAATTTGCTAGTACAATAACAGAAGGAATTGTAAGTGCAGTAGGAAGATCTGTAGATACAAAAACAGGTACACAAATAAATCTAATTCAAACAGATGCAGCAATAAATCCAGGAAATAGTGGAGGACCACTTGTTAATGCTGAAGGGCAAGTTGTAGGAATAAATACAATGAAAGTTAGTGGAGAAGCTGAAGGATTAGGATTTGCAATTCCTATTAATGAAGTTAGAGATAGATTAGCATTTTTATCTAAACCTGCAATTACTTTAGGAATAAGAATAGTTACAATAGATGCAGAAAAAGCTAAACAAAATAATTTGCCAGAAGGAATATACGTAGCAGAAGTAGATGATTTTTCAATAGCACAAAAAGGCGGAATAAAACCAGGTGATGTTATTGTTAGCTTCGATGGCAAAAAAGTAAAGAGCGCAGAAGAATTAAATAAAATAAAAGAAACTTTAAATGCTGGTCAGAAAGTTCCAATGGTAGTACAACGTGATGGAAAAACAGTAGACTTAACATTAACAGTTTAAAATCAAATATAAAAATAAAAACTTCACTTTCTTTAGTGGAGTTTTTATTTGTTTTTTTTAAGTCGATTAAAAAGTAAAAAGGTAAAAAAGGGAATAAATTCAATGTATACATTTACAAAAAATTAATAAGTGTGTAATTAAAATAATAGTGTGTTGAATAAATACACACTAAAAAATGCTGAAAACACATAAGAAAACGCCTACATATAGTAGGGAGAAGAATATTTTAAAAAGTATTCATAAATTGGCACATAACTTGCTATATATAATAGTGTGATAATTGATAAAAGGGTTTAAAAATATAAATAAAAATAAAACACCATATATGAGGGGGAATTCAAAATGAAAAAAATATTATTATGTTGTTCAGCAGGAATGTCAACAAGTCTTCTAGTAACAAAAATGCAAAATGCTGCAAAAGAGCAAGGAATAGAATGTCAAATAGCAGCTTATTCAGAGGCAGATGTAAAAAATCATGAAGATGAAATGGATGTTCTTTTATTAGGACCACAAGTTAGATTCTTATTTAATAAGATGAAAGAAAAGTATGAGCCACAAGGAGTTCCAGTAGATGTAATAAATACAGTAGATTATGGAACAATGAATGGAGCAAAAGTTCTAGCTCATGCATTAAAATTATTAGACAAATAATTTTTACTACTAGTTAATATAGGAAAAAATCATTGAAATGATTTTAGATAGAAATTAGTAGATTTATATTTAAAGATAAATTAAAATTATGAACTCTAATGATTACATTAGAGTTCATTGATTATGTTTTAAGGAGAGTAGAAGAATGAATTATGTAATAGGTGTAGATGGTGGAGGAACTAAAACTGAAGCTGTTGCTTATAATTTAGATGGAGAAGTTTTAGAAACTTCGTTAACAGGATTTGGAAACTTAGTAAATGGTAAAGATGAGGCATTGAAGAATATTACAGATTCTATAGAAAAAATCCTTGAAAAGCTTGGAAAAGATGGAATGAAGGGACTGTATCTAGGGATTGCTGGTTCTGAAGTTTCTGATAATGCAAAGGTTATTAAAGAAGAAATAAAAGAAAAGTTTGGATTTGACTCAGTAGTTATGAATGATGGTGATTTAGCCCTAAAAGCTTTATTAAGAGGAGAAGATGGAATTTTAGTTATTGCAGGAACTGGTTCAATTGCTTTTGGAATTAATAAAGATAAAGAAAAAAGAGTTGGAGGATGGGGACATCTTCTAGGTGATGAAGGAAGTGCTTATAAAATATCAATAGAAGCATTTAAAAGAATGATAAAAGAAAGTGACTATGGACTAGAAAGAAGTGCTCTTTCTCAGGACATATTAAATAAATTAAAGATAGAAGAAGTTTCAAACATAATTGATTTTGTTTACTCATCAACTAAGGATGAAATTGCTCAAATGGCAGGTCTTGTTTCTAAGCATGCAGAAAATGGTGATGAAGAAGCTAGAAAAATTTTAGTTAACGAAGGAATTCAAATAGCTAAAAGTGCTGAAAGAGTATTCAATGCGTTAGAATTTGAAAATTGTAGCATTGGATTAGTTGGAGGAGTTATAAGAAAATCAAAAGTAGTTAGAGAAGCTTTTGAAAATTATTTACAGGAAAATATAAAAGTTAATGCATTTATTGATGATGATGTATCAGCAGCAAGTGGAGCTTATTATATTTATAAAAAAGAAAACATATAGATTAGAAAGTAGAGGTAGGAACAATGAAAAGATTAGGAATTTCAATTTACCCAAATCACTGTGATATGAATAAGATAGTAGATTATATAGATTTAGCTGCAAAGTATGGATTTAGCAGAATATTTACATGCCTTTTATCAGCAGAAGGAAAGCCTGTTGAGCAAATAGTTGAAGAATTTAAAGTTATGTTAGATGCAGCAAATAAACATGGAATGGAAGTTATAGCAGATCTTGATCCAACAGTATTTAATGGGTTAGGGGCATCAATAACAGATCTTAAAATGTTTAAAGATATGGGACTAAGTGGAATTAGACTTGATATGGGATTTGCAGGAAATGAAGAAGCAATAATGACATTTAATAAATATGGTTTAAAAATTGAATTAAACGTAAGTAACGGAACTAAATATATTGATAATGTAATGTCATATCATCCAAACAAAGAAAATCTTTATGGATGTCATAATTTCTACCCACATGTTTATACAGGACTTGGATATGAGCATTTTATAAAATGTAGTAAACAGTTCAAAGATTATGGAATTAAGGTTGCAGCTTTTGTAAACTCACCAACAGCTGAAAATGGACCTTGGCCAGTATCAGAAGGATTATGTACTTTAGAAGAACATAGAAGTTTACCAATAGATGTACAAGCTAAACATTTATTTGCAACAGGATTAGTTGATGATGTAATAATAGCTAATTGTTTTGCAAGCGAAGAAGAATTAAAAGCTTTAAGTGAAGTAAATAGAGAAATGTTAGAACTTTCAGTTGAATTAGTTGATAATTTACCAGAAGTTCAAAAGACGATAATCTTAGAAGAGTTCCACTTTAATAGAGGAGATTGTTCAGATTATGTTATAAGATCAACACAATCAAGAGTTAAATATAAAGGTGAAAGTTTTCCACCAGCATATACACCAGATATGGTTAAAGGTGATGTAATGATTGAATCAGATCTTTACACTAGATATGCAGGAGAATTACAATTAGCTAGAAAAGAAATGAAAAATAGCGGTAAAACAAATGTTGTGGCTAGAGTTGTTGAGGAAGAAAGATTCTTAATTGATTTAATTGAGCCATGGGGAAAATTTGGATTTAAATTAAAAAAATAATTTATAATAATGAGGGCTATGGTATTAAATATATCATAGCCTTTTATAGAAATAATATACTAAGAAGAAGCTTATTTATAGAGCTTCTTTTTCTTTTTAGTAAGAGAGGATTTAAGGTTAAATATATAAGGGTTTATGATATAATGGAAAAAGTTATGAGAATTTTTTTAGGGGGAACTATGAGGGGAATAACTGAAAGAAATAAAGAATTTTACAGGAAGGTATTTGTTATTGCATTACCTATTGTTATTCAGAATTTAATTACTTCATCATTAAATATTGTAGATACAATTATGATTGGTAGTTTAGGTGAACGAGAAATAGCAGCTGTTGGAATAGGAAATCAATATTTTTTCCTATTAAATATACTTATGATGGGAATTTTTAGTGGAATAGGCGTTTTTATTTCACAATACTTTGGGAAAAATGATCATAAGAGTATAAAAAAATTAGTTGGAATAGGAATTATAATTAGCTTTATTGTAGGTGGAATATTTACAATCATAGCAATGATATTTCCATATGAAATAATTGGAATTTTTAATGGGGATAAAGAAGTAATAGAAATTGGAGCAAGTTATTTAATAATAGTATGTTTTAGTTATGTTTTTACAGCTTTAAGTTTTAATTTTGGAATTGCATCTAGATGTATTGAGAAGACAACAGTTCCTATGATAGCTAGTGGAATTGCATTGTTAATAAATACTTTATTAAATTATTGTCTTATATTTGGTGCTGGTGGTATGCCAGAACTTGGAGTAAGAGGAGCTGCGATTGCTACTTTAATAGCAAGAATTGTAGAGTTTATAATACTTATAGGGTATATATATATAACGAAAAGTATTCTATTAGGAAAAGTAAAGGAATACTTAGATTTTAACGTAGAATTTTTACGGAAAATTTTAATAACTGTTATGCCAGTACTATTAAATGAAGCGTGTTGGGGACTCGGATCAGTTATGTATAATATTATATATGGAAGAATAGGAACCAGTGCAATTGCATCAGTACAAATAGCGACTACTATAAGTAATCTTTTTATGGTTGTTATATTTGGGATAGCAAGTGCCTCGTTAGTTATGGTAGGCAAAGAAGTTGGATGTGGAAATGAAGAAAAGGGAATATTATATGGAAAGAATTCTTTAAAATTAGGATGTATAATAGGAGCTATAATATCGTTACTAATAATACTTTTATCAAGCAATATAGTAGAGTTTTATAATGTATCACAAGAGGTCAAAATATGGACTCAAGCAATATTATATGTTACATCTCTAGTGATGATTATAAGAGTTTATAATATTATTGCTATAGTTGGAGTCCTAAGAGGTGGAGGAGATACTAAGGTATCGTTTTATATAGAAGCGAGTACAATGTGGCTTATAGGAGTTCCTGTGGCGCTTATAGGAGCATTTATATTACAAGTACCTGTATATATCGTATATGCATTGTGTGGCTTAGAGGAACTCGTTAAAATGTTTTTCTGTGTAAAAAGAATTAAGAGTAAAAAATGGATTGTTAATTTAGTTACTGATGAATTTAATCAGGAGAAATTGGTAGAAATATAAAGGCAAAAGAGGAGGAGAAAGAGTGAAAGAAAAAATAAAAATAGTGGTTATAATAGCTATTATAATAATAGCCTCCGTAGTAATGATAAATATGTTTGAAGCAAACCATGGTGAAAAAATAAGTGGGAAATTAGAAATTTGGGTTAATAGTAGTGAATATAATTATATAAATACAGTTGCAGAGAGTTTTAAAGAAAAACATAAAGATGTGAATATTGATATTAAAGAAATAAATTCAAAAGATTATTATAATGATGTGATTAATAGTGTAAAGGATAAGGAACAGCCTGATATAGCTATATTAAATAGTGATGAATTATATAATTTAGTGAATAAAGAAAAAATATATCCAGTAGACTTAGGTGGAACAATAAGCACATATAGTATGAATTTTGGGAAAAATAGACTTGAACAGGTTCATTTTGATAAAAAATATTATGGAGTTCCACTAACAAGTAGTCCATTAGTGTTATATGCAAGAAATGATTTATTAAGTCAATATGGAATTAGCAATAATGATTTAAATACTTGGAATGATGTAATTACAGTGGGGGAAAAGATATTTAAAGACAGTAATGGAAAAGTAAAATTACTTAGTGGAATTGGACCAGATTATAAAAAGCTTGAAGAGTTAATTCTTTTAGAAAATATGAAAAAGAATCTAACGGAGCAAGAGGTTTTGAATAATACTAATAATATGCTTGAGGAATTAAAAAAAGATAATATAATTGCATTGAATGGAAATGAAGAATATGCAGCTAAAATTGGTTCAATAAGTCAAATGAAAGAACTTCAAGCAATAAAAGAAAAGTGTGAGTGGACAGCAAATAATCCACCATCATTAGTAGTAGGAAGTAATAAGTTTTATGAAGGTATTGGTGAAAATTTAGTAACTTTGAAGGAAGAAAATAAAAGATTAAGTGAAGCATTTATAGCGTACTTAAGTAATGATACAAAAGTATCGTTAGAATATACTTTAAGTGGAAATATGTTTTCAAGCTATCTATATACTTACAAGGATGTTCAAATTGAAGATAAGATAAATAATTTTTCAGGAAAGTCGCCATTAGTTATAATGAGCAATATAGAAAAAAATGCACCATTAGTAGAAAATTATGATGTATATATGGAAGCTAGAGAAAAGTTATTAGGAAATTAAAATAAAAACGTGGAAGTATATTCCACGTTTTTTATTTTAAAAGAATATTATCATAAATTGTTTTATAAGCATTCAGAGTTAAATTAGCAGTGTTCTTCCATGAAAATTCTTTGGATTTTTCATAGCCTTTATTGGCAATAGATAATCTAAATGAAGAATCTTCTAAAATTTTAAATAAACTAGTGCTAATATCATTAATATCATAAGGATTTATTAAAGTAGCACAATCACCTGTGACTTCTGGAATTGAAGTGATATCAGAAGTTAAGACAGCTGTTTTACAACTCATAGCTTCTAAAGGTGGTAGACCAAAACCTTCATAAGTAGATGGATAAGCAAAAGTTTCAGCACCATTATAAAGTATTGGAAGAAGATCATTATCTACAAAACCAGTAAATATAATGGAATCTAGTTTATTTCGTTCCTGTACATAGTTATAAAGAATTTCTCCTTCATCTTTTAGAGGACCAACTATTAAAAGTTTAACTTCTTGGGAAAGACTTTTTTCTATATTTAGGAAAGCATCAATAAGAGATTTTACATTTTTTCGACTGCTGAAACCACCAATATAAAGTATATATGGAGAAGTGAATTTAAATTTATGATTAATAACATTTTTACAAAATGATTTATCTAAAGGTTTATATTGTTTATTGGTAGCAAGTGGTGTAACAAAAATTTTATCTTCAGGATAGCCTTTGAAAAAACGTAAGATATCACGTTTAGAAAACTCAGAAACAGTAAATATACCTTTTGAATTTTCTATTATTTTAGGCATGTCCTTTAAGAATCTATTTAAATATCCACGGCCGACAGTTTCTGGCATGATATATGGAATTAAATCATGAATAGTTACAACTGTATTTATATTATATTCAAATGGAAAGCCAATTCCATTTTGAGGAATATGATATAAATCAATGTCATTATCTAAAAGTTTTTTAGGAGTAAAATGGTTTTCAAAAAAGCGACCATGCTTTCCAGAAGAATGTATAAATCTAGTATTGGATTTTTTGAATTTTTGAATTATTGATCCAGTCCAAATTAAAGTGAAATCATTTAATGTATCTATATTAATCATTTCAGAAACAAGATTGTTTGTATAAGTTCCAATACCAGTACCACTATGCAGATTAACACTTCTTGAATCAATTGCAATTTTCATTCTAACACCTCTTTCTATATCTATAATATAAATTATTATAAACTTTAAAAAATGTGATTAAAAAGAACCAAAAGTATTACGTTTCATATAATAAAAAATAGAAACATGTTTTAGGAGAAAAGTTTTGTGGAAGAGATATATTTAAAAGATATTATAGAGAGAGAATATGGTATAGAAGTAAGAGAATTAAAGAAAATAAAAAATACGTATAGGATAAATGGAGATGAGGGATATTGTTTGAAAATAATAAATTATAATTACCCTCATTTTTATTTTATATTGAATTGTATAAGACATTTAAAAAATCAGAAATTAGAGAGCATATTAGAGATTATGGTAAATAAGAATGAGAAAGATTATATAAAAATTGGTGAAAAATATGCATATATGACTAGATGGGTAAAATCTAGTATAAGTGATTTTGATAATATAGAGCTTATTGAAAAAATAGGAATGGAAGTTTCAAATATGCATATAAAAAGCAGGGGATATAGTATTTTAGAGAAGAGTAAGCCGAGAATTTATTGGGGAACATGGATAAAAGTATTTGAAACAAGAATCAAAGAAATATATGATTTTCAAAATAGAATAAATCAAAAAGCGTATAAAAGCAGATTTGATAGATTGTATTTAGAAAATATAAAAAAAGAAATTGAGGAAGGTAAAGAGGCTATTAAACTATTAGAAAAAAGTAGCTACTTAAAAATTATGCATGAAAAAGTAAATGAAATGGGATTTTGTCATCACGACTTAGAGAATCACAATATATTGGTTGATGAAAATAATAAAATTAAATTTATTGATTTTGATTATTGTATTTTAGATAGTAACTTACATGATATAGCATCTCTTGTTTGGAGAGTAAATAGATATTCTAAAGGAGATGTAGATATAAAAACAAAAAAACTTTTAAATGGATACGAAAAAAATTTGAAAATAAGTGATGAAGAAAAAGAAATTATGAAAGGATTTTTGAAATTTCCAAATGATTTCTGGCAAAGAGGATTACAAGTTTATTGGGAGCAACAGCCTTGGGAAGAGGAAATATTAGTGGGAAAATTAGAAGAATATTTAAAAATAAAAGATAGAAAAAATATAGTGATAGAAAGTATTTAAAGGGGGAATTATGAAGATTGAAAAAGATTTAGAGAGGTATCTTTTAGAAAAAAATATTTATATAGCACAAGAATATTTTAAGGGCCAAAATTATAAGAGTAAAGAAGATATAATAAAGCATTTAAAACTTATTTCAAAATTTCAAAGTATTTTATCAAGATTTAATGGAAGAAAATATGGGAGAGTTTTTTGTAATTATGGAAAAGAGGTAGAAAAAATAAAGAGTTCGATTATAATTTTAGATTATTTGAAAATTGAGGAAACGAAAAAATTAAATGAAATTTTGAAAAATATTGATAAAAATTTAGATGAAATAGATATAAAATCATTAATAAAAAGAAGTATAGCAAAAAATGAAATGAATATAGGAAGAGTTGATGAAAAAAATTTAAGAGTAGTAGATGAGATAGAGATTGGGAAGATAAAAAAAGTAAGTTATGGATTAATAGAAGAAGAAATTATTGATTATTTGAGGAAAGTAAAAAAGAACTTAAACGAAGAGGAAATAGAGGAAGTTACAAAAATATATGTAGATCAAGTAAATCTGACAGAAGAGAGTTTAAAGTATATAAAAGAAATGACATTGGCACCTTTTGAAGTTATAAGATATATAAATAAGTATAGGAGTAATTTAAATAAGAGAAGGCTTATTGAATTAATTA
The DNA here is from genome assembly GCF_947072515.1 of uncultured Clostridium sp. GTDB lineage: Bacteria > Bacillota > Clostridia > Clostridiales > Clostridiaceae > Clostridium. Next base: position 24,726 of record NZ_CAMTIG010000002.1, read on the forward strand.
ATATGGAGTGTAAAAAGGAGGCATTATGGGACGAATTATAGAAAAAGATTTTTTATGTAGTTATGATTTAAGTGAAGAATTTTTTGAAAAATTAGGAATAGAAATTTTGGACATACAACCACTTAGAAAAGTGTTTATATTAAAAACTTTTGAAGGTGATAAAATTTTAAAAAAAGTGGATTATGATCAAAATAAAATAAAATTTATAGATACAAGTTTAGAGTATGTAGATAAAAAGTTTAAAAATATTATGAAAATAAATAAAATGAGTAATGGGAAAAATTATTTAAAATGGAATGATGATTTTTATATTTTAATGGATAAAATAGAAGGGTTGGAAGCGATAGTAACTAATCCAGTAGATGTTGAAGTATGTGCAATGACGTTAGCTAAAATGCATGAAGCATCAGAAGGCATTATAGAGTATTTAAATAAAAATGAATCTATGGTTATACGTGGAGAAAATATTTTAGAAAAATATGAGTTAGCTAAAAGTGAGTTAATAGAAATCGGAAACTTTGTGGGAAAATATAAGAATAAAAATGAGTTCGATAAATTATTTTTAGCAAACAATAAATATTGTATAAAGCAGATTGAGGAGTGTATTAAAAAGTTAAAGAATAGTAGCTATATGGATATGATATCAAATGATGAGAATATGGTTTTATGTCATAATGATTTAGCATATCATAATTTTTTGATAGAGAATGATGAGTGTAGCATAATAGACTTTGATTACTCAAGTATAGATTTAAGAAGTGTAGATATTGCAGATTTAATTTTAAAGTGGATTAAAAATAGTACATTTAGTATAGATAAGGGGAAAAATTTAATTAAAGAATATATGAAAATATATGCCTTGAAAGAAGAGGAGATAGAACTAGTAAAAATATTTTTATCATTTCCAAGAGACTTATATTCTATATTTAGAATATATTACAGAAAAGAAAAGAATTGGGAATATGGAAGCTATTTAAGTAAATTAAAATCAAAATTAGAGAATGATATATATAGGCTAGAATTTTTGAAAGGATTCTAGAGAATGAAATAGATTCACAAATAAAAAAATTCGCCTAGGCGAATTTTTTTATTTGTGGATCTATTTAACTATAGCTTTATAAGCTTCTAAAGTTTTTAATGCAGTTTTTTCAAAGGAGAATTTTTTACTGGCACGAAGAGAACAATTAACCATAGAAAGTTTTAAAAAGCTATCGGATAAAACTTTAGTTATTTTTTCAGCGATTTCTTGTGTGTTAGATGGATTAATTAATATAGCAGAGTCAGTACACACTTCAGGTAATGAAGTGCGATTAGAAGCTATTACAGGCACTCCACAAGCCATAGCTTCAAGAGGCGGAAGTCCAAAGCCTTCGTAAAACGAAGGGTATACTAGAGTCTCACAAGCGTTATAGAAGATAGGTAAGTCATCTAAAGGAATAAAACCTGTAAATATTACTTTGTCCTCAATTTTTAACTCTCTAGCACGGTTAAGATATCTCTCATAAGAGATTCCTTTATTACCTGTAATAACAAGGTAAGTTGAATTTTTTAATGAATTTGATAAAAGTGAATAAGCTTCTATAAGACCTAAAATGTTTTTTCTTGGACTAAAACCACCAACATAAAGGATAAAGTTTTTATCGATATTATATTTTTCTCTAATTATATTTTGACAAGTAGATTTGCTAAGAGGTTTATAAATATCCTCAGCAGCTAAGTGAGTGACAAAAATTTTATCTTTAGGATAATTAAATTCGTTAGCAATATCTTCTTTAGAAAACTCTGAGACCGTTATAATACCGTCACAATTATCGATTATTTTTGGCATTTCATCATTAAATATTCGAAGATATCTATCACTGACAGTTTCAGGCATTCTTAATGGAATAATATCATGCAAAGTGATAGTTTTCTTACAAGAAATATTCGAAGATAAACCTACGCCGTTTTGTGGAATATGATAAAGATCTATATTTGTTGAAGTTAAAATATTAGGAACTTTAACATTTTCCCAAAAATTTGTACTTGTATTACTCAAAACTTTTTCTAATGTAAAATTTTCATTTAAATTTTTAATATCTAAATTATCAGTAGAGAACAATAGATAATCATTAATATTATCTATTTTATTTAAGTTTGATATCAATTGATAAGTATAAGTTCCTATACCAGTTCCTCGATACCATTCAGCAGCACGACCATCTATACCTATTTTCATATCTATTTCCTTCCAAATATTGCTAATATTATTATATTAAGTTATAGTAAAAGTGTTAATAAATTTACTAAGGTTAACATATAGATATATAGGGGGTGATCAAAATGATGAGAGAGTTCGAAATCGAAAGACAATTTAATATTAAAATTGAGTCAATAAAAGCAAACAAAGGAGTATATCATTTAAACACAAATAAAGGGGAGAGGTGTTTAAAGAAGATTAACTATGGACCTCAAAAATTATTATTTGTATATGGTGCTAAAGAACATTTAATTAACAATGGGTTTGATAGGGTTGATAAATATTTTTTGAATATAGACAGCTACCCTTATGCGTTAGTAAATGAAGATTTATATACATTATCTATGTGGTTGAATGGAAGAGAGTGTGATTTTCATAAGATTGAAGAGGTTAAACTAGCTGCGAAAACACTAGCGGAGCTTCATATTGCATCTAAAGGATATGATCCACCAGAAAATTCAAAACTTAAAAGTGATTTAGGAAGATGGCCAGGTCTTATGAAAAAAAGAATTAAAGCATTGGATAAAATGAAAGAAATGGCTAGAAAGAAAAATAATAAAAGTGATTTTGATATGCTATATATTAAATCGGTTGAATTCTATAAGGAGCTTGCAAAAGAAGCAAGTAACACATTACTAACATCAGATTATGAAAGATTATGTGCAATTGCAGAAGATGAAAAAATGTTTTGCCATCATGACTTCACGTATCATAATATAATTATTGATGAAAATGAAAAAGTTAATATAATAGATTTTGATTATTGCAAAAGGGAAACAAGGGCTTTTGACATATCTAATTTTATGATAAAAGTACTTAAAAGAGTTGATTGGAATTTAGATTTTGCAAAAGGAATAATAGAATCATATAATGAAGTAGCAAATTTAGATGCATCAGAATATAGAGTACTGTTAGCTTATTTACAATTTCCACAAAGATATTGGAGATTAGCAAATAGATATTATTATAATGAAGTGACTTGGGGAGCAAATACATTTGCAAAAAAAATTCAAGGCATTATAGAAGAACAAGAAAATTATCTTAAATTTATAAAAGAATTTAAAGAATGTTATGATTTAGATTAAATATATTCAAAAACTCGCTTCATAGCGAGTTTTTGTATTAAAAAGATAAAGAGTGTAACAGAAAAAGAGAAAAAGAATACTATATAGAAAGCATTTTAGAAGAAAGAGGATTTTATGCAAATTGGAGATGTGGTTGTAAGAAAATCTTATAATAAAGATGTTACATTTAAGGTGGTTGATATAAAAGAGGTAGAAGGAAGAGAAGTATATATACTAAAAGGTATAAATATAAGAATATTGGCAGATGCTAAGGAATGTGATTTAGAAGCAGCGGAAGATGAGTTTGAAGGGGAACAAGATAAAATTCTAAATAGAAAAGTAAAGCAAGCAATAGATAAGGTTATGATTTCTAGAGAAATGGGTATGAGAAAATCTGAAAAAATATCTAAAGTGAAGAAAACAAGTAATTCAGATGAATTATATTTCGGAAGGCCAGGAAAAATTTTGCACATAGATGGTGATAGGGAATATATGGATACTTGCTTAAAAGTCTATAAACAATTATCTCTTGATGCAGTTGGTGTATCAATTCCAGAACATGAGCAACCAGAAAAAATTATAAAATTAGTGAAGGTTTATAAACCAGATATAATAGTAATTACAGGACATGATAGTATACAGAGAAATGTAGATAATTATTTAGATTTATCTAATTATAGAAATACAAAGTATTATATAGAATCAGTAAAAAAACTAAGAGAATATAATCAAAATTACGATGATTTAGTTATATTTGCAGGAGCTTGTCAAAGTTGTTATGAAAGTATTTTAGATGCAGGTGCTAATTTTGCATCATCGCCTAATCGTGTTTTGATTCATTGTTTAGATCCAGTTTTTATTTGTGAAAAAATAGCTTATTGTCCAATAAAAGATGTAGTATCGATAAAAGATGTCATTGGTAATACAATAACAGGAATAAAAGGAATAGGTGGAATTCAAACAAGAGGAAAATATAGAGAAGGCTACCCTAAATCACCTTATATATAAAAAATGTTATTTTTATGTATAAAATTCTAAAAATATAAGAAAATAATAGTAAGATATGAAATAACGTATTGACATTATGATGCGTAAATGATAAAATTAAATATTTTATTTGACTTTTTTTCAAAATCTTGGTATAATATATAACATGAAAGAGGGTGTGTATATGAATGGAATAAGAACAATAGCTTCGATAAAAAAGAATATCGAAGGACATATTGGAGAAAAAGTTACCCTAAAAGCGAACGGTGGAAGAAAAAAGATTTTAGTTAATGATGGAATTATAGAAAGTGTTTATCCGAGCATTTTTGTAGTGAGATTAGAAGATGAAAATCAAAGAACAGTAACATATAGTTATTCAGATGTTTTAACTAGAACTGTACAATTGGACTTTCTAGGATAAAAAAAAGACTTCGAAAATTTCGAAGTTTTTTTTATTTATTATTTTATAAATAAATAAAAAAAAGAAAGATGGTGGGTTTCCATCTTTCAACTATGGTATAAAAGGGTATTGAGAATTTATGAGAGGTTATATGGTCAATAACCAATTACTATGTTACGACAAAAAGCGATGTTTGTCAACAGTTTTGAAATAAAAAAATTAAAATAAATAAAAAAATATATAAAAGGTGAGAAAAATTGTCGAAATTTGTATTAATAAAAGTGTAATTATATTTAATAGATAAGTGTATATATGTTAGTAGATACTTTGTAGGAGGAATGGTTATGTCAAGAATAGATGTTATAAAAGAAAATATTCAATTTGAACAATTATTAAATGAAAGTAATACTACAGCAATGTTAAATGAAGAATACTTAATACCAGATACGCACCCAGATGTAGAAGAAATTTTAATGGTTGATGCAAATCCGGTAATAAATTCAAAAGAAACAGTAGGAGAAAAGGTTAATATCGAAGGGAAAATAGAATATAATGTACTTTATTTAGCAAGGGAAGATAATTTAGTAGTTTGTTCTGTTAATTACTCGCAAAAATTTTCTAATTCATTAGATCTAGAAGAAGGAGAACATAAAGTAATCTGTGAAGTAGATTGTAGAGTAGAACATATTGAGGCTAAAATAATCAATGAAAGAAAAGTTGCCATTGATGGAATATTAAATATTAATTGGGAAAAATATAAAGAAAAAGAAATAGAACTTATTAAAGATATTGAATCAGAAGAAGGCGTAGAAATGCTTAAGAAAAATGAGTGTGTAAATAAAACTAAGCTAGATGATTCATTAGATATTATAGGTAAATCTGTATTAAGAGTTAGTATGGATAAGCCACAAATAGCTAAAATCTTAAAAACAGATATAAAATTGCATAAAAAAGAAACTAAAATAGGTGAAGAAAAGGTATATTGTGGATGTTATTGCAAGATTCATATTTTATACTTAGGTGGTGAAGGAAAAGAAGTATATCATTTAAATGATAATGTATATATCTCTAAAGAGCTTTTGGCACCTGAAATAACACCTGATATGGATATTTGTGCAAAAATGGAACTTACAAGCACAAGTGTTACTAAGGATTATGATGATTTAGGAGAGTCTAGAATTGTAAATCTTGAATTTAAAGTATTATGTGGAGTAAAAGCATTTTCTAAAGAAAATTTAGAGGTAATAACAGATGCATACTCACCTAAATTCCCAGTAGAAGTAAAAAAAGAAAATTGTGAAATGGGAATGATTCATGGAATATATAATAATGATATTCTTGTGAAAGACAATATTTATATAAAAGAAGAGGATTTAAAACCTGAAAGTATAATAACGGCTTCAGGAAATATAATAATTACAGAGAAGTCAGTTGGAAATGATAGAATTTCCATTGAAGGATTCTTAAAAGTATGTGTTGTTTATAAAACAGGAGATCCAGATAAATATTTAGCAAAGGTAGAAGGTGAAATACCTTTTAATGCAGCAATAGAAGCTTTAGGAGCTAATAAAGATATGCAAGGAATAGTTAATGCTGCATTAGAAGATTTAGAGGCATCAATAGAGGCTAATACAATAGCAGTAAAGGCTAATATCCAAGCAAATTCTAAAGTGTTATTTGCTATTAATAAAGAAATAGTAAATGATATTAAAGAAAGTGAAAATAAAGAAGAGCAAAAGAAAGCAAGTATAACTATATATGTTATTGGTGAAGGCGATAAATTATGGGATTTAGCTAAAAAATATAAAACTACTATGGCTAAAATAAAAGAAATGAATGATTTAGAAGAAGATGAACAGTTAATTACTGGAGAGAAGCTTTTAATTCCAGGGAAAATATGTTAAAAATTAAATAAAAATAGAAAAAGTCTTTTTCAAATTTGGAAAAGACTTTTTTTAGCTAATTTATAAAGATTTGAAATGTTAATGGAAATATAAAAAAAAATCTATAGAAAATAAAAAAATAAAATATATACTAAAGATAAATTAGAGTATACTATTTAGAAAATAGTATACATTATTGGAGGAGAGAAAAATGAAAGAACTCGTATTAGAAGCTGAAAGATGTTTAAAATGTAAAAATCCTAGATGTAGTGAAAACTGTCCCATTAATACAAAAATACCAAAAGTTATTGAACATTATATAAAAGGTGAAAGGGAAGCTGCAGGAGAAATACTTTTTAATAATAATCCATTATCAGTGGTATGCTCGATTGTTTGTCCTCATGAAAAGCAATGTATGGGGAATTGTATAAGAGGAATAAAAGGTGAACCTATAAGATTTCCAGAGATAGAATATGAAATTTCGCTAGAATATTTAAAAAATATGAAAGTAGAAAAAATAAAGAAAAATGGAAAAAAGGTTGGGATAGTTGGTGCAGGTCCAGCAGGGATAGTGGTAGGAATAATTCTTGCTAAAAAGGGATATTCAGTTACTATTTTTGAGAGTAGAAATAAAATAGGAGGAGTACTTAGATATGGTATTCCTGAGTTTAGATTAGATAGAAAAATCTTAGATATGTATGAAGAATATTTAATAGAGTTAGGTGTGAAGATAAGATTAAATACATTAATAGGGCCAGTGTTAAGTATAAATAAACTATTTGAAGATGGATATAAAGCAATTTTTATAGGAACGGGAGTATGGAATGCAAGAACACTAGGAATAAAGGGAGAGTCTTTAGGAAATGTTCATTATGCAATAGATTATTTAAAGCATCCTAAATATTTTAGATTAGGAGATAAAGTTAATGTGATAGGCGCTGGAAATGTTGCCATGGACTCAGCAAGATCTGCAAAATATTTTGGGGCTAAAGATGTAACGGTGTATTTTAGAGGAGAAAGAGAGCAGATGGAAGCAACTAAAACTGAAATTTATGAAGCAGAAAAAGAGGGAGTTAAATTTGAGTTTTGTAAAACACCTATAGAAATAACTGAGGAAGGAGTAGTTTTTTCTGAAGTAAAAGTAAGAGAGAATTTAGATGGTAAATATGAATTTACTAATATATCAGGAAGTGAAAAAATGTATGAAGGGACATCTACAATAATAGCAATAGGACAAGTACCGAGAAATAATATAGTAAGAAATACAACTGGAATAAGTACCACTGATAATGGTCTTATAATTACAAATGAATATGGACATACTTCTAGAGAGGGAATATTTGCATGTGGAGATGTAGTTAATGGACCTAAAATAGTTGTACAAGCAGTTGTAGAAGCTAAAAAAGTGGCAGAATCTATAGATAGATATTGTAATAATTTTTAAAGTAAAAAGAGCTTATTTTGATATGCTCCTTATCAAGTAGACATAGTAAATATCTAAAACATGTGCTCTTGAATGGCCACACAATTGTGTGGTCATTTTTTATGCACAAAAGTATAAAGTTTACATAGAAGAGATAAATTTTTTAATCTAAATAACTAAAATTTGAGAAAAGCATAAACATTTGAATTAAAAAAAGACAAATGTAATAAAAGTTTTAACAAATAGTGAAATGGCTTGGAATTTTATATAAAGTATACTATTATCTTAAATAAGATATACTTAATTAGAAATATATTTAATAGTATATACTAAATAAGAGGTGATTTAATGAATTGTTTAATAGCTCAATCGGGTGGACCAACTACAGTAATTAATGCAAGTGTATATGGAGTAATAAAAAGAAATAATAAATTGAATATTTATAACACGGTATTTGGAGGGATAAATGGAATTGAAGGGATTTTAGAAGAAAAGTTAGTAAATTTATCTGCATTAGATGAAGAAAGATTAGAAGTGTTAAAGAATACTCCATCTTCAGCATTAGGATCTTGTAGATATAAGCTTAAAGATTATTTAGTGGATGATTCAGAATATAAAAAAATAGTTAAAATCCTTATTAAGTATGAAATTGAGACGTTTTTCTATATTGGAGGAAATGATTCTATGGATACGGTTTCAAAATTAGCGGAGTATATGGAAAAAAATAATATAGAAATAAAAGTTATAGGGATACCAAAAACCATAGATAATGATTTAGTCCAATTAGATCATGCACCTGGATATCCAAGTGCAGCTAAATTTATATATAATTCAGTACTTGAAACTTATTTAGATTCAGTTGTATATGGGAAAAATGGTGTATTTATTTTAGAAACAATGGGAAGGGAAACGGGATGGTTAGCAATTGCAGCAGCGTTAGCAAAGATTAAAGGAAATCTTTGTGTTGATTTATTGTATATACCAGAGATACCTTTTTCAAAGGAAAAGTTTTTAGAGGATATAAAAAAGGTTTGTGAAAAGAAAAATTCGGTTTATATAGTTGTAGCTGAAGGAATTAAAGATAAACAGGGAAACTTTATATCAGCAGAATTAGCTCCTTTTGATAAATTTGGACATAAGCAATTAGGAGGAGTTGGACTAGCTTTGAGGAATGTTATTTTAGAAAATGGAGTTGCGAATAAAGTAAGAGTATTAGAGTTAAATACATTACAAAGAGCTGCCATTCATTGTGCATCTAAAAATGATTTAAGTGAGGCTTCATATGTAGGAGCTTATGCATTACAGCATTCAAAAGAATGTAAAAATGGAAGTATGGTTGGAATAAGAGTGGCTTCTAGGGAGCCTTATAGATCAGAGCCATATTTACTTTTAGCAAAAGAGGTTGCAAATCAAACAAAATTTGTTCCAGAAGGATGGCTTTTAGAAAATTTTAAATTAAGTGAAGAGGCTCATGAGTATATAAAATCTTTAATAAAAGATGAAGATTTATTCTATCAAAGAAAATTTGAAAGTTTTTTAGTTTAAATTGAAAAGTACGAAGAAAATAAAAAATAAGTTAAACTGTCAAAAATCCTACTAATTATAATTAGTGGGATTTTTTGTGTATAAAAATAAAAATAAGAGGAGATAATAATAAACGCGTAAAGCGAGGTGAGTAATAAATGGTTAGAATACCAAATAATGAATTAATAATAATTGGAGGAGCAGAAGATAAAAAGGGAAATAAGACTGTTCTTAAAGAGGTTTGTAGCAAAATAGATAAAGAAAAAGATTTATTATTAATAGTTACAGTAGCATCTGAAGTTCCAAAACTTATAGGCAGAGATTATTTGGATGTATTTAAATCACTAGAAATTAAAAATGTAAAAATACTCGATATAAGAAATAGAATAGAATCAAACTTAAAGAAAAATATAGAACTAATAAAAAGGGCTAAACTCATCTTCTTTACAGGTGGAGATCAACTAAGGATAACAAGTATATTAGGTGGAACTGAAATAAGCGAAGCGATAATGAATAGTACTGGAAAAATAATAGTGGGAACATCTGCAGGAGCTTCAATTATGAGTGAAACAATGATTTTAGGTGGAGAAGATGAAGAATCTCCTAAAAAAAATACAATAAACATGTCTCCAGGATTAGGATTCTTAAAAGGTGTAGTTATAGATCAGCATTTTGCACAAAGAGGAAGAATTGGAAGATTATTAACGGCTGTATCAGAACACCCAGGAATTCTTGGTATTGGAATTGATGAAAATACAGGAATAATTGTAAATGAAAATCGAATAAAAGTAATCGGTGATGGAGGCGTATATATACTAGATGGTGATGAGATAAATCACACTAATATATCTGAGCAAGATATGGATAAGGTATTAAGCATATTCAATATAAAATTGCATGTACTTATAAGCGGAAATAGCTTTAATCTTAAAAGCAAGATACCTTTTAAGGAGGAAGAAGTAAAAAATGAAAATAATTAGCAAAAGGGTATATAGAGGAAAAAATATTTACTCAAGAAAGAAATGCATAAGGGTTGATGTAGATTTAGAAGGATATGCAGAAACTCCAAGTAAAAATATAAAAGGATTTAATGAAAAACTGGTTGAATATATTCCAGATTTAAAAAGTCATAGATGTGGAATAGATGTGGAAAATGGTTTTTTAATTAGATTAGAGGAAGGAACATTCCTTTCACACATATATGAACATTCTATTTTAGGGCTTCAAAATATGCTAGGGATGGATGTTTCATATGGAAAAGCAAGAGAAGTATCAGATGAACATTATTACGTAGTTTTTCAATATATTTATGAAAATACAGCTATAGAGATTATGAATCTTGCATTAGATATAATAAATGGAATAATAGATGGAATAAAAATAGATATCCAAAAGAGGCTAGAAATAATAAAAAATATTAAAGCATATGAAGAAATTGGGCCTAGTACGAAGGCGATACTTGATGGGGCAACTAAAAGAGGCTTACCTTATTTTGAAATAGAAAATTCAGGATATTTTCAAATAGGGTATGGAAAACAAAGAAAGATAATATCAGCAACAATAAGTAATTATACTGGATGTTTAAGTTCAGATATAGCTTGTGATAAGTATCTTACAAAGCAGATTTTAGAGATTCAAAATATACCAGTAGGAAAGATAAGTAAGGTTAGAAATGTATTAGAATTATTAAAAGAAGCAGAAAGAATAGGATATCCATTAGTGTTGAAACCACAGTATGGAAATCAAGGTCGAGGAGTTATATTAAATATTAAAGAAGATAAGGAACTTTTAGAAGCATATAAAGAAGTATCTAAAATTTCAGAAGAAGTAATACTTGAAGAATTTTATGAAGGAAAAGATTATAGAATTTGTATAGTGAATGGAAAGATTGTAGCAGCAGCATTAAGAACACCTCCTAAAATAACTGGAGATGGAGTAAAAAGCATAGAGGAAATTATTAATGAAACAAATAGAGATAAGTTAAGAGGTGACGATCATGAAAAACCTTTAACAAAAATAAATATAGATAATGAAGTTCTCTGGAGAATAAAAGAAAGAGGATATTCATTGGATAGTATTTTAATAGAAGGTGAAGAACTTTTATTAAGAGGGAATGCAAATATATCAACAGGCGGAACAGCTGAAGATGTAACGGATAAAATTTGTAAAGAAAATAGAGAATTATTTATAAGAGCAGCTAAAACAATAGGATTAGATATCTGCGGAATAGATGTATGTACAGATGATATAAGTAAACCGCTAAAAGGAAGAGGGATAATAGTAGAAATAAATGCAGCACCAGGAATAAGAATGCATCATTATCCATCAGTTGGAGAAAAAAGAAATGTGGGATTAGAAATAGTAGACTATTTATATAAAAATGAAGTTAAGAATATTCCGGTAGTTTCAATAACAGGAACTAATGGAAAGACAACAACAACTAGACTTATATCTCATGTATTAAGAATGATGGGAAATACAGTTGGTATGACTTCTACTGAAGGAATATTTATAAATGATACGTGTATAGATATTGGAGATGACACAGGTTATGAAAGTGCAAAAAGTATCTTAATGAATGGTGATGTTGATGTCGCGGTATTGGAAACTGCAAGAGGTGGAATGATAAGAAAGGGATTAGCTTATGATTTAGCAGATGTTGCAGTATTAACTAATATTACAGGAGATCATTTAGGATTAGATGGAGTTGAAACAGAAGAAGATTTAGCGTTTGTAAAATCATTAGTGGTAGAAGAAGTAAAAGAAGAAGGATATTCAATAATAAATGTAGATGATGAGTGGAGTAAAAAAATACTTCATAGAGTTAAAGGAAATGTAATATTTTTCTCGAAAGATAAAAATAATAAATTAATTAAAGAAAAGGTTCTTTCAGGGGGAATAGCAGTTTTTATAGATGATGGTTATATAAGTGTAGTTAGTAATCAGAGAAAATATGATGTGATAAAGATAGAAGATGTGCCTATAACTTTAAATGGTAAAATCCAATTTAACATTGAAAATGCATTGGGAGCTTGTGCTGCTTTGGTAGGATTGCAAGTAGATTATTGTATGATAAGCAAAGGATTTAAAAGTTTTGCTTTAGATAGTAAATGTAATGCAGGACGATTTAATATGTATGATGTTTTAGGTAGAACAATTATTCTTGATTATGGACATAACCAAGAAGGGTATAAGGGTGTGTTTTCTGCAATTGAAAAGCTAGAAAGAAATAGGGTTATAGGTGTTGTTGGAATTGCAGGGGATAGAACTGATGAAATGGGAGTAGAGATAGGAAAGATATGTAGTGATTTCTTGGATATAACGATTGTAAAAGAAGATTATGATAGAAGGGGAAGAAGTCCAGGAGAAATGGCAAAAATAATTTTTTCGGGAATAGAAAAAGGATGTAAAGAAATATATATAGATGAACGAGATGCTATGAAAAGAGCACTAGAAATAAGTGAAAAGGGCGATTTGATAGTAGTTTTTTATGAAGATAGAGAAAAACTTTTAGAGGTTATAGAGAGATATAAGAGAAACAAAGAAGAGAATGAAGAGGTAGAAATTAAATTAAAATAGTTTAATAGAAATAGTGTTGTAAATTAGAATTTACAACGCTATTTTTATTATATTTAAAAAATAGACATAGTTAAATTGCTATGATAAAATTATGATTAAATTGACGTAAGAAAAGGGAAGGAGAATAGTATGAAAATAAAGGCACATGCTAAAATAAATATCTCACTTGATGTAGTTGGAAAGAGAGATGATGGATACCATTTATTAAGAATGATAATGCAAGCTGTTGATATATATGACGAAATAATAATGAGTAGAGCTAAATCAGGAATAACTTTGATGTGCAATAAGCCATATGTTCCAAATGATGAAAGAAATTTAGCTTACAAAGCCGCAAAGTTATTTATTGAGGAGTTTAATATTAACTCAGGTGTAAATATTACTATTAGAAAAAATATACCTGTATGCGCAGGCCTTGCTGGGGGGAGTACAGATGGAGCTGCAGTGCTTAAATTAATGAATAAGCTATTTAAAGTAAATGCAACGGAAGAAAAATTAATGGAAATTGGACTAAAACTTGGAGCAGATGTTCCATACTGTATTAAAGGTGGAACGGCGTTATGTGAAGGTGTTGGAGAGAAGGTTACAGAACTACCAAGTTTTAAAGATAAAATATTAGTTTTGGTAAAACCTTCTTTTGGAGTTTCAACTAAGGCTGTTTATGAAGAATTTAATATAACTAGAGCTATTTTTCATCCTCAAACAGATGAACTTATGAAAGCTATGGAAAGAGAAGATTTAAAATTTGTTTCAAGAAATATGAAAAACTTATTAGAAAATGTAACATTGAGAAAGCATAGAGAAATAGTGTACATAAAAGAATCAATGGTAAGAATGGGAGCTTTAGGAGCTATGATGAGCGGAAGTGGACCAACTGTATTTGCTTTTTTTGATGATATGTTGAAGGCGCAATATTGTTATGAGAATATGAAAAAGAAATATAAAGATGTTTTTATAACAAGAACAATATAAAAATAATATATAAGTGTATAAAACTCCATTTTATGGTAATAATTTTTACTATGAGAGGGGGTTTTTATTATGAAAAGATTAACAAGTATAATATTAGTGGTAGGTAGTATATTTTTAGTTTTAGGGTGCGGAAGTAATATTGGAAAAATGGGTGAAGGTGAAGGGATTACATATACATACGAAGATGTAAAGGACAAGCTTATTAGATTTCATGTATTAGCAAATAGCAATTCGGATGAAGATCAGGAGTTAAAGTTAAAGGTGAAAGATGAAGTTATAAAATATATGGAACCGATATTGAAAGAGTCGGAAAATTTAGCAATGAGTAGAGAGTTATTAAAAGAAAATGAAGATAAGATAATGAATATAGCGAAATCTATAATAAAATCTGAAGGGTATGACTATGAAGTTAAAATAGAACTTAAAAAAGAGAACTTCCCAGAAAAGATTTATGGAAATATAATTCTTCCACAAGGAGAATATGAAGCTTTTAGAATACTTATAGGAGATTATAAAGGTGAAAATTGGTGGTGTGTTATGTTTCCTCCTCTTTGCTTTACAGATGTAACAAAAGGTGAAGTTGCATATGAGGAAACAAAAGAAAGAATGGAATCGACATTAGGAAATACAGTTGAAGTAGAAGAAATAGAAGAAGTAAAATTAAAATTAAAATTTTTGGAAGTATTAAAGGAAATGTTTTAAAAATAAAAAAATACTTGATAAAAATCATTATTAATCATAAACTTAAATTTGTAACTTAAAATATTAATGAAAATAAAAAATTGAAATAAATTATTTAGATATACATTAGGAGGAAAAGTTTATGACTAGAGCATTAGCAATGGTATCAGGTGGCTTAGATAGTATTTTAGCTGCAAAATTAATAAAGGATCAAGGGATAGAAGTAATAGGGGTGTGTTTTAAATCATACTTTTTTAATGAAGAAAATGCAAAGAGAATGACAGCACAAATAGGAATTCCGTTAGAAGTAGTTGATTTTTCGGGAGAACACTTTAAAATGGTTAAAAACCCTAAACATGGCTGGGGAAAAAATATGAATCCATGTATAGATTGTCACGCTATGATGATGAGATATTCAGGAGAATTATTAGAAAGATTTGATGCTGATTTTATACTTACGGGAGAAGTTTTAAATCAAAGACCTATGTCTCAAAACAAGCAAGCTTTAAGTAAGGTTAAGGCTGAATCAGGAATTGGAGAAAAGATTTTAAGACCTTTATGTGCTCAAAACTTGGAAGAGACAGAGATGGAAAAACAAGGTTTAGTAGATAGAAGTAAGCTTTTAAAAATTTCAGGAAGAAGCAGAAAACCACAAATGGCTTTAGCTGAAGAATGGGGAATTACAGATTATCCATCACCAGCAGGTGGTTGTAGACTTACTGAACCAAATTTCTCATTAAGATTAAAAGAAACATTAAATAGACAAGGGGATGCTACTCCAAAAGAAATAGAATTATTAAGATATGGTAGACATTTTGTAAGTGAAAATGGAAAAACTATAATAGTTACAAGAACACAAGAAGAAGGAGATGCTATAAAAGCATTGCTTTCAAAAGAAGACACGATTATGTACCCAGTTAGCCATAATGGAGCAATGGTAATAATTAGTGGAGATGCATCAAAAGAAGATTTAGAATTAGGTGCAAAAATAGCTGGAAGATACAGCAAAGGTAAAGATGAAGAATCTGTAGAAGTATCATATGGAAAATTTGGATGCAAATTTGATGGAAAGATAGATATTAAACCAGCAACTGAGGATGAGATAGAAAAATATATTGTACAAATGAAATAGGAGGCAAAAAGAATGGAAAAAAATGCTGTTATAAAAATACTTAGCAATGCCACTATGGAGAATGATGAGCTAATTGAAGTTTTAACTCATGGAAAATATAAACTAGAAGATAATATATATAAGGCTACTTATAATGAAACAGAAATTTCAGGAATGAAAGGTACAGAGACTAGTCTAATTATAGAGGAAGATGTTATTACATTAGAGAGAGTTGGAAGTACTAGCACTAAAATGGTTTTTAAAAAGAATGAAGTAACTGTAGCATTGTATAATACTCCATATGGAATGTTAGAACTTGAAATATTTACAAAAGGATTAGAAAAAGAAATTGATGAAAATGGTGGAAAAGTTCTTATTGAATATGAAATGAGAGTTATAGGACAAGAGCCATTTAAAACAAAAATAAATTTAGAAATAGAAACAAAATAAGTTTTTGAATAATAAAAGCTATAAGATTTTAAATTAATCTTATAGCTTTTAAATTATTTGTAATTAAAATACGAAAAGAAATTTTTAAATAATAATATAAAAAGTATTGACTCTCATATTGTATGAGAGTTTATTATTGTTTTAGAAGGAGGAGAAATAGTGTTTAGAATAGGAGAGTTTTCAAAACTCAGTTGTTTAAGTATAGCGATGATCAGATATTATGGAGAAATTGGAATTTTAGAACCTAGTTATGTCAATAAAGAAAATGGATATAGATATTATGAAGCAGAACAGTTGTATATAGTAGCAACTATTCAAAGTTTAAAGCAAGTAGGTTTTGGAATAAGTGAGATAAAAGAGTTATTAGGAGTAATAAAAGAAAAAGAAGATTTAGAAAGAATAGTGAATGAAAGATATAGAAAGTTAGAATGTGAAAGAGAAAGTTTAGAAAGAAAATTAAGTGGTTTAAAAAATATATTAGATGGACTGGATAAAGGAGATTATAGTCAAATACATAAAGTTACTAGAGAAATAGGTTTATGGATAAAAGAAAATAATTATGAGATAGTAGGAAAAAATTTTGTTGTGTTACATAAAGGGCCTTATAATACTGAAAATATAGGGGAATATATAACTGAAGTATGTTATCCAGTTAAGAAAAAATAGAAAAAAACTAAAAAAATCCTTAAATATGAATAAAAAAGGACTAGAAATTAAACAGACCATATGATAATATAATATCTATGTTGTAAAAAGAGTTAAACACAAATAACCCCATAACCTTAATTTGTGGGGTAATATCTATTATATAGTGTGTTCTGATAAATGTCAACTAAAAGATGAAAATATCTTAAGGAGGATTTAAAATGAAACAAACAAAATATGTATTTGTAACTGGAGGAGTTGTTTCTGCATTAGGAAAAGGAATAACTGCAGCATCTCTTGGGAGATTATTAAAAAATAGAGGGGTTAAAGTATCAATCCAAAAATTTGACCCATATTTAAATGTAGACCCAGGAACAATGAGTCCATACCAACATGGAGAGGTTTTTGTTACTGATGATGGAGCAGAAACTGATTTAGATTTAGGTCACTATGAAAGATTTATAGATGAAAATTTAAGCCAAAATAGTAACATTACTACAGGAAGAATATACTGGTCTGTAATTTCTAAAGAAAGAAGAGGAGAATATCTTGGAGGAACAGTTCAAGTAATACCTCATATAACAAATGCTATAAAAGAAAAAGTTTATAGTGTATCTAAAGAAAGAGATGTAGATGTAGTTATTACTGAAATTGGTGGAACTGTTGGAGATATAGAATCACAACCATTTTTAGAAGCTATAAGACAAGTAAGAAGTGATGTTGGTGGAGAAAATGTTTGTTTCATACATGTAACATTAGTTCCTTTCTTAGGAAAAGCAGGAGAATTAAAAACTAAACCAACTCAACATTCGGTAAAAGAGTTAAGAAGTATTGGTATTCAACCTGATATTATTGTTTGTAGATCTGAAAAAGAATTATCAGAAGATATTAAAAGTAAAATTGGACTATTCTGTAATATAGATGGAGATGCAGTTATTCAAAATTTAGATGCGGATCATCTTTATGAAGTTCCGTTATTATTACATGATGAAGGTCTAGATAATCTTGTATGTGAAAAATTACATTTAGGATGTAAAGATATTGATAACACTGAATGGATTAACATGGTTAATAAAATAAAAGGTCTTAAAGAGGAAATAAATATAGCTTTAGTTGGAAAGTATGTTGAATTACATGATGCATATATTTCTGTAGTAGAAGCATTAAGTCATGGTGGATTAGACAATAATGTAAAAGTTAAAATCAAATGGATAAATTCAGAAGAATTAGAAGAAATGGATGTTGATAAAGCTTTAAGCGGAGTTGATGGAATTCTAGTTCCAGGTGGATTTGGAGATAGAGGAGTAGAAGGAAAAATAGAAGCTATAAGATGGGCAAGAGAAAATAAAGTTCCATTCTTAGGAATCTGTTTAGGAATGCAATGTGCAGTAATTGAATTTGCAAGAAATGTTGTTGGATTAGAAGGTGCACATAGTTCAGAATTAAACAAAGAAACTCCATATGCAGTTATAGATTTAATGCCAGATCAAAAAGATATTGAAGATTTAGGTGGAACTATGAGACTTGGATTATATCCATGTAGATTAGATGAAAATACTGAATCATATAATTTATATAAAGATGAAGTTATTTATGAAAGACACAGACATAGATATGAATTTAATAATGAATTCAGAAGCAGAATAGAAGAATGTGGAATGACTATAGCAGGAACAAGTCCTGATAAGAGATTAGTTGAAATAGTTGAACTTAAAGATCATCCATGGTTTGTGGCAGCACAATTCCATCCAGAATTAAAGTCAAGACCAAATAGACCACATCCTTTATTCTCAGGATTTATTAAAGCAGCTAAAGAAAATAAGAATAAATAATAATAAAAAGGATATCCTTTAAATAAAGGATATCTTTTTTTGACTAATTGTCTTTAATCTTTATTAATTATTTTAATCTTGCAAAATAAGAATTTATAAAGGATAATATAATAAAAGTCTTGTAATTCTAATATTCTTAATTAATTCCCAATAAAAATTATACATAAAAAAATATGGAGGTGTAAGTTTGACTAGAGAAATATATTCAGAAATGACTTTAGCAAAACTTAAAGATATAGCTAAAGAATTAGGTGTAAAAAGTATATCTAAGTTTAAAAAAGATGAATTGATAGATCAGATTTTAGAGATAAATAATAAAAATAAATCAAATGAAATAAATAGAGATGGTGTAATTTTAAGAGAAAAAATATCACCAAAACAAAATAATGTAAGTACTACAACTAGTAGTCATACAAATACTCATAGTAACAGTCACAATAATTATAGTAACAATAACTATAGTAATAATAATAGTTACAATAATAATCAAAATAATGATAATAGAAGAAATACAGAAACAGGTTTTTCTTCAAATGTTCAAACTGTATCAGGAATATTAGAGATACAAGAAAATAATAGTTTTGGTTTTTTAAGAGGTGAAAATTATTTAAGTAGTAGTAGTGATGTTTATGTATCACCAGCTCAAATAAGAAGATTCAACCTTTCAACAGGAGACATGTTAACAGGAAAAGCAAGAGAAGCCAAAGAAGGGGAAAAATTCAAAGCATTAATTTACGTAGATACTGTAAATGATGAATCACCTGAAAAAGCAATAAGAAGAACTAGATTTGAAAAGTTAACTCCAATTTATCCAAAAGAAAGAATAAATCTAGAAGGCAATAGTGGAGAACTTTCAACAAGACTTATGGATATAATTTGTCCTATTGGAAAAGGACAAAGAGGACTTATAGTTGCACCACCTAAAGCTGGTAAAACAACTATGTTAAAAACAGTAGCTAAAAATATTAGTGAAAATTGTCCGGATGTAAAAATAATAGTTCTTTTAATCGATGAAAGACCAGAAGAAGTTACTGATATGCAAAGATCTATAAAAGGTGAAGTTATATATTCAACTTTTGATGAAGAACCTCAAAACCATGCAAAAGTTGCACAAATGGTTTTAGAAAGAGGAAAGAGAATGGTTGAACAAGGACAAGATGTAGTAATACTTTTAGATAGTTTAACTAGACTTTCAAGAGCATATAACTTAACAATAACTCCAACAGGAAGAACTCTTTCTGGAGGATTAGATCCAGGAGCATTAATAATGCCTAAAAAATTCTTTGGAGCAGCAAGAAATATAGAGGAAGGCGGAAGTCTTACTATATTAGCAACTGCTTTAGTAGATACAGGATCAAGAATGGATGATATGATATTTGAAGAGTTTAAAGGAACTGGAAATATGGAAGTTCATTTAGATAGAAAGCTTCAAGAAAGAAGAATATTCCCAGCAATTGATATCTATAAATCAGGAACAAGAAAAGAAGATTTACTATTATCACCAGAGGAATTAGAAGTATCATTCAATATAAGAAAAACTATGTATTCAGATGGAAATGCTGATAATGTAACAGAAAACTTAATTAAAATGTTATCTAAAACAAAAAACAATGAAGAATTTGTAAGATTTTTCAATAAAATAGGTAAATAAAAAAGAGTCTCCGGTAGGAGACTCTTTTATTTTGAAATATAGAATAAAGTCCTTATTTATTTATCAAGTCAGAACATACTTTTACAGTTTTTTCTACTGAGTATGTATCACGTAGGGTTTTTATTCTATTTTTTAAATCTTCTAATTTTTCAGGATTATCAATTAAATCATTGATAAGTGGATTTATGTCAGACATATGAGATATTTTTAAAGCTAATTCTGAAGAGACTAAGAATTCTGTGTTTTCAGTTTCTTGTCCAGGAATAGCAAATGGAATTATAAGTGGTAAATCCTTTGCTACAGATTCTGTTACTGTAAGTCCTCCAGGTTTTGAAATTAAAATATCTGAATACTCCATGAAAGAAGCAATATCTGTTGAAAATCCTAAAATGTGAAGTTTTTTATTTTTATATTCTTTATTTAAATGTTTATCTAAATTTCGTTTAAGCTCTTTATTATTTCCACATATTACTGTTACTCTAAGTTTTCTTTCGTTTTTTAATAATTCTTCTAAAACAAAAGAAATATCTTCAAGTCCCATACTTCCACTCATAAGTAATATGTTGAAGTAGTCATCTGAATTATGTAGTTCTGCAATATCGGTATTCTCTTTAAAGAATGTATCTTTAATTGGTATCCCTAATGGATGAACAATATTTGCATTAATCCCCTTTTTTATAAGAACATCTTTAGTATATTGGCTTCCTGCTATATAAAGGTCAATCTTTTTGCTAATATATGTGTAATGAGGTTTGAAATCAGTTACTATAGATACTATAGGAACGTTTACGCCCATTCGTTTAAGACCATCAACTAGACAGATGCTAAGTGGATGAGTAGTAACTATCAAATCAGGTTTTTCCTCTTGAATTAGCTTAAACATCCTTTTTCTAATAAAATAAAATGGAATAGTAGAAAGAGGATTAATTAGTGGATTATTAGTTAATTTGTAAAATAATCCATAACCTAGAGGAAATTTCATAGCAGAAACTTCATAAGAACCGACTACTAAAGCTAATAGTAGTTTGCTGCTTCCTTGAAGGAAGTCTTGCTTTGAAGTGATAAAGCCCTGATTTTCAAAGGCAACTTTTAATGAATTAGCGGCTTGATTGTGACCTTGGCCTGTAGAAGCTGATAAAATTAAAATTTTTTTCATTAAAATTCACTCTCTTTATATAAATTTATTAAAATTAAATTACATTTGATGTTTATAAGAAAAATGGGAAAGACAATGTCTTTCCCTAAGTTTCTTATTTGTTAAGGTTGAATCTCTTGTTGAATTTATCAACTCTTCCACCAACGTCAACGATTTTTTGCTTACCAGTGAAGAATGGGTGGCATTTTGAACATATTTCTACTTTTAATTCAGGTTTAACAGAACCAGTTGTAAAAGTGTTTCCACATGCACACTTAACCACAGCATCGTGATGGTATTCTGGATGTATGCCTTGTTTCATATTTTTCACCTCTTTATAAAAAAAATTTTATTTTCAAATAACTACTAGAGTATATCATATGTATATATGGTCGTCAACAAAAGGTAAATGGAAAAACATCTTTTTATAAATTTATATAAATGATATAATCAAAATTAGACATTATAATATAAGGGAGAGGTAAATCAGTGAGTAAGTTATACTTTAGATATGGGGCTATGAACTCAGGAAAATCAACGCATTTAATGCAAGTGGCACACAACTATGAAGAAAGAGGAATGAGAGTAAGTTTGATAAAACCTTTTATTGATACAAAAGGTGGAGATAAATTAGTATCTAGATTGGGAGTTACTAGAGCAGTAGATTACATAATTAAATCAGAAGATAATATTATTGAAATAATACAAAATGATATAGAAAATAAAGGTGGGTTAAACTGTATTCTAGTAGATGAAGTACAATTTTTAAAAGCATATCAAATAGATCAGTTATTTGAAATAGCAGTTAAACATGGTATTCCTATAATTGGTTATGGATTAAGAACAGATTTTAAAATGAATGGGTTTGAAGGTAGTAAAAGATTATTACTTATAGCACATAGCATAGAAGAAATGAAAACTATATGTAAATGTGGAAATAAGGCAATAGTTAATGCTAGAAAAATAAATGGTAGATTTGTATTTGAAGGGGAACAAGTAGCAATAGATAATGATGATGATGTACAATATGAATCATTATGTGGGGAGTGTTATTTTAAATTTAAAGAAAAATAGAGAATAGAGGGGTGTTGTGGATTGAAAAAAAGTGAGGTTGGAGGGCAAGCAGTACTTGAAGGAGTTATGATGCGTGGCTCTAAAGGGATAGCAACAGCAGTTAGAACTGATAAGGGTAAGATAAAAACAGATATGCAAGGGATAATCCCAATTACAAAAAGGCATAGTATATTTAATATACCCTTTATAAGAGGAGTGTTTGTGTTATTAGACTCGATGTATCAGGGAATAAAAGCTTTGAATTATTCAGCAAGTTTTTTTGAAGATACTGAGCCATCTAAGCTTGAAGATTTTATAAGAGATAAATTTGGAGAAAAATCTAATGATATAATAATGATTTTTACAATTATAGTGTCATTATTTTTTTCAGGAGTTATATTTTTAGCTATTCCAACAGCGATTGCATCCATATTTAAAAGTTTTGGACTAGGAGATATAACATTAAATATAATAGAAGCTTTTCTTCGAGTTGGTATATTAGTGGGATATATGTATGTTATAGGAAGACTAGATGACATAAATAGATTATTTCAATATCATGGAGCAGAACATAAAACTATATTTTGTTATGAAGCAGGAGAAAAATTAACTGTTGAAAATGTAAAAAAATATTCAAGATTCCATCCAAGGTGTGGAACTAACTTTCTTTTTCTTGTAATGATAGTAAGTATAGCATTATTTACATTCACAGGATGGGGAGGGTTCTTAGAAAGACTATTTTTAAGAGTGCTTCTTATACCAATTGTATCGGGAATAAGTTATGAAATAATTAGATGGCTTGGAAAGAATAATGGTAAACTAGCACAAATAGTATCAGCACCAGGAATAAAGCTTCAAAACTTAACTACAAGAGAGCCTGACGATGAACAAATAGAGGTAGCAATAGTATCATTAAAGACTGCTGAAGGAATACCGGAGGATAAAAAAATGATTTTAGATTTAATAAACTTAGGAATGAAAAAACTAGATGAGGTAGGAATTGAGACAGCAAGACTTGATGCAACACTTCTTTTAGGAAAAGTTATTGGAAAAGATAGACTTTATATGCTTACCAATGCAGATGAAGAAGTAAGCTTAGATAAAGAAAAAGTTTATTTTTCTTTAATCCAGGAAAGAATGAAAAGGAAGCCAATGCATTATATATTGGAAAAAGTTGAATTTATGGGATTAGAACTGAATGTTAGAGAAGGAGTTTTAATTCCTAGAGATGACACCGAAGTATTGGTTGAAAGAGTATTAAAAGAGATTAGAGTAGAAGATAATATAGATATTTGTGATTTATGTTCAGGAAGTGGTGCAATTGGAATAGCATTAGCTTATTTTAGAAAAAATATAAATGTTGATGCTATAGATTTATATCCAATACCAGAGGCAGTAACAAAAGAAAATATAAAAAAGTTAAACTTAGAAGCTAGAATTACATTTATAAAGAGTGATCTTTTAAATGAAGTGATAAGAAATGAAAAAAAATATGATATTATAGTATCTAATCCACCATATATAAAAGAGAAGATAATAGATACATTAATGGATGATGTTAAGAAGTTTGAACCACATACTGCTTTAAGCGGAGGGGATGATGGATTAGTATTTTATAGAAGAATAATTGACGAAAGTATAAGTGTTATTAAGGAAAATGGAATACTTGCATTTGAAATTGGTCATGATCAAGGAGAAGAAGTCAAGGAACTAATGGAGAATAGAGGTTATAAAAACGTAGAGGTTATAAAAGACTTAGCAACTTTAGATAGAGTTGTTATAGGAAGGTACCTTATTGAAAAATAGCGATATTTTATGATATAATTATAAAATATGAAAAAAAATAGTACGGAGTGAGAAAGATATGTTATTAGATAAATTAGCATTTACAGAAAATAAATATGACGAACTTTCAGTAAAAATCAGTGATCCATCAATAATGGCAAATCAAGCTGAATGGAGAAAGTTATGTAAAGAGCATGCTGAACTTGAAATATTAGTTGGTGTGTACAGAAATTATAAAAAAACATTAGAAGATTTAGAAGCAAATAAAATGATGCTTGAAGAAGAAACTGATAGAGAAATGAAGGATATGCTTCATGAGGAAATAAGTGAGCTAACAGAAAAAAGAGAAAATTTAGAACACGAAATTCAAATTCTTCTTTTACCTAAAGATCCTAATGATGATAAAAACGTATTTGTGGAAATTAGAGCAGGTGCAGGTGGAGATGAAGCAGCATTATTCGCAGCTAATCTTTTCAGAATGTATACAAGATATGCAGAATCAAATAGATGGACTGTTGAACTAATGGATGCAAATGAAACTGGAATTGGTGGATTTAAAGAAGTTGTATTCATGATAAAAGGTCAAGGAGCTTACTCAAAATTAAAGTATGAGAGTGGAGCTCATAGAGTTCAAAGAGTTCCAGATACAGAATCAAGTGGTAGAATTCATACATCAACTGCTACAGTTGCAGTATTACCAGAAGTTGATGATGTTGAAGTTGAAATCAATGAAAAAGACATTAAATTTGATGTGTTTAGAGCATCAGGGAACGGTGGACAATGTGTAAATACAACTGACTCAGCTGTAAGACTTACGCATATGCCAACTGGAATTGTTATTTCATGTCAAGATGAAAAATCACAGCTTAAAAATAAAGAAAAAGCAATGAAAGTTTTAAGAGCTAGATTATATGAATTAGCTGAAGAAGAAAGAAGAGCTGGTATTGCAGAAGATAGAAAATCACAAGTTGGTACTGGTGATAGAAGTGAAAGAATTAGAACTTACAATTATCCTCAAGGAAGAATAACTGATCATAGAATTGGATTAACATTATATAAATTAGATACATTCTTAAATGGAGATATAGAAGAAGTTTTAAATGCACTTATTACTGCAGATCAAGCTGAAAAGATGAAGATGATGGGTAATACAGGGAATTAATTAAAATAAAATATAATTATCAAAAGGTGAATTAATAGAACAAATTCTATTATTCACCTTTAATTGCATGAATATTTTAAAAGGAAAAGGGAGATGGCTCTTAATATGGATATTAATAAAGCATTAAGGGTAGAGAAAAAAAGAGGGGTAAGATTTTATATTTTAATGGGTTTTATAGCAGTTCTTTTACCTTTATCATTATGGCTTACAGGAATTTTTAATAGTTTTTTTATTTTTTATGTAGTAATAATGGAGATATTAATAGCTCTTGTTATATTAAAAAGAGCTGACAGATATAAGTTAGAGTATAGTTATAAAAATAACAAATTAACATTTAAAAGTGGTGTTTTTGGAAAGAAAAATTTATTGCTATGTGATAAGATATCCTTAGTTCATACAGATGGTATAGAAGAAGATGTGAAGATAATAGTAATAACTACAATTAAATTTAGAAATAGTAGACTTAAGCCGGTTGTTGAAGGATTGTTAAAAAGATATCCAGAAATGGCTGATGAATATAGAAGAGTGAAAAATGTAAATCCAAATGATATATATTATTACTTACTAATAAAAAAGGGTGGTTTGAAAAAATATACTTTACTTGGAGATATATATACTTATTGTGCAAAGTCAGCTTATACAGAAGAAGCGGTAACGAGTATAAAAATATCAAGAGGGTATACTATTGACTAAGAAGGAAGGTAATTTTAGTGGAAACAAAAATTTATATATTAAATGGAGAAGATGATTTAGATAGAATTAAAGAAGCTGCTGAATGTATAAAGAAAGATGGAACTGTTGCATTTCCAACAGAAACTGTCTATGGCTTGGGAGCTAATGGATTAAAAGAAAATTGCGTAAAGAAGATTTTTGAAGCAAAAGGAAGACCACAAGATAATCCACTTATAATTCATGTTGCATCTAAAAATATAGATAAATATGTAAAAAATATTCCAGATGTAGCTGAAAAATTAATTAATAGATTTTGGCCAGGACCATTGACTTTAATTTTAGAAAAAAAAGATATAGTACCTATGGAAACAAGTGCAAATTTGGAGACAATAGGAATAAGAATGCCAGATAATTATGTTGCGTTAAAGCTTATAGAATTTTCAGGAGTTCCTATAGCAGCGCCTTCAGCCAATATTAGTGGAAGACCTAGTCCTACAACATTAGAGATATGTGTTGAAGATTTAAAAGGAAAGGTAGATTACATAATTGGAGGAGAAAAGTGTGATGTTGGATTAGAATCTACAATAGTTGATTGTACTGTAAATCCACCGATAGTTTTAAGGCCGGGTGGGACAACATTGGAGATGTTACATGAAATTGATAAAGATATCCAAATAGATAGAGGTTTATTAAGTAATGATGAAAATTTTAAGCCTAAAGCACCAGGAATGAAGTATAGACACTATGCTCCAAACGCAAAATTAAAAAT
The DNA here is from genome assembly GCF_947072515.1 of uncultured Clostridium sp. GTDB lineage: Bacteria > Bacillota > Clostridia > Clostridiales > Clostridiaceae > Clostridium. The sequence continues at coordinate 51,743 of NZ_CAMTIG010000002.1, forward strand.
AATTATGGGAAATAGAAAAAAAACTATTGAAAAAATAAATGAAATGGTACACAATTATATAGATGAAGGTAAGAAGGTTGGAATACTTTCTACAGAAGAATCAAAAGACTCTTATAAAGAGGGCGAAAAAATAGTAATTGGAAGCTATAATGATTTAAGAGAAATTGCAGGGAATTTATTTCAAGCACTTAGAGAATTTAATGAATTAGGTGTAGATATAATTTTAGCAGAAGGCTTTGAAGAAAAAGGTCTTGGAATAGCTATTATGAATAGATTAAATAAAGCTGCAGGGTATGATATTATTAATGTTTAAAATTGGAGGAGAAATTTATAATGAAAAATCTATTTTGTTACAAAAATAATAAAATACTTAGTAAGTTTAGCAGAAAAAATTTAAGAGGGCTTAGTTGCCTATTCTATTGATAATAAAAAGAAAGAAGAAAATATAAATTTTATTTATATTTGCTACTTTCTTTTTTTATATATAAAAACACGTTGGAGGTAAAGTTATGAAAATTGCATTAGGTTCAGATCATGGTGGATTTGAATTAAAAAATGAAATTATTAAGCACTTAAAGGAAAATGGATATGAAATTAAGGATTTTGGTCCGATGACAACAGAATCATGTGATTATCCAGATTATGCACTTCCAGTAGCAGAAGCTGTTAAGGCAAAAGAATTTGATTTAGGAATTTTAGTTTGTGGAACAGGAATAGGGATTAGTTTAGCAGCTAATAAGGTTCCGGGAATAAGAGCAGCTTTATGTCATGATACATTTAGTGCTCATGCTACAAGACAACATAATAATGCTAACATTTTAGCAATGGGGCAAAGAGTAATTGGTGTTGGATTAGCATTAGATATAGTTGATACTTTTATTAAATCTGAATTTGAAGGTGGAAGACACCAAAGTAGATTAGATAAAATTTCAAAAATAGAAGAAAAATATAGTAAGTAATTTCGGAGGGATAAATTAAAATGAGTAAAGTAACAGAAATAAATCATCCACTAGTTCTTCATAAATTAGCATTTATAAGAAATAAAGAAACAGGATCTAAAGATTTTAGACAATTAGTTTCAGAGGTTTCTATGCTTATGGGATATGAGGTAACAAGAGATTTACCAATGGAGAATGTACAAATAGAAACTCCTATATGTACTGCAACTTGTAAAATGCTTGCAGGTAAGAAATTAGCAGTAGTTCCTATATTAAGAGCAGGACTTGGAATGGTTGATGGAATATTAAATCTTATTCCAGCAGCTAAAGTAGGGCATATTGGTCTTTATAGAGATGAAGAAACATTACAACCAGTAGAATATTTCTGCAAAATGCCTAAAGATATTGCTGAAAGAGAAGTTATAGTAGTAGATCCAATGCTTGCAACAGGAGGATCTGCAATCGATGCATTAACAATGCTTAAAGCTAGAGGAGCAAAATACTTAAGATTTATGTGTTTAATAGCTTCACCAGAAGGTATTAAAGCTGTAAAAGAAGCTCATCCAGATGTAGATATATTTGTAGCACAAATAGATGAGAAGTTAAATGAACATGGATATATAGTACCAGGTCTTGGAGATGCTGGAGATAGATTATTTGGAACTAAATAGGTTTAAAAAGGAAACTACTTTAAATAGTAGTTTCTTTTTTTTTGAATAGTTAAATAAAACAGAAAATTGAAATTGTAAGATTGTAAAAAATCAAAAAATACAAAAAGTAATGAAAAATATAAAAGTAAAATTGGAAAAATGAAATTTAAAGAAAAATAATTTTCAATGTAAATGATTTCCTAGGAATTATTTAATTGAAAATTCGTTAAAAATACATAAAAAATACATAAAATTCATTAAATTTATAGATATAATATAGGAAATCGATATAAAAATGCAATTATTAAATTAATATTAAAATTGAAAATAAAAATAATAATATAAAGTAAAAGAAAAAAGTAAAAATAAAATCAAATAATTTATTAGTATCAAAAATCAGTATCAAAATACAATGGGGGAAAGCTATGATATATGGATATTTCAGAGCAATAGGAAAGAATAATGATTTAAATGCGAAAATAAGAATACTGCAAGATGAAGGGTGCGAAGAAATAATATATGATTTATCAAGTGCATATACACAAAAAAGAGAAAATTTAAAAACTCTTTTAGATGAATTGAAAGAGGAGGATATTATTATTATAGAAAATTTGATAAGTCTTTCTAAGAATGTACTTGATTTAGGAAATATTATTGAAGTAATAGTGAAGAAAAATGCAAAATTAAAAATTAGGGATTTAGGATACATAAGTAATAATATTGAAGATAAGATCATTACTGATACGATTAAAGCTGTCATAAAATTAAAAAAAGAAGAAATACTAGAAACGGCAAGAATAGGAAAAGAAATTGCAAGTGATAAAAAAGATTTTAAAAATGGAAGACCAAAGAAATATACTAAAAGGCAAATAGAAAATGCATTAAGTTTACTTACAATTAATGGGGGGAAGTTAAGCTATAATGAAGTTAGTCAATTAACAAAAATAAGTAAAAGTACATTAATACGAGAAGCAAAGAAAATAAGATAAAGATAAAAAGGTTAAAGATTCTATAAATATGAATTTTTAACCTTTTTTTTATTCGGTTTCATAAATCAGTATCTAAAGACAAGTGTTTTTTAATGAAAGACATATATATTAAATTAATAATTAATATGAAGAATGGTTAATATAAAATATGAAAAATAAAGATAAAAATAAGAAAAAATCAAAATTAATATTTTGTTTTCAAATTATAAATAACAAAAAGATGTATATTTTGATAATATTCTTTTAAGAACTTTTTAAGGGGGCTTTCATATGAGAAAGAAAATAATAGCTTTAGTGTTTGTTATACCACTAATATTATTCACATTTACAGCATGTCGAGATAGTAGTAAAGATGAATCTAATAATAAAAAGACTTTAAAGCTTGTAACTGGAGCAATAAAGACATTAGATTCAGTTAAAGGAAGTGATACAGTTTCCTTTAATATAATTCAGAATACACAAGAAAATTTATTACTTTACAAAGATAATAAAATAGTACAAGGAACAGCAGAAAGTTATACAGTAAGTAATGATAAACGAACTTATACATTTAAATTAAGACCAGATTTAAAATGGAGTGATGGAAAACCATTAACATCTAAAGATTATAAATATGCATGGATGAGACTTTTAGATCCAAAAACAGGAGGTTCATATTCATTTTTCTTATTTGGAGTACAAAATGCTGAACAATATTTTAAAAATGAAGTACCAGCAGAATCTGTTGGAATAGAAACACCTGATGATCAAACGATAATAGTAAAATTATCAGAACCAATATCATACTTTACACAAATAATAGCGTTTCCATCATTAGCACCACAGAGGGAAGATATAGTTAATAAATATGGAAGTAAATATGGATCAGGTGCAGATACACAGGTTTATAGTGGACCATTTATGGTTTCAGAATGGCAAAAAGGTGGAAAAATAAATCTAGTTAAAAATCCATATTATTGGAATACAAAAGATATTCAATTAGATAATGTTAAATTTACAGAAATAAAAGAACCAAATACAGTATATAAAATGTTTGTTAGTAATCAAATAGATGCAATGGCAGGATCAGGAGAATATTTAAAGCCATTGAAATCAGGAGCACAAGAAGGAAAATGGAGTGAAATAAATGAAGTGGGATCTTCAGTATTTTACACTCAATATAATTTAAAATCGGAAAATAAGTTACTTAGCAATAAAAATATAAGATTAGCTTTATCTATAGCAGTAAATAGAGAAGGATTAACTGAAAAAGTATTAAAGAGAAATATTCCGGCTTATGGTTTGGTACCATCAGGGATTCAAGTTGGAGATATTGATTATAGAAAAGAAGTAAGTGAGCCATTAAAGACAGTGATGGATGAAAATCCAAAAGAGTTATTTATAAAAGGATTAAAAGAGCTTGGACTTGATCCAGATCCAAGTAAATATAATATAAGTTATTTACTACAAAATAGTGATGCAACAAGTAAAATGCAAGGGGAATATATGCAAAATACTTGGAAAAAAGAAATTGGGGTAAATATCACATTAGTTACTTCAGCAGATTTTTCAGACTTTTTAAATAAAGTTGATAATGGGGAATTTGAAATGGCAAGTGCAGGATGGGGAGCAGATTATAATGATCCAATGACATTTTTAGACTTATTTACACCAGAGAATGGAAGTAATTATGGTGGATATAATGATGAAAGAGTAAATTCGCTTTTAAAGAGCCTGCAAGGTGTAACTAATAATGAAGAAAAGCTAAAAGTATATAAAGAAGTTGAAAAAATTGAAGTGGTTGATAATCCGGCTGTAGCGCCTAGTTATTACACAGATGTTTACTCATTCCAACATAATAATGTAAAGGGATTAGAACTTCCAAGGTTTGGAGGAACGTATCAATTAAGATGGACATCAATTTCTTAATATAAAAGGAGTGAATAATAATGTTTAAATACTTTGGAAAAAGAATAGCCTTGATGATATTAACTTTATTTGTAGTTATAACAGCAACATTTTTCTTAATGAACAGTATGCCTGGAAATCCAGTAAGCTCTCAAGCTAAAAAATTACCGAAAGATGTAGCAAAAGCTATGGAAGTAAAGTATGGATTAGATAAACCAATAACAGAGAGATATGTTATATATTTAAAAAATTTAATAAAAGGTGATTTAGGAGAATCATTTGTAACACCGGGAGTTACAGTTAATGAAAAGATAAAAGACAATTTTCCTGCATCAGCAAGAATAGGAATAGGAGCTGTGTGCATTGGATTAGTAATTGGTGTTATTTTAGGGATTATAGCGGGCTTTAAAAAAGGAACACCAATAGACTTTGGAGTTATGCTTGTGGCTATATTAGGAGTGTCAATACCAAGTTTTGTATTGGCAACTCTCATACAAGCATTTGTTGGAGGAAAAGGTGGAATTCCAATTGCAGGATGGTACGATAGTGCAACACCGTTTCTAGCGAGATTTAAATATACTATTTTACCAACTATAGCTCTTTGTTTTGGAGGTATTGCTACATATTCAAGATATATGAAAGCATCAGTATTAGATATTATAGGGCAAGATTATATATTAACAGCAAAAGCAAAAGGATTATCATTTAAAGATATTTCAATAAAGCATATTTTAAGAAATGCAATATTACCGATAATAACAATTTTAGGACCACAAATTGCAACAATAATAACTGGAACAGTGGTAATTGAGAGAATATTTGCTATACCAGGAATAGGAAATGCTTTAATAGATGCTATATATACTAAGGACTATAACGTAATAATGGGACTTACAATATTTTTCTCAGCGTTATTTATATTATCAATTTTAATTGTAGATATATTATATAGTGTTATAGATCCACGTATAAAACTTGGAAAATCATAGGGGGAATTTATATGGCTGAAATAACTAGAGAAAAGTTTAAACGAATTGGAATAGATAAAAATAGTAGTGAAGAGATAAAAAGACCAAATTTAACATATTTTCAAGATGCATTTAGAAGACTTAAAAAAAATAAAGTGGCTATGGGATCTTTAATAATATTATTATTTTTAATATTAATGTGTATTTTTCAACCCTTTATTGCAGGAGATAGTTATAAAATTCAAAATTTAGATGAAATGAATTTAGGACCATCATTAAAACATTTATTTGGAACAGATAGTTTAGGGCGAGATTTATTTGATAGGATTTGGATTGGTGGAAGAGTTTCACTATTAATAGCCTTTGTAGGGACATTGATAGAATGTACATTTGGAATATTATATGGTGGAATAAGTGGATACTTTGGTGGAAAAGTTGATAGTGTAATGATGAGAATTGTGGAAATATTAAATAGTATTCCATATTTAATAATAGTAATCTTGATTGCAGTAAGACTTGGAAATGGAATAGTTCCATTAATTATAGCTTTAGTGCTAACAGGATGGACAGGAATTGCAAGAATGGTTCGTGGAGAAGTAATGAAGCTTAAAAATTCAGAATATGTAATGGCATCAGTAGCATTAGGAGCTAGTTCATTTAGAATTATTTTAAAACATATGTTACCTAATACTATAGGAATAATAATAGTTTATATTACTTTTGACATTCCAAGTTATATATTTGCAGAAGCATTTTTAAGTTTTATAGGACTTGGAATTCAGCCACCAGATACAAGCTGGGGGGCTATGGCATCAGCAGGGCAACAAGTAATGTTATTTTATCCAAGTCAACTTATATTTCCAGCATTAGCAATAGCATTAACAATGCTTACTTTTAATCTTTTTGGTGATGGATTAAGAGATGCTTTAGATCCAAGATTAAGAAGATAGGGGGAATTTAGAATGAGTAAATTATTAGAGGTAAATAATTTAAATATAAACTTTAATACCTATGCAGGTGTTGTAAAAGCAGTAAGAAATGTAAATTTTGAATTGGAAAAAGGAGAAATGCTTGCAATAGTTGGAGAATCAGGCTCAGGAAAAAGTGTAACAGCAAAATCATTAATGAGCCTTTTACCAGAAAAAGTTGCGGATATAGATAAAAAATCTCAAATTCTTTTTGAAGGAAGAAATATTTTAGAGTTATCTAATAGGGAATTAAGAAAGATTCGTGGAAAAGAAATTAGTATGGTATTTCAAGATCCAATGACTTCTTTAAATCCAACAATGAAACTTGGAAAACAGATTAGTGAAGTATTAAAGTTACATAGAAATATGAGTAGTGCAGAAGCAAAGGAAGAGGCTATAAAGATTTTTAAAGCAGTTCATATGACTAATCCAGAGCAAAGAATAAATCAATATCCATTTGAGTTATCAGGTGGAATGAGACAGAGAGTTATAATAGCTATGGCAATTGCATGTAATCCCAAAGTAATAATTGCAGATGAGCCAACAACAGCATTAGATGTTACAATTCAAGCTCAAATAATGGAGCTTATTCATGAATTAAAGGAAGAGATGGAAACTGCAATAATATTAATAACTCATGATTTAGGAGTTGTTAGAGAATTTGCAGATAGAATAAATGTTATGTATGCTGGAAAAATAATTGAAGGTGGAACAGTAGAAGAAGTATTTAAAAATTCTAAACATCCATATACATGGGCATTATTAAAATCAATGCCAGCTTTAGATAGTGATATAAAGAGTGAATTATATGCATTAGGAGGAACACCACCGGATTTATTAGATCCTCCAATAGGGTGTCCATTTTGTGCACGATGTGAGTATGCAATGGAAATTTGCAGAGAGGAAATGCCAGAGAGAACAGATTTATCTAAAACACATTTTACACATTGTTGGTTAACTCATGAATATGCAGAAGAGGTATAACAAGGGGGAAGAATAATGGCAGAGAAAATATTAGAAGTAAAAAATTTAAAGAAATACTTTAATGTTGGAAAAAATAAAACTTTAAAAGCAGTAGATGACATAAGCTTCTCTATAGAAAAAGGAGAAACTTTAGGACTTGTAGGAGAATCAGGATGTGGAAAAACTACTTGTGGAAGAACTGTTATTGGATTATATGAAAAAACTGATGGAGAAATTTTCTTAAAAGGAAAAGTCTTAAAAAATAAAACACTAAAGGAGAGAAAAGAAAAAGCTAAAATAGCACAGATGATATTTCAAGATCCATATGCATCTTTAAATACTAGAATGACAGTTGGAGATATAATTGCTGAAGGTATTGATATTCATAAACTGTATAAAGGAAAGCAAAGAGAAGAAAGAGTATATGAACTTTTAAGTTTGGTTGGATTAAATAAAAGTCATGCATCAAGATTTCCACATGAGTTTTCAGGTGGGCAAAGACAAAGAATAGGAATTGCAAGAGCATTAGCTGTAGAGCCTGAGTTTATAGTTTGTGATGAACCAATATCAGCATTAGATGTATCTATACAAGCTCAGGTAGTAAATTTATTAGTCAGTTTGCAACAGAGGTTAGGACTAACATATTTATTTATAGCACATGATTTATCAATGGTAAGACATATTTCAGATAGAGTAGGAGTTATGTATTTAGGAAATCTTGTAGAACTAGCACCAAGTGAGTCCTTATATACAGAGCCATTACATCCATACTCAGAACTATTATTGTCAGCAATTCCATCAATGGAAGAAGAGAAAAAAGGTAAGATTAAGGTTGAGGGCGAAGTAGGAAATCCTATGGAAGAATATAAAGGTTGTAAATTTTCTAATAGATGCAAACATTGCATGGATAAATGTTTAAATGAGATGCCGAAATTAAAAGAGGTAAAAGAAAAGCATTTTGTAGCTTGTCACCTATATGAATAAAATAAAAAAAACTCGCATTGCGAGTTTTTTTAAATATCATCTATATCAAATGATAATTCGATTTTTTTTACAGATGGCTTTAATTGAGTTAATCTAACACCTGCGGCAGTAAACATTCTTTTTGAGGCCTTAACTATATCAGTATCAGAATATTTATCACTTAAATATATAACTTGCTTTATTCCACTTTGAATTATTGCTTTTGCACACTCATTACAAGGGAATAATGCAACATATAATTTAGCACCTTCTAAAGAGACACCTCTATTATTTAAAATCGCATTTAATTCAGCGTGAACGACATATGGATATTTAGTTTCTAAAAAATCACCTTCACGTTCCCAAGAAAATTCATCATCAGAACATCCAAAGGCAAGTCCATTATATCCAACAGATAAAACTCTATTTGTTTGGCTAACAATACAAGCACCAACTTGAGTACTTGGATCTTTACTTCTTTTAGCGGATAAAAGAGCTAAGCCCATAAAATATTCATCCCAAGAGATAAAATCTAGTCTTTTCATAAAAATCACTCCTTAATAGTATGGGTTTAATTGTTTTTAGTTTATAAGTACATTATAATAAAATAGAAGAAAAATGAAATACGATATATAAATTTTATAAAATAAATATAAAGTAACCATGGATAAATAGGAGGAAATCAAATTGAAAAAAATAATAACTATATTTGGAACAAGACCAGAAGCTATAAAAATGGCACCATTGGTAAAAGAGTTAGAAAGAAGGGAGGAAATTCAATCATTAGTTTGCGTAACGGCACAACATAGAGAAATGTTAGATCAAGTTTTAGAGCATTTTGAAATAAAACCAGATTATGATTTAAACATTATGAAGAGCAAACAAACTTTAACTGGAATAACTAATAGGGTTCTAGAAGGCTTAGAGGAAGTTTTTATAAAAGAAAAACCAGATATGATATTAGTTCATGGTGATACTACAACAACTTTCGCAGGAGGACTTGCAGCATTTTATCAACAAATTAGAGTTGGGCATGTAGAAGCTGGACTTAGAACATTTGATAAATATTTTCCATTCCCAGAAGAAATGAATAGAAAACTTACAGGGGCATTAGCAGATATACACTTTGCACCGACAAAAGGTTCAAAAAATAATCTTCTAAGAGAAGGGGTTAATGAAAAAGATATCTTTATAACAGGAAATACAGTTATAGATGCTATGGAGCATACGGTTAGAGAAGAATATTCTTTTGAAACTGAAGAGTTAAATAACATTGATTTCAAAAATAAAAAAGTAGTAATGATAACAGCCCATAGAAGAGAAAACTGGGGTGAAGGTATAGAAAATATTTGTGAGGCGTTAAATAAAATAGTTGAAGAAAATGAAAATGTAGAATTAGTATATCTTGTACATTTAAATCCTATTGTTAAAGATGTTGTTCATGAGAAATTAGGAAATAAAGCAAGAATACACTTATTAAGTCCGCTAGATACTAAAGAAACTCATAACCTTATGAATAAGTGCTTTATGGTTATGACAGATTCAGGTGGATTACAAGAAGAAGCACCTCATTTAGGTAAACCAGTATTAGTTTTAAGAGATGTAACAGAAAGACCAGAGGCCGTTTCTTATGGAACAGTAAAATTAGTAGGAACTGATGTTACTAAAATAACAAGTGAAGCTAATAGATTAATAAGAGATGAAAAAGCTTATGAAGAAATGAGTAAAGCTGTAAATCCTTATGGTGATGGCTTAGCATCTAAGAGAATTTGTGATGCTATAGAGTTATATTTTGGAATGAGTGAAAAGGAAGTTTCAGAATATATGGAATAAGTTTGTTTAAAATTTAACAAAAAACTCTTGATTATTATGGTAAGCGTGGTATAATTAAAGTATGTTAAGAGTTTAACAAAGGTGAGAAAAATAAAAGTATTTTAATTATATATAAGATGGAGGTTTTTGACGATGAGAGATGTAGTAATAGTTAGTGCTGTAAGAACAGCCTTAGGAAGCTTTGGAGGAGCATTGAAAGATGTTTCAGCAGTTGATTTAGGAGCACTTGTAATAAAGGAAGCTGTAGATAAAGCAGGAATAAAACCAGAACAAGTTGAAGAAGTAATAATGGGTAACGTTATTCAAGCAGGACTTGGACAAAATACTGCTAGACAAGCGACTTTAAAAGCAGGATTACCATTTGAAGTTTCAGCTATGACAATCAATAAAGTTTGTGGATCAGGATTAAGAGCAGTTAGTTTAGCAGCTCAAATGATTAAAGCTGGAGATTCAGAAATCGTAGTAGCAGGTGGTATGGAAAGCATGTCACAAGCACCATATCTTTTAAGAACTTCAAGATGGGGTCAAAGAATGGGTGACGGTCAAATGGTTGACTCAATGATAAATGATGCGTTAACAGATGCATTTAATCATTACCATATGGGAATTACAGCTGAAAATATAGCTGAAAGATGGAACTTAACTAGAGAAGAACAAGATGCATTTGCTGCTAATTCACAAAATAAAGCAGAAGCAGCTATAAAATCTGGAAGATTCAAAGATGAAATAGTACCAGTTGTTATACCTCAAAGAAAAGGTGAACCAAAAGTATTTGATACAGATGAATTCCCAAGATTTGGAGCTACTGCTGAAGCTTTAGCTAAGTTAAGACCAGCTTTCAAAAAAGATGGTACTGTAACTGCTGGTAATGCTTCAGGAATTAATGATGGAGCTGCTGCATTCGTAGTAATGAGTGCTGAAAAAGCTGAAGAACTAGGATTAAAAGTAATGGCTAAAATTACTTCATACGGATCAAAAGGATTAGATCCAGCTATAATGGGATACGGACCATTCCATGCTACTAAAGTTGCTTTAGAAAAAGCAGGATTAGAAGTAAAAGACTTAGACTTAATCGAAGCTAATGAAGCTTTCGCTGCTCAAAGTTTAGCAGTTGCTAGAGATTTGAAATTCGATATGAGCAAAGTAAATGTAAATGGTGGAGCTATAGCTTTAGGACACCCAGTAGGGGCTTCAGGAGCTAGAATTCTTGTAACTTTACTACATGAAATGGAAAAAAGAGATTCTAAGAAAGGTCTAGCTACTTTATGTATAGGTGGTGGACTTGGAACTGCAGTAATCGTTGAAAGATAATAATTGAAATATATAATATATAGGATGTACGAAAGTACATCCTTTTTTTTATATAAAATTTTAGCGAAATAAAGAGCTAAAGTTTGAAAATTAGATAGTTAATTAGTTTAAAATAAAACAAATTAAAATAAAAAGTATGAAATTATGATAGAAAGGTATAAAAAAATATAAGTAGTAACCAAAAATGCTATAAACGGATATATTAAATTATGGAAGAGTAGGAAAATGGGTGTATAAAAAATATAGATATGTCCATAATTAAGAGGAAAGGTGGGGTATAAGTGATTAATAGGTTATGCATTTTACTCCTTTTTGCTCTTAATTTAAGTACTTTTAATGGATATAACATTAACTCTTATAGAAATTTAGAGGAAAAGGTGAGGCTGGAAACAGAGTTTGTAGAGAATGGAGTTAAAATTGAATTTAATACAGGGAATGACAGTGAGAGTGAAAGAAAAAGAATAGAAAAAATAATAAAAGAAAATTTTTCGAGTGAAGAAAAAGAGAATAAAATAGATTTTAACGTATGGAAAGAAAAGAATAGGAGCTATGCAAATATTCAAATCATAAATAAAAATAAAGAAATGGATACTAATGAAATAAAAAATAAATTAAAAAAATTCACAGATGAAAATTCTAATGAGGTTAAATATTTTCAATATCATAAAGGTAAGATAAATAAAAATTTACAAGAAGAGTATACAAAAAATCTCGGAAAAGATTTTGAGATGATAGAAATTGAAAATGGATATACAGGGAAAATAAAATTAGGAAAAGATAATGTGAATGTTGGTTTAATCAATTATGATACTGGATTGAATTTAATAATTGGAACTCCAATAATATTTACAACATACTAAAAATTTTATTATGGAGGAAAATATGGAAAAGATAATTGTAAAAGAAACCAAAGGATTAACAGGTGAAGTTGATATAAGTACAGCGAAAAATTCTGTATTGCCTATAATAGCAGCAAGTATTTTATGTCCGGAGAAAGTAATTTTAAAAAATATAAAAATGCTTGAAGACGTTCAAGTTATAACAAGTTTAATGAGAGAATTAAATGGAGAAGTTGAATATTCAGAGATAACAGAAGATTTAATTTTAGATTCAAATAAAATTAATCCTCTAGAAAATACAAATGAGTTAGTAAGAAAAATGAGAGCATCTTTTTTAGTGATGGGACCGATGCTTGCTAGATTTGGGAAATGTAAAATATCATTACCTGGAGGATGCAATATAGGGAGTCGACCTATAGAGCTACATCTAAAGGGATTTAAAGCATTAGGAGCTAATATAAAGCAGGGACATGGTTATATAGAAGCAAGTGTAAAAAAATTTATTGGAAATAGAATATATCTTGATTTTCCATCAGTAGGAGCAACTGAAAATATAATTATGGCAGCTGTTTTGGCAAAAGGAACAACAGTAATAGAAAATGCAGCAGATGAGCCAGAAATATGGGATTTGGTTAGATTTTTAAATAAAATGGGTGCAAGCATATATGGTGCAGGAGCTCGAAAAATAATAATAAGAGGTGTTGATAGACTTAGAGGAGTTATTCATAGACCTATTTATGATAGAATTGAGGCAGGAACATTTATGGTTGCAGCAGCTATTACAAATAGTATGATAAAAATAAATGATGTAAATGAAGAATATCTAATGCCCATTATAGAAAAATTGAAAGAGTGTGGAGTAGTAATAACTGAGGAAGAAAATGGGATAATAGTAGATGGTAGATATGATAAATGTGGAGCTGATATAAAAACATTGCCTCATCCAGGATTCCCAACAGATATGCAACCTCAAATGATGACATTATTATCTACTATAAAAGGAACCAGTATGATTACAGAAACTGTTTTTGAAAATAGATTTATGCATGTTGATGAATTACGTCGAATGGGTGCAAATATAAAAATTGAAGGAAGAACGGCATATATAAAAGGTAGTGATAGATTAACTGGATGCGCAGTTAAATCTACAGATTTAAGAGCTGGAGCAGCACTTATAATAGCCGGTTTAGTAGCTGAGGGAGAAACACAAGTTGATGGAATTTATAATATAGATAGAGGATATAAAAATATTGAAAAGAAGTTTAGACAACTTGGAGCAGAGATAGAAAGAATAAATATATGAGCTTAGTACAGCTTTTAGCTGTACTAAGCTTTTTTACGATAATAAAATATTAATTAAAAGTTAAGACTTTATATAAAAAAATATTACTAGAATAATGAAAAAACTTAAAACATATATATAGGGGAAAGGGGGAGAGAACTTGAATAATAGGCAGATGAAAGAAAATGTTATTACAATGGGAATAGTTACGATTGCAATAGTTTTATGCTTAATAATGATCCCTAAGTTAATATTAGGAGATAGTATAAATATAGGAGAAAGTAAAGAAGTCAGTGAAGAAAAAAATAAAAAAAATACAGATACTATAAATGTTGCTGGAAATGAAAAAGTTACAGTATATAGAGCTAAAACAGGGAAAACTGATAAAGTAAATTTAGAGGATTATGTAATAGGAGTGGTTTCAGGTGAAATGCCAGTGAATTTTAGTGAGGAGGCAATAAAATCACAAGCTATTGCAGCGAGAACATATTATTTTTCAAAAAGAGAAGCAAAGTGCGAACAAGCAAAAGGTGCAGATATATGTGATACAATACATTGTCAAGTTTATATGGATAAAAAGGAAAGATTAAATGCGTGGGATAAAAAGTATGCAAATAAAAATTATAGTAAAATAGAGAAGTTGGTAAATAACACAAAAGGTTTGGTAATTACTCATAGTAATGAGATAATAAAGTATCCTCAATTTTTTTCAACAAGTTGGGGAAAAACTGAAAATTCAGAAGAGGTTTTTTCAGCAGCAGTACCATATTTAAAATCAATAAAAAGTCCAGGAGAAGAAGTTTCACCAAGATTTACAGAAGAAAAAATATTTGCTAATTCTGAGTTTGTTGCAATAGCAAATAATAAATTAAATAGTAATATTACAACAGATAAGATAAATACAAAAATTGAAATATTAAATAGAACAAATGGAGGTTCTGTAGCAGAGTTGAAAATAGGTGGAACGGTAGTAAAGGGAAAGGAATTTAGACAGGCGTATGAGATAAATTCAGCAAACTTCACTATAGAATATTTTAAAGATAAAGTAAAAATAATTACAAAAGGGTTTGGACATGGTGTTGGTATGAGTCAATGGGGAGCAAATGTAATGGCGCAAAATGGTGCGAATTATGATGAAATATTGACACATTATTATACAGGAGTAGAAATAAAAAAAATAAAATATAAAGATTGAATAGAAAGATGATATTTGGGATATTACTCAAATATCATCTTTTTTTAGTTGGCAAATTAAGGTGATTAAAAAAAATATATATGGACATAATTGAAACTAGGAGGTGTTTATTTTATGGAAAAAATAAAAATATTTGGAAGAAAGATAAAAAACTACTTTACTGATAAGAAGTTAACAAAAAAAGAGGGAGTATACATTGGGGTTTTTGCATTCATATGTATAACACTTATTTCAGGTGTAATAGTATTAAAAAATATTAATACGAATAAAACAAATAAGGTAAGTGAGCCAACTGAAAAGGAAATTGCACTGGTACCAGAGGTACCAACTAATACAGAAGCAATGGAAAATTCAGAAAGAGTTGAAAAGAAGAAGAAGGAAGAAACAGCAAAAGTATCTAGTACACCAAAATTGGAATTTGTAAATCCAATAGAAGGAAAATTACTTAAAGGTCACGATGATGCAATAATTTCAGAAGATGGTTTAAAGAGTGAAATGTTTGGTGGTATTTCTATAGTATCTAAAATTGGAACAGAAGTTAAAGCTGGTGAAGCTGGAGTTATAGATGAGATTAAGAATAATGATATTGCTTTTGGAACAACAGTAACAGTGAAGCATGCAAATGGGATTAAATCAGAATATTGTAATTTGAATCAAAATTTAAAAATTAAAAAAGGTGACACAGTTAAAAAAGGTCAAGTTATAGGAACAGTAGGAAAAACAGCACAAAGCTTAACAGCAGCATTAAAAAGTGAGTTTTTACACATAAGAGTATATACATTAAATGATAAATCATATAAAGAAATAGATCCAGGAAAATATTTTTCATATAAAAAGTAATGAAATAATCAGTCATTTGAATAAAATGGCTGATTACTTTAAATACTAATAATACTAATGAATTTTTAAGGAGGTAGAGTTAATGAAGGATTATATTGAAGAAAGAGTATTAGAAGTAGCACAATATATTATAGATTCAAAAGCCACGATTAGAAAAACTGCAAAAGTTTTTGGCGTAAGTAAAAGTACAATACACAAAGATATGACTGAAAGATTACCAAAGATTAATCCAACTATAGCAGAACAAACACATATAGTTTTAGAATTAAATAAATCAGAAAGACATATACGAGGTGGAAAAGCCACTAAGATGAAATATAAAACTGCTGAATAAATATTGAAACAAATGACCATTCCATATATAATATAGAAAAAAAGTAATATTTTTCAAAAAAAGGTGGAGTAGATATGTGGTTTTGGGAAAAGGGTTCAGACTTAGGAATAGATTTGGGTACTGCAACTATTTTGGTGTACATGAAGGGGAAAGGAATAGTACTAAAAGAACCTTCAGTAGTAGCTATAAATAAAAATACTGGTAAAGTATTAGCAGTGGGAGAAGAAGCTAGGAAAATGATTGGAAGAACTCCAGGAAATATAATAGCAGTAAGGCCTTTAAAGGATGGTGTAATATCGAATTATGATGTAACTGAAAAAATGTTACAGGAGATTATAGGTAAAGTTTGTGGTAATAAAAAAATTATAACTCCAAATGTAATTGTTTGTATTCCATCTATGGCTACAGAAGTAGAGAAAAGAGCTGTAATAGATGCAGCAAAAAATTCAGGAGCAAAAGATGTACATCTTATAGAAGAACCATTAGCTGCTGCAATAGGAGCGGGATTAGATATAACGAGACCTAATGGATGTATGATTGTAGATATTGGAGGAGGAACTTGCGATATAGCAGTTATTTCATTAGGCGGAATAGTAGAAAGAGTTTCAATAAAAGCAGCCGGAGATAAATTTGATGAGGCAATTATTAGATATGTAAGAAATACATATAAATTAATGATTGGAGAAAAAACAGCAGAAGAAATTAAGATAGCCATCGGATCAGTATTTGAAGATGAATACGATTCTACAGCAATAATTAGAGGCAGAAATATGTTAACGGGACTACCAGATGACTTAAAAATAAGTTCACAAGAGATTAGAGACGCCTTAAAAGAAACAGTTAACATGATAGTAGAAGGGGTAAAAAGTACACTAGAAAAAACTCCACCGGAATTAATTTCAGATATTATAGAAAATGGAATTATATTAACAGGTGGTGGTGCATTAATTCATGGACTAGATAAATTAATAAGTATTGAAACTGGATTAGAGGTTGAAATAGCAAAAAATTCAATTGAGGCAGTAGCAGAAGGAACAGGAATGGTTTTGCAATACATAAACAAAATAGATTCATCTGCTAGAAGTAAAGAGTTAATATTAATTAGTTAAAATAATGCTGTCCGTGGACAGCATTATTTTTTATAAATTAATTTTTTAATGCATATTAGAATCTATATATCTAAAAAGCCATTGATTATAAGCGTTGATTAGACCTTTAGAAATGATATTTGCAATATCATAAACTAATGAAAGACGAATATTATTAGAATAAAGAAAATCCTCAGAAGCACTTTTAGCTATTATACCGACAATAGAAATATCACCAACTTCTGTTAGAAGTTTTCCAACTCCACGACCGGGAGAAATGGGGGTATCTCTAAGATAAATATCACCAACTTCGCTTTTAGTACCTAAGCAAGCATCAATGGCAACAATAAAACTAGATTTATGTTTCTTTTTTATTTCATTAATTTTGGTATCTAAATTTAATGCGTGTATAGGATCGTGAATAGTCCCATACACAGGAAAAGGGAATTTATATTCAGTTAAAATTGATCCTACAATAGGACCTAAAGCATCACCAATAAATTTATCAGTACCAATACATACTATAATTAAGTCTTCCTTTATAATGTCTTTTACTAATGTACCTAATTTTATATCAGGATTTTTTGAAGTAATATTAATAATTTCTTTCAAGGACAATTCACCTCCTTAAATAATATATTCATGAAAAAAAGATGATATACAAAAAAAGGAATAAAAAAGAAAAAATAGTTAATAATTCAAATAAGAGGTGTGTGGTATGAAAAAAAGTTTAATTTTATTAATACTTATAATGAGTAGTATAACAATGTATTTTATTCTTTTTTGGAATCCAAATAGTAATAGAGTAGAAGACATAAAAGAAGTTAATTCAACAGAAATAAAGAAAAATAATCAAAAAAATGAAAATGAAGAAAAACGAATTCAAGAAGAGAAAGAAGCTATGGAAAAGGAAAATGCAATAGAAAAAAATAAAAATATAGAAAATATAAATAGATTGATTAAAAATATGAGTAAAGAGGATAAAATAAATATAGAAAATAGTTTGAATGAGTTATCAACAGTTGATTTAATGAAGATTAAAGAGAAACTTAATGAAGGAAAAATAGATGAAGTAAAGAAAATATTGAATGAAAGATTACTACAAATAGAAGAAAAAAATTTATATGAAATAATAAAAAAATATAAATGATGAATATAGGGTTAAATAAAAGAAAAAAATAGAAAAAGATAGGAATATAAAGATAATTTAGAATAATAACTATATTAAGCAGTTGAAAAAAGTTGTGTATAAATATATACTAACTATTGTCGGTTGGCAATATGCCTGCCGAAAACTAAATAACTTTTGGTGGGGTTCCCGAGTGGCCAAAGGGGGCAGACTGTAAATCTGTTGCAACTTGCTTCGAAGGTTCGAATCCTTCTCCCACCACCATTTAGTATGGTCGCATAGCTCAGCTGGGAGAGCACCTGCCTTACAAGCAGGGGGTCATAGGTTCGAACCCTATTGTGACCACCATTAAAAAATAAAATGAAATTTCGCTGGCATGGCTCAACGGTAGAGCAGCTGACTTGTAATCAGCAGGTTGTAGGTTCGATTCCTATTGCCAGCTCCAAATAAGGTGGGGTTCCCGAGTGGCCAAAGGGGGCAGACTGTAAATCTGTTGCAACTTGCTTCGAAGGTTCGAATCCTTCTCCCACCACCAAACGCTAAGTTTAACTTAGCGTTTTTTTTATTATATTATATTCAAAAAATAGAGAAAATAGTTGAATAATAAATAGAATAAAAAACCAAAAATATTAATAAAATAAAGAAAAATTTAAATTTAAATTGTATATAAAGCAAAAATGTTTGAATAATGGCATAGTATTAATATTTAAAGCTATTAACAAAAAGTTAATATATATAAATTGAGAAAAATAGATAGAATTTAATCTATTGACTGTATAAAATCTCTATGTTACAATTGCAAAGAAATCAAGACAAAAGAATAACGAAACTCTTATCAAGAGAGGTGGAGGGATATGGCCCTATGAAACCCAGCAACCTACAGTAATTAATTAAATTTAATATGTGTGGTGCTAATTCCTGTAGTTTAGCTACGAGATGAGAAGAATAGGAAACTAGTTCTCTTCTTATTGAAGAGTTTTTTTATTATAAAGAAAAATTTGTAAATTTGAAAGGAGAATAATACAATGAGAAGATTATTCACATCAGAATCAGTTACTGAAGGGCATCCAGATAAAATCTGTGATCAAATTTCTGATTCAGTATTAGACGCAATATTAGCAAAGGATCCAATGGCAAGAGTAGCTTGCGAAACAGCTGTAACTACTGGAATGGTAATGGTAATGGGAGAAATAACAACAAACTGTTACGTTGATATTCCAAAAGTTGTAAGACAAACAATAAGAGAAATTGGATATGATAGAGCAAAATATGGATTTGACTGTGATACATGTGCAGTTATGACAACAATAGATGAGCAAAGTGCTGACATCGCTATGGGTGTTGACGAAGCTTTGGAATCAAGAGAAGGACAAAAGGATGATGTTGAAGCAGTAGGTGCTGGAGATCAAGGAATGATGTTTGGTTTTGCTACTAATGAAACAGAAGAATTTATGCCAGCTCCAATAGCTATGGCTCACAGATTATCAAGAAGACTTACAGAAGTAAGAAAAAACGGAACTTTAGGATACTTAAGACCAGATGGTAAAACTCAAGTTACTGTTGAATATGAAAATGATAAACCAGTTAGAATTGATGCTATAGTTATATCAACTCAACATGGAGAAGATGTTACTTTAGAACAAATTCAAAAAGATTTAAAAGAACATGTAATAAAAGCTGTAATTCCAGCAGATTTATTAGATGCAGACACTAAATATTACATTAATCCAACAGGAAGATTCGTAGTTGGTGGACCACAAGGTGATAGTGGATTAACAGGAAGAAAAATCATCGTTGATACTTATGGTGGAATGGGAAGACACGGTGGTGGAGCATTCTCAGGAAAAGATTCAACTAAAGTTGATAGATCAGCTGCATATGCTGCAAGATGGGTTGCTAAAAACTTAGTTGCTGCTGGTGTTGCAGATAAATTAGAAGTGCAATTAGCTTATGCTATAGGTGTTGCTAAACCAGTTTCAATAGTTGTTGATACATTCAAAACTGGAAAAATTTCAGATGAAGAAATCATAGCTATAATTGAAAAAGTATTTGACTTAAGACCAGGAGCTATAATTAAAGAACTAGACTTAAGAAGACCAATATACAAACAAACAGCAGCTTACGGACACTTTGGAAGAACAGACGTTGAACTTCCATGGGAAAACTTAAATAAAGTTGAGGCTATTAAAGCTTTAATGAAATAGTAAATTTAAAAGCTACATCGATAGATGTAGCTTTTTTTATGCAAAAATATAAAAATCAATGATAGATAATCTGTTTTATAAAGAATAAATTTTACTTTTTTAGTTTTAGTTTAATTAAAGTAATCAAAGTTATTATCGGAAAAATAGTAACTATTAATAAACTAAATTTTAATGAAGATTGTATATCAAACATATTAGAGGTAAATTTAGTTGTAAGAAATCCTAATAACCAAGGAGCAAAACCAGCACCAATATCTCCAGAAGCAGCTAAAAAGGCAAAAAGGCTAATACCATGCTTAGGAATTTTTTCAGAAGTAGTAGTTAAGGTTCCAGGCCAAAGAATGCTAGTGAGTAAGCCACATAAAATACAGCTAATTATAGATATCCATTTTGAAGATGAGAATCCTATTATTAAATAAGCAATTATTGAAAGGATTGAACCTGAAATCATTAAATTATAAATATTTAATTTTTTTCCTAAGAGTCCAAATAGTAATCTACCTGCACCTAACATAAGTGCAAATCCACACATACCAACTAAGTTACTAAATATAATAGATAGATTTAAACCTTTTTTTATAAAAATGGATATCCATTGATTTATAACAAGTTCAGTTGCAGCACCAGAAGCTATAGCTATTAAAGCAATTATAAAAGTTGGATGTTTAATTAATTTTAGGAAATGTATTTCATCATCTTCTTGTTTGAACTCTAAAGTAGTTTTTAAAAAAATAAAGAAATTGATGATTGGGACAATACACCAAAATAAAACTATGAATCTCCAATTTTCTTTTCCAAAAATAAAAAAATAAAATGTAGTTAAAAGAATAATAGATACTTGCCCCCAAGCATAAAAAGAATGAAGTAAACTCATAGAGCTATGTTTATTGTCAGATTCTAGAGAATGAATTATAGGGCTTAGGATAAGTTGAAATATTCCACCACCGATAGAAAAAATAATAGTTGAAAAGATAAACATCAAAAAAGGGAAAGTTCTAAAAATATAAGGAGTTATAGAGAATGAAATAAATCCTAAAAAACAAAAAATATTAGCTATTAAAGCAAAGGGTTTAAAACCAAATTTTTTTACAGCATGAAATAAAAAAATATTACATAAAATTTGAGTAATGAAATTGGTTATTATTAAAATTGAAAGATTAGAATAAGAAAATTTAAATTCATCTATAAGTGTAGTAAAAAGGATAGGTGATAAATTTATTACAATAGCTTGAATAATGTATCCCATATAACAAGCTAATTTTATTAATTTTAAATTAGAGTTTGACATAAAATTTGATCACTTCCTTATATTTATTATATAAATTATTATGTGTGAAAAAAATATATAAATACGTTTGGGAAAAAAGAGTTTATTATAAATGAAATAAGGAGTTTTTTGGAAAGTTATATAGGATTAACTTGAATTGAAATATTTTTTTGTAAAAGATAAAGGGAATTATTCGATAGCCACTAGATTATTTTGTATCAAATAAGTTTTTAAAAAATATAATGTAGTAAATAATTGTTAGGTAGGGAAATAGAATGTCTTGTATTAAGTGTAATGATGCATTGATAAAAGGACTGAATAAATGTCCTAAGTGTGGAAAAGAACTAGAAAAAACAATTGTTAAGGCTACAGATAGTATTGATGAAAATAGAGATGGAAAAGAACTAAAAAAAGATATGGAAGAAAAAAATAAAACATATGAAATAGAAGAGAAAATAAAAGAGGAAATTGAAAGACTAAGTAGTGAAAAAAAGATAAAAGAAAATATAGAATTAGAAAATGAAGAGGAAATGTGTGAATATTATAATGAATATATTAAAAAGATGAAATTATATTGCCTTATAGGTGGATTAATAATAATTGCATTTTTTATTTTTGTTTTATATATTATTTTTTAATAAAGAAGTTAGATAATAAGAAAGAGAGATGTTATTATGATATGTTCATTGTCAAGTAGACAGGATAAATATCTAAAACATCTCTCTTTTCAATTATATTGTATGAACAACTTTTCCGTTTACAATTACAGTGTTTATGTTAATCTCATCATCAAAAAGAAGTAAATCTGCATCGTAACCTTCTTTGATTTGTCCTTTTTTATCTTCTACTTTACAGTGTCTAGCACCATTATGAGAAGCCATTTTTACTACTTCATATAAAGGATAACTTGTATTTTTATATACATTTCTAACAGCTTTATCAAGAGTTAATATAGAACCAGCTAAAGTTCCGCCATCAAGTCTTGCAGCACCATCTTTAACAAATACATCTTGACCACCAAGTGAATATTTACCATTAGGCATTCCACAAGCCATCATAGCATCAGTTACTAAAAGAACTTTATCTGTTCCTTTTTGTTTATATGCAACTCTTAAAGAGGGATAAGCAATATGAATACCGTCTGAAATAGTCTCAGTTGTAATATCAGAATCGAAAACAGCACCTACAACTCCAGGTTCTCTGTGGGCAAATCCTGTCATAGCATTAAATAAGTGTGTTGCATGGTTACATCCACAATGTATTCCATCCATAGCTTCAGCATAAGTAGCTTTAGTGTGTCCAATTGAACAAACAACACCTTTTTTACTTAAATATTCGATAAGTTCTTTAGCACCATCTACTTCAGGAGCAATAGTTATTGATGTTACTGCATCTTCACATCCCTTAACCATTCTTTCATAAGTTTCTATAGAAGGAACTTCAACAAAGTTTGGATTTTGAGCACCAATTGCATTTGGGCTTATAAAAGGACCTTCAAGATGTGCACCTAAAACGTTAGCACCATCTGTTCCATTAAGTTTTGTATATTTGATAGCTTCCATTGATTTTTGAATATCTTCAACAGCAACTGTCATTGTAGTTGGTGTGAATGATGTTGTCCCAAATTTACAAATAGTTTTAGCAATTTCGTTTATTGCTTCAACAGTTCCATCCATAGTATCGTGCCCACCAGCACCATGAATATGAACATCAATAAATCCAGGTGAAAGATACATTCCTTTAGCATCTATAATATTTGAATCTTCTGAATCTTCAGGATTGAATTTTACAATTTTATTATCTTTGATAAGAACAGAGCCTTCTTCTATTCTATCGATAAAGATTATTTTACAATTTTTTATTATCATATATTACACCTCCAAGAAAATTTAGTAGACAAAATTAATTTTACTTAAATGTCTTATGCTATAATTATATAATATAAAGTCAATAATATAAACAACAAGGCAGGATTTGGAGTGAAAAGATGGAAAGTATAGTTGGTTTAGTTGAAGGTATAGTATTTAAAAGTGAGGATTCGGGATATACAGTTTTAAAGGTGTTATTTAATAATCAAACAGTTACAGCAACTGGAGCTGTACCTTTTGCCAAAGAAGGCCAAAATGTAAAGTTAACTGGAGAATGGGTTGTACATAAACAATTTGGAAAACAGTTTAAAATAGAAATGTATGAAGAAATACTTCCAACATCAATAGAAGGAATAGAAAGATATTTAAGTGCAGGAGTTATCTATGGAATTGGTCCTGTTACAGCTAAAAGAATAGTCGCTCATTTTGGAGAAAATACATTAGAAGTTCTAGAGAACAATATTGAAAGATTGAAAGAAATAGAAGGAATTGGAGATAAAAAATTTAAGATTATATATGAATCTTATGAGGAACAAAAAGGATTGAGAGATATAATTTTATTTTTTACACAATATGGACTTTCAAATAATCAATGTATAAAACTTTATAAAAAATATGGGGATAGAGCAAAGGATTTAGTAAAGGAAAATCCATATAGATTATGTAAAGAAATATCAGGGATAGGATTTAAAACGGCTGATAAAATAGCAATGAACATGGGAATTGAAACAAGATCATCTCATAGAATAAAAAGTGGGATAGACTATGTGTTAAATAAATTTTGTGCTAATGGAAATACATATATGCCTAAAGAGCGATTAATTGAAGAAGCAAGAGAAACTTTAGTGGTTGAAAAAGAATTGATAGAGGAAAACATATACAATTATTATTTAGAAAAAGGAATAATAATTGAAAAAATAAAGGATCAAGAAGCTGTTTTTTCATTGCCATATTATTATAGTGAAATTGGGATAACAAAAAAAATAATAGAGCTTGGAATTGAAAATTTTCAAACTATAAATACTGATGTAGAACATGAAATAAAAATGTTCGAAAGAAGTCAGGGAATCATATTTGCTAAATCGCAAAATGAAGCGATTTTAAATGCTTTTATAGAAGGAATTGAAATAATAACTGGTGGACCAGGAACAGGGAAAACAACAATAATAAAATGTATTATTGACATATACGAAAAAAATGGATTAAAAGTTTTATTAGCAGCACCAACAGGAAGAGCAGCTAAAAGAATGTCAGAGTCAACAGGAAGAGAAGCTAAAACTATTCATAGATTATTAGAGATGGGAGTTTCAGATGAAGGTGGAGAAAGAACAACATTCCTAAAAGGGGATGGAGAGCCATTAGAAGGAGATGTTGTCATACTTGATGAAGCTTCTATGATTGATGTTAATTTAATGAATAATCTTTTGAAAGCTATAAAGCTTGGAACAAGGCTTATAATTGTGGGAGATGTTGATCAACTACCATCAGTTGGGGCTGGAAATGTTCTAAATGATTTAATAAACAGTGAGTTTATTAAAGTCGTACGTTTAAAAGAAATTTTTAGACAAGGAGCTGAAAGTCTAATAACTGTAAATGCACATAGAATAAATAATGGGGAAATGCCTCATTTAAATAAAAAAGGAAATGATTTTTATTTTATAAGAAGTGAAAATAATGAAGAAATATTAAATACTATAATAGATTTAATAAATAGAAGACTGCCTAAGTTTAATAAGGATTGGGATAAATTACGAGATATTCAACTTTTAACACCGATGAGAAAAGGGATTCTAGGTGTTGAAAATATGAATGAGAGAATTCAAGAAGTATTGAATCCTAAGGACCCAGGTAAAAGAGAAAAGAAAATTAAAGAAATTATTTTTAGAGAAGGCGATAAGGTTATGCAAACAAAAAATAATTACTCTTTAAAATGGACTCGTGTTTCAGGAGAAGGTGAGTATGAAGGTGATGGAGTTTTTAATGGAGACATGGGCTTTATACAATCTATAAATGAAGAAGAAAAAATTATAACAGTAATATTTGATGATGAAAGAAAAGTAAAATATGATTATGTATATGTAGATGAATTAGAACTTGCTTATGCAATTACAATTCATAAAAGTCAAGGAAGTGAATTTAAAGTGGTTATAATACCATCGTTTATGGGTTCATCGCTTCTTATGAATAAAAATTTATTATATACGGGGATTACAAGAGCTAAGAAATTAGTAGTGGTAGTCGGTATGACAAAAGCATTAAATTATATGGTTAAAAATACAAAAAGTATGGAAAGATATTCGGCACTTGAACATAAAATAAAGGAAATAACAAATCATGAATTTGTAGAAAAGTAGATATGGAGGAGATTACTTTGAAAGAAAATATGAATGAGATTAAAGCTATAAATAAAAAATTAAATAACTTTTTAGAGAATGATTTAAGTTTGCTTCAATTTTATGGAAGACCATTTCAAAGTAATAGTATTTTTAGTGAAATCATATCTAAAATAGTAGAAAAAGGTGGTCATATTCTATATATTTGGGGATATGAAAATTTAAGCAAAGAAATATATAGGCAAATAGGAAACAAAGGAAAGATTGCATATTCTGTAAATGGGTTAAGTGAAGCAAATTTAGTATTTATGTCATTTAAACACACATATAACATAAGTAGAGACTATGATTTGATTATTATAGATGATGTTTCAACCTATTTTAAAATAAATGAATTTGCGGTAGAAGGATTATATAATAAGTGTAAAGTTCATAGTAAAAAAATTATTATATATGGAATACAAAGTTGCTCATTTAACCAAGATGGAATAGATTTGAGTAGTCTAAATGTAAGAGAACGTTTCTTAGAGCCTCGAGTAATAACTACTAGAATAGATTTGAAAAAAGATATACCATATAGCCTTTATGATTATATATTATGGTTTAAAAATAGACGAAGTAAGGTTGTATTTTGGGTTCCATATGCAGATGATGTAGAAAGCCTATATCATTATTATTTAAAAGAAATTAATTTGGATAATGTAAAAATTATAAAAGAAACGGAATATAAAAATGATTTAAATATTAAAGATAGGGCAATATTTATAATAACAAACAATATGGAGGCATTATGTAATATTTCTAGATTAGATGGAATAGTTGCTCTTTTTGCAGATAATAATAAATTAGACTATAAAAAAATTATTTATATGTGCGGACAGATAACTACTAAAACAGGAGAAGTTATATTAGTTAGTAGAAATGAAACAGAAGAAATTGAGAGAGCTAGAAAGCTAACTAGAAATTTCAATAAAAAATTATGGGACGAGAAATTTTCAATGTACTAGATATGATATTTCAAGGGTTTTTAGAGATAATATTTCCTAAAAAAAATGAATGCCTAATTTGTAAAGAAGAGGCAGAAGGTATTTGTAATAAATGTTCTAAAAAAATAGTGAAATGTGAAAAAAGTGATATAAGTTATGCATACTATAATGAAGAACTAAAAGAATTAATTCTTCTTTTTAAATTTAGGAAAAACTTTAATGCAGGAGAAGTTTTAGCATCATTTTTAATAGAAAAATTAAAAGATGAGAAAGAAGAATATATTTTAACTTTTGTACCTATAAGCAAAAGAAAAATGAAAAAAAGAGGGTTTAATCAATGTGAATATCTCTGTAAAAAGGCAGGGAAAGTTTTAAAAATTGATGTAATAGAGACACTTATTCAAGTAAAAGATGTAAGAGAACAAAAAACTTTAAGTAAACAAGAACGAAGTAATAATGTTAAAGGAATATTTAAAATTATAAATAAAGAGAAGATAAAAAATAAAAAACTTATATTGGTAGATGATGTCATAACAACAGGTGCAACCTTAAAAGAATGTGAAAAAATTTTGAAAAATGGTGGAATAGGAAGTATAAAACTGTTGACTATTGGGAAAAGTGATATATAATATTAATGTAAAGTTAGGTCTGTGGTTGAAAGTCGATGCTAGTCGCAGGCAAAACGATCCACGTAACCTAGGCAAAGATTCTAGTGAGCATGGTGCGGTATAGAGGTAAGTCCTACCAGAGAAAATCTGAGAGTATTAGTAGTGAGAGGTTAAGTCCGGGTAGCGAAAGTTCCAGTAGGCGAGTGTGGGGGCAAAAACCAGGTCAGCTAACTTTACAAAAAAGAAAGTATGGAAATATACAAATGTATTATTGTCCATGCTTATTTTTTTGCAATTATTAATTTTCAGAAAATTCTAACACAATATTGAAAATGTTTTCTGGAAATGATATAATATAGACAAGAAGTAATTAAAAGCTTCACATATAAACTAAAGGGTTTAGTATAAGTCTTTTAATAGAGAAAGGGGCTGGACTTTATGAAAGTAACAGTAGTATCAAAGAATATTGAAATAACAGAAGGGCTAAGAGATGGAATAGAAAGAAAAATCGCAAAGCTTGAAAAATATTTTGAGAAAGAAGTAGAAGCAAAAGTTACAATAGCAGTACAAAAAAATGCGCACATAGTAGAGGTCACAATTCCTTTCAGTGGAATAATGTTAAGAGCGGAAGAATCAACTAACGATATGTATAAATCAATAGATTTAGTCGAAGAAAAATTAGTTAGACAAATTAGAAAACAAAAAACTAAGTTAAGTAGAAAATATAATAAATCTTTAAGATTTGCAGAAATTGCAGCAGATATGGAAGATGTAGAAGAATCTAAAGGGAAAATAGTAAGAACTAAAAGTTTTGCAGTTAAGCCTATGAATTCAGACGAGGCAGTATTACAAATGGAACTTTTAGGGCATAATTTCTTTGTATATCAAGATACTGATACAAATAACGTTAGTGTAGTGTATAAAAGAAAAGATGGAAATTACGGATTGTTAGATCCAGAATATAAATAAAAAATAAATTAAGGCTTCATAGATAATTTTATCTATGAAGCTTTTATTGTATAGAGAATAAAATTTGGGTATAATTTAGAATATATAAATAAAAAAGGTGAAAAGTTGAAAAAATGGCCATATAAATGGTATAATTTAAGAATGTACGAATAAGATTGGCTAATTTTAGAAATTAGTAATTTGTTTTAATTTTGAAAGGAAGAAAATATGGGAATATTTAAAGCGTTATTTGGATCATATAGCGAAAGAGAAGTAAAAAGAATACAACCAATAGTTGAGAAGATAGACAAATTAGCTCCTACAATTGAAGGACTATCAGATGAGGAGCTTCAAGGGAAGACAAATGAATTTAAAGAAAGATTATCAAAGGGTGAGACTTTAGATGATATATTAGTAGAAGCATTTGCTGTTATGAGAGAAGCATCATGGAGAGTTTTAGGAATGAAACATTATAAGGTGCAATTAGCAGGAGGAGTAGTTCTACATCAAGGAAGAATTGCAGAGATGAAAACCGGAGAAGGTAAAACTTTAGTTGCAACACTTCCAGCATATCTTAATGCATTGTCAGGAAAAGGAGTTCATGTAATTACAGTTAATGACTACCTTGCAAAAAGAGATATGGAACAAATGGGTGAAGTATACGGATTTTTAGGACTAACAACAGGAGTTGTAGTTCATGATATAAGTAATGATGATAGAAGAGCAGCATATAATTGCGATATCACTTATGGAACAAATAATGAATTCGGATTTGATTACTTAAGAGATAACATGGTTATATATAAAGAGGAAATGGTTCAAAGAGACCTTAACTTTGTTATAGTGGATGAGGTTGACTCAATTTTAATTGATGAAGCTAGAACACCACTTATAATTTCAGGAGCAGGGGAAAAATCAACAGAATTCTATAAGGTTGCTGACTTCTTTGTAAAAAAATTAATTGCAGAAGAAGATTATACAATTGATGAAAAAGCAAATGCGGTTATGTTAACTCATCAAGGTGTTGAGAAAGCTGAAAAAACATTTAATTTAGAAAACTATGCAGATGCTGAAAATATGCAATTACAACATTATGTAACACAAGCACTTAAAGCAAACTACTTCATGAGAAAAGATAAAGACTACATGGTTAAAGATGGAGAAGTTATTATAGTTGATGAATTTACAGGAAGACTTATGGAAGGTAGAAGATATTCAGATGGTCTTCATCAAGCAATTGAAGCTAAAGAAAATGTTAAGATTGCTAGAGAATCAAAAACATTAGCAACAATTACATTCCAAAATTATTTTAGAATGTATAATAAGTTATCAGGAATGACAGGAACAGCGTTAACAGAAGAAAATGAGTTTAGAGAAATTTATGGCTTAGATGTTATAGTTGTACCTACTAACTTACCAATACAAAGAGCAGATAGACATG
Organism: uncultured Clostridium sp.; assembly: GCF_947072515.1. Classification (GTDB taxonomy): domain Bacteria; phylum Bacillota; class Clostridia; order Clostridiales; family Clostridiaceae; genus Clostridium. Next base: position 81,575 of record NZ_CAMTIG010000002.1, read on the forward strand.
ATGTTGTTTATAAAACAGCACAAGGCAAATATAAAGCAATCGTTGACGAAATAATTGAATCAAATAAAAACGGTCAACCGGTGCTTGTTGGTACAGCAAGTATTGAAAAATCAGAAATAATAGCAGGTCTTTTAAAGAAAAGAGGAGTTACACATAAAGTATTAAATGCGAAATTCCATGAACAAGAAGCAGAAATTATTACTGGAGCTGGAGAATTAGGTTCTGTTACAATTGCAACTAATATGGCCGGAAGAGGAACAGACATCAAATTAGGTGAAGGTGTTATTGAAGCTGGTGGTTTAAAAATTATCGGAACTGAAAGACATGAATCTAGAAGAATAGATAATCAGCTTAGAGGGCGTGCTGGAAGACAAGGAGACCCAGGTCAATCAACATTCTATATTTCTTTAGAAGATGATTTAATGAGAATATTTATGTCGGAAAAAACACACTCAATGGTTGATAAGTTAGGACTTGAAGAAGATGATGCTATAGAAAGTAAAATAATTACTAAATCTATAGAAAGTGCTCAAAAGAAAGTTGAAGGACATAACTTTGATATTAGAAAGAATCTTCTAGGATATGATGATGTTATGAATATGCAAAGAGAAGTTATCTACAAACAAAGAAGAGAAGTTCTTGAAGGTGAAAATTTAAAAAATGAAATTCTTAGCATGATAAAAAGTGTTGTATCTGGAGCCGTAGAAAATCATCTAGCAGGTGTAGAAGAGGATTATGAAGAAGCATTAAAGAAACTTGTAATTTATTTAGATGAGATTTGTATTCCAAGCAATAGAATAACTATAGATGATTTAGTAAATCTTGATATAGAAGAAATAAAAGAAAAACTAACAGCTATGGCTATGGAAATTTATGAAGGCAAAGAATTAGAGTTTGGAGAAGAAAGAATTAGAGAAATTGAAAGAGTAGTTCTTCTTAAAAACGTTGATATGAAATGGATGGATCATATAGATGCAATGGATCACTTAAAACAAGGGATTGGTTTAAGAGCATTTAAACAAATAGATCCAGTTCAAGCTTACCAAATGGAAGGTAGCGAAATGTTTGAAGAGATGATCCAATCTATAAAAATAGATACAGTTAAATATCTTTTCCATGTTCAAATGGAAAAAGCACCAGAAAGAGAAAGAGTAGTAGAAAAGACTACTGAAGTTCGTGGTGGAGGTTTAGAAGGAAATGAACCTAAAAAGAAAGAACCAGTTAGAAAAGAAGTAACTACAGGAAGAAATGATAAATGTCCATGTGGAAGCGGTAAGAAATATAAAAATTGCTGTGGAAGAGAAGTTTAATAAATAAAATAATAGCAGTGGGTTAGAGTAGCTCACTGCTATTTTCAAAGTATTTGATAATATATAAAATTAAAATAAGAACCTAAAGGTTCAATCTTTTTTAGAAAGAGGTGTAATTATGAGAGTAGATTTAGAAAAAGCTTTATCTAAAATTCCTGCACTAAAAGAAAAAATTACAGAAATGGGGAATTTACTTTGACAATGAAGGCTTAGATAAACAAATTGCAGAGTTGGATTTAGTTATGCAAACGCCAGGCTTTTGGGATGATATAAAAAAAGCTGAAGAAGTAACTAAAAAAAGTAAATTTCTAAAAGATAAAAAAGAAAACTTTAATAAAATCTATAGAACATTAGATGATGTGGAAGTATTAAAGGAGTTTATGGAAGAGGATGATGATGAATCCATAAATGAAATAATAGACTCAATAGAATTTATAGAAGATGAAGTTGAAAAATATAGAATTCAAACACTTTTATCAGGTGAATATGATAGAAATGATGTTATTTTTACGCTACATGTAGGTGTTGGAGGTTCTGATGCAAATGACTGGACAGAAATGCTTCTGAGAATGTACACAAGATGGTGTGAAAAACATGGCTTTTCTGTGGAAACTGTGGATTTAATTCAAGGTGATGAGGCAGGAATTAAAAGTGTAACATTAAAAATTTCAGGAGAATTTGCATATGGTTATTTAAAAGCAGAAAAGGGTATACATAGATTAGTTAGAATATCACCTTTTAATGCAAATGGTAAAAGGCAAACATCCTTTGCATCAGTAGAGGTATTACCACAGCTTACAAAAGAACAAGATATTGAAATTAAACCAGATGATTTAAAAGTAGATACTTATAGAGCCAGTGGGGCTGGAGGACAACATGTCAATAAAACAGAATCAGCAGTAAGAATAACACATAAGCCAACTGGAATAGTAGTTCAGTGTCAAAATGAGAGAAGCCAATTTTCTAATAGAGATACAGCTATGGAAATGCTTAAATCAAAGCTTATAGAACTTAAAGAAAGAGCTCATAAAGAAAGAATTGAAGATTTAACAGGAGAACTCAAGGATATGGGATGGGGAAGTCAAATAAGATCATATGTGTTCCATCCATATAGTTTAGTTAAAGATCATAGAACAGGGGAAGAAACATCAAATGTTCAAAGTGTAATGGATGGAGAGATAGATAAATTTATAGTAGCAGAATTAAATAGAAAAGAATAGTATATATTATAAAAACTAAAACTATCTAATCCCCCTTATATAGTTTAGTGCTCTTTTAAAAAGCCTATCTTTTTAGATAGGCTTTTTTGATTACTTAGAAATTAGATTTCTTTTTCTTGATAAATATAATATTCTTGTAGAAAATATAACTTAAACAAATAGAAAAAGATAATAAATAAAAAATATTATTTAGGATTGCTCTTTTGAAAGGAGAATAACAATATTGGATAATCTTCTTATTTAGAAGATTAAAACCATCATCGAGGGATTTAGTTGAGATAAATTCTTCTCTATCATTAGGTGTATGAATTCTACTAGAATCATCATTGGTTACAGTTAATGAGTCACCACCATACTTGTTAAAGCTTGTATGATCACTTGAATTTTCATACTTAATAGAAAGAGTTGATTTATTAAGTTTTATTAGAGAATTGAGATTATCAGAAGGAACTTCTTTTAAATGTTCACTTCTAACTAGAGATAAAGTTTCTGATGGAGACCCAATCATATCGATATTAATTATTTGACTACCCTCTACTATATCTGAATATTTTTTAGAAAATTCCTCTGAACCAAGAAGACCAAACTCTTCTGCATTTAAGAAGACAAAAATAATATCACGTTCAGGTTTTAGATTAATAGAGGAGAATACTTTTGCGAGTTCCAATAAAAAGCAGGCTCCAGATGCATTATCAAGTGCGCCACAATAAATATTATTTAGGCAATCTGTACCTAAATGATCAAAATGTGCAGAGAGGATTAAAGGTGATTTTGAGGAATCAGTTCCTTTAATCTTTCCAACTACATTAAATACTTCTGTTAATTTAGTGGAATAGGGTAGTTTACAATAAAGAGTTTTACCAGTTTGAATACTTTCTAATATAGATTCATAGGTTTTTTTAGTTAAAGCTACAGAGAAAGCAATTTTGGAATTATGCATAAAAGAACTTCTAAATTGAAAGCTTTCATCATCAGAGATATAAAATAAAAATATATCATCATCTCTTTTAAATGTAAGTGCATTTTTATGAACTTTAAAATTATCAGATTTGTTTAAAGTTATTTCGCTAGCTTTAAAGTTTAAAAAATCTTCTTTAAAATCAACACCATAATTAAAATCTCTTACAGAGCTTGCTCCATTTTGTATGGATAAAGTAGCTGTAGAGGATATTTGATCAGGTACTATTAGTTGAAAGCCCTCTTTATAATTTTTAGAAAGAGGTAGAAGCTTTAATTCTTTTAGTTTCTTTGCAATTTCCTCAGCAATAATATCATTTTCTTTTGAACCAGGTAAGCGACCAGCTATATTATCTGAAGTTAAAAATGAAATATTTTCTTTTAATTCTAAACTATCAAAATCACGATAAGGTATGTAGATGAAAGATAATAGAATAAAAATAACTGCAGATAAAATAAAAAGAAGTCTATAAAGTTTTTTTTACATTTTAATCATCCTTAAAAAATTATTACTTTAATATTTATTAAAGTAACTTCCTTAATATGAATTAATAAATGATAAGTAACTAAGACTTCTTTTTAGTATAAAGATTTAATTGCTTTTATATAACATATCTATTAATGAATAGGCTGTAGTAAAAATTAAAAATAAAGCTACAAAAATATTAAGTTTATTATTTACTATAATAAGCATGCCACCTAGAACAAGGGAGCCGATTATCACATAGTTTATAAACTTCATAAAACCAGGTGAATTACTTAAAATAACTAACATTGAAGATATTACAGAGCAAATTATTATTATGAAAGCAAATGAATTTTTTAAGATCTTGTCAAATTCAATTACTTTAAAATAATCGAAAAATAGTAATAGTAGAAGTATTATTAGTATAAGTGATAAAGTTTTTTGAATTATTTTAATCATAGCTGCCTCCTTATTTACAAATATTTACAATTTAAATTATACAATAAATAGAATATAAAAAATACAAAAAAATGAAAAAAATACAAAAAATATTGATAAGGAAGGAATAAAGGGTATAATAATTAAGTAGAATAAAGGTTGGAGGTTTTGTTATGAATATAAATGAAAAACTAGCTAAAGAACTTAATTTAAAGCTAAATGTAATAAATAATGTTATAGAAATGTTAGATGAAGGAAATACAGTTCCTTTTATCTCAAGATATAGAAAAGAAAAAACAGGAGGACTTTCTGATGAGATTTTAAGAGATTTAGAAGAAAGACTTATTTACTTAAGAAATTTAGAGGAAAGAAAGTCAGCTGTTATAAGACTTATAGATGAACAAGGAAAGCTTGATGATGCTTTAAAATTAAATATAGAGAAAGCAGAAACATTAACAGAAGTGGAAGACCTTTATAGACCATATAAAGCTAAGAAAAGAACAAGAGCAATAATAGCAAAAGAAAAGGGATTAGAACCACTTGCCATAGTTATAATGGATGGAAGCTTTAAGGGAGACATAAAAAAAGAAGCTGAAATATATATAAGTGAAGAAAAAGGAGTAGATTCTGTAGAGGATGCTATAAAAGGTGCTTTAGATATAATTGCAGAAAAAATATCTGATGAAGCAAAATATAGAAAATGGATAAGAAATATTACTTTTAGAGACGGTAAAATAGAAACTAAAGGTTCTAGTGAAGAGAGAACTCCATATGAAATGTATTATGAATATAGTGAGGAAGTATTTAAAATTCCACCTCATAGAATATTAGCTATTAATAGAGGAGAAAAGGAAAAGATACTTTCAGTAAAAATAATTATAGGTGAAGATAAGTTAATAACTTATTTAGAAAATAATATATTAAAGGGAAATGATAGTACTGATGAATATTTAAAAGAAGCTATAAAAGATTCTCTAAAAAGATTAATATATCCATCAATTGAAAGAGAAATAAGAAGTGAACTTACAGAAAAGGGTGAAGAGGGAGCTATAAAAATATTTAAAGAAAACTTAAAAGCTTTATTACTTCAAGCACCTATTAAAGGTAAAGTGGTAATGGGATATGATCCTGGTTTTAGAACAGGATGTAAAATTGCTATTTTAGATAAGAATGGTAAGTTTTTAGATAATACAGCAGTATATCCAACAGTACCTAAAAAAGATATTGAGGGAGCTAAGAAAACTTTAAAATCTTTAATTAAAAAATATGGAGTAGAAGTTATTTCATTGGGTAATGGAACTGCATCAAGAGAATCAGAAGAAGTTATAAGTGAAATGCTTAAAGAGATAAAAAATGAAGAGGGAAGAGAAATATCATATGTTATAGTTTCAGAAGCAGGAGCATCAGTTTATTCTGCATCAAAACTTGCAACTAAAGAATATCCAGATTTAGACGTTACTGTAAGAGGCGCTATATCCATAGGTAGAAGACTTCAAGATCCATTAGCAGAACTAGTTAAAATTGATCCTAAAGCTATAGGAGTAGGTCAATATCAACATGATGTAACTCAAAAGAAATTATCTGAATCATTAACAGGAGTAGTTGAAGATGCAGTTAATAAAGTTGGAGTAGATTTAAATACTGCAACACCAAGTCTTTTAACATATATTTCAGGAGTAAATGGAAGTATTGCTGAAAATATAGTAGCTTATAGAGAAGAAAATGGAGAATTTAAGACTAGAAAAGAACTTTTGAAAGTAAAGAGATTAGGACAAAAAGCATACGAACAATGTGCAGGATTTTTAAGAGTTATGGAAAGCAAAAATCCATTAGACAATACATCAGTTCATCCAGAATCATATAAAATAGCAGAAGAACTTATAAAAACACTAGGATATAAAATGGATGATTTAAAAAATAAGGAACTAGATGATATTGATGAAAGAGTTAAGGAGTTAGGTCTATCTAAATTATCTAAGGATTTAGAAGTTGGAGAAATGACTTTAGAAGATATAGTTAAAGAACTTCAAAAACCAGGAAGAGATCCAAGAGATGAGATGCCAAAACCTATATTAAAAACTGGAGTTATAGAGTTATCAGATTTAAAACCAGGAATGGAACTTATGGGAACGGTAAGAAATGTTTCAGACTTTGGAGCATTTGTTGATATAGGAGTACATCAGGATGGATTAGTTCATAAAAGTCAGCTTGCAAATAGATTTGTAAAACATCCATTAGATGTAGTTAAAGTTGGAGATATAGTTAAAGTTAGTGTAATGGAAATAGATAGTAAAAGAAATAGAATAAGTCTTACAATGAAAAATGTTGGAAAAAATTAGAAAAGATATTTTGGAAAACAGTTGACAAGAAAATGATAAGATTGATATAATTATAACGTAAATAAAATATTAATATCTTCAGGGCGGGGCGTAATTCCCCACCGGTGGTATAGCCCACGAGCTAATTTTTAGCATGATTCGGTGTAACTCCGAAGCCGACAGTATAGTCTGGATGAAAGAAGGTAAGATTAGAATTTTCTTATTGAATGTTTGCGCCCTGAAACTATATGTTTCAGGGCTTTTTTTATAATAATCATTTAAAAATTCTAATTTACCCAAAGAAGATAAATTTGGGGAGGAAAAGACATGACAAATACAAACAAACAAAACAAGACACAAAAAATGGTAAAAGGAGCAGTTTTGGTAGGACTAGCATTTTTATTAGGGTTTATAAGTATACCTATTATACCTATAGCACCATGGCTTAAGATTGATTTAAGTGACTTACCAATACTAATAGGTGCTTTTGTATTTGGACCATTAACAGGAATCATATTAGAGTTTGTAAAATGTTTATTAGGATTTTTTACAGGAAGTGCAACAGGTGGAGTTGGAGAGTTAGCTGATTTTATAGTTGGAGTATCATTAATTTTACCAGCAAGTTTTATATATCACAGAAATAAAACAAAAACAAATGCACTTATTGGAATGATAGTAGGAATAGTTTGTATGATAATAGTAGGAATACTTGCAAATATATATATTCTTTTACCATTATTCAAAATGCAAATGTCAGGAGCACAACTTAGAGAATATATAATTTTTGGATTACTTCCATTTAATCTTATAAAAGGAAGTCTGGTAAGTGGATTAACTTATGTACTATATAAAAAATTATCTACTTCTATATTTAAAGCTGATGTTGAGCTTGCAGCTAGAAAAAAAGAAGAGAAAAGACTTGCTAGTTAGATATTTAAAATGTCTCTAAATATATTCATTACACAAAAATAGCATGGACGTTTGTCCATGCTTTTATTAATCTTCAAAATCTTCATAGCGATACCACATTATGATAGCATCTTCACCATCTTTATAGAATTTTCGTCTAACACCTTCATCAGAAAATCCTATTTGTGAATATAGGTCATATGCATTTGAATTAGATTTTCTAACTTCTAAGGTTATTATATTACAATCTAATGTTTTTAAATATTCTATTGTAGCATTTAGAAGGCTAGTAGCAATCCCACGTTTTCTATAATCAGGATGAACTCCTATATTTGTAATTTGGCCTTCATCACAAACTATCCATAGACCAATAAACCCAACAACTTTATTATCTTCAATATAAACAAGATATTTAGCTACATTATTAGTAAGCTCTTTTCTAAGTTCTGTAATGCTCCAATAATCTTTTATGCTAAGTTCACTTATTTTTTGAACACCTTCTATATGACTTTCATCCATAAAGTAAATCCTATTGTCCATTCATTTGTAACCTCTGATTTAATTCACGAACTGCTTGTGGTTGTTTAAGATATAGAGGTGCTGAATTTTCATCATCATGAATATCTTTCTTTAATAATTCTAAACCAAGCTCTCCAATAGTTGATGCACGAACAACATTTACACTATTAGAAGCAAATACTGCATTTGAAATATTCTCTTCTAAGAATGTCTTATGTTTAAAAACACCATCTCCAATGAAAATTACCTTTTCATTTCTAGAATTAAGTTCTTCCTTAAGTTCTTCTAAAGAAAGAGATGTGTAATCTAGAAGTTTTTGGAGTTTACCATTATTAAACTTATAAAAACTTGTATATACAGTGTCTCTTAAAGCATCCATAATAGGACAAATAATTCCATCAAAAGAACCAACTGAAAGAGCTAATCCATCTAATGATGAGATGCTTATATAAGGCTTATTTGAACCAAAACTTAGACCTTTTATAGTTGCCATACCTATTCTAAGACCAGTAAAAGATCCAGGACCTTTAGAAACAACAAAACCATCTATATCATCTATAGTTTTATTAGAATCTTCTAAAATTCTTTCTATCATTGGCATCATTAAAACTGAATGCTCACGCATATTATTTAAAGTATACTCAGATACTATTCCATTATCATCAACTAAAGCACATGTAGCACATTTAGAAGATGAGTCAACACTTAAAATTAACATTTAAAAAATCTCCTTTATATAATTATATTCTTCTCCATAAGTATTAATATGAATTTTACGGAAGTTTTCACCTTTAGATAAATCTTTTTCTATGAAGATATGTATGTAGTCTTTAGGTAAAATTTCCTCAATATAGTTTGCCCATTCGATTATTGAAACTCCATCAGAGAAAATATAATCATCAAAACCGATAGCATATATTTCATCAGGATCGTTAACTCGATAAACATCAAAATGATAAAGTGTAAGTCTACCACTATGATACTCATTTACAATATTAAAAGTAGGACTAGTAATAGGTTCATGAATATCTAAACCCTCTGCAATTCCTTTTGTAATATGAGTTTTACCAGTTCCTAAATCACCAGTTAAACAAATTATATTTCCAGATTTTAAATTTTCACCTATATTAAAGCCAATTGATTTTGTTTCTTCAATTGAATTAACTTCATAAATCATTAAATTACTCCTTTCAAAACTTAGTCTTTATCTTTTATTTTATCCAAAAAAGTTAAATTTGAAAAGTGATGTATTGTTTTATATTGAAAAAAATATATAAACCGTGTAAAATGAGAATAAACTATATTTTTACAAATTGAAAAAAAAGGAAAATACATATAAGAAAATCTCCTTGGAGGTGAAAAGGTGAAGAAATTAACATTTATTATGCTTATAGTTACAGGAGTATTTTTTCTAGGGCTTGGAGGAATAGCAAAACCACTTTTAGCAGATACAACAGATGTTAATCATGCAGAAAGAGGAGTATATTTAAACATAATGGCATCGAATAAATCGGAATACTATATGTTAAATGCATTGACAAAAGGTGAGCATAATATTGAGTATATGTTTAGTAATGAAAAGAATAATGAGGAATATAAACCAACAGAGGAAGCAGAAGAAAATGTTTCAAATATGAATCTTTTCTTTTATGCCGGAAATAACTATGAACCATGGGCAAATGAATTTATTTCAAACCTAAATAGAAATGAAGTAGGAGTTATAGATCTTTCAAGAGGAATTGGATCTAAACAATATACTATAGATGGAAATAAAAAGGGGAATCCATATTATTGGACTGGACCAAATGAATATCAGATTATTCTTTATAATGCTAAATCAGCACTTCAAGAAAAAGATCCAGCAAATAGGTCTTTTTATGAAGAAAATTATAATGATATGATAAAAAGTATGAATGAAACATTGTCTGGGTTTAATAAAGTGCAATCTAAATGTAAAAATAAGCCGGTATTTTTAACTAGAAATAATGACTTTGAATATTTATTATCAGATTTAGGTATAAATTATATAGTAGTTCCAGAAAATATTAGTTTTAATGATTATATGGAACAGAATAATTTAAAGGAAAAGAATATTTTTGTAATTCAAAATTCAACTGATAAAGAAGCGGTAAAAGGAATTCCCGTTATAAAATTACAACTAGAAAATGAAAATATGGGATATTTAGAATTATTACAAAATAATATAAATAATTTAGAGAATGCATACAAATAAATGTTGACTATCCTTACAAAACATATTATAATAATATTTGTTCTGAAGGGGTATGGCTCAATTGGTAGAGTAGTGGTCTCCAAAACCATTGGTTGTGGGTTCAAGTCCTACTGCCCCTGCCAAAGCACTTAGATTTAATCTAAGTGCTTTTTTTTATATGTAATGAAAATGATAAAGAAAATGTATAGTGAAAAGAAAAATAAATTAAAATAAAACTAGCTGATGCTAGCTTTATTTTAAAAAAGTTTTTTAACACTAAAGAAAAGAAATGAAATAATTAAAGATAAAAGAGAAAAAAATAATCCGATAGATAAAAAAGAAATTAAAAATATATTAAAAGAAATTAGATAAAAGCCTAAGGTAGAGAAAGAGATACTAAGCAAAAGAAATATTCCATTGACTATTAAAGAAAAAATAAAAATAAATAAGATTCCATCAATAGCATTTTTTAAATCAGCACGACTTAGACTCATATGAGTACTGATAGAAATAGAAATAAATAAAAAAATCCAAAAAGATAAACTTTCGAAATTTGATAAAGTAAAAGTGTTTTGAAGAATAAAACTAAATTTACTTAATAGAAGCTTAAAAAAACTAGTAAAAGTAAATGTGCTTCCTAAATTTAGAAAATTATCTAAATTTATATGATTTAATATGGTATAAAAACTATTTCTTAAAAGAAGCCAATAAAAAAATATAAGAATTAAAGATCCTATAAGTAAAGGAGCTGTTCCTATAAAGAAATTGCCAATTCGTTGATAAAGATTTTTTTTATTATAACTATGAGTCACATGTCCGAGTTCTCCGTTATTATTTATAGAGAGAGAAAACCATTTTATGTCTATAATTTTATGGAAAAACAATTTAGCCATAAGAAAATGACTGAATTCATGAATGGTTGTACCTAAAATTCCGTATCCAATCAATCCTGTTTTACCAAAAGTGTTATAAATATAAGTATTACTTTTATTTTCTATAAATCTAATTAAGAATCCAAATGCTATAAGAGAGCAAACGAGACTAAAAGTCATAAAAAGACTCCATTCTAATATTTTAATCATAAATAATCCTCCTAAATAAATGAGTACAGAAATATTGTATATAAAATATAAAAAGAATGCAAAACAAAAAGGCAGATAAGATATCTACCTTTTAAATAAGACTATTGACCGATAGTGATATTGTATCCGGATAATAAGTTGTTTAAAGGATTAGAAAGAAGAGCTCCAGCAGTAACACCGATAGTTAATGTGAAAACAGCTAAGATGGCAAAAAGAATTAATGGAGCAATAAAGTTAGTGCCACCTGTACTTTCTAAAACAAGATTTTTATGTTTATAACTTTGAAATGTATTATTAATTTTACGGATACGATATTTAGCACTGTTTAAATATATTGAATTTCCAAAAAGTCCGAAAATAACCATTAAAGCAATTTTTAAAAGAAATCCTAAAAAAGGAAACATGAAAGAGAACGTATCAATTATAGATTCAGCTATCATGAAAACTAAAAACCAAAGATACATTTTTCTATAAAGTAACCAAAATGGTGTAAAGAAAAAACTACACCAATTCCAAGAAACAAAATTATCAGAACCTTGATGTATTTTAAAGATTCTAGCATAATAGTCTAAGTTTTTTGGACCTATATAAGTGTATAAATCATGATTTGAAATTGAAGCTTCTCCAGCAAGTTCAGAATCACTTTTAATAAAAGCATCTGTAGTTGAATTTTTAATATTTTCGTTTATATCATTAAATTCTTCATTCATATAAAGACCTCCTAAAGCTTTGTTAAAAGTAGTTTTTACAAATTAAAAGGTTAATATGCATTAAAATCTAAAAATAATGTTTACTATAACTGTAGCGAAGCATTATAATTTTTATAAATATAATATGAGGTGAAGTAATATGAATATAAGAGATTTAGAGTATTTTAAATGTCTTTATGAAATAAAAAGTTTCACAAAAACTGCTGAAAAATTATTTATTTCTCAACCATCTGTAACTTTAGCTGTAAATAGATTAGAAAAAGAGTTAGGGACAAAATTGGTAATTAGAAATCATTCAAATAAAGAAGTAAAGTTTACACAAAGTGGGGAAATTTTAAAAAAGAGAATAGATAATATTTTGCATGAAATTAGTGAGGTAAAGATAGAGATAGAAAAAATAGAAAGTAAAAAAATTAAATTGGGAATATCACCTACAATAGGAGCATATTTTTTCCCAAAGTTTATACCAGAGCTTATGGAGAAAAAACTTATTGAGCATATTGAATTTGTTCAAGCAGGATCCATAAAGATAAAAGAACTTTTATTAGAAGGGAAAATTGATATAGCTTTAGTTGGTTCGTTAAAAGAACTAAATGATGAAAACATAGATAGTAGTTTATTAACAAAAGAAAAGTTTGTTATGTGTATTAGTGAAAAAAATAAGCTATTAGAAGATGAAATTCTAGATTTTTCAGCATTAACAAAAGAAAAATTTATAGTATTAGGAGATGGATATGTACATTCTTCTGTATTTGATACATTATTAAACAAAGATAAAATAAAACCAGCAGAAATATACTATACAAATGAAGTGCAAACAGCAAAATCATTAATAGCAGCAAATTTAGGTGTTGGAGTTATGGTAGATATGGTTGTAAGAGAGATGAAAGAAATAAAAAGAATTCCTTTAAGAAGTCCTATAGATTTTTATATATCAATAGCAACTAAAAAAGAACATTATTTAATAGATATAGAAAAAAAGATAGTGGAAACTATAAAAGAAAAAAATAAAGAAATAAATGAAGGTTAATAAGAAATGTTTATGTTTTCATAGCTAAGAATATCTATATTCCTTAATAGTATTAGTTATGCTCATAAATTTTACTTATGAGTGAATAAGTAAACTATATTTTTAATATGTAATGATAGAGGGTATAATAGCTAAGTAGAGAATACGAAAGTATAAAAAAATAACATATTAAATTTAGGAAGTGATAAAATGAAAAAAATATTTCAGCTTTTTTTAATCTTCTTTAAAGTATCTATGATAACTCATGGTGGGGGTTATGCAATGATAGGAGTTATACAAGATGAAGTAGTTAATAATAAGAAACTTATGGATGATGAAGAATATATGGAGATAATTGGGCTGTGTCAAACCTTTCCAGGACCATTAGCTATAGGTTCATCATTATTTGTAGGATTTAGATTAGGAGGACCACTTGGAGCGGCAGCATGCCTTTTAGGGGCTTTACTTCCTCCGTTTGTAATGATATATATATTAGCTAGCTTTTTTATGAATTTTAACCATAATATATATGTTCAATATATATTAGATGGAATAGATGCACTGGTGCCAATGATAGTCTTAATGGCTGTGGTTAATTTTAGTAAAAAAATGCCTAAAAATTTACACAATATTATAGTAGCAATTATAGCACTAGTAGCATTGACAGTATTTCATATAAACCCTGCTTTTGTAATAATAGTTTCAGCTATTTATGGAATTGTTGTATTTGGAATTTTTAAAAGGGAGGTGCCAAAATAGATGTTACTTGCAAAAATATATTTTGCCTTTTTAAAAATAGGAGCGCTTGCCTTTGGTGGTGGATATGCAATGCTTCCATATATACAAAAGATAGTAGTAAATGACCATCATTGGTTAACAGCAAGGCAATTTACGTCATATATAGGACTTGTTCAAATATCACCAGGAGCAGTATCTTGTAATTTAACAGCATTTATTGGATTTAAATTAGCAGGATTTTTAGGTGGACTTGTTGGAATAATAGGACTTGCAACAGCACCAATTATTATAGTAACAATTTCATACTTTGCATTTGAAAAAGTTAAAAATTCTAGAATATGGAATGCGGCTTTAGTTGGTATGAAACCAGCGTTAATAGCATTGATTATTAGTGCATTCATTTCATTAGGAAGATCTGCATATAGAGATTGGAAAGAAATTGTAATAACTGTTATAGCTGGCATTTTACTATTCTCAAAAAAATTAAATCTGATTTTTATAGTTATAATTTGTGCGATATTAGGACTTATACTACATTAAATTTTATATAAATAAGAAAAATTTATGAGTAAATAAGAAATTTATATTTATGTTACATAAAAAAATGGAATATAATAAAATCATAAACAAGAAAACAAGAAAACAATTATTTAAATATAAATTATAAAAAAAAGGTGGTAGTTCAAATGAATTTTTTTGAAGAAAGCTTAAAAGTACATGAAGCTAAAAAAGGGAAAATTGAAGTGGTTTCTAAATTAAAAGTAGAAACAAGAGATGATTTAAGTATTGCTTATTCACCAGGAGTTGCAGAACCTTGTAGAATGATAAAAGAAAATAAAGAAGATGTATATAAATATACTTCAAAAGGAAATATGGTTGCAGTAGTAACAGATGGTTCAGCAGTATTAGGTCTTGGAAATATAGGACCAGAAGCAGGACTTCCAGTTATGGAAGGTAAGGCTATTTTATTTAAAGAATTTGGAGGAGTAGATGCATTTCCAATATGTATAGATTCAAATGATGTAGATACAATAGTTAACACTGTAAAACTTATATCACCAGGATTTGGGGGAATAAATTTAGAAGATATTTCAGCACCAAGATGTTTCGAAATAGAAGAAAAATTAAAAAAAGAGTTAGATATTCCAGTATTCCACGATGATCAACATGGAACAGCAATTGTAGTTTTAGCAGGTGTTATGAACGCTTTAAAATTAGTTGGTAAAAAAATTGAAGACGTTAGAGTTGTAGTTAATGGAATGGGAGCTGCAGGAACAGCTATAGCTAAACTTTTAATGTCAGCAGGTGTTAAAACTATAATTCCATGTGATAAAGTTGGAATTATAAATGAAGATATGGAAGAAATTGATTATGCTAAAAGAGATTTTGCTAAAATAGCTAATCCAAAGAAAATTACTGGTTCTTTAAAAGATGCATTAAAAGGTGCTGATATATTTATAGGAGTTTCAGCTCCAAATATAGTAACTGCTGAAATGGTTAAATCTATGAATAAAGATTCAATACTTTTTGCAATGGCAAATCCAGTTCCAGAAATTATGCCTGATATAGCAAAAGCAGCAGGTGCAAGAGTTATGGGTACAGGAAGATCAGATTTACCTAATCAAATAAATAATGTATCAGTATTCCCAGGATTATTTAAAGGTGCATTATCAGTAAGAGCAAAAGAAATAAATGAAGAAATGAAAATAGCAGCAGCAATGGCAATAGCAACTGCAATAGATGAAAAAGACTTAAATGATGAAAATATTATACCATCTTCTTTAGATAAGAGCTTAGCTCTTAAAGTTGCAGATGCAGTAGCAAAAGCAGCAAAAGAAACAGGAGTTGCAAGAATATAAAATAGTTATTTAAGTAAAATATCAAAAAAATTAGAATTTAAATACTCCCTTATACAGTAGATATATTAAAAAAAATATCTATTATATAAGGGAGTATTTTAGTTTATTTAATAGTTAAAAGTTTAACGATAAAGATATGAATCTAATATTAAAAGACGAAAATTACTTGTAAATTGTGGGTAAATAGTATAATTAATAGAAAAAGTATTTAAAAAATAGTGAAAAAAATGAGTGATTATTAAAAGGGTTATTTTGGATAAGTTTTGATTTGTGATATTATAATACTAATTTAAACTAACATTATTAAATTAAAAATCGCAGAAAAAAGCTGGCTTTTCTAAGCTGGCTTTTTTTATAATATAAATTTGATTAAATGTAGAATAGAGAGATGAATAAAAACTATACAAAGTGAAAAAATAAATAGTCATCTAATTTAATAAAATAATATTTTTAAAATTGATTTTGTAATATAATTAAATAATAAAAAGGAGGTTGTTTTATGATAGAAATAAAAAATATAGTAAGAAAATATAAAATGGGAAAAGAAATTATTATAGCTTTAGATAATGTATCTTTAAATATTGAAGATGGAGAGTTTTTAGCTATAGTAGGACCATCGGGTTCAGGAAAAACAACATTAATGCATATTGTAGGGGGACTTGATACACCTACGAGTGGAGAAGTATTATTTGATGGAAAAGATATTTCAAAATATAAAGATAAAGAAATGTCTAAATTTAGGAATTCATATATTGGATTTGTATTTCAAGCATTTAATCTTGAAAATACACAAACAGCACTTGAAAATGTTATGATGCCACTTATTTTTGCAGGAATGGGGAAAGCTGAAAGAAAAGAAAAAGCAATGAAAGCTTTAGAACAAGTTGAACTTGCACACTTAGCTAATCATAAACCAAGTGAAATGTCAGGTGGACAAAGGCAGAGAGTATCTATAGCTAGGGCATTAGTAAATGATCCTAAAATTATATTTGCTGATGAACCTACAGGAAATTTAGATTCTAAAACAGGAAATAATATTATGGAACTTTTTTATAAGCTAAATGATAAAGGATATACAATAATTATGGTAACACATAATATGGAAGAGGCTAAAAAAGCTAAGAGAGTCATACAAATAAAAGATGGAAACCTTATAAGTGATGAGAGAAATGAGGGATTTAAAAATGAAGCTTAGCGATAATATTTCATTAGCTTTTAAAGACTTAGGAAGAAGAAAAAAGAGAACATTTTTAACTTCCTTTGGAATAACTCTCGGAGCAATACTTATAATATTAATGGTTTCATTAGGGCTTTTATTAAATCAGTTTATGGTTAGTACTGTAAATAGTGGAAGTAACACTAAAACTATAACAGTAAATCCTGTTAAAGCTGATGCAACAATGCCAACAAATCCAAAAGAAGCAATTCAAGATATGCCAGATTGGATGAAGAAGAATTTTAAATTAATAAATAATGAATCTTTAGAACAAATGTCAAAATTGAATGGTGTTGATGGAATAGAAGCGTACATAGGGGCACAAGTTGCGGAGATTATAAGAGATGGGAAAACTTATTATGGAAACTTTGCTATTAAAGGATATAACTTAAATTATGATATGTATTTTAATAGCGATGTTGAAAATGCAAAATCTAACTCAAAAGATAATAACTTTAATGCTATAATTGCAGGAGAAAATTTGAAAAATGGTGAAAATAATGATGTAGTAATAGGACAAAGTTTATTAGAATCATTAGGAATAAATAATCCGAATGATATTGTAGGACAAAATGTAACGATTGATATAACAAATATAAATGGAACACCGGTATCACCATTTAAAATGCAATTTAAAGTTGTGGGGGTTATGAGTAAATACATGCCTGATGGAAATAAAATTGTAATGAACAGTAAAGATGTTGAAAAGATTGCAGGGTTTATGCAATATACAAATAATTTCTTTAAACAATATGGTTATAACGGTGTAGTTGTTGAAGGACAAAATTTAAACAATGTAAATGGAATAGTTGATGGAATTAAAAATATAGGATATTTTGCTCAATCAACTGGTGATAAAACAGCACAGATAAATAGCAGTTTTAATACAATAACAATGGTTTTAGCTATACTTGGAATAATTGTAATAATAGTTGCAGGTATAGGAATAGTTAATACTATGGTTATGGCTGTACATGAAAAGAAAAAGAGCATTGGAATTATGAAAGCAGTTGGTGCAAGTAGTAGTGAAATTAAAACTATGTTTATATTCCAATCAGGAGCGATAGGTCTTGTAGGTGGAGTAATAGGAGCTATAATAAGTAGTGTCTTATTTAGAATAATTAGTGGCGTTATAATTGAATCTTTATCTAAAAAAGGAAACAGTGTAGCGTTAATGAAATTTGCACCTTGGTGGCTTATAGTAGGAACAATAATATTTTCAATAGTAATTTCGGTTATAGCAGGAATATATCCTTCTAGTCAAGCTTCGAAATTAGATCCAATAGAAGCATTAAATGAGTAAGGAGGAAGAAAGATGAAAATATCAGATGGAATAAGTATAGGAATAAAAGATCTTTATAAAAGGAAAGTTAGAAGTATTTTAACAGGGATAGCAATAGCGGTAGGATGTATGCTTTTAGTAGCAATGCAAGGAATTGGAGATACTATAAATAAAACAGCTACAAGCTTTATCTCAAGCTTTGGAGATATGAGTCAAGTTATGGTGATGCCACAAAAATACGATGCAAATAATAACTTTGCAATGCAATTTCAAGAACAATCAAATAGTGGAATGCAACTTCTTCCATATACTCAAAATACACAACTTAATCCTAAAGAACAAGATAATGAGAAAGCTATAACAGCAAGTTCATTAGAGAGTATGAGCAAAATAACGGGAGTTAAGAATTTAAGCGTATATGAAGCAAGTAGAGCGTCAAATATAGAAGTAGCAGGAACAGATAAACAAGGAAGCTCAGCAGTGGTATTAGGATACAATCCTAAATATTTATATACAGGACAAGGGGATATAATTGCAGGAAGTGATTTAAATAGTAATGATGCAAATGGAATCCTTGTAAGAAAGTCATATTTAGAAAATATGGGGATAAAAGATTTTAACTCTGTAATAGGGAAAAAAATAACTTTAATATTATCAATGCCAAGTATTAATGGAATGGTAATGCCAGAGAAAAAAGTAAACTTAACTATTAAAGGAGTATATGAAAATAAAAACTCTTATTATCCAGGTAGTATAATGACGTTTGAAAATATAACAAATGAAATGCAAGCGTATTATACAGGAACAACTATCTCAAAAGTAAAACCCAACTATTCAATGGTGACTATAAATACGACTTCAGATAAATATATAGATAGTATAATGAAAAACATAAATACTAACTTAGGATATTCAACATTTAATTTAGGTGAAGTTGTGGGATTAGTAAGTGTATTTACAGGATTTGTACGAGGAATATTAGATATAGGAGCAATTATAGTAATAATAGTTGCAAGTGTAGGGCTTATAAATACTATGACAATGACCATTGGAGAAAAGAAAAAATGGATAGGAATAATGAGAAGTATTGGAGCTAAAAGAGGAAATATTAAAATAATATTCTTAGCACAAGCAATATTTATAGGAATACTAGGAGCTATAGCAGGGTGTATATTAGCAATAATTGCAATATTTATTGTAAATATATATTTAACTAATACAGGCAAAGATATAACAATAATGCTTACTAGTGGAAATGTAGCATTAGGATTTATAGTTACAGTAGTAGTTTCAGCAATATCAGGAATATTACCAGCAAGAAAAGCAGCAAAATTAGATGTAATTGAAATAATTAATGAGGAATAGGATTTAAAATAGAGAGGAGAGAATAGGTAATATAGAAAAACCTTTTGTTATTGAAACAAAGGGTTTTTTTATATATTAAAAAACAGCCAATAGAAAATTCTATTGGCTGCATTTATATCCATAAAAAAGAGGATAAAAACTAATTAGTCTTTAAAAACTATTAAATTTTTTAATATCTCTTCCCTATTACTTCTTGGTTTTTACCTAATTAGTTATATTGATATCCCTTACCTTTGTAATCAGAAACTTTTTCAGTTACTTGTTTACCATTTTCAGTTACTGTTTTAGTTGTTAATGATTCACCTTGGTTTGAATAAGTATCAGTTACTGTTGGAATTCCATCAAATGAACTAGCAGGTGCATTTTCAATTACTTTAAATGCATAGCCATGATCTTTGAAGTATTTAATTACAGATGGAAGAGCAGTTACAGTATCTTTCTTAGCTCCAGCATCATGCATTAATAAAATAACTTGGTTAGGATTTGATTGACTTTGGATATCTTTATCCATAATACTGATTAGCTGATTTACATTAAGTACAGCAGTAGTACCTGAATCACCTGTTTCAGCAGTCCAATCTAAAGCTGTATCATGATCTTTATCTAGAGCAGCATTAAAGCTTACTAAGTTAGGATCGTGATAGAATGCTCTTGACATGTATCCACCTGGTAATCTTACGATATGAGTAGCAAAGTTTGGTCCCATTAAATCACCTAAAAGTTGCTGAGTTTCAGAAACTTGATTCATGAAGTAAGGTACATCAATTTTATTGTTAGGATATAATTCACTATAAACGTGCGTAAATGTATGGTCACCTACAGCATTACCGTCCATTATTTCTTGTCTAACAATTTGTTGCATAGCTGGATAACTCTTTAAATGATCTCCAATTACAAAGAATGAAGCGTGAACGCCGTTTTCTTTTAAGATATTTAAAATCTTAGGAGTATTGTCTGTACTTGGACCATCATCAAATGTTAAGAATACTTGTTTTTGAGTTCCTTTATAATCACCAGCAATCATTTGAGCTACTTCATTTGCTGGAACAGCATAGCTTTCAGCTGATTTTATAATATTTTGTCCAGGAACGATTTCTTGTGGTTTAAACCAATTTTCGTATGGATTAATGTAACCTAAATATTGATTACTTGCTGTATGACCTTTGTTTTCTTCAAATGTCTTCATTGCAGCACTAGTTTGGTCTTGCTCAGCTTTTGCTTGTGCAACTTTTTGAGCTTGTTCAGTAGCAGCTTTATGCTCTTTTGAATCAGTAGCGTGAGCTTTGAAAGCAAAGCCTCCACCAATAACAATTACTGCGGCAACGATAATAGTTATAATTGCTTTTTTCTTCATTAGTATAATACCTCTTTAAATTAAAATATTTTTATAAAATTCCGTAAATAGCCTTCTTAAAAGCTAACTTTATTATCCCTTAAAAGTATTATAAATAAGTTACAAAAAAGCAAAAAGAAAATTAAAAATACAAAAATTTTTGTGGAATAAAAAAGATTTATTGTTAACACATATTTACATTTACAAATTTAAATATTCACCTAAATTGATACAGTGTGAATCTGGGTTATGTCCCAAATTTACTGTTCTAAAAAGTGGTTTATCGGTTAACTTTAAGAAAAGCTCTTCGATAGATGGAGATAAATTTTCATTATCCATTTCTGTAAAGTTTCCTAAAACTATAGCCTTAATTTTAGAAAAATCTTTTAATAAAAGTAGCTGATTAATAAAGGTTAACATTTTATATTGATTTCCACTATAACTTTCTAATAAAAGAATTTTATTTTTTAAGTCGGGCATATGAGGAGTTCCAGCTAATTTTAAAAAGCAACGAATATTTCCACCAATAGCGATACCTGTTATAGGTGAAATTGAATTATTTCTAAGGGATATACAATTTAAATTAAAT
Source organism: uncultured Clostridium sp. (assembly GCF_947072515.1). Classification (GTDB taxonomy): domain Bacteria; phylum Bacillota; class Clostridia; order Clostridiales; family Clostridiaceae; genus Clostridium. Next base: position 103,107 of record NZ_CAMTIG010000002.1, read on the forward strand.
AGAGAAGTTCCGTTCTCTAAAAACGCATCTTTGAAAAGTGCCAGAGCAATAGGCATTTTAACTATATTTAAAATTTGATAATTAAAAATATTAATATTTGTATGTTTAATAAAAGCGTTTAAAATAACTGTTAAATCGCTGTATCCAAAGAATTTAGCAGAGGAATTAGTTATAAGGCTAAAATCTATAAAAGGTAAAAGAGAGTTAGATAGATCTCCACCGGAAATATCAAATACTCCATCAATAGATGTATCGTTTAGAAAATGGATTAATTCTTTAGCCATTTTTTGATTATCTCTATTTAAGATGTCAGTATTATGAATTAAATAATTAGACTTAATAACAGTAAGATTAAGAGAATCTAATAAATTTAAAAGCTTAGAAACATTTGCCATACTTGTTATAGGGTTAGATAGAGCTACAAGAACTATTTTTTTTAATATCATAAAAATTCTCCTTAAAGTTTATTTGTTATATTTTATATTATCTTAGGGAAAGATTAATTTAAAGGTATCAAATTAAAAAAAATTGAATAAAAAGTAATAAGAATGATTTATAGAAGGTGATTAATTTGAAGAAAACATTAGAAAATAGTACAGTAGTAAAAGTTGAAGGAGATATGCTAACAATAGATAAAAAAGACACTTTTTTCTCAAACAGCAAAATGTGTATAAAAATAAAGGATATTACTGGATTATTGGAGTGGAATGAAATAATCATAGTATTAGGAAAAGGAATATACACAGAATACGAGCTAAATGAAAAAAATAAAGAGAAAATTAAAAGTCAGCCAAATACTATAATAGGAGAAAAAAATGAAATAGAAGACATTTATGCAGAGTTATATATATTGCTTCAAAATGTTCCAAATATGTGAATAAAACTAATATATGTATAATATAGAAAATAAGCGAAATTTAGATAATAATAAAGTAGAAATTTAATGCAAAGTAACAGATATGAATAAATGAAAAATAAAAAAGAAATAGTTAACGAATATTCATTACTTTTCAAGGTATTAAAATTCGTTATAGAGAAAAAGAATTTATTAAAAAAAGAAAATGAGATACAAAAGATATAAAAGTATTAAAATAAATACCGTTAAAATATTAGAAAGACAATTAAAGACTTAATCTATTGAAAAAAAATATTAAAAACACTAATATAAGTCAGGAAAATATTTTTCCGAAATAAATACAAGGGAAAAGGAAATAAAATGAAATTTTTTAAAGCATATACACCATTTCAAAAGGTGTTTTTTGTATTTTTTATGATAGCAAGTATCGTAACATTCTTCATACCTGCATTTATAGGTGGAGGAAGATTATCAGATGTGTTAACTATAGGAGGAATAATCGGATTAGTAGCAACGCTATCAGGAGTAGTAACATCTATTTATCAAGTAAGAGGAAATTTAATATTATATTTTTGGTGGATAGTAAATACAGTAGCAATGTTAATAATCTCAATAATGGGCTGTCTTTATGGACAAGCGATAAAGACTATATTATTAACTTTACCATTACAAATATTTGGACTTATTGCATGGAAGAAAAGCCTTGCTAAAAGTAAGAGTGATGTTGTAATAGTAAAAAGATTTAAAAAGGGACAATGGCCAAAAGTTATTATAGCATTAGTAATTTGTTGGTATTTATATATGTTATTTATTAAGTACTTACCATATGGAGTACATTATATATTTGGAACAGAAATTAAGCAGGATCCACAATTATTTATGGATTCAATATCAGGAATTTTAACAACATTTGCATTCTATTTAACTTCAAAGAGATATGTAGAGCAATGGATATTCTGGATTTTTGCAAATGTAGGTTTTATATTATTTGTAAAAGCGTTAATAAATGCACCACATTTTTCAATAATATATCTTTCAGGAGCTGTAATGTGGGCACAATTCTTAGTTAGTTCATTCTATGGATATTACAACTGGCTAAAAATGGAGAAAGAACAAAATGCTAAATTAGCAAAGGAAAATAGTGAAAAATTAAACGCACAAACTGCGAATTAGTATAAAAAAGCAAGCTGAGTTTCAGCTTGCTTTTTTTTTGTTAGGAATCGTGAGTAGATAAAAGTTCCATTGTTTCTTCTACATGATCATGAGTTCCAACTAAAATTAATAAATCACCATCTTTTAAAATAGTATTTCCATTAGGAACAATTTCTTCATCATTTCGAATAAAAGAAAAAATTCTACAACTACTTGGAAAATTACAATCTTTTAAAGGCTTATCTTCAAATGCAATATTAGTTAAAAGAACTTCACGAATAATAATATCCTTACTTACAGATTCTTTAGATTTCTCTAAAGAAGGAGTTAACTTTTCAAAAATAACAGGGAATAGAATACATGAAACTATTGTTGTTATTATAAAAGCAGAATAATCCGTATTTCCTATAAAACCAAATTGAAAAGCAAGTTGAGCTGAAACTATAACTAAACTTAACTGTGCAGTTAATAGCATAGAAGTCGAGATTGCTTTATTTAAACCAAATTTCCTTTTTAGTAACATTGAAGGAATGAATTTCACTAAGAAGAAAATTATTAAAAGTACAAGAACTTTTAACAGTACGCTAGGATCTTCTAAAACAATTTTTAAATTAACATTAACTCCAACCATAATAAAGAAAATTGGAATTAAAAATCCATAACCAATTATATCTAATTGATGAGAAATTTCTTCTTTTGCTTTTCCGGTAAGAATAGAAAAAATCATACCAGCTAAAAAAGCACCAAGAACAATTTCGGTATTAAGTTTTTCAGCAACAGCAACTAATATAAGAATTAATGCAAAAGCAGCTCTTACTATAAGATGAATATTTTTAAACGATGGAATAGTGAAATCATGACGTTTTATAAAGATTTTAGAAATAAGATACACTATTGCAGCAAAAATAAATATTAAAACAAACTCAAAGCTTTTTAAAGTAAATCCATTTGCTGAAATTGAAAAAATAACTGTAGTACCAATGATAGCAACAAATTCGCAAATAATACTAAAAGTTAAAATAATCTGTCCTATTTCTTCAGTTATTATATTTTTACCTTTTAAAATAGGAACTACAAGCCCTGGTGAAGAAGCTGCAAAAATAAAGGCAAATAATAAATATCCTTTATTTATACCTATTAATTTAAGCCCAAAATAAGATAATATAACTGCAACTATAAATGAAACTATCATCATTAAAATAGGGAGCTTTATTACGCTATTACCATCTTTATTTGCTTTTAAATCATTAAAATTAATTTCAAGTCCACTTAAAAACATTAAATAAGCAAGACCTAAGTTAGATAAAAAAAGTATTGATATATCGGGTCTAACAATATTTAAAAATGTTTTTCCAACAACTATACCTATAATTATTTCACCAACTTGATAAGGAATCTTTAATCTTTTTAGTCTAGAAACTAAAAAAGGAGTAAAGAAGGCTATTATTGAAATTACAAGTAAAGAACTGTAATTTAATTCATCATGCAAAATATGCACCTCCTGATATTTAAAAATATCTATAAAATAATATATAATATATTATATATAATTACTAAAAATAAAGAAAGTATACGAGTTAAGAGCAGAATAACAGATGAAATATTAGAGCCATTAAATGAGAAATTTAGTACAAAAAAGATTTTTGTACTAAATTTTTTATATAATTTTATAGTTTTTTTATAATTAGATTATTTGAATTTTATATAGTCTTACTATAATAAAAAAATAGAAAGAAAAGAAAACAAACATATAGAAAAAATAAATTAAATTCTTTTTTGAGTAAAATTAGATAATAATTATTAAAAAATAAAATAAATCGATAAGTAATAATTATTAACAAATTATAAATTATGAAAAAAGCTATTGAGTATAACCTTAGGGCATACTTTATAATTCAAAACATAGAAGAACGAAAGAAAAGGAGATAAAGATATGGGAATTAATTTAAAAATAGCTGGTAGATTTTTAAAATCTAATAAGGCACAGACAATTTTAATTGCACTAGGAATTGCACTTGGTGTAACAGTACAAATATTTTTAGGACTACTTATAAAAAATCTTAATAATGATCAAATAAATCAAATAGTGGGGAATACTTCTCAAATAACAATTAACAATAAGGAGAATAGCAGTAAGATTTTTGATAATTATGACGCTATAATACATAATGTAAAAACTGATTATCCACAAGTTTCAGAAATAACAGGAGTTTTAGATACACCTGGTATGATAACAAAAGGTGGAACTAGTAATTCAATTCTTGTAAGAGGGATGGATTATGGACAAGGACAAAACATATATGATGTACAAAAAGATTTAGTTAAAGGAAATATGCCAACTAAAGAAGGTCAAGTAGTTATTGGTGAAGGAATTGCTAAGAAATTTGACTATAAAGTTGGAGATAAAGTAACTTTCTCAGAACCAAATATGCAAACTAAAACTGTTGAAGTTAGTGGAATAGCAAACTTTGGAGTATCACAATTAAATAATTCATGGCTTGTAACTAATTTAAATTATGCACAAGAATTATTTAATGAAAAAGGTGAAGTAAATTCAATCGAAATGAAGCTTTACAATAAAGATATATTCCAAGCTGATACAATAGCAACTGGTATTAGTAAAAATGTAAATAATGATTTAACAGTTACTAACTGGAAATCAACAAATCCTCAATTATTAGCAGCTTTAAGCGGACAAAGTTCATCAAGTATGACAATTCAAGTATTTATAATAATTTCAGTAGCAATGAGTATAGCAGGAGTACTTGCGGTATCAGTAATGCAAAAATCAAAACAAATTGGTATATTAAAAGCAATGGGTATCAGAAATAGTGGTGCAGCGGCAATATTCATATATCAAGGTGGAATACTAGGAGTTATTGGAGCAATAGTAGGTGGAATATTGGGAATAGGCTTATTCGAAGCATTCTCAAATCTTATAAGAACTCCATCAGGAGCAGCTATTGTAACAGGACACATATATGTAGGATACTTATTTGTAAGTATGATAATAGCAATAATAGTAGCGATTTTAGCAGCAGTATTTGCAGCTTCTAAGTCATTAAAATTAGATCCAATGGAAGTTATTAGAAATAACTAAGGAGGTATAAAAATGGAAGTTTTAAATTTAAAAAATATAAATAGAGTTTACGGTGATAAAGTTAAGACACAAGTTTTATTTGATATAAATGTTAGTATAGAAGAAGGTGAGTTTGTTTCAATAATAGGACAAAGTGGTAGTGGTAAATCTACTATGATGAATATTATGGGAACGTTAGATACTCCAACATCAGGTGAAGTTTATATAAATGGACAAAGAACTGATCAAATGAGTAAAAATGAACTTGCAAGAGTTAGAAATGAAGATATAGGATTTATATTTCAGTTCCACTATCTTTTACCTGAATTCACAGTATTAGAAAATGTTTTAATGCCTTATAGAATATCAGGAAAGAAAGTAACTCAAGAAGTATTAGATAGAGCGGAAAAGCTTCTTGAAATAGTTAATTTAACAAGTGTAAAAAATAATAAAGCTACTGATTTATCAGGTGGACAACAGCAAAGAGGAGCTATTGCAAGAGCTTTAATAAATAATCCTAAGATAATATTAGGAGATGAACCAACAGGTAACTTAGATTCAAATACAACAGAAGAAGTTTACAATCTTTTAAGAGAAATAAACAAAGAATTTAAAACAACTTTTGTAATAATAACTCATGACAATAGAATTGCAGCAAAAGCAGATAGAGTTATTACAGTAAGTGATGGAAAAATAACAGAAGATGTAAAAAAATAAAAGGATTTATAGCTGGCCATATTTATGGTCAGCTATATTTTTTTGCAGAATATAGGAAGAGTTTCTTGAATAAAGTTAAAAATAGCTATTTAAAAGTTTCAATAAAATTGGAACTTTATTTCTTTGTGAAAATATATAAATGAATATAGGAGTATAATGTTATACTATAGAGTAATAAACAAAGGAGGAATAGTGATGGAAGAAAAATATTATAAACCAAAAGAAATTGCAGAAATGCTAGGAATTACTGTGAGAACTCTTCAATATTATGATAAAGTAGATGTTTTAAAACCTAGCTATAAAAATGATAAAGGCTATAGATTTTATACAAATGATGATATAAAAGAGCTAAGAAAAATTATATCGCTTAAGTTTTTAGGATTTTCCATAGAGGAAATAAAAAAAATTCTCCATTCTGATTCTGATAAAAATATAGGTAGATTAAAAGAGAAAAAAAGAATTTTAGAACATGAAATAAGAAAACTAAGTATTATAAATGAATGCTTAGAAAGTCTTGATAATATAAAACATGAAAATGAAATCGATTGGCTTAAGATTACAGGAAGTATAAAAGCTAAAAGAATAGAAAATCATAAAGAACTTTATAGTGAAAATATTAAAGATAGAGAAAAACATGGGGATTTACATATGGCATTAATGGGGATATTAATGGATGTGCTAAAAAGCAAAGGTGAAGAAGAGGAAAAAGAAGTAAATAAGCTTAGAGAACATATGAATAAAATGAGTAATAGTGAAAATGGATTAGAGGTAATTCTAGAAAATCTTAGAGATATGCAAGATATGCCAGGAAAAATTAGAGGATTACCTACTAAAGATGCAATGACAATTGTGGAAAAAATAGAAAAATATAAATAATTCTTTAGTAATTTATAAGAATTATGTAAAATAGAGATATAAGAAAATTTAAATAAAAATGGAGTGATAAGAGTGAAAAGAGTAGATGAAAGATTTTTAGAATATATAAAAATGGACACTAAATCAAATGAAGAAAGTTCAACTGTACCAACAACAAAAGGCCAATTAGAGCTTGGGAAAGTTTTAGTTAAAGAATTAAAAGAAATTGGATTAGTAGATGTAGAACAAGATGAAAAGGGATATATATATGCTACATTAAAAGGAAATAAAGAGGGAGTTAAAACTGTTGGATTTATATCACATATGGATACAGCACCAGATATGGATGGAAAGTGTGTAAATCCTCAGATAATAAAGAATTATGATGGTGGAGTAATAAAATTAAATGATAAATTTTCATTAGACCCAAAAGAATCACCAGAAATGAAAAGTTATGTAGGAAAAACTTTAATAACAACTGATGGAAAGACACTTTTAGGAGCAGATGATAAGGCTGGAATATCTGAAATAATGACAGCTATGGAATATTTAGTAGCACACCCAGAAATAAAACATGGAGATATTAAAGTTGGATTTACTCCAGATGAAGAAGTAGGAAGAGGAGCAGACTACTTCAATGTTGAAAAATTTAATGCTGATTTTGCTTATACAATAGATGGTGGACGTATTGGAGAACTTGAATATGAAAACTTTAATGCAGCAGGTGTTAAGGTGAAAATAAAGGGAAAGAATGTTCATCCAGGATATGCAAAAGATAAGATGGTTAACTCACAAATGTTAGCATATGAATTTCTTTCAATGCTTCCATTAAATGAAGTACCAGAAAAAACTGATAATTATGAAGGATTCTCACATTTAATTAGTATAAATGGTGAAGTCGAAGAAACTAATATGGTATTTATCGTAAGAGATTTCTTTGATGAATCTTATGAAAAAAGAAAAGAAGATTTCAGAAAAGCAGAAAAAGCTTTAAATGAAAAGTATGGTAATAGAGTAGATGTTACTATAACAGATCAATATAAAAACATGAAGGAAATGGTTGAGCCAGAATTCCATATAGTTGAAACAGCAGAAGAAGCTATGAAAATGGCAGATATAGTTCCAGAAATTAGACCAATCAGAGGTGGAACTGATGGAGCTAGACTTTCATTTATGGGATTACCTTGCCCTAACATATTTACTGGAGGAGAAAACTTCCACGGAAGATTTGAATATGTTGTAATAGAATCAATGGAAAAAGCAGTAGAAACTGTAGTTAATATAGCAAAATTATATGGTGAAAAATAAATTTTGAATGATATAAAAAGATAGAGAAAGCAATTTTTAGTTGCTTTCTCTATTTTACTTTTGACAAAGAAAGAGAGATTTGATAATTTGCAAAGGATGATACTTCCTCAATTAAAGAATTTATAAAATCAGTATTTAAAGATTCTATTTTTAATATGTAGCAACAATCAGAACTAATTCTAAAAGCTTCTACAATTTCATCATGTTTCTCGATTATGCTTAAAACATTAGAATGGTCAGCAGTATTCATGTAAAGCTTAATAAAGGCGGTTGTAGAGAATCCAAGTTTAGATTTATCAGTTTTAATGGTGAAATTTTGAATAATACCTTCTTCAATTAATTTATTAACTCTAAATCCAACAGCCTGACCTGTCATATGTACTTTTTCACCAATTTCTTTAAAGCTTAATTTAGAATTAGTCTCTAAGATTTTTATTATATCTAAATCAATTTTATCAATATTCATTTTTAATCTCCTTTAAGTTTTTCAATATGAAAAGATTTTATCTTTTAGTTTTTCACTAGAGAAGTGAATATAAATATGAAAATAGTATAATTTAATTATAGAAAAAAATAAATATAAAAGATAGTCGGAGGAAATAAAGATGAAAAAAGCATTATTAATTATTGATTTACAAAATGATTATTTTGAAGGTGGAAAATTTCCTTTATGGAATACAGAAAAAACTTTAGAAAATATAGAAGAAGCTATAGATTTAGCACATAAAAATGATGTAACAATTGTACATATCCAACATGTAGCAGATCCAAGTCTTGGATTATCACCATTTTTTAATGAAGGAACTGAAGGCGTTAAGATTCATCAAAGAATATTAGAAAAGGCATCTGAAGGAAAAGTAGTTGTAAAAACTTTTGCAGATGGTTTCTTTAAAACTGATTTAGAAAAAGTTTTATCAGAAATAGGAGCAGAAGAAATTTTAGTTTGTGGAATGATGACACAAAATTGTGTTACACATACAGCTATTTCTAAAGCAGCTGAAAAGTACAAAGTTTCAATATTAGCAGATTGTTGCACATCTGTAAGTGAACCAATACATTTAATAGGATTAGCAGCAGTTATGACAAGAGATATAGGAATAGTTTCATATAAAGAAATACTTTAAATAAAATCTATAATAATATTATTAAAAATAATATAGAAGATTGAAGACAGGACATTTTATTAAGATGTCTTGTCTTTATTTATAAAATTCTTTATTGTCACCCTTTATATAAAAATAGGTTGACAATAAAAGAGGGAGAAGATAATATGAATATATAATTAAGTTAAAAGGAGTAAAATGATGAAAACTAGAGATTTAATTCTTTGTGCAGTTTTTGCTGCAATAATAGCAGTTTTAGCACAAATATCAATACCCCTTCCAGGAGGAGTTCCACTGACAATGCAAACATTAGCAGTTGGACTTGCAGGAGTTATACTAAAGAGTAAAAAGGGATTCATTTCAGTTTTAATATATATTCTTATGGGAACTATAGGAATACCTGTATTTGCAAATTTTACTGGAGGAATAGGTATAGTATTAGGGCCAACAGGAGGATTTATAATAGCTTTTCCTATAATGGCATTTATAATAGGATTAGTTTCTGAAAAGACTAATAAAAGATATTTAATTTTTATAGGGTTTTTTATTGGTACTTTAGTTACTTATACTATAGGAACAATACAGTTTTCAATAGTAACAGGGGAGAGTATTTATAAAGGAATTTTATTATGTGTAGCACCATTTATAGTAACTGATTTGATAAAAGGCACTTTAGTAAGTGTATTAGGAGAAACATTAAAAGAGCATAAAGGAATAAAGAGGATATTAAATTATGATAGAGCTTAGACCACATCATATTCTTTGTATACAGAATTATAAAGGTAAGGGATATAGTGATGAATTTACTTACAATATGGAAAAAGTTATAGAAAAGTTAAAAGTAGAAGATAAAGTTAAAATTATATTTAAAGAAGATGACATATGTCATAAATGTCCTAATAAAAAAGAAAAGGATGAATGTATTACAACAGATAAAGTTAAAGAGATAGATAAGAAAGTTATTAAATATTTTCATATAGAAGAAAAAATATATGTTTATTCAAAATTAAATAAGGAAATAAGAATAAATATAAATGAAGAAATGAAAAAAGATATATGCGGATGTTGTGAATGGTACATCAAGAAAGTTTGTTTTAATGAGAAAATAAATTAATTTTAGAGATTATTAAAAATAAATTTAAATTAGTATGAGAAGTATAGTGCTATAATAAATTTACATAAGATGTAGGATGGGAGAAAAAATATGAGTAATCCAAAAGTACAAAAGCATAGTCCTAAAAGAGCTACAATCACGTGGTTTATATCAATTATTGTTTTTATTGTTGCATTGATTATATGTAAATTACTTCAGCATACTACTAATGAGTTTGTTAGTATTATAGCAGCAATTATAAATTTAATAGGAGATTTAGCGTTATCATCATTTGTAATTATGTTTGTAATTAGTATAGTTATGGGAATGGATAATACTAAAGCTGTAAAAAAAAGATAATAAAAAGATGTATTCTAAATAAAAGAATACATCTTTTTATTATTCAATATATAAAGCAGCTATTATAATTATTGAAATAGATCCAATAATAAGTAAAATAAAAGCTAACGACTTAAAGTTTGTCCATAAAATCCCTAAAATAGAAGCACCGATAAAGTTTCCAATAAAGAGAGAGGTATTGACAATTCCATTAACAAGACCACGAAAATTATCTTTGGCAATTTTATTTGCAATTACCGGAATAACTGTAGTTAATATATTAAATGCAGTGAAAAGAAAAAAAGTACCTAAACCAACTGTTATTAATGATTTCCCATCTAATAAAATAATAATTGAAATAAGCATACAAATACCTGATAGAAGAGTAATTCTTTTTGTATGACCACTATTTAAAAAGCGACTTGATTTTTTCATTATAACTAATGACAGTAATATAGCAGGAGTGAAGACAATCCACATTTTATCTTGACCAATTAATTTGTCTAAATATTGAGGAACTATAAAGAATCCAGCAACACCAACAAACTGTGTCATGAAGGCTATAATCAAAAAACCAATAAAAGCTTTATGAGGAACTAAATTATGTACATATTCTTTTTTTTCATTTTTATCTAAAACTATTTTTTTAGATTTTGTAGAAAGGTGTTCTTTATCATCTTTTAAAAAAATTATTAAACTTATACCAACGATAACTAAAATAATTGATAGTAAGTACATTTCTTTAATTGACATAAAATCTCTTAGCACTGGACCAAAACCTAAAGAGATGGCAGAAAAAATACCAACAATAACGCTAACTAAGCTTATTGCTTCTATTCGTTTTTCACCTTTAATTAAGTTAGATAAAAGAGCATAACCAGCCCCAACAATAGCACCAGAACCTTGCAGTGCACGACCAAGCATAAACATATAAGCATTATTAGAAAATAATATAATTAATAGTCCAACAAGTAATAAGGATAAACCTATGAGAATAACACGCTTATTACCTAGTTTATCACCTAAATTACCAAAAGGAATTTGGAAAAGGCCCTTACTTAAACTAGTTAAACCAAGACAAATACCACCGAGGGCTAAAGTTCCATAAGTTAAACTTGCAGTATAACTAGCAATGAATGGAGTAACTATTCCTACAGCAATTTGTCTCATTCCTAAAATAAGTCCGAGGACAATAATTAAAATAAATTCTTTTTTCGAAAAAATACCTGTTTTCATTAAAAAATCTCCTTAGTATTAATATGAATTTTGTAAAGATACAGTTATATTATATAAAGGTTATTGAAATATAGTAGGGGAAATTTTGAAAGTATACAGATTGTTAAAAAATAATTAAGTGTAGCAGTAGTAAATGAATTTACATAGAATATAGTAACTTAATAAAAGTGATGTGAGCTAAATGAAAAGTGGGTTGAAAGATTTTATTAGACATTTGAAAAAATTAATTTCTGAATCCTATATAACATCAAGATTTTTACTTTTAATAGGTGGGATTGCTTTTATTATGATAGGAATATCAGTTTTTAAATCAGATTTAGATGCAAATGGAAATTTAGCTACAATAAGAACTGCTTTTTCATCTATAATTGGGTTTGTTTTAGAGAAAACTAGTAGAAAGATGATATGTACGGAAACATCAATAATGCTTAAAAACTATTGTGTAGGTATATTGTGTATAAGTATGATTTTAATTATTGGATTATCTGTAATATTTGAAATTAATATGAATAATCCATCATTAATCCTATTTAAAAATTTACTTTTTTCAGGAATAGGCTTTCTTATAAGCTCTACAAAAGAATGTGAATATGAATAAAAAAATATAGTTGTAGATTTTTCTACAACTATATTTTTATTTTATAAAAATAATACACAAAATGGCAAAGATACAATTAATAGAAATTACACAATTATTTGTTAAAATGAAATAAAACGTTTAGAAGTAGGAGGAATGACATTATGCATGAAAATAAAGAAATTAAAATTATAGATTTTAATAAAGAGGATAAGAAGATAAAATATTTAATAAACAATCAGGAAAAATGGATACAAGTGAAATTTGAAACTTTCGATATAGTTAATAGATTGAATTATTTATTAGATGTTTTAGATGGAGATTATGGATTATTAAATGGAGTTAATGCTTTAAAGAAAGTAGATGTAGAAGTTCACTATACAGAAAACGAAATAGAATTATTAAATGGGTTATTAGAAGAAAATAGAGATATTTTAAAGAGTAAAAAACTTGTTTTAGATAAATTATCAAATAAAAGATATAGTAAAGATTTAGTAGGAAATATAGATAATGATGAAAAGGTAGAATTTTTAATTGATGTAGCATTAGATGAGTTTAGAGTTAAGCTTAGAAAAGCATTGTCGTTATATAAAGATAATGAGGTTAGAGTAAAGAAATATTTTAAAATGTGTAAAGATATAAATTATTCAGAGATAAATGAGGCTGGAGAAACTCCAAAGGCAAATATAATTTTAACTGAATTATTATATAAAAATCTTAATTCTAATTTTATTGATGAAAGAATGAAAAAAAGCAATGTAGATTCAAATGATTTTTATATTAGATTATATACATTAATAACTGTATATTGTAGATTAAACATATTAAATGAATTTGGAAAAATTGATAAAATAAATTATGAAGTGACATCGAAAGTTCATTCGAATTTAATCAAATTATTCAATAAAAAAACAGTAGAAAAAATTCTATTTGTAGCAATAGAGGATAAAGATTATAAATATAAAGAATAAAAAAAGGGCATATGCCCTTTTTTATTTATTTGCACCATCTTTTGTATCCGTTTTAGTTGGAGCAGATTCTTTATCTGTAGACTTTGGAGTAGGGTTTTGAGCTACAGATGTGTGAGAAACTACTTTGTTTGATGGAGGGGGAGTATTATTATTTGTAGTAGTATTTTTGTTACTGCTAGAAGTACTACTATTAGCAGTAGGGGCTGGATTAGATGGTTTAGTATTATTAGCAGTAGCATTATTGCTACTATTATTATTGTTGCTGCTATTAGTATTACTAGCATTATTAGTAGCAGGAGCAGTAGTATTGCTGTTAGCAACATTACTATTTGTATTAGAAGGTTTGGTATCTGTAGTGCTAGTAGATAAAGTTATAACTTTAGGAGTACTAGCTACTTGAGTAACTTTAGGAGTACTAATAGCTGCTAGTGTAGAACCTGAACTTGAAGAAGCGCTTTGACTAGCACTAATACCATCTAAATTAGGTCTAGAAATTACTATGTTATAAGAATCTATAGTATTATTTGAGTTACCAGCTAAATAGTCACCTAACTGTTTAGTAAAGGAACTATTAGGATAGAAATTTTCTAGTTGTGAATAATACTTGCTAGCTGCATCTTTATTATCTGATTTTAAAGCATCTACACCTTCTTTATACAGTAATTGTGGAAAACTCTCATTAGAAATAGTTATAGCGTTTTGAATTTTAGTACTTAAGTATTTATTGTTAGTATGTAGTGAGTTTAATATTGGCAACGCTTGACCATATTCCGAATTATTTATATAATTAGCGGCTGTATTATATTGTGTAGAAATATTTTCATAATTTTTAATTGCTGTTTCCTGTGTTTCTAAAAGCTGTCGATCCGCAAAAGTTTTGCCACCTAGGTTGTCTAAATCTTGAATAGCTTTAGTTAAATCACCACTATTTAAAGCAGTCTGTGAAGCTTGAACAGCAGAAACAACTTCAGAGTCTTGATACATATAATAATATCCAATAGCAATAATACAACATAAAACAAAAGCTATAATAATTGCAATTTTTATAAATGAATTTGAATTCTTTTTTGTCATTAATTATCCTCCCATTAATAGTGTTAATATAAAAATCTATATATTCTAATATAATATCATAAATTTAAGTCAGTAATATTACAGAACAATAGAATAAGTGGTAATTAATATATGACTATAAATAATTTATTATTTCAAATATGAATAAAAAGAAAAATAAGTAGTTTAAATTTTAAGATAATGTTAAGAAAATTTTAACGGAATGGATGATATAATAAACAAAAAACATAATGGGATGAGGAGAATTTTAATGAGAAATAAAAAGATAGTAGGGATATTGACAACGGTAGTTGTTGTAGGTAGCATATTTTTACCAACAGGTTTAGCATTTGCAGATGGGTTTAATGTAATAAGTATGGGGGCTAATTTAACGACAGAGCAAAAGGATGAAATGCTTAAATATTTTAATGCACCAAAAGGTAGCTATGAGGAGATAAGAATAACTAATAAACAGGAAAGAGAAGAGTTAAATGGAATAATTCCAGTTGCACAAATAGGAAATAAGACTATTTCTTGCGCATATGTACAACCTACTGAAAAGGGAGGAATAAATGTAAAAACTGCTAACCTTACATATGTAACGGCAAGTATGATAACAAATGCGCTTACAACTGCAGGTATTTATAATGCAAATGTTATAGCAGCAGCTCCTTTTCAAGTGAGTGGTACTGGAGCATTGACAGGAGTAATGACAGGTTTTGAAAAAGCAAGTGGGGAAGAAATAAGCAGTGAGAAAAAGGAACTTGCAAATACAGAATTGAAAGTAACGACTAACATAGCAGATGATGAAAATGTTGGACAAGATAAGGCAGCAGCTATAGTAAATGGAGTAAAAGCAGAAGTAATTCAAAATGGAAATCAAAATCAGACACAAGTTGCACAAATTATAAATAATATAACTAATAATTATGGAGTGACACTTAGTAAAGAGCAAGAGGAATCATTAAATAATCTAATGCAAAAAATAAGTAAGCAAGATTATAATAAAAATGCTATGGAGAAAACTTTAGATAAAATAAAAGAACAAACAAACCAGTTATTGCAAGAGCAAGGAGAGCTAAAAGGATTTTTAAATAATTTAAAAGTTTATGCAAATAAATTTATAAATTGGGTGAAGGATTTATTTAATAGTAAAGATAAGAATATAGGTATTGTAAATGATACAAATAATGATACGACAATAGGCGAAAATGCAATAACAACAGGGAATTCAAATGCTGTAGAGGATGTAAATATATCAAAAGAAAATGATAATACTAAAAAAGAGGATAAAAATATTGAAAATAAAGATAGTGAAAATCAACAAACAGATATAAATAGAGAAAATGAAGATACAGACAATACTAATAAAGATAATGGCAATATTGAGAATGTAGATAAAAATACTAATACTAATTCTAACGAAGAGGGGAATAAAGAAAATTAAATACTGAAAAAAAGCTACTTTAAAATTATTTTAAAGTAGCTTTTTTCATTAAATTGGAAAATTTAGATAAATTTTATTTATTATTTTATTAATTATAGTGCTATTGATTATTAATATGTATATGGTATTTTAAAAGAGTAAGGAACATTACATAATGTTTGTTTTTCAATATTTAAACAATAAATTATTTAAAATAAAAAAGAAAAGAGAGTGAGTTAAATGGTAGTTGGTAAAATGATTAACCTAACTATTGATGGAAAATTAGTAACGGTACCAGAAGGTACGTTAATAATTGATGCTTGCAGACATATAGGAATAGATATTCCTGTTTTATGTGAAGATGAAAGAATGAAACCAGCAGCAAAATGTAAGTTATGTGCTGTAAAGGTTGAGTGGAGAGATGAATTAATTCTTTCATGTTGTATGCAAGTAAAATCAGGTATGACAATATGGACAAATACGGAGGAAGTAAGAGCATTCAGAAAGGCAAGATTAGAAGAAATTCTAGAAACACATCCAGATGATTGCTTAACTTGTGAAAAAGTTGGAAATTGTACACTTCAAAATTATGCGTATGAATATGGTGTCGATAGACAAAGATATAGATATGAGCATGAAGAAGATGGCTATAATGAAAAAGCTTATGCAATTGATAAATCTAATAAATTTTATTATTTTGATAAGAATAAGTGTATAGATTGTAGAAGATGTACTCGTGTTTGTAGTGATTTACAAGTGCAAAATGCTATTACACCAGAAAACAGAGGATTTAAAGTTCATAGCGGAGTTCATCCATATGTACCTTTATCAGAAACAGATTGTGTTTCATGTGGTAACTGTGTATCTGTATGTCCTACTGGAGCTTTAATGGAAAAGAAAAAAGAAAGCTTTAGAGAATGGGATGTAAAAAAAGTAAGAACTACATGTTCTTATTGTGGTGTAGGATGTCAATTTAATCTTAAAGTTGTTAAAGATAAAGTTGTTGGAGTTGAGCCATTAAATGATGGACCAAATTCAGGACTTCTTTGCGTAAAAGGAAAATTTGGATATAAATTCTTAAATAATCCGGATAGATTAACACATCCTTTAATAAAAGAAAATGGTGAATTTAGAAAAGCTAGTTGGGAAGAAGCGTATGCTTTAATTAAGAAAAAAGCAGATGAAATAATGGAATCAGATGGACCAGATGCATTTGCAGGGCTTTCTTCAGCAAGATGTACAAATGAAGAAAACTATTCTTTCCAAAAATTATTTAGAACAGTATTTAAAACTAACAATGTAGACCATTGTGCAAGGCTCTGACATAGTTCTACAGTTGCCGGGCTTGCAACTACATTAGGAAGTGGTTCAATGACAAATTCAATTGGAGAGATTTTAGAATCTAAGGTTATTTTTGTAATTGGATCAAATACAACAGAAAATCACCCAGTTATAGGGGCGAAAATCAAACAGGCAGTAAAAAAAGGTGCAAAGCTTATTGTTGCAGATGCAAGAGAAATTGAACTTGTACAACATGCAGATATTTATATTAAGCTTAAACCAGGAACAAATATTGCTTTACTTAACGGAATGTTAAATGTAATTATCACTGAAAATCTTTGTGATTTTAAATATATTGAAAAACATACAGAAGGATTTGAAGCTTTAAAAGAAAACATATTAAAGTTTACACCTGAAATGGCAGCAGAAATCTGTGGTGTTTCTGTAGAAACAATAAAAGAAGCAGCTAGACTTTATGCAAAATCTAAGCGTTCTGCTATATATTATGCTATGGGAATAACACAATTTAAAACAGGAACTTCAGGTGTTATGTCTGTTTCAAACTTAGCTATGGTTACAGGTAACCTTGGTAAAAGAGGAGCTGGAATAAACCCACTTAGAGGTCAAAATAACGTTCAAGGTTCATGTGATATGGGATGTTTACCTGAATATTATCCAGGGTATCTTCATACTGATGATAAGGACGCTATTGAAAAATTTGAAAAATTATGGAACATGGAATTAAGTCATAAAAGAGGATTAACAGTACCATATATGCTAGAAGCACTTCATCATCATAAAGTGAAGTTTATGTATGTATTTGGAGAGAACCCTATAGTTTCAGATCCACATACTGCTCACGTAAAAGAAGCATTTTCTAATGCAGAATTTATAGTATGTCAAGATATTTTCTTTAATGAAACTTGTGAATATGCAGATGTAATACTTCCAGCAGCAGCATTTGCTGAAAAAGATGGTACATTCACAAATACAGAAAGAAAAGTTCAAAGAGTAAGAAAAGCACTTCCTTTAAAAGGAGAATGTAAACCAGATTGGCAAATAATATCTGAAGTTATGGAGTTATTTGGACATAAAGGATTTACTTCACCAGAAGATGTGTTTAATGAAATAAGACTAGCTAATCCAAACTTCTATGGAATAACTTATGAAAAGCTTGAAAAAGGCGGAATACAATGGCCTTGTAAAACTTTAGATTCTGAAGGAACTGTATTTATGCATGAAAATGGACCAGTAAGAGGAAAAGGAGTCCTTATGTATCAAGATTATAAGGAAGCTGATGAAGTAACTTCAAAAGAATATCCTTTCATTCTTACAACTGGAAGAAATTTATATCATTATCATACAAGAACAATGACAGGAAGAACTGAAGGATTAAATGAAGAATCAGGAGAGTCTTATGTAGAAATTCATCCTAATAAAGCTAAGGAATTAGGTATAAAGGATGGAGATTTAGTTTATGTTGCTTCAAGAAGAGGTAAAGTAAAAACTAAAGCATTAGTAACAGATAAAATATTAGAAGAAGTAGTATTTATGACATTCCACTTTGCAGCAGCAAACTGTAATGCCTTAACAAATACCGCGATGGATCCAGAATGTAATATACCAGAATTAAAGGTATGTGCTGTTAGTGTAACTAAGGCTTAATTAAAATTAGGATGTATCAAAGAAATTTTCTTTGAGCATCCTCTTTTTGAAAAAAGAAATAATTTATAGGAGTAAATAAGATGATAAAAGAATTTGAGATAATTAAGGTCACTAGAGAAAATACTACTAGAGAGTATGACAAAGTTGTTTTAGAAGTACCATTAACTATAAAAGTTAATAATGAGGATTATATAACAATAATGTGCACACCAATTAAACTAAAAGAACTAGGAGTAGGTTTTTTATTTAATGAAGGGATTATAAAATCTAAAAGAGATATTGAAAAAATAGAGTTAATTGAAGGAGAGAGAAACATCTTTAGCATAGAATTAAAAGAAGGTTTAGATTTTAAGACTCTTTATAAAAATAGAGTAGTAACATCAGGAAGTAAGGGAAGTCTTTACTATGATGCTATGGATTTTATGAATGAAATAAAATTCAATAATAATATAAAAGTAGATAAAACAGAGATAATGGATACAATGAAAGACTTTTTTACTCGTTCAGATATATTTGAAGAAACAGGTGGAGTGCACAGTGTTTTATTAAAATCTAAAGACTATGAGATTTTTAGAGAAGATATAGGAAGACATAATGCTATAGATAAGGCTATAGGACATTTAATATTGAATGATTTAGATGTTAAGCAATTTATTATCTATGTTTCAGGAAGATTAAGTTCAGAAATGGTTTCAAAAATAAGTAAAGCAAAAATTTCTGTAGCTATTTCTAGAGCTTGCCCAACGAGCTTATCAGTAAATCTTGCAAGAAAAATGAATATGACGCTTATAGGATTTTCACGTGGAAATAGATTTAATATATATTCAGGTGAAGAAAGGATTGATTTAAATGAAGATGGAGTTTTTTAATTCAGTATCAGTTGAAGAAGCAAAAGGAATAATAAGAGAGGTCGGAGAGAAAAATAAAGTTTTATTTGAAGAAGTAAGCTTTTATCAAGCTACCGACAGAATTTTATATGAAGATATAATTTCAAAGGAGAATGTTCCAAGTTTCAATAGATCAAGAGTAGATGGATATGCGGTAAAATTTAATGAAACTAATGGTTCTTCTGAAACTATGCAAACTATATTTACGTTAAAGGATAAAGTTTTTATTGGAAAAAAACCAAGTTTTATAATCCAATCAGAAGAATGTGCTTATGTTCCAACAGGAGGAGAAGTTCCAAAAGGAGCAGATGCAGTAGTAATGATTGAAGATACAGATTCTATTATTGATGAAGAGATACTAGTAGATAAATCTGTTTCTTTAAATGAAAATATTACTTTAGAAGGAGAAGATATAAAAATTGGAGAAGTAGTTTTAAAGAAAGGAACTAAATTAACACCTTTTTCAATTGGAGTATTATCTTCTTTAGGAATAACAAAAGTTAAAGTGTTTAAGAGACCTAGAGTAGGAATTATTTCTACAGGAGATGAAATAGTACCTATAGAAAAAGAGATTTTAAAAGAATCTGAAATTAGGGATATAAACTCTTATGCATTAAAGGAATCATTTATTAAACTAGGATGCGAAATTTCTCATGAGGTACTAGTAAAAGATAATTATGAAGCATTAAAAAAATCAATTTTAGATACTATAGAAGATTCTGATTTTATCCTTATGTCAGGTGGAAGCTCTGTTGGTGAAAGAGATTATATGGCAAAGCTTTTAAAGGAACTTGGAGAGATTCTATTCCATGGAATAAGAATGAAGCCAGGAAAACCAGTTTTATTTGGGAAGATTAAAGAAAAAGGATTTTTTGGATTGCCTGGAAATCCAGTATCATGTCTTTTAGCTTCTAAATTATTTGTAGAAGAATATATAAGAACTCTTACAGCAGGAGAAAAAATAGAGAGAAGTATTGATTTAAAGTTAAAAACTAATTTACATTCAGCACCAGGAAAAACTACTTTTGTTTTAGGAAATATAGAAGGTGAATATGTAAATCCTTTATTTTTCAGATCATCTATGATAAAAACGTTAGCCACAGCAAATGGATATTTAGAAATAGATGAAAAGAATGAAGGATTATATAAAGATAGCTTAGTAAAATTCTATTTATTTGATTAGGAAAGAGGAAGTTAAAATGAGAAATGTATATATACAAAATAGAGATTATAGAGAAGCATTAGATGAATATTTAGAAAAATTAAGTATTGAACCTAAAATTGAAAAAATACATATTAGAGAAGCATTAGGAAGAATTTCTGCAAAGGCTATCTTTGCAAAAATCTCATCGCCAAGCAACCATTTATCAGCAATGGATGGAATAGCTATTTTAGCTAAAAATACAGAAGGGGCTAGTGAAATAAACCCTCTTAAATTATATGAAGGAAAAGATTTTGAATATGTAAATACAGGAAATCCAATAAAAGATAAATTTGATAGTGTAATTATGATTGAAGATGTTTTTGAGAAAGATGGTTATATAGAAATATTAAAACCTTCAAAGGCTTGGCAACATATAAGACCTATAGGAGAAGATATAGTTAAAGGTGAGATGGTTATTCCATCAAACTATAAAATAAATTCTTTTGCTTTAGGATCTTTAGCAGCTTCAGGGAACTTTAATATAGAAGTTTATAAGAGACCTCTGATTTCAACTATAGTTACAGGAACAGAAATAGTGTCTTCACTAGAAGAAGCTGAATATGGAAATATATTAGATTCAAACAGCTATATGCTAAATGGATTAGTAGAAGAATATGGTGGAATATGGAAATATAATTCACCTGTTAAAGATGAATATGATTTATTAAAAGAAAAATTAAGAAAAGAAGTAAAAGAAAATGATATTGTTCTTATAAATGCAGGATCTTCAGCTGGGACACATGATTATACATCAAGTATTATAGCAGAACTTGGAGAAGTTGTAGTTCATGGTGTTGCATTAAAGCCAGGAAAACCTACTATACTAGGAATAATAGATAACAAACCAGTTATAGGAATACCAGGATATCCTGTATCTGCATATGTAGCATTTAAAGAATTTTTAATACCTATTATAGCTAAATATTTTAATGGAGAAGAAAAAAATGAATTTAAATTAAAAGGAATTTTAACTAAAAAGATTGCTTCATCCTTTAAACATAGAGAATTAGTACGTGTAAATGTGGGAATGGTAGATGGAAAGCTTATTGTATCTCCTATAAGTAGAGGAGCTGGAATTACAACAAGTCTGTTAAAAGCAGATGGAATAATTGAAATAAAGAGAGAAGCAGAAGGGTTGAATGAAGGAGAAGAAGTTAAAGTTTCTTTATTTAAACCTATAGAAGAAATAGAAAAGAATATTATATCAATAGGAAGCCATGATATTTTAATGGATATATTAAGAGATTATATAAACCTTACATCTTCACATGTAGGAAGTATGGGAGGAATTATGGCTATTAAAAAAGGTGAGTGTCATCTTGCACCAATTCATCTATTAGATAGTGGAACAGGTGAATATAATATATCTTATGTAAAGAAGTATTTTAAAGAACCTATGATTTTAATTAAAGGTGTAAATAGAGTACAAGGATTTATAGTTAAAAAAGGAAATCCAAAGAATATAAAATCCATAAAAGATTTAGTACGAGAAGATGTAACTTTTGTAAATAGACAAAGAGGTGCAGGAACTAGATTATTACTAGATTATTTATTAAAGAAAAATGATTTAAATAAAGAGGATATAAAAGGCTATGATAGAGAGATGTTAACACATATGTCAGTAGCAGCAGAAGTTAAATCATCTAAAATAGATGTAGGTCTTGGAGTATACTCAGCAGCACATGAAATGGATTTAGACTTTATAGAAGTAGCTAATGAAGAATATGATTTCTTAATAAAAGCATCTTCACTTGAATTTTTAAAACCATTTATAGAAGCTATAAAAAGTAAAGAATTTAAAGGGAAATTAGAAGCATTAGGGGGATATACATTAGAAAACACAGGAAAATTAATTTATATAAATTAAGAGCTTTTTTAATGGTGAATAAATATGAAAATAGAAGAAATATGGATTAAGACAGATGAAGGGCGAGTACGCCTAGAGGAATGTATGTTAATAAAGGGCTTTGGGATAGAAGGAGATAGAAAAGGAGGAACACCTCTAAAAGAAGTGGTTCTTTATATTAACGATAAAAGCAATCTTGAAATTGAAGGACTTTGCCATAAGAAATTTAAAGCAAATATAGTTATAAGAAAAGATAATAATGAGAGCTTTAAAGTAAATGATGTAATAAGATTTGGTGAAGGAAAGATTCAAATAAATAAAATAGGAAAAAGATGCTATGAGGAATGTAAGATAGTAAGAGAAAATAAAAAATGTTACTTAAAAGATAGTGTTTTATTTGGATCAGTGATAGAATCAGGAAAATGTAAGATAGATAAATAAATTTTCATATAAGAAGAAAGTAGGATTAAAAATGAACAGGGATAAACTTAAGGGGATAGGGTTAATAGTGTTAACAGCTATATTATTATCAGTAATGGGGGTATTTATAAAACTTGCAGGACATGTTCCAACAGCAGAAAAGTTAGTATATAGGAATCTTTTAAGCATTATAATATCTTTTATAATAATACTTAAAAGCAAGGGAACTTTTTTTGGTACAAAAGACAGTAGGAAAGCATTAATTATAAGAACTGTAGTAGGAACTATAGGAATACTCGCAAATATTTATGCTATTTCGCATATGTTATTGGCCAATGCGAGTATGTTATCAGAATTAAGTCCATTTTTTGTAATTATATTTTCATTTATGTTCTTAAAAGAAAATATAAAGCCGATTCAAATAATAGCTTTAGTTTTAGCATTTATCGGAATGATATTTGTAATACATCCATCAGGAGATAAATTTCAGCTATTAGCAGCTTTAGGAGCTTTATTAAGTGCAGTGATGGCAGGGGCAGCATATACTACTATGAGATATTTAGGACCAATAGAAAAACCAGTTACAGTAGTATTTTTCTATACATTTATATCATCATTACTATGTTTACCTTTTATGATACATGGATATGTTCCATTAACAATGAAGCAATTTATATATCTAATGTTATCAGGAGTAGCAGTTGCAGGAGCTGAATTTACAGTAGTATATGCCTATAAATTTGCAGCAGCAAAAGATATATCACTTTATACATATAGTGGAGTAATATTTTCAGCAATATTTGGATTTTTGGTTTGGGGAAAATTACCTAAATTATATGATGTAATAGGATATGGAATAATAATTGTAGCAGCAGTAATATTATTTTTATATAATACTAGAGGTGAAAAGGCTTAAATAAGAATAGATAATAGTTACATAAGATGATTATTATAGTAAAAAAGTAGATTTTAATAAATCTACTTTTTTTTATATTCGTAAATGTTTTCTAAGAAAGAAAAAGAAGAATAAATTATGTGAAAAATTCAAAGTGTAAATAAAGTTAGATTGATAAAATGATAAAAATAATAGCTTTAAATTAGAAAAAAGATTTGTGCAAATGTTTGCACAATGCAATGATAATGTTTACAATAGGGGTAGTAAAGATGAAGTAGATTAAATATGATTATTATTTTGGAGGGAAAATTATGGAGAATAGTAATGCAAAAAATAAATTACCCAATTTGCCATTAGGAATGATTTGGATGATAAGTTTTGGATTTTTAGGGGTTCAAATGGCATTTCAATTGCAGAGTTCTAATATGGGACGTATATTTCAAACTTTAGGAGCAGATCCAACAAAACTTGGATTTTTCTTTATATTACCACCCCTAGCAGGATTAGTTGTACAACCTTTAATTGGATATTTTTCAGATAAAACTTGGATGCCTAAATTAGGAAGAAGAATACCATATTTAATAGTAGGTTCAGTAGTAGCAGTAATAGTTATGTGCTTATTACCTAACTCAGGGAGTTTTGGTTTTGGTTTTGGATCTGTTACAGCATTAATGTTTGGAGCAATAACTATATTGTTTATGGATTTATCATCAAATGTCGCAATGCAACCATTTAAAATGATGGTAGGAGATATGGTTAATGAGGAGCAAAAAGGATTTGCATATTCTATTCAAAGTTTTTTATCAAATAGTGGTGCAGTTTTAGCAAGTATCTTTCCATTTTTATTAACAATGCTTGGAGTTTCTAATATAGCACCAAAAGGTGTGGTACCACAATCAGTTGTTATTTCATTTTATATAGGAGCAGCAATATTAATTCTTTGTAGTCTATTTACTATAATAAAAGTAAAAGAGTATCCACCAGAAGCATATGCTAAATATCATGGATTAAAGATAACAAAAAGTACAGAAAAAAAAGGTGTATTTACTTTACTTAAAAAAGCTCCAAAAGTTTTTTGGACAATTACTTTAGTACAATTCTTCTGTTGGATGGGATTCCAATATTTATGGACTTATGGAACAGGAGCAATTGCAGCAAATGTATGGCATACATCAGCAGCATATAGTTCAGGATACCAAGCTGCAGGAAACTGGTTTGGCGTATTATCAGCAGTACAATCAATAAGTGCTGTAGTATGGTCATTAGTTTTATCAAGAATTTCTAATACTAGAAGAAAACAAGCGTATTCTTTAAGTTTAGTACTTGGTGGTTTAGGATTTGGATCTATGTTTTTTGTGCATAATAAATACGCATTAATAATTTCATTTATATTGATAGGTATAGCTTGGGCTAGTATGATGACTTTCCCATTTACAATATTAACAAATGCATTAACAGGAGATAATATGGGAATGTATTTAGGATTATTCAATGGTAGTATTTGTTTACCTCAAATTGTAGCATCAGTTTTAAGCTTTGCGTTATTCCCAATATTAGGGGACTCAATGCCAGCTATGCTCTTAATATCAGGGGTATTACTTATTATTGGGGCTATAGTAGTACCAATAATAAAGGAGACATTTGCAAGTAAAGAGAATATTTAATATAAAAAAATTAGCCTTGTAAAAAGGGCTAATTTTTTTTATTTATAAGAATAGAAGGAAAAAGACTATTAGAAAAGAAGAATTTAATATATAATTTTAATATGAACATAAACAAATGAAAAAATAGGAGGTAGAAAAGAATGAAATATTTTAGCGTAAGCAAAAGAACATTATTCTTTGTTGGGGGAATAGTTTGGATTATAGCTGCTATAAGAGTCTTTTTAATTGGTAAAGACAGTTTAATAGAAGCGAAA
Organism: uncultured Clostridium sp.; assembly: GCF_947072515.1. Lineage (GTDB taxonomy): Bacteria > Bacillota > Clostridia > Clostridiales > Clostridiaceae > Clostridium. The sequence goes on from NZ_CAMTIG010000002.1 coordinate 128,988, forward strand.
GATCCTAATTACATAATTAATCTTATAATTGGAGCAGCTACATTATTTGTATTCTTTGTTTTTATATTTAGTAAGCTTTCAGTAAAGCATGCAAAAAGAATAATAACAAGTGAATTACAGAGACGATGTCCATTTGCATTTTTTGATGTAAAAAGTTATGTAATTATGATTTTTATGATTTCTTTAAGTATATATTTAAAGAGTTTAAATATAATAAATTTAAACTATTTAGGAAGTTTTTACGTAGGGATAGCAGTTGCATTATTTTTAGGTGGAGTATTATATATAAAAAATGGAATTATATTTAATAAACTTGTTGAGAAATATTAAAATATAAATTGGTTTTTATCGCAAATTTAGAGAATTTGCGATTTTTTTTGATTAAACTAAGAAGCATAATTTTAAATTTAAATGAGATGAAAGAAGAGTCTTTAAAAAGAAGAAATATGGGCAATTAATAAAATTGACTAACCGTTTTTAAAATGATACTATTTTTAATGGAAACATATAAAATAAACCTTGATTGGGGGGCTAGTATGAGTAAAAAAATATACATTGTAGTACCGTGCTACAATGAACAAGAAGTTTTACATGAAACATACAAACAACTAAAAGAAAAAATGAATGACTTAATAGAAAAAAATACTATAACTTCTGATAGTAGAGTAATGTTTGTAGATGACGGAAGTAAAGATAGAACATGGGAGATAATAGAGGAATTAAATAAGGAAGATAACATGTTTGGTGGAATTAAGTTATCAAGAAATAGAGGTCATCAAAATGCATTATTAGCTGGATTAATGACATGCAAGGATGAGTGTGACGCTATAATTTCTATGGATGCAGATTTACAAGATGATATTGGTGTAGTTGATCAATTTATAGATAAGTTTGCAAATGAAGAATGTGAGATTGTTTACGGTGTAAGAAGTAGCCGTGAAAAAGATACTTTCTTTAAAAGAGAAACAGCATTATTTTTCTATAGATTAATGGATAAATTAGGTGTTGATGTAGTATATAATCATGCCGATTATCGTTTAATGAGTAGTAGAGCATTAAATGCGTTAGCGTCATATAAAGAAGTAAATTTATTCTTAAGAGGAATGGTTCCGTTAATAGGATATAAATCAGATGTTGTAAAATATGAAAGAAATGAGCGTTTTGCTGGAGAATCAAAATATCCATTAAAGAAAATGCTTGCATTTGCATTTGAAGGAATTACGTCATTAAGTGTAAAGCCAATAAGAATGGTAACATCATTAGGTGTAATAGTATTTTTAGCAAGTTTGATATATATAATATATGCACTAATAAGATGGGGAATTGGAGAAACTGTAACAGGATGGACAACAATAATAGCATCAATATGGGCATTAGGTGGAATACAAATTCTTTGTATAGGAATAATAGGAGAATATGTAGGTAAAACATATTTAGAAGTAAAAGAGAGACCGAAATTTATTGTAGACAAGAAATTATAATTTGATTTTTTTACAAAGGAAAAGAGGAAGAATTTTGAAAAAAATAGATAAAGTTATTTATTCTTTATTTGATAAATATTTTTCATACATACTTATGATATTTATGCTAATTTTTTCTTTTGGAATAACATACGTATTTATGAACAATGTTGCTGGAGATTACACAGAGTTTTTAAAACCTTGGGTAAACTACATAGCAGGACATGGTGGCATAAAGGCATTAGCTAATATACCAGCAAACTATAATGTACCTTATCTGTATATATTAACATTTATAGCAAAATGGCCATCACATTCATTAGAACTAATAAAAATAGCTTCAATAATATTTGATTATATTTTGGCATTTGGTGTGGCTTTAGTAGTAGGTGAAATAGCTAAGGATAGTATAAAAAAGAGAAAATTACAAGTTATATCATTTTTTATGATTTTATTTATTCCAACTGTAATATTAAATGGGGCTGCATGGGCACAATGTGATGCAATTTATTCAGCATTTTGTATTTATTCAATTTACTTTATGATAAGTAAAAAACCTACAGTTTCACTTATAATTTTTGGAATAGCATTTGCATTTAAATTACAAACAGTATTCTTATTACCAGTATTAATTATTTTGTATTTCAGCAATAGAAAGTTTTCCATATTGAATTTCTTATGGATACCAATAATAAATATAATATTATATTTACCAGCTTGGATCATAGGTAGACCATTTAAAGAAATAATAACAGTTTATTTTGGACAAAGTGCCTTATATAAAGCATTATCTTTAAATATTCCCAATATATATTCAATGTTTTATACTGGGGATAATTCAATGATACGAAAGGCTGGAATGATATTTACTGTTGTGTTATTTGCAACATTATTTTATGTTGTAATTGAAAGTAAGAAAGAAATTGATGGAAAAGGTGTAATTATGTTATCACTTTTATCCGTATTAATAGCTACTTACTTTTTACCAGGAATGCATGAAAGATATACATATTTAGCGGATATACTAAGTGTAGTATATTTTATGATTCGAAGAGATAGATTTTATATACCAATTGTAATATTATTTAATTCATTTATGACCTATATAAGCTATTTATGGGGGTATGATGTAATTAAGTATCAATATTTAGCGGTGGCACAGTTAGTAGTATTTTTGATTGTTGCTAGAGATTTTTATAAATATTTAAAAAATAATAAAAAAGAAATGGAAGTTGTGTAAAAGCAACTTCTTTTTTTATTGTATATAAATAAAAACAATCAGTAGTTTAAAAATAATCTTTAATTAAATTAAAAAAAATAATAAAAAAAAGGAAAAAACTAGACAAATTAGTCTAAAATATGTATTATGTAAATAAATAGTGAACAAAAGAAGGCGGGGATTGAGTATGAAAAATTTATTAAAGATAAAAGTAGATGAATTTAATGCAAAAATGTTTATGAGAGATATATTAAATTATTGCAGAAAAGAACTTACGGCAAAAGATATATTATGGTGGATTGAAGGAAAAAATGAAAAAGATATATTAAAATTTAATCCAAAGGGATGTTTAGAAGAGCAATTTTTCAACTATATAAAACAGGCAGGAAATAAATTAAATATTCCATTCTTTATTCATGGGAATGTAAAAACTGGTGAAATGGTAAACATGAATGGTGAATATATGTATGTAAATATGGAGTGTGGAGAAGAATTAAACACAGTTGGAATTGAGATTGAAAATATGGGAGGCAGTTTTTTAATTAGTACAATTGCTGAAGATGGAGCAAAAAATATAGATTATATAAAAAGTAAATATAGAGTAGCATAAAAAATTTTAAAAATAGATTTTATAGAAAAGATAAATTGGGAAAATATAAAAGGGTATTGAGATGGAGAATATTAAATGTAAACTTAACTTAATCTAAAAAGATAGAGGCTTAAAGGTCTCTATTTTTTTACTTTAAGAAAAAAAGTAGAAGAAAATGGTTTAATTTATTAATATTAATTAAATAAAAAATAAATTTTACATTTTGCATTTTAAATTTTCAATTTAAATACATATATTGTTGATAGAATATGGAATAATAAAAATAAAAACTAAGGAGAAATAAATATGAGTAGATTAGAAGTTATAGAATTAAAATATGAAATGAATGGAAATGAATTTCCTGTAAACCTTGCAGTTGTAGAAGATGAAAATGAAATGGTATTAGTAGATTGTGGATTACCAAATTCTTTTGAATTAATAAAAGAAAAGATGGCAGAAAAAAATCTAGATATAAATAAACTTACCAAAGTAATAATAACGCATCAAGACCAAGATCATATGGGATCTTTAAAAGAAATAAAGGATAATGTAAAAGGTGTTCAAGTATTAGCATCTGAAGAAGAAAGTAAATACATAAGTGGTAAAGAAGAATTTTTAAGAATTCAAAATATAAATAAAGCAATCAACAATGTTGATGAAGAAACAAAAAAGACTATGGAAGCTTTTAAAGCTAGAGTTAGCTCTGTTCAAACAGTAGAAGTTGATAGAATAGTTAAAGATGGGGATATATTAGATATAGCTGGAGGAATTGAAATAATAGAAACTCCAGGACATTTACCAGGACACATTTCAGTATTAATAAAGAAAGAAAAAGCATTAGTAACAGGAGATGCACTAGTTGTTGAGAATGGTGTATTATTAGCTTCAAATCCACAGTATACTCTTGATATGGAAATGGCTAAAAAATCAATTAAGAAATTATTAAATTATGATATAGAAACACTTATATGTTATCATGGTGGAATTTTTAGTGATAATGTAAAAGAAAAGATAAGAGAATTTTAATAAAAAATAATAAATTTATATTAAGTAGAACATCCTAAAACTTTTTTTCATATAAATAAAGAAAATGAATTTTCATGGAGAAAGATATGAAGAGTAGAAATAGGGTTACTATTCAATTTATTGTAGAAGAAATATATGTTTTTAGTGCATCATGTATTGCAACCGTTAAGGTAGATAAGGATTGTTATGAAATTATTGATGAAAACTATTGTAAGGATATTGAAGACTTAGAAGACATAGAATTAGTTGAAATATTAGTCGATAATTATGATGATGAAGAAGTTCCTAGTGAAGATGATATAACAGAAGACTATATTCAAGAAATAATAAAGATAAGTTTAACTTAATAAAATAACTATGGTTAAAAAAAGAATATATAAGTGAATATTAAATGGTAAAAAATAGATGCAAAGAAGTATTAAATTTATAAATCTATAAAATTAATTATTAATTAAAAAGTAAGAATAAAATTAAAAAGTATGCTAATATTAATAATATTGGCATGCTTTTTTAATGTATAAAAATAAACTAAATTACTTAAAGTAATAATATATTAAAAAAGTAAATTAGAAAATGGAGTAGATAACTTCATTACGTGCTATAAAACAAAGGATAAAAAAGGAGTGTAAAAATGAGCTGGAATCTTCATTTATTTTATTTAATTAATGGACTGGCGTATAAGAGTGTTTTATTAGATGACATCATGATATTCTTTACAAAGGTTGTTCCTTTTATATATGCAGCAATATTACTTATTGTATTTATAATGGGAATCGTAAAGAAGGATGCAAAACTAAGAAGAGTTGCCGTAAGCACAGGGATATTTACAGTTATAAACTTAATAGTAAGTTCTATTATAGGATTAATTTACTTTGAAAAGAGACCATTTGTATCGCATAAAGTAAATTTATTAGTTCCACATAAGGCAGATGCTTCATTTCCAAGCGATCACGTTATAGGAACATTTAGTATCGCATTAGGACTTGGAAGAGCAAGTCAAATATTAAGTGGATTAATGACAATAGGAACAATTTTTGTAGCGTTCTCAAGAGTATTTGTTGGAAACCATTATCCAATGGATGTTATAGGAGCATATATAGTTGTAATCATTATGAATATAATTTATGTTAAATTCTTAAGAAAACCAATTGAAAGAATTTATATGAATTTCGATAGAAAAATATTTAGATAATAGAAGTAAAGGAGTGTACTATAAAATAGTACAGTCCTTTTTTTCTTTTGATTAAATTTATGAAAGGAAATTAAGGTGGAAATTAGGTTAAAAACCAGTAGAATACGGTGAATTTTAAAGATTATTATAAAAAAATATACTAATTAAGTAGATAAAGGTATATAATAAAAAAATATGACTAAAATTTTGAGGGGATTTACATAAGAATAAATATATAAATAGAAGGTGATTAAATGACAGTAGTTAAAGACTTCTTACCTATTAGTAGAGAAGATATGGAAAAATGTGGGTGGGAACAATGCGATTTTATAATAGTAACAGGAGACGCATATATTGACCATCATAGTTTTGGAACTGCAATAATTTCAAGAGTATTAGAAAATGCAGGATATAAAATTGGAATAATAGCTCAACCGGATTGGCATAATTTAGATGATTTTAAGAAGCTTGGAAGACCAAGACTTGGATTTTTAGTTAATGGTGGAAACATGGACCCAATGGTAAACCATTATACTGTAAGTAAAAGATTAAGAGAAAAGGACCTTTACTCACCAGGTGGGAAAATGGGACTTAGACCTGATAGAGCTACTATAGTTTATTGTAATAAATTAAGAGAAGCGTTTAAAAATATAAATATAGTCATTGGTGGTATTGAAGCAAGTCTTAGAAGAATGGCTCACTATGATTATTGGAGCAATTCAGTAAGAAATTCTATTTTAATAGATTCAGGAGCGGATCTTTTAGTATATGGAATGAGTGAAAAGCAAATAGTAGATGTTGCAAATGCATTAAATGATGGATTTGAAGCTAAATACATAAGACACGTAAACGGAACTTGTTATATTGTTGATTCGTTAGATGAATTATATGGAGATTATGTATTATTACATGATGTTAAAGAAATTGCAGAAGATAAAGTTATCTATGCAAAAGATTTTAATATACAAGATGAAGAACAGGATCCTATAAGAGGAAAACAACTTGTTCAACCACATGGGAAAAGATATGTAGTTGCTAATAAACCTGAAATGCCTTTAAATAGAGAAGAATTAGATGAAGTATATGGATTACCATATATGAAAAACTATCATTCAATCTATGAAAAGGATGGAGGAATTGCAGCAATTGAAGAGGTTAAATTTAGTATAGTTTCTTCAAGGGGATGTTTTGGTGATTGTAATTTCTGTGCAATAACATTCCATCAAGGAAGAACAGTTCAAAGTAGAAGTGAAGAATCAATATTAGAAGAAGCTAAAGGTATAACTGAGCTTAAAGACTTCAAAGGATATATCCATGATGTTGGTGGACCAACAGCAAACTTTAGAAAACCAGCTTGTGATCATCAACTTACTATTGGAGCTTGTAAAAAGAAAAAATGTTTAACTCCAGGAGTATGTAAAAACATGGAGGTAGATCATAAGGAATTTGTACATCTTTTAAGAAGTGTTAGAAGCTTACCAAAGGTTAAAAAAGTATTTATTCGTTCAGGAATAAGATATGATTATGTAATGGCTGATAAAGATGATACTTTCTTTAAAGAGTTAGTTGAGCATCATGTAAGTGGACAGTTAAAAGTTGCACCAGAACACGTTGCACCAGAAGCACTAAAATATATGGGTAAACCATCAGGAGAAACTTATGATAAGTTTAGAGAGAAATTCTTTAAACTTAGTAAAAAGGCAGGAAAAGAACAATATATAATTCCATACCTTATGTCAAGTCATCCAGGATGTGGACTTAAAGAAGCAATAGAACTTGCAGAATATTTAAGAGATACAAAATATCAACCAGAACAAGTGCAAGATTTCTACCCAACACCAGGAACACCATCAACTACAATGTTTTATACAGGACTTGATCCAAGAACATTAAAACCAGTATATGTTCCAAAATCAAAAGAAGAAAAAGCTATGCAAAGAGCACTTCTTCAATTTAAAAGACCTCAAAACTATAATTTAGTTTATGATGCATTAATGCAAGCAGGAAGAGAAGATCTTATTGGAAATGGACCTAAGTGTTTAATTCAATCAAAAGAACAAAGGTATCTTGCTAGTATGAGAGGTAAGTCAGCTAGTTTTAGAGGAAAATCTGCAAAAGGTAAGTCAACTAGTAAGAGTGGAAATACAAATAGCAGACAAAATGAAAACGGAAAGAAAAAACATGGACCTAAAAAAGGTAAGGGAAGTTTTAAGAAAAAATAAAAGGTGCTTAGCACCTTTTTTTTAGCTCAAAATATATTAGACTGATAAATAGATAAAAAAGAGGAACTTAAATTGCCAAAAAATAAGAAAAATAGGATTTAGAGTATAAAAATTCAATAAATTTACAAAAAATGAACAATAAATATAAAGTGATAATAAATTTAAAAAACGTTTAAATATACACAAATTGGATTGTAAATGTTTACTCGTGGTGCTAGAATCATAATTGGAAACGTTACCGAAAGTCTTTTAAATTAATAATGGTTCTATTATTAAATAAGATGTAGAAAAGTAAGAAGCAGTTATTTAATAATACAAAACAGAGTTAAGCTAATTGAAGAAGGTAACACGTAATAATAAAATATTTATTCGATTTAAATTCTAGAGGAGGCTTTATCAATGAAGAAAAAAGCAATAATTGCTATTATAGTTGCTGCCGTTGTTATTGTAGGTGGTATTGTAATAGCTACAAGTGGTAGTAGTGAAAAAACTATAACTGTACAATCCTATTTAACTCAACCTGAAGTAAATGCACTTCAGCCAATAGCAAATGAATGGGCTAAGGAAAATCATGTAAAGGTTAAATTAGAATTCCAATCAGGATCAGATTTCCAAAATGTTATGACAGCAATGAAAACATCTAATGGACCTGATATTGTATATGGTATTCCAAATGATAATATTGGTACTTTTGTTAAAGGTGGATTATTAGCAAAAACACCAGAAAATCTAATTCCAACTAACCAATTTACTTCGGCTGGATTAATAAAAGCTGGTGAAGTAAATGGAACTCAATATGGTGAACCAATAGCAGAAGGAACTACAGCATTATTCTATAATAAGAAAGAAGTTCCAACACCACCAGCAACTATGGAACAATTAATCCAAGAAGCTAAGACTAAGGGATTCCAATATAACTTAACAAACTTCTACTATTCATATGGATTCTTAGGAGCTAATGGAGGATACATCTTTAAAGAAAATCCTAACGGAACTTTTGATACAAATGATATCGGATTAAATAATGCAGGAGCTGTAAAAGGATATGAATTCTTAGATAGTTTAGTTAAAGATAAATTAATGACTATAAGTGATACTGATACTGTATCTATGTCTAACTTTGAAGCAGGAAAAACTGCATTCTATATTGGTGGACCATGGAATATAGCAGATCTTAAAAAATCAGGTGTTGACTTTGGAGTAGCTCCATTACCAACATTAGATGGAAAAGCAATCCCAGGATTATCAACAGTTCAATTAGCAATAGTAAGTGAAAAATCTAAAGATCAAACATTAGATTGGAGCTTAATTAAATACTTAGATGAACATGGACAAGATGTAACTACATCAGTTGGTTCAAGAATCCCAGTATTAAGTGCTGAAAACAATAGTGCAACTGTTAAAAATAATCCATATATTAAAGGATTTGAAGATCAAGCTAAAAACGCAACATATATGCCAAGTGTTCCAGAAACAGCAGCCGTTTGGACTCCAGCTGGAAACAACTTAACATTAATGGTTGAAGGAAAAGAAACACCACAACAAGCAGCAGATAAAACTGTAGAACAAATTAAACAAGGTATAGCACAACAAAATCAATAGTAGTTAAAGTTTATACTTTTAATTAGTTTTAAAAGTATAAACTTTAATAAATTTTTAGAAAATTAGAGAAAGGAAAGTAAAGAATTATGGGGAAAAAAGTAGAAAATCCAGAAGTTGAACAAACTAAAAAAAATGGTAGAGAAGCATATAAATACTTAGCACCAGCTCTTACAACTATTGCAGTATTATCCTGCATACCAATGCTATATACATTATATTTATCTTTTACTAACTCAACTCAATATACTCAGGGAGCACCTAAGTTTGTTGGATTAGCAAATTATCAATCAGTAATAACAGGACCATTCCATAATATATTTATTCCAGTATTTTTATGGACAGTAGTATATGCATTATTTGCATGTTTTGGAGGGTACATAGTAGGGTTACTATTAGCTATCTTAGTAAAAAATAAAAACCTTAAAGAAAGTGCAGTATATAAAGCAATATTAATAGTTCCATGGGCATTGCCTGCAACAATTGCAATAATGTCTTGGCAAGGTCTTTTAAATACTCAATATGGTAATATTAATATTGTTTTAGAACATTTGCATATAATTTCTACTCCAATTCCATGGTTAAATGATCCATTTTGGGCAAGAACAGCTATTATTATAGTTACCATTTGGCTTGGATATCCATTCATGATGAATGTTTGTTTAGGAGCATTAACATCAATACCACAAGAGTATTATGAAGCAGCAGAAGTTGATGGAGCTAGTAAATTTACTCAATTTAGAAAAATAACATTACCATCACTAGTAAAAACTTCATATCCACTTTTAATATCAAGTTTTGCATTTAATTTTAATAACTTTGGGGCGGCGTATTTAATAACGCAAGGGAATCCACCAAGACTTAATACACAGTGGGCTGGATATACAGATATATTATCATCAAGTATATACAAGCTAGCTATTAATTTTGGACAATATGGAATCGGTTCCGCTCTTAGTATATTAGTATTTATATTAATAGGAACAATTACAGCAATACAAATGAAAAAATCAGGTCAATTTGAGGGGGTAGAATAAAATGGCAAAAGTAAAATATAAAGAAAAGTTAACCCCAAGAGAAAGAATTGGTGCATGGGTAACAAGAATAATATTATGGGTAGTTTGTTTGATTGTATTATATCCTGTAATAGCAGTACTCTCTACATCAGTAGCAAAGGGAAATACATTTGTTCAAACATCTATATTTCCACAAAGTTTCACATTAGATAATTATAAATTTGTTTTAACACAAACAGACTTCTTATATTGGGTAAAAAACTCAATGATAATTTGTATTTCTGTTTCATTAATACAATTAGTTCTTACAGCAACATCAGCATTTGCCTTTGCAAAGCTAAAATTTAAAGGAAAAAAATATGGACTTATATTTTTATTAGTTCTACAATTATTCCCTTCAATGATGGCTTTACCAGCAATATTAACATTTGCATATAGCTTTAATTTAGCAAACCATATGTGGTTTTATATTTTACTTCAATGTGGTGGTAGTGCATTTAATATCTGGCTTATGAAAGGATATATGGATGGGTTACCAAATGAATTGATGGAAGCAGCAGAAGTTGATGGAGCAAGCACATGGCAAACATTTACTAAAATTATATTACCTTTATCAAGAAATATGTTAATAGTAATATTTATCTTTACTTTCTTAGGAACATATAGTGAATTCGTATTTGCATCAGCATTATTTAATGGATCAACTCATGAAACAGTAGCAACAGGATTACAAAGTTTCATAACAGGACAATTCTCAGCAAACTGGACAAAATATGCAGCAGCAGCAATTATGGCATCAATTCCAATAACAGTTATATATATGGCTTTCCAAAAATATATTTCTGAAGGATTAGTTGCAGGTTCAGTTAAAGGATAAATTGAAAACAAAGTAGTTAAAATGCTAAGGAGGCAAATTTTATGGCAGGGTTAAAATTAAAAAATATATTTAAAATTTATAGTAATGGATTTGAAGCAGTAAAAGACTTTAATTTAGATATAGAAGATAAAGAATTTATAGTTTTTGTAGGACCATCTGGATGTGGTAAAACAACTACTTTAAGAATGGTAGCAGGACTAGAAGCAATAAGTAAGGGTGAACTTTATATAGGAGATAAGCAAGTTAATAACTTACCTCCTAAAGAAAGAGATATAGCAATGGTATTCCAAAACTATGCATTATATCCTCATATGACTGTATTTGATAATATGGCATTTGCATTACAGTTAAGAAAAATGCCAAAGGATGAAATTGATAAAAAAGTTAGGGAAGCGGCAAAGATACTAGATATAGAACATCTTTTAGACAGAAAACCAAAAGCATTATCAGGAGGACAAAGACAAAGGGTTGCAATGGGAAGAGCTATAGTAAGAAGTCCTAAGGTATTCTTAATGGATGAACCTTTATCAAACCTTGATGCTAAACTTAGAGGTCAAATGAGAATTGAAATTTCAAAATTACACAGGGAATTAAATACAACATTTATATATGTTACACATGACCAAGTGGAAGCTATGACATTAGGGACAAGAATAGTAGTTATGAAAGATGGGGAAATTCAACAAATAGACACACCAAGAGGTATATATAATAATCCAGCAAATATGTTTGTTGCAGGATTTATAGGAAGTCCTCAAATGAATTTCTTATACGGAAAATTAGATTCAAGAAGTGCAGAAAAATTCTTATCGGTACAAGGATCAAATGAAGTTAAACTTAGAAAAGAGCAATGTGAAAAAGTATCTAACTTTGGATCTAAGGATGGAGAAGTTTTAGTTGGAATAAGACCAGAAAAAATACATTATGAAGATGCCAATATTCCAGCAGAAGAATGTATAAATTTTAAAGGAAGACTAGAACTTATTGAAAACCTAGGTGGAGAAATTTGTCTTCATATAACAATAGGTGAAAAAACAATAATTGTAAAAAAACAAGGTGAAACTGAAATGCTAGTAGGAGATAACATTGATTTAAAGATTAATGTTAAAGACCTTCATATTTTTGATGAGGAGACTCAAATAACAATATTCTAATATTAATGATATAATCTTAGTACTAATATATTTTGGTGAAAATAACAATTAGTATGGAGGAACTTAATATGAATATAAAAGATATAGCAAAAATGGCAGGTGTTGGAGTAGGAACCGTGTCAAGAGTTTTAAATAACCATCCAAATGTAAAAGAATCTACTAGAAAAAAAGTAATGGATGTAATAAATGAGATAAACTATATTCCAAATAAAAGCGCAGTAAATTTAAAAAAGAATTCAGTAAATTCAAATTCTATAGGCGTTTTAATAAGAGGAGTATTTACACCGTTTTTTTATGAAATGGTAACTATAATAAATAAAATATTATCTACTGATGGATATAATATAGTACTTAGACAAAATGACTTTGTTGAGGCTGGGGATAATGAAGTGAGAAGAGTTATAAGTCTTTGCAAATCAGTAAATTTAAAAGGATTAATATACTTGGGGTGTGATATAGATATAATATCAGATGAAACTTTTAAAGATGTTGAAGTACCACTTGTATTAGTGTCACCAAATAAATCTTATGTAGATGATAATATAACAAATTTCTCATCAGTTTGCATAAATCAAGTAGATTCATCTAAAATAGCAACTAAATATTTAGTTGAAAAAGGTGCTAAAAATATTGGAATTATATTAGGGGCAAATGATAATTCAATGATTAGTAGCCAAAGATTTTTAGGGTATAAGAAAACACTTTTGGAAAATAATTTAAAATTCAAAGAGGAAAATGTAGCTTATGGAAGTTATACGGCAGAAGGTGCTTATGAAGCAACTATAGAGTTGTTAAAGAGGGGGCAAAATATAGACGGAATATTTTGTACATCAGATATTATGGCAACAGGATGTGCAAAAGCTATTATTGATTCAGGATTTGAAGTTGGTAAAGATATATTTTTATCAGGATTTGATGGAATGGATATAGCTAAATTTTATAATCCAACAATAACTACGGTTATTCAGCCTATAGAGGAAATGGCAGAAATAGGTGCTAATATGATTATTGATTTAATAAAAAATAAAAGTTCTCATAGGCATATAGAATTAAAAACAGAGTTATCAAAAGGTAAGTCATAGAAGATTGAAGAGGGGGCTATCGTGGATGCCCCCGTTAATAGAATAAGATGGAGGGATTATAATGAATAAAAGAAGTAGTGGGATTTTACTTCACATATCTTCTCTTAACAATGATTTTGGAATCGGTTCATTTGGTAAGGAAGCATATGAATTTGTAGATTTTCTAGTTAGAAGTGGACAAAAATATTGGCAAATACTACCTCTAGGGCATACGAGTTATGGAGATTCACCATATCAATGTTTTTCATCAATAGCAGGAAATCCTAATTTTATAAATTTAGAAACACTTAAAAATGAAGGATTACTTTTAGAAGATGAATATATAGATGTAGACTTTGGTGAAAATAGAGAAGAAGTCGATTATGGAAGATTATTTAATGTAAGAGAAGGAATTTTATATAAGGCATATGAAAGATTTAAAAAATTAGATGATAAAGAATATTATAAATTTATAGAAGAAAATGAGTTTTGGGTAAAAGACTATAGTGAATATATGGCTATAAAAGAGGAAATGGATTTAAAAGCTTGGAGAGAGTGGGATAAAGATATACGAAATAGGGAAGACAAAGCTCTTAAAAAATATAGAAAAGCCTTAAAAGAGAAAATTGACTTCTATAAGTTTATACAGTATGAGTTTTTTAAACAGTGGAAAGAATTAAAAACTTATGCAAATGAAAGTGGTATAGAAATCATCGGAGATTTACCAATTTATATTTCAGAAGATAGTGCAGATATGTGGGTAAATCCTAAAATGTTTAAAGTAGATAAGGATAATAATCCTAAGTTTGTAGCTGGATGTCCACCAGATTGTTTTTCAGCAGATGGACAACTTTGGGGAAACCCTATATATAATTGGGCTGAAATGGAAAAAGAAGGATTCGCTTGGTGGATAATGAGAATTAGAGAAAATCTGAAATTATATGATGTATTAAGATTAGATCATTTTATTGGATTTAACTCTTATTGGCAAATACCAGCAGAAGATGAAACAGCAAGAAATGGTAAATGGACCAAAGGACCTGGAATAAGATTATTCAATAAGATTAAAGAGGAACTTGGTGATGTAAATATAATTGCTGAAGATTTAGGTGTTATAACAGATGAATTTTTAGAGTTTAAAAAGGAAACTGGATTTAAGGGGATGAATATTCTGCAATTTGCTTTTGGTGAGTATAACTCAAAAGATTTACCATATAACCATAAAGTAAACTCTGTTTCTTATGCAGGAACACATGATAATGAAACATCAAAGGGATGGTATTTAAATAATAAATTTAATAAAGATGGTAGAAGAGCAAAAGAATTTTTAGAAATTAATAATGAAGATGAAATAGGATTTAAAAATATAAAAGCTATTTGGTCATCTCCAAGTGAGGTATCAATAGCCACAATGCAAGATCTTTTAGAGATAGGAAATGAAGGAAGAATGAATACTCCATCAACGCTAGGTGGTAATTGGTGTTGGAGAATGAAAGAAGGAGTATTAACAAAAGAATTAGAAAGAAAGTTATATAATCTTACAAGATTATATGGGAGGGTTAATAGTATGAGTAGTCCATTAAGAAAAGATTTAGAAAAAAATTTAAAAATAAAATTTGGTGTAGATATAAAAAGAGCTAATGAAGAAGAAATAATGGTTAGTCTTTCAAGTTCATTATTAGAAAGAATAGTGGATGAATGGGAAGAAACAACAGATTTATATAGACAAGGAAAGCAAGCGTTCTATCTTTCAGCAGAATATTTAATGGGAAGAGCACTAGGAAATAACTTAATAAGTATGGGAATGTACAAAGAAGTTAAAGATTTACTAGATGAACTTAATATAGATATTAATAAAGTGGAAGAAGCAGAAGAAGATGCAGCACTTGGAAATGGTGGGCTTGGAAGACTTGCAGCTTGTTTTATGGATTCAGCAGCAGCTATGGAAATGCCAATTAGAGGATATGGTCTTAGATATTCAAATGGATTATTTAAGCAATATTTTAAAGATGGATTCCAATTTGAAACAGCAGATAGTTGGTTAAAATATGGTGATCCATGGAGTATAAGAAAAGAATCAGAAAAAATAGAAATAACATTTGCAGGAATGAAAGTATTTGCAGTGCCTTATGATACACCTATTATAGGGTATGATAATAAAAATATAAACACATTAAGATTATGGAAGTGCGAATCTATGGAAGAATTAGATTTTGAAGCTTTTAATGATGGAGAATATGATAAAGCAGTAAGTTTAAAAAATAAAGCTGATGATATAACAAGAATACTTTATCCTAATGATGACAAAAAAGAAGGAAAAATGCTTAGATTAAAGCAACAATATTTCTTAGCAAGTGCATCGGTACAAGATATAGTAAGAGAATTTGAACAATATCATGGAACAGATTATTCAAAGCTTTCAGACTATGCAGCTATTCAATTAAATGACACACATCCTGTTATAGGAATACCAGAACTTATAAGAGTTTTAGTAGACGAAAAAGGTGTGAAAATAGAAGATGCTATGGGTTATGCTGAAAAAATATTTGCATATACTAATCATACTATTTTAGCTGAAGCATTAGAAAAATGGGATATAGAACTAGTTGAAGAATTATCACCAAGAATATTAGAAATAATAGAAGCAATAGATAAAAGATTTGTGAAAATCTTAGAAAAGAAAAAATATACTGAAGATGAAATAGAAGAATTTAAAATAATTGAAGATGAAAAAGTTAGAATGGCTAATTTAGCAATTCATATTGGATTTGCTGTAAATGGAGTAGCACAGCTTCATACAGAAATCTTAAAAAATACAGAACTTAATAATTGGTACAAGTTATATCCAAATAAATTCCAAAATAAAACTAATGGAATTACTCCAAGAAGATGGCTTAGACTTTGTAACCAAGAATTATCTGAACTTATAACTGAACTTATCGGTGATGAATCATGGGTAAAAGATTTAAGTAAATTAAAATCTTTAGAAAAGTATGCAGATGATGAAAAAATATTAAATAGATTTATGGAAATTAAAAAAGCTAAAAAAGTTCAATTAGCAAATTATATAGAACAAAATAGCGGAATAAAATTAAATCCAGATTCAATTTTTGATATTCAAGTTAAAAGACTACATGAATATAAGAGACAATTATTAAATACTTTATATGTCTTAGACCTTTACTATAGATTAAAAGAAGATAAGACTATGGATATACCACCTGTAACATTTATTTATGGTGCAAAAGCTTTCCCAGGATATAAGAGAGCAAAAGCTATAATTAAATTTACAAATGATGTAGCAAATCTTATAAATAATGATGAAGAAATAAACGGAAAAATTAAAGTTGTATTTGTAGAAAATTATAGAGTTTCTTATGCAGAAAAACTATTCCCAGCAGCAGATGTTTCAAAACAAATTTCAACTGCTGGAAAAGAAGCATCAGGAACAGGGAATATGAAATTTATGCTAAATGGGGCACCTACATTTGGAACTATGGATGGGGCAAATGTAGAAATAGTTAGAGAAGCAGGAGAAAAAAATAACTTTATATTTGGATTAACTGTTGAAGAAATTAAAAAAATTGAAGATAAATATAAATCAAAAGATTATTATAAAAAAGATAAGAGTTTAAAACGTGTTATAGATACATTAATAGATGGAACATTTGATGATGAAGAAACAGGACTTTATGAAGATTTATATGAATCATTAATAGATGAAAATGATCAATATTACTTATTAGCAGATTTTGAAAGCTTTAAAGAAACAGAAGATAGAGTATTTAAAGCATATAAAAATAAAAAAGCATGGGCAAAAATCTGTTTTGAAAATATGTGTAATGCAGGAATTTTCTCTTCAGATAGGACTATAGTTGAATACTGCAAAGATATTTGGCATATTGACAAAAAAGAAAATAAATAAAGATTACTCCTAAATAAATATTTATATAAAGGCTATTATGCTATTTTAGTATAATAGCCTTAGTTGTATTCTAGTGTTATATAAATGGCTACATTATGATAGAATTAATAATGTACATAAAGGTATAAGGTGTAATCTATATAAAGTATAGATACTGAAATAAATGAGAAGAGAGAGAAAGTTTGGGGGTATAAAATTATGAAAGTAACTATAAAAGATGTAGCAAGAGAAGCAAATGTTGCAACTTCCACAGTATCGAGAGTTTTATCAGATAGTGGAAGAATTAGTGAAAAAACAAAGAAGCGAGTTAATGAAGTAATTCAAAGATTAAATTATAAGCCGAATGAGCTTGCCAGAAAATTAGTAAGCAACAAAAGCAGAATATTAGGTGTTATCATTCCTAAAGAAGCTAGTTCTTTCTTTTCAAATCCATTTTTTGTTGAAGCGATGATGGGAATGAGTATAGCAGCAGACGAAGAAAAATATTATCTTATGTATGCATTTGGAAAGACTGAAGAGGATGAACTTAAAAATGTAAAAGAATTTGTATCTAATAATTTATTAGATGGAATATGTCTTTTAACAGTTAGAGATAATGATAAAAGTATTGAATACTTGCAAAAAATAAAATTCCCATTTGTAGTAATAGGAACACCGGATATAAAGGAAGCATTATGGGTAGATAATGATAATATTAATGCAACCTATAATATAACAAATAAATTAATAGAAAAAGGACATAAAAAAATAGCATTTATAGGTGGAAATAGAGATTTAAAAGTATCTAAAGATAGATTTAAGGGATACCAGAATGCTTTGAAAGAGAATAAGATAGAACTTAAAAAAGAGCTGATCTATGAAGGTGAAAGTTTTTCGGAAAAAGATGGAGAGAAAGGAATAATCCAAATTTTAAAGAAAGAACAACCAACAGCTATAATAGGAACAGAAGATTTACTTGCAGTAGGAGCAAATAAATATTTATTTGCAAACAATATTAAAGAAATAGAAATTATAGGATTTAATAATACACCTATTACTCAATATCAAAATCCACCAATTTCATCTATAGATATAAATGGAAGTAAATTAGGATATGAAGCAGCAAAACTTTTAATTGATTATTTAGATAATGAAGAAATAGAAGAAAAAAATAAAATAGTAGAAACTAAATTTATAGAAAGAAAATAATTTTATATATGAAAAGAACATTGAGTTTAAATAATAAGAGAAAAAGTGCCAACTTAACATATAAAGTGGGCATTTTTTTATTGGTATTTATGAAATTAAAATAAAAGTTTAAAAGAGTGAATTAAAAAAGAGTTCTTGAAAATATAAAATAAAATATTTATAATTAATGAGCAAGCGTTTGCATTAAATGAAAGATAATTAAAGGAAAATAATGATAAATTTAAAAATTGACTGTAAATAAGAGTTGAATAAAGTTAATTAAATTGCTATTATTAGTTTATAAAATTAAGAAAATGTTTACAAATGTTATATTTTTTTGAATTATAAGACAAACGATTGCACAAGGAAAGGAGAAAAATATGAAAAAATATTGGTGGAAAGAATTAGTTGGTTATCAAATATATCCTAAGAGTTTTAAAGATTCTAATGGGGATGGAATTGGAGATATAAATGGAATAATTGAGAAATTAGATTATTTAAAAGACTTAGGAATTGGACTTATATGGGTTTGTCCTATGTATAAATCTCCAAATGATGATAATGGATATGACATAAGCGATTATAAAGAAATATTAGATGAATTTGGAACAATGGAAGACTTTGAGTTATTGTTATCAGAAGTACATAAGAGAAATATGAAACTTATTATAGATCTAGTTGTAAATCACACAAGTGATGAGCATCCATGGTTTATAGAATCTAAAAAATCTAGAGATAATGAGAAAGCTGACTGGTATATTTGGAGAGATGGAAAGAATGGATTAGAGCCAAATAACTGGGAGAGTATTTTTAAAGGATCGGTATGGGAATATTGTGAGGAAAGAGAACAATATTTTATGCATCTATTTACTAAAAAGCAACCAGATTTAAATTGGGATAATGAAGATGTTAGAAAAGAAGTTTATAATACTATAAATTGGTGGTTAGATAAAGGAATTGATGGATTTAGAGTAGATGCAATAAGTCATATAAAAAAGGAAGAAGGACTTAGAGATATAGATAATCCTGAAAACTTACAATATGTATCATCTTTTGATAAACATATGAATGTAGAGGGAATACAAAAATATCTAAAAGAACTAAAAGAAGAAACATTTGATAACTATAATATCGTAACGGTAGGAGAAGCAAATGGTGTAAAATCAAATGAGGCTCATGAATGGGTGAGTGAGAATGATGGAAAGTTTAATATGATTTTTCAATTTGAACACTTACATCTTTGGGATTATGAAAAAGGACAAGGATTTAATCCTAAAAAATATAAGGATGTCATGATAAGGTGGCAGAAAGACTTAGAAAAAGATGGATGGAATGCTTTATTTATAGAAAATCATGATATTCCAAGATGTGTATCAACATGGGGAAATGATAAAGAATATTTAGTACAATCAGCAAAAGCATTTGCAACTTGCTATTTCCTTCAAATGGGAACACCTTTTATATATCAAGGACAAGAAATAGGAATGACGAATGTTAAATTTGAAAATATAAAAGAATATAGCGATATAAAATGTATTAATGTATTTGAAGAAAGAATGCAAAATAATATTTCTAAAGAAGAAGCAATGGAAGAGGTGTATGCAACATCTAGGGATAATGCAAGAACACCAATGCAATGGTCAAATGAGAAAAATGCAGGTTTTACAATTGGAAAGCCTTGGATTAAAATAAATGAAAATTATGAGAGTATAAATGTAGAGGCACAAGAGGAAGATAGCAATTCAATTTTAAATTTCTATAAAAAACTTATAAAACTTAGGAACAATAATGAAGCTTTAATATATGGAGGATTTAATCCGATTTTAGAAGAGGATAAAAAGATATTTGCTTATGAAAGAAATTTAAATGATGAAAAATATGTGATAATAGTTAATTTAACAGAAGAAAATGCTAAATATGAGTATGCAAAAGAAAAACTTAAATATGAGAATTTAATGATAAATAATTATGAGGTTTTAGAAGAGGAAACTTTAAATAAGTTCAGATTAAAACCTTATGAATGTAGAGTATATAAAGTTTAGTTTTAAAAAAGGGTAGGGGGATTTAAGATATGAAAAAATTTAAACTTGGTTCATTTGATTTTTGGCAAAAGTTTGGTAAGGCATTATTAGTTGTAGTAGCAGTTATGCCAGCAGCTGGACTTATGATATCTATAGGAAAAGTCATGGGTATCTATATTGATGTTGAATTTGTAAAAACTATAGCTAGAGTTATGGAAGATATCGGTTGGGGGATAATTGGTAACTTAAACTTATTATTTGCAGTAGCGATTGGAGGCTCTTGGGCTAAAGAAAAAGCTGGAGGAGCTTTTGCAGGTGCAATTTCATTTATATTAATTAATAGAATTACAGGAGCTATATTTGGAATAACAGCAGCAATGATAGCACCAGATTCAACAGCGACTATTACAACACTTTTTGGACAAACGTTGTTAACTAAAGACTACTTTATATCAGTACTTGGTGCACCAGCATTAAATATGGGGGTTTTTGTAGGGATTATTGCAGGTTTCTTAGGAGCAGCATTATATAATAAATATTATAATTTTAATAAATTACCTGATGCATTAGCATTTTTCAATGGGAAAAGATTTGTTCCATTTGTAGTTATTGTAGGTTCAACAGTAGCAGCCGTTATTTTAGCTTTAATATGGCCATTTATACAATATGGATTAAATAGTTTTGGAGTGTGGCTTGCAGCATCTAAAGATACAGCACCAATCTTAGCACCGTTTTTATATGGAATGTTAGAACGTTTATTATTACCATTTGGATTACACCATATGTTAACTATTCCAATAAATTATACAGAGCTTGGAGGAGTATATCAGGCAGCATCAGGAGCTGTAGTAGCAGGACAAGATCCTTTATGGCTTGCATGGATTACAGATTTGAATAATTTTAAACAAGCAGGAGATATGGCATCTTATAATAATCTTTTAGCTACAGTAACTCCAGCTAGATTTAAAGCAGGGCAAGTTATAGGATCATGTGCATCATTAATGGGTATAGCATTAGCAATGTTTAAAAATGTAGATGCGGATAAAAAGAAAAAATATAAATCAGTATTTTTCTCAGCAGCAATAGCAGTTTTATTAACAGGTGTAACAGAGCCTTTAGAATTTATGTTTATGTTTGTATCACCAATTTTATATGGAGTATATGCATTTTTAACAGGAATAGCATTTGCAATGGCAGATATAATTAATTTAAGAGTCCATGCTTTTGGTGGAATAGAACTTTTAACGCGTATGCCGCTTATGGTAAATGCAGGACTAGTTAGAGACATAATAAACTTTATAGTTACATCAGGAATTTTCTTCTTCTTAAATTACTTTGCATTTAATTTCTTAATAAAGAAATTTAAAATTGCTACACCAGGTAGACAAGGAAATTATATAGATTCAGAAGATACAGAAGTTAAGGCTAAGGAAGCAAATGTAAGCGAAGATGAAATAGCTGTAAAAGCAATAGAACTTTTAGGTGGAAAAGAAAATATTGTAGATGTAGATGCATGTATGACAAGATTGCGTGTTACAGTAAAAGATTTATCTTTAGTAGCAGATGATAAAGCATGGAAAGATAATGGAGCTGTAGGACTTATATTAAAAGATAAAGGTGTACAAGCGATATATGGACCTAAAGCAGATATTTTAAAATCGAATGTTCAGGATATTTTAGGAGTTTAAAATGAAATTACTTACTTTAAATTGCCATTCATGGCAAGAGGAAAACCAATTAGAGAAAATAGAGATTTTAGCAAAGACGATTATAGAAAATGATTATGATATAATTTCACTTCAAGAAGTAAGTCAAAAAATAGATTCGGAAATAGCATATGAGAATATAAAAATAGATAATTATGGATTAATTTTATTAGAAAAGATAAAAGAACTAGGAGGAGTCATATATGACTTCTTCTGGGACTTTTCTCATATAGGATATGATATTTACGAAGAAGGGTTATGTTTACTTACTAAGCAAGAAATGAAGAACAAAGAAAGTTTTTTCTTAACGAAGAGTAATGATAAATATTTTTGGAAAACAAGAAAAATACTGTGTGCAACAGTAGGTGATACAGATATTTATTCATGTCATTTAGGATGGTTTAATGATGATGAAGAACCTTTTGAAGTACAATGTGAAAACTTAGCAAATAAGATTAAAGAAAGAAAAAAGAAAGCTATTTTAATGGGTGACTTTAATAATAATGCATTTACCCAAAAAGAAGGATATGACATGTTGAAAAACTTAGGGCTTGTAGATAGTTATAGTTTAGCTAGAGAAAAAGATAGTGGAGTAACTATTGAATGTGAAATAGCAGGTTGGGAAGGAAATAAAGAAAAATTACGAATTGATATAGTATTTGTAACAGAAAAAATGAAAGTTTTAAAATGTAATACTATTTTTAATGATATGAATAAAGAAATTATTTCAGATCACTATGGAGTAGAGGTTGAGATAGAGGAATAGAAAACTGGCTTAAGCCAGTTTTTTATTTTATAAAAAAGAATTCATAAAATAACTTATTTGGGAAATAATAATGCTATCTTAATGTAGAAAATAGAAAAATTTTATTTGAATAGTATTATATTTTCAGGAAATATAAAATGAATAAAGTTTTAAATAAAGTTTGATGTGAAATTTTGGATTAAAATTTGGTATAATTAATTTAAAGAAATATGAAGGAGTGATTTACTATGAACAAAAGAAGAGCGTTAATACCAATTGATGGAAGTGAAAAAAGCTTAATATCATTACAATATTTAAAAGATTTATATGATCCAAATAAAGTAGAAGTAGTTTTACTTCATGTTAGAGAAATAGTATTCATGGATGGAATGGCAGTCACAGAAGAAATAAAAGAAGCAGAAGAAATTGGAACAAGAGTTTTAAATGAAGCTGCTGATATAATAAAAGAATTTGATAGTACATCGGAACTTTCATTTGGATATGCTGCTGATGAAATACTTGCATATGTTGAAGATAAAAATATAGATTTAATTCTTATGGCAAAAAATACAAAGAAAAAATTTGCTGCAATAGTAGGTTCTGTTACAGCACAAGTTGCTAAAAAAACAAAATGTATACTTGTTATAATACCAGAAAAAAACTAATATATAGATATAGAGAAAATTGGCAGTTGAATAACTGCCAATTTTCTAATATGTAAGTAAAAAGGAGCGTTAAAAATGGAAATAAAAAAAGATTTTGTATTAGATACAGCTAAAGAGTTATTAGAATTTAACAGTCCTAGTGGTTTTTGTTTTGAAATAATGGATATGATTGAAAAAAAAGTTAATAACTTTGGATATAAGTTTGAAAGAACTAATAAAGGCTGTGGAATAATTACAATAGAAGGAAAATCAAATGAAAAAACTATTGGATTATCATCTCATGTAGATACATTAGGTGCAATGGTAAGGTCTATTACTAGCAGTGGAACTTTAAAATTTACTTTGATTGGTGGACCAATTGTTCCAACTTTAGATTCGGAATATTGTAGTATAAGAACTCGCGATGGAAGAGAGTATACAGGAACGTTTTTATCTACTAGTGCAGCAGTTCATGTTTATGAAGATGCAGCATCAAAAAAAAGAGATCCTGAAAATATGGAAATAAGAATAGATGAAATAGTAAAAAATAAAGAGGATGTATTGAATCTAGGAATTGGTGTAGGAGATTTCATTTTTATAGATCCTAAAACTACAGTAACAAAGAGTGGATTTTTAAAATCAAGATTTATAGATGATAAAGGAAGTGTAGCTTGCCTTATTAGTTTATTAGAAGTATTTAAAAGAGAAAATATAACACCAAGGTATACTACTAAATTATTTATTTCAACTTATGAAGAAGTTGGACATGGATCATCATATATTCCAGAAGATATAACTGAAATGATAGCTGTTGATATGGGCTGTATTGGAGACGATTTAACTTGTACAGAATATGATGTGAGTATTTGTGCTAAAGATTCAGGAGGACCATATGACTATAATATGGTTTCAGATTTAATAAACTTAGCAAAAGAAAATGATTTAAAATATGCAGTAGATATTTATCCAAGATATGGTTCAGATGTAGGAGCAGCTCTTAGAGGTGGAAACAATATAAGAGGAGCACTTATAGGACCAGGAGTACATGCAAGTCATGGAATGGAAAGAACACATTATACTGCATTAGAAAGTACAATAAAATTATTAATAGCATATTTAACTAAATAATGGAAATAAGACTACAATTTAAAATTGTAGTCTTATTTTTTATAAAATCCATAGAATATAAAATATTAAAAAAAAGTAAAAAATTAGAATTTGAAATATATAAGAGAAAAAAAGTAGTAGAATATAAAGGTAGATGTAAATGTTTAACTAAAAATGGAATCGTTTCAAAAGGAGGGGATAAAATGATAACGGTAGAGAACCTGAGTAAAGATTTTAAAATTAAAGTTAAAGGAGAAGGATTAAAGGGAGCATTTAAAGGATTATTTAGTAATGAGTATGAAGTTAAAAGTGCGGTGAAAAATATTTCATTTACAATTGATGAAGGTGAAGTTGTAGGATATATTGGTTCAAATGGAGCTGGAAAATCAACATCTATAAAGATGATGACAGGAATTTTGACACCAACAGAAGGTAAGGTTACAGTAAATGGAAGAGTGCCGTATAAAGAAAGAGAGAAGAATGCAAAAGATATTGGTGTTGTATTTGGACAAAGAACTCAATTGTGGTGGGATATTCCACTGAGAGAAACTTTTAAAATTTTAAAGGTAATATATGATATTAGTGATGAAGATTTTAATGAGAAAATGAGCTTTTTAAATGGTGTTTTGGAGCTTGAAGATTTTATGGAAAGGCCTGTTAGAACACTTTCATTAGGGCAAAGAATGAGGGCAGATATTGCAGCATCACTAATACATGGACCGAAAGTTTTATATTTAGATGAACCTACAATAGGATTAGATGTAGTTGTGAAAGAAAGAGTGCGTGAAGCTATAAAAATTTTAAATGAGAAGTATAATACAACAGTAATTTTAACTACACATGATTTAAGTGATATTGAAGAACTTTGTAGCAGAATAATAATTATAGATAAAGGAACAAAGCTTTATGATGGAGATTTAGAAGATATAAAAAATAAGTTTGGATTTATAAAGATTTTAAATATAAAAATAAAAGAAACATTAAAGAATAAATTAAATATAGGGGAAATGCTATCCTTAAATGAAAAGGATTTAATTGAGGAAATTGGGGATAGAGAAATTATAGTTAAATTTAATAGAAATAAGACTACTTCATCAGAAATTATAAGTGAAATTATTCATAAAGTTAATATAGTTGATTTTACTATAGAAGAAACAAGCCTTGAGGAAATAATTAAAAAGATATATAGAGATGAGGTGTAGATATATGAATTTTTACAAAAAAAATAAAATATATTTAGCCTTTTCTATGGGAAGTTTAAAAAGAAGTATGGCATATAATGCAAATATTTTTCTAGGAACTATAGGAAATATAATTATTGTAAGCGTTACTTTCTTTTTATGGAAAGCGATTTATAGCAGTTCATCTAAGGGAATTATGAAAGGATTCACTTTAAATGACATGCTTATATATGTAATGATAACTTTTGTAATAGGTATAATAACATCATCTAACTGCACAATGGTTGTAAGAGGTGAAGTTTGGGATGGATCTATAGCTATGGAACTTATTAAGCCTATAAATTATAGAAAAAGAATAATGTTTATGAGTTTTGGTGGATTTTTGTTTAATTTTATATTTTTATTTTTACCAGGATTTATAATAGTAACGGCTTACTCATTTTATAAGGGAATGCACATAGGAATTATACAAATAGTTTTATTTTTTATAAGTATGTTTTTAGGGTTTTTAATAAACTCATTTTATAGTTATATGTTTGGGTTGTTAGCTTTTAAATTTTATAATGTTTGGGGGCTTAGCCAAATTGCAAATGCTATAGTAATGCTTATATCAGGAGCACTTATTCCATTAACATTCTTTCCAAGTATAGTGGAAAAAATATTTAGTCTATTACCTTTTAGTTCAATAATATATACTCCAGCAATGATATATCTAGGAAAATACGATGCAATTTATGCATTGAAAATGATAGTATTGCAAGTTATTTGGGTATTTATAATGTCTGTCTTATCAAAATTAATTTGGAATAGATTAGCTTATAAATTAACTATACAAGGGGGCTAAAAGGATGAAAAGATATTTTTATGTATATAGATGCTTTTTGAAGCAATATTTAAAAACATTAATGGAATATAGAGGAGATTTTATATTTGGATTATTTGGTTTTTTCTTAGTTCAAGGAACATCATTAATATTTATTGGATTAGTATTTAATAATATTCCAGATTTAAAAGGATGGTCTTTTGATGAGATTTTATTTATATATGGATTTTCACAAATTCCAAGAGGAATAGATCATATTTTTACAGATTATTTATGGCTTTTTAGTAGAGTATCTATAGTAAAAGGTGAAGTTGATAGATATCTTTTAAGACCGCTAAATCCATTATTTCAAGTAATAGCAACTAGATTTCAACCAGATGGATTTGGAGAACTTGTTATAGGATTTATACTTGTAATTTATACAGGAGTAAAGCTAGATTTGAAAGTTAGCGTTATGTTTGTAATAGGATTTATAATTGCTGTAATTGGTGGAACTTTAATTTATACTGCAATAAAGCTTATAACAGCATCAATTGCTTTTTGGATAAAAGATAGTTTTAGCTGTATGAGAATTGGATATGAACTTGCAGGATTTGCAAAATACCCTGTATCTATATATCCAGGTGGAATAAAAGGAATATTGACATTTATAGTTCCATTTGCTTTTACAGGATATTATCCAGCTGCATATTTGCTAGGGAAAATTAATTTTCTTGAAGGGATAATGTTAACATTAGTAGTAGGAGTTATATTTATTTTAATAGCTTATTATGTATGGGTTAAAGGTTTAGCAGCATATGAAAGTTCAGGAAATTAAATGAGATTATTAAACTTTTGAAATGAGAAATAGAGAATAAAAGAGAAGTAACTATAAAATTTTATTAGTAATTAATTACTAGAGGTAATAAATCCGTAGATATATGGAGAGGTATAACAAAGATTATAAAATTACAGAAAAAAAGATAAAGAAAATAAGTTATATAATTAAAAAATAATAAGAAATAGAGAATCCTTAAAGATAGGAGAAATGAAGATGAAAAAAGAAGGAATTATAGAAGAGATAGAAGAAGTTTTAGAATGTGTAAATCCATTTGCATCAACCAAAACATCAGAAGAAGAATCAGTAACAAGATTAGTTTTTGCAAGAGATGGAAAAGGTGAAAAGGAAATGGAAGAAGTAGGATTATCAAAAGACGAGAAAGAAATGGAAAAAATAGAGTTATCAAAAAGAAAATAAAAGTAAAATGCTTGTTTATTTAAATAGATAAACAAGCATTAATTATATTAGGGAGATGGAATTGAAATGAGAGTCATAGATGATATTACAAATTTTATATTTGTAGAAGATAAGCCAGTGGAAGCAGATATTATATTCATACCAGGTGCATCAAAGTATGAGATATCTGAAAAGGCTAGTGAATTATATATAAAAGGATTTGCAAAAAAGATAATGCCAGCAGGAAAGTATTCATCTAAGAATAATAGATTTATAAGTGAGAATACTAAAGGGACAAGATATGAAGGGATATATGAGACTGATTGTGAATTTTGTAAAAAAGTATTAATAGATAATGGTGTAGCTAAAGAGGATATTATAGAAGAAGATGAATCTACTAATACTAAAGAAAATGCGTTTTTTTCACAAAGAATTTTAGAAAAAGAGAAAATAAAAGTTAAAAAAGCTATAATTTGTTGTCAAGCTTTTCATGCAAGAAGAGTTTTAATGACGTATTCATGGGCATTTCCAGAAGTGAAATTTTATATAGTACCAGTAAATACACAAGGGATTTCTAAGGGGAATTGGTTTGAAAATGAGTATGGAATAAGTAGAGTTCTTGGAGAAGTAAAAAAGTGTGGAACATATTTTGATGAATATTTAAAAGGGGCAATAAAAAAATAAAAAGAGGTTGACTTTTATTTATGATAATAATATAATCATAAACAAGTAATCTGATAGAAATAGTAAGAATAAAATGCAATGAAAAAGTAAAGTAATCTTTTGGAGATTCACAGAGAGAAAAGCAAGTGGTGTGAGCTTTTTAATTATAAAAAAGATGAAGTGCGCTTTAGAGCAGAGATTCGAAGTAATAGTAGAGTTTTCCGGGTTCACCCGTTATAGTGATATGATATGTTAGTATCAGAAAGTGAGTGTAAATATATATTTTTATATATTTGAACTAGAGTGGAACCGCGATTTTTATAACTCGTCTCTAATTTATTTAGAGACGGGTTTTTTTATATTTAAAAATAATAATTTTAGTGCACAGAAACTATATAAATTAAAAATACTATAAAACAATGGCTTAAAGGCATAGATGTTTTAGGGGGAGTTATATATGAATTCAAAAAAATATTTTAATGGAATAGCAAATGAATGGAACACATTAAGTAGATCCTATTTTAAAGAGGAACTTAGAGATTTAGTTTTAAATAAGTATGATTTAAATGGAAAAGTAGTAGCAGATTTAGGAGCAGGAACAGGGTTTATGAGTCTAAAGGCTAGTCAAAAGGCAAGTATAGTTTTTTCATTAGATGTATCTAAAAATATGCTTAATGAATTAAATAGAGAGATAAAAATTAAAGAAATAAATAATATTTATCTATTGAAGAGTAATTTTGAAAAAATACCTTTATTTGATGAATCAGTAGATATAGTGTTTATGAATATGGCACTACATCATGCACATAATCCTAACTTAGTATTGAAAGAAATTCATAGAATACTAAAAATAGGTGGAAGAGTTGTCATAACAGATGTTATGAAACATGAAGGAGAATGGGCAAAGGAAGAAATGTTTGATGTTTGGTTAGGATTTAATGAAATAGAGCTCCAAAAATGGTATTTAGATGTTGGATTCAAGGAATTTAATATGGAAGATACAAGACTAGAGGCAATTGGTGAATCAAGTTTTGGAGAAAAAATAAAACCGGGAATATTTTTAGCTGAAGCTATTAAATTATAGGAGGAAAGAAAAATGAGAAAAGATTCGTTATTAATACATGGGGGAATATCATTTGATAAAAATACAGGAGCAGTAAATGTTCCAATTTATCAGACATCAACTTATAAACAATATGGGATTGGTGAAAGAGGAGATTATGAATATTCAAGAAGTGGAAATCCAACTAGAGAGGCTTTAGAAAAATTAATTGCTGATTTAGAAGAGGGAGAAAAAGGATTTGCATTTGCATCAGGACTTGCAGCAATAACAGCAGTTTTAAGTATGTTTAGAAGTGGAGATAAAATTTTAATAAATAATAATTTATATGGAGGAACTTTTAGATTACTAGATAAAATTTTTTCGCGATTTAATATTGAATATGAAATATTTGATGATTATAGAGAAATAGAGGAAAAGATAGATAGTAGAGTAAAGGCAGTATATGTAGAAACACCTACAAATCCACTTTTAGATATTGTAGATATAAAAAAGGTGTCAGAGGTTACTAAAAGAAAAGGAATATATTTAATTGTTGATAATACATTTATGAGTCCATATTTTCAAAATTCAATAAAACTTGGAGCCGATATAGTTGTCCATTCAGCAACTAAGTATTTAGGTGGACATAGTGATTTAGTAGCTGGATTAGTAGTAACAAAAGGTGAAAAAATAGCAGAAGAAATTGGATTTATTCAAAATTCTACAGGAGGAATACTTCAACCATTTGATAGCTTTTTATTAATAAGAGGAATAAGAACTCTGGGATTAAGAATGGAGAGACATGAAAAGAATGCACAGTTTATAGCTGAAAAATTAGATGAAAATAGCTTTGTAGAAAAGGTTTACTATGTTGGGCTGGAGAATCATGTTGGATATGAAATTCAAAAAGGACAAGCATCGGGATTTGGAAGTATTATTTCATTTAAACTAACAGCAGATATAGATTATAGAAAATTTATAAAAAATCTTAAACTTATAACTTTTGGCGAAAGCTTAGGTGGAGTAGAATCACTTTTATGTCATCCAGCAAGTATGACACATGCAGCTATTCCAAAGAAATTAAGAGAAAGAAGTGGGATTACAGAGAGTTTGCTTAGATTATCTGTAGGAATTGAAGATAAAAATGATTTGTTAGAAGATATCTTAAAGGCTATAGAGGAGGCAAAAATATGAATTATTACAATGAAGTAAAAGATACAATAGGAAAAACTCCTTTAGTAAAAATAAATAATTTTAACATAAAGAAAGGGGTAAATTTGTTTGTAAAGATTGAAGGTCAGAATCCAGGAGGAAGTTGTAAAGATAGAGTAGGGATTTATATGATTGAAGATGCTGAGAAAAAGGGGATTTTGAAAAAGGGAAGTACTATTATTGAAGCTACTGCAGGAAATACAGGAATAGGAATAGCATTAGGAGCTTTAAATAAAGGTTATAAAGTAATTTTTGTTGTACCAAATAAATTCTCTATTGAAAAGCAAATAATAATGAAGGCTTTAGGAGCAGAAATAATAAATACTAGAGAAGAGGATGGAATGGAAGGAGCAATAAAAAAGGCTAATGAGCTTTTAGAAGATATTAAAGATTCTATTTCACTTAAACAATTCCAAAATTTAAGTAATCCTAAAGCACACTATGAAACTACAGGGAAAGAAATATATGAAGATTTAGATGGAAAAATAGATTATATAATTGCAGGAGCAGGGAGTGGGGGAACTTTTACAGGAGTAGTTAAATATTTAAAAGATAGATTAGAAAATGTACAAGGAATTTTAATAGATCCAATAGGCTCTATTATTGGAGGCGGAAAGCATGGTAATTATGAAGTAGAAGGGATTGGTAATAACTTTATTCCAGAAGTTTTAGAAAAGGAATTGATAGATAAAATAATTAAAGTTAGCGATGAAAAGGCATTTGTATATACAAAACTTTTAGCAAAAAAAGAAGGGATTTTAGCAGGCTCTTCATCAGGAGCAGCTATGGCAGGTGCCGTAGAGTTTATAGAAAGTATAAATGAAGGAAATGTAGTTGTAATATTACCAGATAGAGGCGATAGATATTTTAGTAAAAATTTATTTGTATAAAAAGTTAAGATTAAGAATAAATTTCAAAATAAAAAACTATTAAAAAGTATATATAAAAGGAAGGGATAAGTATGAAAAAAGTAGAAAGCTTTGAATTGGATCATAGAAAAGTTAGAGCACCATATGTGAGACAAGCTGGGATTAAAGAAGGAAAAAAAGGGGATATAGTTACAAAATTTGATATAAGATTTGTACAACCTAATAAGGAAATGATGGATGAAAGAGGAATTCATACATTAGAACATTTTTTAGCAGGATTCATGAGAGATAAAATTGAGGATTTAATTGATATTTCACCTATGGGATGTAAGACAGGATTTTATATGGTGACTTTTGGTGAGACTCCAGTAGATGAAGTAATAGAAGCTTTGAATTATTCATTAGAGGAGATTTTAAAACAAGAAGTAATTCCAGCAGAAAATGAAGTTCAGTGTGGTTCTTATAAACTGCATTCATTAGAATTAGCTAAAAAATATGCACAAAAGCTTTTAAATGAAGGAATTAATAATAAATTCTATATAGAATAATAGAAGTAAAAAAAATAAAGTGTTCATGATGAGGTTACAAAATGTGACCTCATTTTAATGTATTAAAAATAAGATATCTTTAAGAATATCATAAGTTACTATTAAGCAAATATTAAGATGTTTTTATTAAAATATAGAAAGAATAAGTTCGAATTAAAGGAGAAAGAAAATGAATGATATTTTTTCTGTAGTTTCTAATTATGGAGTTTTTATTATATTTATATTGATATTTTTAGAAAATTTAAATACACCTGGACTTGCGGCAGGTATTTTACTTGGTGGAGTTGGTGTTATAGCAAAAAAAGGAGATATTAATATAATTATAATTTTAATAATATGTTTAATAGCAGCACTTCTAGCTAATATAATACTTTACTTAATAGGAAAATATGCAGGAAGTAAAGTAATTGAGTATTTAGTGAAAAAAATTCCTAAGTTTGAAAAGGGAATAGAGAAAGTAGAAATACTATCCAGAAATGCATATGGAAGAATTAGCACAAGATTTATTCCAGGAGTACGAACACTTACACCTTTGATTGAAGGGGGGATAGGAATAAAATTTTCAGATTTTATAAAAACTGCTATAGTTGGAGTGTTTGGGTTTAACTTACTTATAATAATGAGTGGTTATATAGCAGGTGGAATTCTTATGTAAAATAAGTGTGAACTTTCATTGACTTTTGCTAAATTTTAAAATACTCATATATAATTAGTTGTATGTTTTAACAAGAAGATGAATAGTAGAAGGAGCGAAGAGAAGTGAATAATAAAAAGCAAAAGAAAACAATGAAACCCAATGCAAGTAATAGATCTTCATCGCAAAAAAAACAAATAAAGAAAAAAAATAACACTACTAAAAATAATAAGAAAAAAAATACTGCTAAAAGTAGTACTGCTAAAAATAATATTAATAAAGCTAGTAGTAAAACAGGTGCAAGCATTAATAAAAAGATAGGACAAAATAAGAAAAATAATATATTAAAATATAAAAGAAGAAGAAGATTGTTAGCATTAATTGTAGTTATTGTTTTTGTAGGAATAATAACTATCTATAAATTAAAGACACCAAGTATAAATAAGATAAATAAATATATGACACAAGGAAATAACTATGTATTAAATGATCAATATCAAAATGCTTTAAATAGCTATGAGGAAGTATCTAAACTAGATAAAACAAATCAGCAAGCAACTGATTTAGTTCAGATATTACAATGCTATTTGAAAGCACAAAGTGAGTATAAGGCAGGAAATGCATCAGCGGCACTTCAAACTTTAGATGGAATAAACCCAGATTATATGAGATATCCAATAGGGGTAAAAGTCAATGAACTTAAGAGTCAGTTAGATTCTAATGGGGGAAAACAAGGCGCACAAAGTGGAGCAGACCAGACAAAACAAGATTTAATGACACTTAATTCATTATATTCAAGTGGACAATACCAAAAAGCTTTAGAGGTTATTAAGAGATTAGATAGTGAAGATTTAAATAGTACGCAGCAAGCTTATGTATCTGAAATCGCTAGTAGCGTAGAACAATCATTAGGAGCATCGGGACAAGGGCAAACTCAATTTTCACAAAAAGGAAAGTATTTAAATGGATTAAATGGATTAACGAATACAGTAAATAACATGGATCCAAATGCTCAAAGCTATGAACAAAAATTGCAAAAAGCAAAAGATCAATATAATGCATGGAATAATGAATTAAATAAAATTTATACACAGTTACAAAATACTTTGAATTCTACACAACTTAGTAAACTTCAAAGTGGGCAAGCTGATTGGCTGAAACAGAAAGATCAGCAAGCTACAGCAAGTGAAGCACAATATAGTGAACAGATAGTTAAAGAAACAGCTAATTATCAAACGCAAAGAGACCTTGCAAAACAAAGGTGTTATTATTTAGTCAATACTTATATGTAGAGTAGAGATAAAATAAAGAATAAAAGTAAAATAAACAAGATTGCTTAATTGCAATCTTGTTTATTTTTTGTAAAAATATATCGGTTTAAGATTCTAAAATTTCTTTTTCTAAAGTATTCATAAGCTCTTGAACAGAAATTATTTTATCTAATTTATATGCATTTTCACCACAGAATACTAATCCTCCATCAGCATTCCCTTGAACTGAATCAATTAATGCTTGACTTATACAATATGGAGTGTCAGAAGGGTTACATGGAATCATACAATTATAACATCTTTTAACAGGTACATTTCCCTCTTTTGTTTTAGAGACGAAGCTATTTAAGATAGCTCGACCTGGAAGTCCAACTGGACTTGAGACTATTTGAATATCTTCCTTTTTAGCATTGATATAAGCTCTTTTAAACTCATCAGAAGCATCACATTCATGTGTTGTAACAAAGCGAGTAGCCATTTGTACACCATCAGCACCAAGTTTTAAATATTTAGCAATATCTTTTCCATCAAAAACACCGCCACCAACAACTACAGGAATTTTTTTATTGAATTTTACTTCATATTCCTTTACATGTTCTAAAATTTTAACAACTTCATTATCGAAATCTTCATCAGAAATATTTAAATCTTCTTTTTTAAATCCAAGATGTCCTCCGGCTTTAGGACCTTCTACAACAACTAAATCAGGAAGTCTATTATTATGTCTTTCCCAAAGTTTTAGTATAACTTTACAAGCTTTTAAAGAAGATATAATAGGTGCAATTTTAACACTAGAATCTTTTACTATTTTAGGTAACATCGTTGGCATTCCAGCACCCGAAATTATAAGGTCAACACCAGCATCGATAGCAGCCTTAACATAATCTTGATAGTCTTGAGTTACTACCATTATATTAACACCTATAACGCCACCATTTGAATTTTCCTTAGCTTTTTTTATATGTTCTTTAAGAGTTCTTAAATTTGTTTCTTTTGGGTTCTTTAAGAAATCTTTATCATTAAATCCTGTTTGAGCAGCAGAGATTATACCAATACCACCAGCTCTAGCAACAGCTGAAGCTAAAGATGAAAGAGAAACTCCGATTCCCATACCACCTTGTATTATTGGAAGTCTTGCTTTTAAATTTCCTATTATTAAAGGTTTAATATTCATAAAAAATACCTCTCTTAATCAATATTTTGAAAATTAAATATTTTGAATATCAAAATAAGTGGACAAATAAAAAACTTGTACTTTGAATATAGAATACTTTGATAATCAAATTAATTTATTTCATTATAATCTAATTTTTAGAATTTAACAACAAATAATTATAAATTAAAAATACTTTAATAATAATTTAAGAATGAATAATAGATGATAAGTAAAAGAATACTAGAAAAAGAGATTAACTATAAAATAGAAAAATATCTAAAGGAGTAAAAGGCTAATTATGAAAATAAAAGAAAATATTTTATTTAAAAAGAAAGAATTGTTTAGATTTTGTTCATTAAGATTTCTCTTTGGAATAAGTTATAGTTTTATGATACCCATAATACCTTTATTTTTTAATTCTATAGGTATAGGAACATTAGTAATTGGAACAATTATGTCATTATATGGAGTTGCAAAAGCTATTGCACAAATTCCATTTGGAATAATCTCAGACTCTATAGGAGATAAAATTTTATGGATTGGAGCATTAGTACTTATGACTATAGTTCCTTTAAGTTATATTTTTATAAAAATACAGATAGGAGCTAAAATTACGTATATAATTCAAGGTGCTGTACTTGGAATGGCAGCACCAGCAACTTTTTCAGTGTTATCAAGATCTTTGGATGAGAGAAAAAGAGGGGAATGTACTGGATATGCATCAGCAGTATTTACATTAGGTGGGGGAATAGGGGCAATAATTGGAGGATTTGTTTCAGCATACTTTAATAGTTATGCATTAGCATTTATTTTAGCATCAATAGGAATATTTTTATCACTATTGTATTTAATTTTTAAAATAGAAAAGCCAACAAAGATTATGACAAAGTGTAAAGAATCTAAAGAACCACTAAGCTGTAGAATAAAAGTTATATATTCTGAAATAAAAGAGCATAAATTATTAGCAAGAATAATAGTTTTATCTGCTGTAGCATTGCTTGGAGATTTTATATATGGATGTGTAGTATCAATGTTTCCTTTTTATGGACAGGAAGTATTAGGGGGAACAGCTTTTTATACTTCATGTATAATTTCAATATACCTTTTTGTGTTTGGTCTTTTTGCACCTCTTGGAGGAGTAGTCAGTGATAAAATTGGTGTAAAAAAGCAATTATATGCATCGTTTATAGTAATGCTTATAACTTTATTTTTATTATGGATAATAAAAGCAAAAATATTATTTACAGTAGTTATATTTTTTTATTTCTTAGGTGCAACATTTTTAAACTCAGCACTTCAAAACTCATTGTTAGAGTTTGGAGAAAATGAAAATATAAAAGGTATAGTATTTGGAATTATTGGAGCTTCAGAATCAATAGGATATTCAATAGGACCAATAGTTGCGGCATTTATATATCATATAAATAAAGGGTTTTTATTTATGGGATTACTAATATTTTCAATAATAATATTCATAATGTTCATTATTCTTAGTAAAAGAGCCTTTTCAGAAAATATTAGAATTAAATAAAAAAATAGTTTAATAATAGGGAAATTTTATAATATATATAATAAAATTAAATTTTATATATATAATGGGTATTTTTTAAAGTATTTATACAATGTATATATTAGAATATACAAATTAGCAAAAAAGAATGATGTAACACTACATTGTGTTAATAAAGAATCATTATTAAAATTTAATTCCTTGTATTTCTACGGAATTATCAATTATAATTGCTTTAATCGAAAGTCTCGATTAAATTTGATGAGGATGTGATTTTGTGGATATTAAATTTTCAAGAGAAGCGGCAGATATGTTCTTAAAAAGCTTAAGTGAAGAATATGATATTTTTGCACCGATAGCTTATAAAAATGAGGGAAGATATAGCAATGTAGATAGTATTAGATATGGTAAAATTGAGTCTTTTAATGATGTGGTTTTTGATAAAAAATCTCACTATTCAGCAAAAGAAGTATTATTACCAATAAATCATATATATGGAGTTAAGATAAATGGAAATATCATAAAAAATGAAGATGCTGATAATGAAAAGAAAAAAATTATAATGCTTCGTTCTTGTGATGTACATGCAATAGAAAGAATAGATAATAAATTTTTATCAGATGATTTCTATAAGGCAAGAAGAGAAAAAGTTAAGTTTATGATAATGGAGTGTCCAAAAGCTTTTGATACTTGTTATTGTGTTTCAACAAAGACAAATGAAACAGAAAACTATTCTTTAGGAATAAGAGCTACTGAAGAAAATATATTTATCAAAGTTAAAGATTCAGATTTTGATAAATATATTTCTGATGGATTCACTAAAGAAGAATTTGATATTAGATTTGCTAAAGAAGATGGCGTAGTTATGAAGATTCCTAAATTAGAAGTATGGGACTATAAAGCATTAGATAAAGTTATGAATTCTAAGCTTTGGGAAGAATATAAAAATCGTTGTATAGGATGTGGAAGTTGTAATGCAAGTTGTCCAACATGTACATGCCTTCATACAAAAGAGGTTCCAGTTAATAATTCTAATGTGATTGAAATTAGAAGAGTTTGGAATGGATGTCAATTAGTAAAAACAAAATCATTAAACGGACATACAGTAAAGGAAGTAGTTCCTACAAGAATTAGACAAAGGATTTTAGATAAATTTTATAATCCTAAAACTGAAAACTCACAAGAACAAATGTGTGTAGGATGTGGACGTTGTACAGATATTTGTCCTAAATTAATAAGTTTCGCAAATACAGCAACTAGATTAGCTGAAGAGTTAGAAAGTAATTAGGAGGGTTTGGGATTATGAATAAAGATATAAATGTAGAGGCATTACGTTCAAATTGTTTCCGTCAATCAAAAATACCAGGAGAATTTATGTTTCAAATGAGAGTTCCTGGAGGAATAACGGATGCAAAGCACTTAGGATTAGTTCAAGAAATTGCAACTAAATATGGAAATGGAACTTTTCACTTTGGAACAAGACAAACTTTTAATGTTCCAGGTATAAAGTATGAAAATATTGAAGCTGTAAATGCTTTAGTAAAGGGATATA
The DNA here is from genome assembly GCF_947072515.1 of uncultured Clostridium sp. Lineage (GTDB taxonomy): Bacteria > Bacillota > Clostridia > Clostridiales > Clostridiaceae > Clostridium. Next base: position 167,374 of record NZ_CAMTIG010000002.1, read on the forward strand.
TAGAAGAAATTGAAGTTAAAAGATGTAATGTTGATATGGAAACAGATAACTTAGGGTATCCAACATTAGGAGCAAGAAATATTGGAGCATGTATTGGTGGGGAGCATTGTATAAAAGCTAATATTAGCACAGCAGAATTATCTCAAAAACTTGAAAAAATAATATATCCAAGTCATTATCATATAAAGATAAATATAACAGGGTGTCCAAATGACTGTATAAAAGCACATATGAGTGATTTTGGAATATATGGAGTTACACTTCCACAATATGATTATAGTAGATGTGTAGAGTGTGGTGGATGTGAAAGAACATGTAGAGCACACAGTGTTGGTGCTATAACAGAAGAAAATGGAAAAATGATTATAAATAGAGATCTTTGTATAGGTTGCGGAGAATGTACAGATGTATGTCCAACTAGAGCTATGAAAAGATATGATAAGAAACTATATAGAATAACTATTGGTGGAAGAACAGGAAGAAAGAATCCAAGAATAGGTAAAGTGTTTGTTGATTATGTAACAGAAGAAACATTATTAAGTATATTTGAAAATTGGATTCCATTCTCTAAATACGTATTACATGGACAACCTGTTTATATGCATGGTGGTCATTTAATGGATATGGTTGGATATGAAAAAGTTAAGGAAATGTTATTTAAAGATGTTCAGTTTAATGAAGAAGCTAAAATAGCAAAAAGAATTAACTGGAGTGAAGTTGAGTATAAAACTAACATAAATGTAGTTAAAGCAAGTGAAGTTATAAAATAGTATATATAGAAATAGGAGCTGTAGTAGCTCCTATTTTTTATGCATAAAATCATTAATATAAAAGATTTTAAATACATATATTGGTATTAAGTGCTTTTAAGGGGTGAGAAAAAATTAAAGAATTAATAAATCTATATATAGATAGAAAAGAGTTTTTTATAGAATTAACAGTAGAACATTTAAGAATTTCTATAATAGCAATTATAATTAGTGCGGTATTAGGTGGAGTTATTGGAATTATCATTAGTGAGAAAAAAAAGTTATCAAAATTTGTTATAGGAGGAGTAAATTTTATTTATACAATTCCATCTATTTCTCTTTTAGGTTTTCTTATTCCGGTATCTGGAATTGGAGATAAAACAGCAATAATAACTTTGATTTTATATGGGTTATTACCAATGATTAGAAATACTTATGAAGGAATTATAGGAGTAGATAAAGGTATAGTCCAAGTAGCAGAGGCTATGGGAAGTACAAATTTTCAAATATTATATAAGATAAAATTGCCATTAGCAGCAGGGATCATTATTGCAGGATTTAAAAATATGGTAGTAATGACTATTGCATTAACTGGGATAGCATCGTTTATAGGCGCAGGAGGATTGGGAATAGCAGTATATAGAGGAATAACAACTAATAATAGTTTATTAACGATTGGGGGAAGTCTATTAATTGCGGTATTAGCAATTACCTTAGATTGGGGAATAGGAATAATAGAGAAAAAAATAAAAAGGAGACTGGATTTGTGAGGAAAATAAAAAGAGTAGGGGCAATAATGTTACTTTTATGTTTAACAGCAATAATTGGTGGATGTGGGACAGCCGAAGAAAGTAAAATTTTAAAGATGGCAACTAAACCTATGACAGAACAATTTATCTTAAGTGAGATGATAAAAGAAATTATTGAAGAAAATACAGATTTAAAAGTGGAAATAACTAAAGGGATTGGGGGAGGAACTAGCAATATACATCCTGCTATAGTAAAAGGTGATTTTGATCTATATCCAGAATATACAGGAACAAGTTGGAATTTTGTTTTAAAAGAAAAAAGAAAATTAGAAGATGATAAGTTATTTAAAGAATTAAATAAAAAATATGAAGAAGATTATAATTTGAAATGGGTTGGGTTATATGGTTTTGAAAATAACTTTGGATTAGTTATTAGAAAAGATTTAGCAGAAAAATATAATATAAAGACATATTCAGATTTGGCGAAATATTCTAAGGAGTTAGTATTTGGAGCAGAATATGATTTTTATGAAAGAGAAGATGGATATAAAGGATTATGTGATACTTACGGATTAAAGTTCAAAAAAGCTATAGATTTAGATATAGGATTGAAACATAAAGCTATAAATGAAAAGAAGATAGATGTTATGAATGTATTTACAACAGATGGACAACTTACTACATCAGATGTTGTAATACTTAAAGATGATAAAAGCTTTTATAATACCTATTATTGTGGAACTATAATTAGAAAAGAAATATTAAATGAATATCCAGAATTAGAAGAAGTATTAATGAAAATGGATGGAATAATAAATGAAGAAGAAATGGCGAAGTTAAATTATGAAGTTGAGGGAAATGGAAAAGATGAAGGAACGGTAGCAAAAGACTTTTTAAGAGAAAAAGGAATAATAAAATGATGAGAGAACTTATAGAATTTGAAAATATAAATAAAAGTTATAAAGAGAATAAAGTTTTAGAAGATATAAATTTAAAAATAAAAAAAGAAGAGTTTATAACTATAATAGGAAGTTCAGGGTGTGGAAAAACTACATTAATAAAATTAATAAATGGACTTATTAAAGGTGATGAAGGAGATGTGTTTATAAAAGGGGAAAACATACAAGATTTAAATATTATTAATTTAAGAAGAAAAATAGGATATGTGGTGCAAGGAGTAGGATTATTTCCACATATGAAGATTAAAGAAAATATAGTATATGTAATGAAATTAGAAGGAATAAAAGATAAAGAAGTAATAGAAAGTAGAATAAAGGAATTACTGAAAATAGCATCATTAGATATAGAAGTATTAAATAAATTTCCGAGAGAACTATCTGGAGGACAATGTCAAAGAATTGGTATTGCTAGAGCATTAGCAAATAGACCAGAAATTCTTTTAATGGATGAACCTTTTGGCGCTGTAGATGAAATAACTAGAAAGAGTCTTCAAGAAGAATTAATAAAAATATATAAGAAGGAAAAAATAACAATAATATTTATAACTCATGATATTAAAGAGGCTTTAAAATTAGGAAGTAGAGTTATAGTGATGGATAAATTAAAGATAGTACAAGATGGAACACCAAAGGAAATAACTCAAAATCCTAAAACTGATTTTGTTAAGGAACTTATAAAAGAGAAATAAAAATATGTTGACAACTAATAGGAGGTTTGATAGAATTAAAGACGTTCTAGGGGTATGGCTCAATTGGTAGAGTAGTGGTCTCCAAAACCATTGGTTGTGGGTTCAAGTCCTACTGCCCCTGCCAAAGACATTTAGATTAATCTAAATGTCTTTTTTTTTATGTCGAATTTTATTATTGATAAAGTATAGAAAGAAAAGTAAAGATTTTATCAAATTATTAAATTTATCCAGTTAAAAAGTGATAATAAATAAAAATATGAAGAAAATATGAAAAAAGGCGATTATTTAAGGTAAAAGTATAATTAAATTAAACAAAAAAATAAAAAAGTTCACTATTTATTTAAAAAATGTGGTATAATTTAATAAAGAAAGGAGTGAAATAGATGAGGTTGAAAAGATGGGGGATCGGGATATTGATTTCAGTTCTATTTGTTTTAGGACTAGTTATTACTTTCTCAAATATAAGCTTAAGTGGTGAAAAGTATGAAGTCATAAATGGGACATCAATAGAATCAAGTCAGGAAGTAAATTCAGTAATTGATGTAATAGAAAATGAAAGTTATCAAAAAGTTAGTGGAATAGATGATTCGGTAAATAAAGAGGCTTACGTAGTAGTAGACACGAAAGATGTAAGCCAGATAGATAGTGCAAAAATAGCAACTCTAAGTAAAGAGTTAGGGGTTAAATTTACTTTTATAGATCAAAAAAATTTAGATAAGAATACTATAGAAAGTGAAGGAAATACTGTAATTCCAGACAGTAAAGAATTAGAAAACTATATGAATGAAAAAGATGCGAAGACAACTAAAACCGCTGATGGAATTAGAGTAAAGCTTTTAAACAATAGTGGAATTATAATTTTTATAAATAATCTTAATACAGTAGAAAAAAATGATTTAAAAGTAAAAAATGAAATAAATGAATTAAAAGAAAAAGGGTATAGCTTTAAAGCATTAATATAGTGGATAAAATTACATAGAATAAAAATAGATACATAATAGATAATATATATGAGGACAGACTAATTCATCAATAGGGAGGATTCTTTATGCGAAAGAAAACAGCTTTAAATAATAATAAAGATAAATTAGAGGCTTTTAAGCATGAAGTTGCTAGAGAAATTGGAGTTCCATTGAAAGGATACAATGGAGATTTAACAGCAAAGCAGTGTGGAGCTGTTGGTGGAGAAATGGTTAAGCGAATGGTTAAGGAGTATGAAAAATCTTTAGAAAAAGAAGATTTATAGTATTCTAAGTGAA
>NZ_CAMTIG010000003.1 GCF_947072515.1 uncultured Clostridium sp.
CTATCAGAGAAGGTGGAAGAACTGTAGGTTCAGGAGTTGTTACTAAAGTTTTAGCTTAATTTCTAAAATTAATAGCAATTTATATAGAAGAGTTAGGAAGACGTTCCTAACTCTTTTTTTTTATATAAAAATATAAAGTTTATAAGTAATAAAATAATGCGAATAGAGTCTGATTTCAAGAATAGAGAAGTTTATTAATATTAAAACCGTATGTTTAAAGAATTGAAAGAAGGTAAAGAATATAAAGAAGGATAAAAAAATTAAAAATTAAAAATTACTATAAATAAAGAATTGGTACTAAAAAGAAAAAGTTGAAATTTAAAAAGTGAGAAAAACAGTGTCTATTAAAAAGAAAATTTAAGAAGAAAAATAATATAAAGAATGAATAAAAAAAGTCTTGAAATTTTATTTAAATACATATAAAATAGAGAAAGCGACGAACAAGAATTGGATAAAAAATATTTATTCAAAAGGCTTGAAATACTTCTTATAAAATAGTATAATATAGAAGTTGTATAGCATGCGGCGAGGATTCAAGAGGTTGCCGGACTTCCGGGTAATTCTTGATGAGTATGTCAGGATCTAGAATCCGACGACAGGGATTTTATATTCTTTCCGTTTGATAAATTTTATGAAACACCAGGAACAGTTTATAGAATAACCGCTGTTGTACGTTAGAAGTAAAGCGTACATGAAAAGGAGGGAAACCGAGATGTCAAAACAAAAAATAAGAATTAGATTAAAGGCTTTTGATCACACTATATTAGATCAATCAGCTGAAAAAATCGTTGAAACTGCAAAGTCAACAGGAGCTAAAGTTGTAGGACCAGTTCCATTACCAACTGAAAAAGATGTTGTAACTATATTAAGAGCAGTTCACAAATATAAAGACTCTAGAGAGCAATTTGAAATAAGAACTCACAAGAGACTTATAGATATCGTTAATCCATCACCAAAAACTGTTGATGCATTAATGAGATTAAATCTACCAGCTGGTGTAGATATCGAAATCAAATTATAATATTATCAAATATTAAGACATTGAACTATTAAGATTGGTAACAATCCGCTAGTAGTTTGGGAGGTGTAAATACATGAAAAAAGCTATAATAGGTAAAAAAATAGGTATGACTCAAATTTTCGATGAAAATGGTAAAGTTGTTCCTGTAACTGTAGTAGAAGCTGGTCCATGTGTTGTTGTTCAAAAGAAAACTGTTGAAAAAGACGGTTATGAAGCAATACAAGTTGGTTTTGGAGACATAAGAGAAAAATTAGTTAACAAACCAAGACAAGGACAATTTGCTAAAGCTGGAGTTTCATTAAGAAGAACTCTTAAAGAATTCAGATTAGAAAATGTTGCTGAATACGAAGTAGGTCAAGAAATAACTGCTGAAGTATTTGCTGCAGGAGATAAAGTAGACGTATCAGGGGTTTCTAAAGGTAAGGGATTCCAAGGTACAATAAAAAGATGGAACGCTCAAAGAGGACCAATGTCACACGGTTCTAAGTTCCACAGAGCACCAGGTTCTATGGGAGCATCTTCAGATCCTTCAAGAACATTCAAGAATAAGAAAATGCCAGGACACATGGGTGCAGAAAATAAAACTGTTTTAAACTTAGAAGTAGTAAAAGTAATTGCTGATAAAAACTTAATACTAATTAAGGGTGGAATCCCAGGACCTAACAAAGGTACAGTAGTAATAAGAAATACAGTAAGAGCTTAATTTCTAGAAGAAAGGAGGAAGCAGGATGCCTACAGTAGGATTATTTAATAAAGATGGTAAAAAAGTTGAAGATATCCAATTAAATGATGGAATCTTCGGAGTTGAAATAAATGAAAATGCTATGCACCAAGTAGTTGTTGCATTATTAGCTAACAAAAGACAAGGAACTCAATCAGCTAAAACAAGAGCTGAAGTTAGAGGAGGCGGAATTAAGCCTTGGAGACAAAAAGGAACTGGTAGAGCAAGACAAGGTTCAATCAGAGCTCCACAATGGATCAAAGGTGGTATAGTATTCGCACCAAAACCAAGAGATTACAGAATGGCAATACCAAAGAGCATGAAGAGAGTTGCAATGCTTTCAGCTTTAACAACTAAAGTTCAAGACGGACAAATGGTTGTAGTTGAAGATTTAGCTTTTGATTCAATCAAAACTAAAAATGTTGTGAACTTCTTAAACGCAATTGAAGCTAAGAAAACTTTAATTATTACAGCTGAATCAAACGAAGTTGTTTATAAGTCAGCAAGAAACATTGAAGGAGTTGCAGTTATACCTGCAAACAACATCAACGTTTATGACTTACTTAAGTTTGAAAAAGTAGTTATGACTAAAGATGCCGTATCAAAAATTGAGGAGGTGTACGCATAATGAATTTAACAAGCCATGATATCATAAGAAAGCCTGTTATAACTGAAAAAAGTATGGCAGCAATGGCAGAAAATAAGTACACTTTCATAGTTCACATCAATGCTAACAAATCTCAAATAAAGAGAGCAGTTGAAGAAGTATTCAACGTTAAAGTTGCTGATGTTAAAACATTAAGAACTATGGGAAAAACAAAGAGAATGGGCGTTCACGTTGGAAAGAGAGCAGACTTTAAAAAAGCTATGATCACTTTAGCTGAAGGAAGCACAATCGAATTCTTCGAAGGAATGCAATAATAGCAGCCCATTAAGTGATTTATTGGCCCCATGAGCGGCCAGATAAGCTAATTCAAGGAGGGAATTTAAATGGCAGTTAAAACATTTAGACCTACCACTCCTTCTAGAAGAAACATGACAATGGCTACATTTGATGAGATTACTACAAGCTCACCAGAAAAGTCACTTTTAGTTTCTTTAAAGAAAACAGGTGGTAGAAATGCACAAGGTAAGATAACTGTTAGACACCATGGTGGTGGTGCAAAAAGAAAATACAGAATAATAGATTTCAAGAGAAATAAAGATGGAGTACCTGCAAAGGTTGCAACTATCGAATACGATCCAAACAGATCAGCATATATTGCTCTTGTTGTTTATGCAGATGGGGATAAGAGATACATAATCGCTCCAAACGGATTAAACGTTGGTGATGTTGTAGTATCAGGACCAGATGCAGATATAAAACCAGGAAATGCATTACAATTAATTAACATTCCAGTTGGTACATTCGTTCATAATATCGAATTACAAGCAGGAAAAGGTGCTCAATTAGTAAGAGCAGCTGGTGGATCAGCACAGCTAATGGCTAAAGAAGGTAAATATGCTACATTAAGATTACCTTCAGGAGAAATGAGATATGTTAGAATCGAGTGTAGAGCTACTATCGGTACAGTATCTAACCCAACTAACGATATCGTTAAGATTGGTAAAGCTGGAAGAAAGAGACACATGGGATGGAGACCTACAGTAAGAGGATCTGTTATGAACCCTTGCGACCATCCACACGGAGGAGGAGAAGGTAGATCACCTATCGGAAGACCTAGTCCTGTAACTCCATGGGGTAAACCAACACTTGGTTACAAAACTAGAAAAAATAAAAAATACTCAGATAAATTTATTATTAAGAGAAGAAATAGTAAATAGTATGAAGAGAATACTAATTCTCTTCATGGCTGAGAATGTAAAAGTTCTGAAGGGAGGCAATATATAATGAGTAGATCAACTAAAAAAGGGCCATTCGTTCATGATAAACTAATAAACAAAATAGAAGAAATGAACGCTAATGGAGAAAAGAAAGTTGTTAAAACTTGGTCAAGAAGTTCAACAATATTCCCACAAATGATTGGACACACAATCGCTGTTCATGATGGAAGAAAACACGTACCTGTTTATATATCAGAAGATATGGTAGGTCACAAACTTGGTGAATTTTCACTAACTAGAACATTCAAAGGACATGATGATAAAACATCAAAAAGAAAGTAGTACCCTGGAAAGGAGGAACATAAATGGAAGCTAGAGCTATAGCTAAGTATGTAAGAATGTCTCCAATAAAGGTAGGAGCTGTTCTTGATTTAATAAGAGGAAAGAATGTTAAAGAAGCTTTTGCTATCTTACAATACACTCCAAGAGAAGCAGCAGTAGTAATTAACAAAGTGTTAAAATCAGCTGTTGCCAATGCAGAAAATAATTTTGCATTAGATACTGACAAATTAGTAGTATCTGAAGCGTTCGTAGGTCAAGGTCCAACTTTAAAGAGATTTAGACCACACGCTCAAGGAAGAGCATTCAGAATCAACAAAAAAACAAGCCATATAACAATAGTTGTTAAAGAAAGAGCTTAGAAGAAGGAGGGAAACGAAGTGGGTCAAAAAGTAAATCCTCACGGACTTAGAGTAGGAGTTATCAAAGGCTGGGATGCAAAATGGTATGCTAATAAAAAAGATTTTGCTGACAACTTAATTGAAGATAACCAAATAAGAAATTTTGTTAAAAAAGAACTTTTCACAGCTGGTATTTCTAGAATAGAAATCGAAAGAGCTGCTAAAAGAATTAAGTTAAATATACACACTGCTAAGCCTGGTGTTATAATTGGAAAAGGCGGATCAGGAATTGAAGCTTTAAAGAAAAAATTAGTTCAATTTACTGCAGGTAGAAACTTACTAATCAACATCGTTGAAGTGAAAAATGTAGAAAGAGATTCTCAACTAATGTCTGAAAATGTTGCAGCACAATTAGAAAAGAGAATATCATTCAGAAGAGCTATGAAACAAACTATCCAAAGAGCTATGAAGCACAATGGAGTTAAAGGGGTTAAAATAGCTTGTTCAGGAAGACTAGGTGGAGCAGAAATCGCTAGAACTGAACAGTACCATGAAGGTACAATTCCACTACAAACTTTAAGAGCTGATATTGACTATGGATTTGCAGAAGCAGATACAACATACGGAAAAATCGGAGTTAAAGTTTGGGTTTATAATGGAGAAGTTCTTCCAACTAAAAAAGTTGAAAAGGAAGAAACTAACGCATAGGACGCATCGGAAAGGAGGAATAAATCATGTTAATGCCTAAAAGAGTTAAGCATCGTAAGGTACAACGTGGTAGAATGAAGGGTAAAGCTACAAGAGGAAACTTTTTAGCTTATGGTGATTACGGAATACAAGCTACAACTTGTGGATGGATCACTAGTAACCAAATAGAATCTGCCAGAATTGCTATAAATAGATATATCAAAAGAGGAGGAAAACTTTGGATAAAGATCTTCCCGGATAAGCCAGTTACTGAAAAACCAGCTGAAACAAGAATGGGTTCAGGTAAAGGTTCACCAGAATACTGGGTAGCAGTAGTTAAACCTGGTAGAGTATTATTCGAACTATCAGGAGTAAATGAAGAAGTTGCAAGAGAAGCTATGAGACTTGCATCACACAAGCTTCCTGTAAAGACTAAGTTCGTTACAAGAAGAGATTTTGAGGAAATGGGTGGTGAAGAATAATGAAGGCTAAAGAATTAAAAGAATTAAGAGCAAGTAATCCTCAAGATTTAAAGGCTAAATTAGGAGAATTAAAAGCTGAGTTATTCAACTTAAGATTCCAATTAGCTACAGGACAATTAGAAAATCCTATGAGAATAAGAGAAGTGAAAAAATCTATAGCCCAAATAAAAACCATCTTAAGACAAGAAGAGTTAAGGGCTGTTGAACAACAGTAATTACTGGAAGGAGGTACGCCCTAATGGAAAGAGGTTTAAGAAAGAAAAGAATTGGTAGAGTTGTTTCTGATAAAATGGATAAAACTATCGTAGTTGCAATCGAAACTAAGGTTAGACATCCACTATACGGAAAAACTGTTAACGTAACAACTAAATTCAAAGCTCATGATGAAAAGAATGAAGCAGGAATTAATGATAGAGTATTAATAATGGAAACAAGACCATTATCTAAAGATAAAAGATGGAGACTTGTTGAGATAGTTGAAAAAGCTAAATAGTAGCTTTGTGACTGAAAGGAGGGTAATTCAATGATACAACAACAAACTAGACTTAAAGTTGCTGATAATTCAGGTGCTAAAGAAATCATGTGTATCAGAGTTTTAGGTGGTTCTAAAAGAAAGTATGGTAACATTGGAGATATAATCGTTGCTAGCGTTAAAAGTGCAACACCAGGCGGAGTTGTTAAAAAAGGTGACGTAGTTAAAGCTGTTATCGTTAGATCAGTAAAAGGAATGAAAAGAGCAGACGGTTCATACGTTAAGTTTGACGAAAATGCTGCTGTTATAATAAAAGATGATAAGCAACCAAGAGGAACTCGTATCTTCGGGCCTGTTGCAAGAGAGCTAAGAGATAAAGAATTCAATAAAATCTTATCATTAGCACCAGAAGTTCTATAAGAGGAGGTGGCTGATTTGAAAATACACGTTAAAAAGAACGACACAGTTATGGTTATATCAGGAAAAGATAAAGGTAAAACAGGTGAAGTTTTAAAAGTATATCCAAAAACTGGTAAAGTACTAGTTCAAGGAATTAATATAATAAAGAAGCACCAAAAAGCAAGTAGAACGCAAGCTGAAAGTGCTATAATCGAAAGAGAAGCTGCTATAAATAGTTCAAAAGTTATGTTATATTGTACAAAATGCAAGAACACTACTAGAATTAGCAACAAAATCTTAGAAGATGGATCAAAAGTTAGAGTGTGCAAAAAGTGCGGAGAAACATTCTAAAAGGTTTGAAAGGAGGGCATTGATATGACAAGACTTCAAGATAAGTATGAAAAAGAAATAATTCAAGCAATGATGGAAAAATTCACTTATGATAACATAATGGAAGTTCCAAAACTTGAGAAGATAGTAATTAATATGGGAGTTGGAGAAGCTAAAGAAAACCAAAAGGTTTTAGAATCAGCAGTATCTGACTTAACTTTAATAGCTGGGCAAAAGCCAATATTAACAAGAGCTAAAAAATCAGTTGCTAACTTTAAAATAAGAGAAAACATGGCATTAGGATGTAAAGTTACATTAAGAAAAGCAAATATGTATGAATTTGCGGACAAATTAATGTCAATTGCTTTACCAAGAGTTAGAGACTTTAGAGGAGTTTCAAGTAAGTCATTTGATGGTAGAGGAAACTACTCTCTAGGAATTAAAGAACAATTAATATTCCCAGAAATTGAGTATGATAAAATCGATAAAGTTAGAGGAATGGATATAATCTTCGTTACTTCAGCTAAGACTGACGAAGAAGCAAGAGAATTATTAAGATTCCTTGGAATGCCATTCGCTCAATAATAAGGAGGGAAACTTATGGCACGTAAAGCAATGATAGAAAAATGGAATAAAGAACCTAAGTATAAGACTAGAGCTTATACTAGATGCAGAATCTGTGGAAGACCACACTCTGTATTAAAGAAATTTGGTATTTGCCGTATCTGCTTTAGAGAACTTGCATACAAAGGACAAATCCCTGGTTGTAAAAAAGCAAGTTGGTAATACTGAAGATATAGCGAAAGGAGGCACAATAAATGGTTATGACAGATCCAATAGCAGATTTGCTAACTCGTATAAGAAATGCAAATGCTGTTAAACACGAAGTAGTTGAGGTACCTTCTTCAAACGTAAAGAAGGCCGTTGCAAATATATTATTACAAGAAGGATACATCAAAGAAATAGATGAATATAACGATGGTGTAGTTCCAATGTTAAGAATAGCTCTTAAATATGGAGCAAACGGTGAAAAAGTAATCACTGGTCTTAAGAGAATATCAAAGCCAGGATTAAGAGTTTACTGTAAAAAAGACGAAACTCCTAAAGTACTTAACGGTTTAGGAATAGCTGTAATATCAACTTCAAGAGGAATCATGGTTGATAGAGACGCTAGAACTAACCAAGTAGGTGGAGAAGTTCTTTGCTACGTTTGGTAGTATAAAATTTTAGAGATTAAGTTAAATTTATATAGATATATAAAATACAGGAGGTGCAATTATGTCAAGAGTAGGTAGATTACCAATAGCTATTCCTGCAGGCGTAACTATTACTGTAACACCAGAGAACGTTGTTACTGTAAAAGGGCCAAAAGGTGAGTTATCTCAAGCTATGAACGCTGACATTAATGTAGCAGTTGAAAACAACGAAGTAGTTGTTACTAGACCTAGTGATATTAAAGAGTACAGAGCTCTTCATGGATTAACTAGAGCGTTAATAAACAACATGGTAATTGGAGTTGAAAAAGGATTCCAAAAGACATTAATATTAAACGGTGTTGGATATAGAGCTCAAAAACAAGGAAACAAACTTGTAATGAACCTTGGATATTCACATCCAGTTGAAATAGAAGCAGTTGAAGGCGTAGAATTTGAAATACCAGAAACTACTAAAATAGTTGTTAAAGGAATCAACAAACAAAGAGTTGGTGAAGCAGCAGCTAAGATCAGATCATGGAGAAAGCCTGAACCTTATAAAGGTAAAGGAATTAGATATGAAAACGAAGTGATCAGACGTAAAGAAGGTAAAACTGGTAAGTAATAAAAGAAAGGAGTGATTTTTATGTTCAAGAAGGTAGACAGAAAATCAAAAAGACTAAAACGTCACCTTAGAGTACGTAAGAAAGTTTTCGGTACTCCTGAAAGACCAAGACTTTCAGTATACAGAAGTGAGAAAAACATATATACACAAATTATTGATGATATAAATGCTATAACTTTAGTTTCAGCTTCAAGCTTAGAAAAAGATTTCTCAGCTAAAGGTGGAAATAAAGAAGGCGCTAAATTAGTAGGTGAATTAGTTGCTAAAAAAGCAATTGAAAAAGGATTAACTGAGGTAGTATTCGACAGAGGTGGATATGTATACCATGGTAGAGTTCAAGCATTAGCTGAAGGCGCAAGAGAAGCAGGACTTAAATTCTAATCAAACAAGGAGGGAAATCAATGAGAATCGATCCTAGTACACTAGACCTTAAAGAAAAGGTTGTTAATATAAATAGAGTTACTAAGGTTGTTAAAGGTGGTAGAAACTTCAGATTCGCAGCTCTAGTAGTTGTTGGAGACGAAAACGGACACGTTGGAGTTGGTATGGGAAAATCTATCGAAATACCTGAAGCAATCAAAAAAGGAATAGAAGATGCTAAGAAAAACTTAGTTTCAGTTTCTGTAGTTGGAAACACTGTTCCTCACGAAATACATGGTATGTTCGGAACAAGTGATGTTCTAATAATGCCAGCTAAAGAAGGTACAGGGGTTATTGCTGGAGGACCAGCAAGAATCGTACTTGAATTAGCAGGATTAAAAGATGTTAGAGCGAAATCATTAGGTTCAAACAATCCAAATAACATGGTTAAAGCAACAATCAGCGGATTAGCTAACTTAAGAGCAGCAGACGAAATTGCTAAATTAAGAGGTAAATCTGTTGAGGAAATATTAGGTTAGGGGGAAAACGCAATGGCTAAATTAAGAATAACATTAGTTAAAAGCTTAATAGGTAGAAAAAAAGAACATATTGCTACTGCTAATGCCCTAGGACTTAACAAGATCGGTAAGACAGTAGAACATGAGGGAACTCCTCAAATAAATGGTATGATCAATAAGATAAGCTACTTAATTAAAGTAGAAGAAATATAAGAGGAGGTGCACTTAGTATGAAACTTCATGAATTAAAACCTGCTGCTGGTAGCAGAAAAGCTCCAAAAAGAGTTGGTAGAGGTACTGGTTCAGGTTTAGGAAGAAACGCTGGTAAAGGTGAAAAAGGACAAAACGCTAGATCAGGCGGTGGAGTTAGACCTGGATTTGAAGGGGGTCAAATGCCTCTATACAGAAGACTTCCTAAAAGAGGATTCACTAACATCTTTGCTAAGAAAATCGTTAGCATAAATGTTGACAGATTAAACATCTTTGAAAACGGAACTGAAATTACTCCAGAATTATTACTTGAAACTAGAGTAATATCAAAAGTTCTTGACGGAGTTAAAATTCTTGGTAACGGAAATTTAGAAAAGAGTCTAACTCTTGTAGGATGTAATTTCTCAAAAACTGCTAAAGAAAAAATCGAAGCAGCTGGAGGAAAAGTTGAGGTGAAATAATAATGCTATCAACCCTACGTAATGCCTGGAAGGTTCCAGAATTGAGAAAAAGATTTTACTGGACAATATTTTTAGTAGCAATTTTCAGGATAGGAAGTCAAATTCCTGTTCCTGGGATTAATACTTCATATTTACAGCAAATGGCTCAATCTGGTAGCTTATTAGGTTTCTATGATTTAATATCAGGAGGAGCCTTTAGTAAATTTAGTATTTTTGCATTAGGAGTAATGCCTTACATTAATGCATCTATTATTATGCAATTGTTAACAATTGCAATTCCACCATTAGAACAACTTTCGAAAGAAGGGGAAGATGGTAGAAAAAAAATACAGGATATAACTAGATATGCTTCAATAGCTATATCTATAATTCTTGCAGTTGGAATGTATATTACAATTTCAAGAATACCTGGTGCAACTTTAGGGATAAGTGATCCTGAAATAATGATCGTTATATTAGCTCTAATAGTTGGTGCTACATTCTGTATGTGGTTAGGAGATCAAATAACTGTTAAAGGATTTGGTAATGGTATTTCAATACTAATCTTTATAAACATTATTTCAAGATTACCTTCCGAATTTAGTTCATTAATAATGCAAAAACAACAAAATGAAATCAGCATAGTTGAAATAGTTATATTTGCTGTTGCTGCACTTGTTGTATTAGGTTTAGTAATATACTTCTCTCTAGCAGAAAGAAGAATTCCAGTACAATATGCAGGAAAAGCAGTTGGAAACAAAATGACAAAAGCTCAATCAACTCACATACCTTTAAGTATTGTTGGTTCAGCAGTTATTGCAATTATCTTTGCAATGTCAGTTATGCAATTTCCACCAACTATAGCAGGATTTTTCCCAGATAAGGCTTGGTCTATCTGGATAAGAAGTAATAGTATGAGCATATTTAATCAACAAACATGGATGTATCCAGTTGTTTATGCCATATTAACTATTTTCTTCACATGGTTCTATACTCAGGTAACTTTTAAACCAGATGAAATGTCAGAGAACTTACACAAGTCTGCTGGATTTGTACCTGGAATAAGACCTGGAGAGCCAACTACAGAATACTTTGAAAAAGTTTTAAATAGAGTTTCTGTTATTGGTGGTTTATTTGCGGCTATTTTAGCTGTAATGCCAATATTGGTTTCAAATTATACGTCTATTAAGGGTGTACAATTTGGAGGAACAGCACTTCTAATTGTTGTAAGTGTTGCTTTAGACTTTATGAGAAGACTTGAGTCTCAACTAGTAGTGAGACATTACAAAGGATTCCTTAAATAAGAATAGATAATGGAGATGATGCCGGTGAAGATTATATTATTAGGTCCTCCTGGAGCAGGTAAGGGAACACAGGCAAAATCAATTAGTAATAGATATTCTATACCACACATATCAACAGGAGATATTTTTAGAAAAAATATTTCTGAAAACACTCCTTTAGGTATAGAAGCTAAAAAGTATATGGATGGTGGGCAATTAGTTCCAGATTCAGTTACTATTGATATGGTAAAAGATAGACTTCAAGATGATGACTGTAAAAAAGGATATTTATTAGATGGATTTCCAAGAACAGTTAATCAAGCTGAAGCATTACAAGAATTCTTAGATAGTAGAAACGAAAAGTTAGATACAGCTTTATGTATAGAAGTACCTAGTGAGTTTATACTTGAAAGAATGACTGGTAGAAGAGTTTGTCCATCATGTGGAGCAAGTTATCATGTTAAATTCAATCCAACAACGGTTGAAGGAAAATGTGATGTTTGTGGAAGTGATGTTATACAAAGAAAAGACGATACAGTTGAAACTGTAAAGGAAAGACTGGATGTATATGAAAGACAAACACAACCACTAATTGATTTTTACAGAGAGAAAAGTTTACTTTCAACTGTTGATGGCACACAAGCTATTAATTTAGTATTTGAAAGTATATGCAAAGTTTTAGGGGAATAAGATGATTTTTTTGAAAAATGATTCTGAAATTTCTAAAATGAGAGCTGCAGGAAGAATAGTAGGAGAAACTCTTTTACTATTGGAAAAAAATATTAAACCTGGAATAAGTACTGCAGACTTGAATAAAATCGCAGATGATTTCATAGTGAGTAGGGGAGCTAAACCTTCTTTTAAAGGATTATATGGTTTTCCAGCAGCATTATGTATTTCTATAAATGATGAGATTATTCATGGAATACCAGGAAAATATATTCTGAAGGATGGGGATATAGTTAGTGTTGACTGTGGAGCTTATTTAGATGGGTTTCATGGAGATGCAGCTAGAACTTTTCCTGTAGGAAATGTAACAGAAGAAGCCAAAAAGCTTATCGAAGTTACAAGACAATCTTTCTTTGAAGGCATAAAGTATGCTAAAAAAGGATATAGATTATCAGATATATCACATGCAATACAGAGTCATGCTGAGGCTCATGGGTTTTCAGTTGTTAAAAATTTTGTAGGGCACGGGATAGGCAGAGATCTACATGAAGATCCTGAAGTACCTAATTTCGGAAATCCGGGTAAAGGTCCAATCCTGAATAATGGCATGGTTTTAGCAATAGAACCGATGATAAACGTTGGATCATTTAGAACAAAAACCTTAAAAGATGGATGGACAGTTGTAACCAGTGATGGAAGCCTATCAGCACATTACGAGAATACAATTGCAATATTACCAGATGGACCCGAAATATTAACACTAATTTAAAAAGTGAGTGTTTCTTAGTTATAAACGAGCAGAAATGCAGTTTATATCTAAGGTAATCATCGAGGTGAATAATTTGCAGAACAATGACTTGATTGGAAAAGTGGTACTTTCTTTATCTGGTAGGGATAAAGATCATTTATATGTAGTTGTAGATTCTGACAAAGCCAAGAATTTATTACTAGTAAACGGAGATAATAAAACTATTAGTAATCCGAAAAAGAAAAATATTAAGCATTTATCTTTTATAGATGATATAGATGATGAACTTAAGACTACCATTATGGATAAAAAGAGAAATGCAGACTTAAGAATTAAGAGATTTCTAAAATTAAGATACATTGTTAAGGAGGGTTGATTACCTTATGTCAAAAGCTGATGTTATAGAAATGCAAGGAGTGGTTTTAGAATCACTACCAAATGCTACTTTCGAAGTAGAACTAGAAAGTGGTCACAAGATCCTAGCACATATATCAGGAAAATTAAGAATGAACTTCATAAGAATTTTACCAGGTGATAAAGTTACAGTGGAACTTTCACCATACGATTTAAGTAAAGGTAGAATTACTTGGAGAGCAAAATAAGATAGCAAAATCTATCTAAATATTACAAGGAGGGTTAGCGATGAAAGTAAGACCATCAGTTAAGCCTATTTGCGAAAAGTGCAAAGTAATAAAAAGAAAAGGAAAAGTAATGGTTATCTGTGAAAATCCTAAGCACAAGCAAAAACAAGGCTAATATAAAATATTAGGCAAAAAATACAGATTAGGTATTTAAAATTAGTTGACTTTTTTTCAAAAGTCAAATATGATTATATAGGCATTTAATTCAATAATTAGATTTTAGGGCGGCTGACAATAGGGAAAAAAATCCACTATTGGCCTAAAATTTTATTATATATATTTTTTAAAATTATCGTAAGATAATATACATTTCAATTACCAGGAGGTGTAAATTTTAATGGCAAGAATAGCAGGTATTGACCTACCAAGAGAAAAAAGAGTTGAAATAGGTTTAACTTACATTTATGGAATCGGGTTACCTACTTCACATAAGATATTAGCAGCTACAGGAATTAGTCCTGATGCAAGAGTTAAAGATTTAACTGAAGATGAAGTTAATGCTTTAAGAACTTATATTAAGGAACTTACTATTGAAGGTGACTTAAGAAGAGAAATCGCTCTTAATATCAAAAGATTAATTGAAATTGGTTGTTATAGAGGAATGAGACATAGAAGAGGTCTTCCAGTAAGAGGACAAAAAACTAAGACAAATGCGAGAACAAGAAAAGGTCCTAAGAAGACAATCGCTAACAAGAAAAAATAGTTAAGGAGGGAAGGCAATGGCAAAGGTTAAAAAAACTAGAAGAAGAAAAGAGAGAAAAAACGTTGAGCACGGTGCTGCACACATCAAATCAACATTCAACAATTCAATAGTTACTTTAACAGATGCAGCTGGAAATGCATTATCATGGTCAAGTGCTGGAGCTCTAGGCTTCAAGGGATCAAGAAAAAGCACTCCATTTGCAGCGCAAATGGCAGCAGAAACTGCAGCTAAAGTAGCAATGGAACACGGATTAAAAAGCATAGAGGTTTACGTAAAAGGACCTGGATCTGGAAGAGAAGCAGCTATCAGATCTTTACAGGCAGCTGGATTAGAAGTAACTTTAATTAAAGATGTTACTCCAATTCCACACAATGGATGTAGACCACCAAAGAGAAGAAGAGTTTAGTACCGATTTAAAACAATAGGAGGTGTAAGTTTAATGGCAAGATATACTGGAGCTACATGTAGATTATGTAGAAGAGAAGGTATGAAGTTATTCCTTAAAGGGGATAGATGTTATACAGATAAGTGTGCTTTTGTAAGAAGAAGTTACGCACCAGGACAACACGGAGCAGCTAGAAAGAAATTATCTAACTACGGTGTACAACTAAGAGAAAAGCAAAAAGCTAGAAGAATATACGGAGTGTTAGAAGGTCAATTCAGATCATACTATGAAAAGGCTGAACACATGAAAGGTATCACTGGTGAAAACTTATTAAAGTTACTAGAATTAAGATTAGATAACGTTATATATAGATTAGGTTACGGAGCTTCAAGAAATGAAGCTAGACAATTAGTTAACCACGGACATTTCTTAGTAAATGGTAAGAAAGTTGATATAGCTTCATTTAAAGTTGGAGTTAATGACGTAATTGCTGTTTGTGAGAAGAGCAGAGGAAGCGAAAAGTTCAAAACTTTCGTTGAAAATCCAAAGACTTTACCAAAATGGTTAGAAGCTAACGTTGAAAACTACGAAGGCAAAGTAGTTGCTATGCCAGAAAGAGAAGACATTGATGTACCAGTTAATGAAACTCTTATCGTTGAGTTATATAGCAAATAATTAAAGTATTTGTTTTAAACAGATATGAATCAGTTGCCCTCAGAATAGGTTGCCATTTTATAATATAGGAGGGTTCGTATGTTAGAAATCGAAAAGCCAATAATTGAATGTGTAGAATCTAGTGAAGATGGTACTTATGGTAAGTACTCAATTGAACCACTTGAAAGAGGATATGGTATTACTCTAGGAAATGCTCTTAGAAGAATACTATTATCTTCTTTACCAGGTGCTGCAGTTACTTCAGTAAAAATAGATGGAGTACTTCATGAGTTTTCTACTATCCAAGGAGTTAAAGAAGATGTTACTGAAATTATTCTTAACATTAAAGCTTTAGCTTTAAAGATGAATGGTGAAGGTCCTAAAACTATATATATAGATGCAAAAGGACCAGGTGTAGTTACAGGTGCTGATATAAAAACTGACGGAGATGTTGAAGTTGTTAATAAGGATTTACATATTGCAACTTTAGATAACGATGGAAGACTTTATATGGAGTTAACTGTAAATAGAGGAAGAGGTTATGTTACTCAAAATAAAAATAAGAGTGATGAATTACCGATATCAGCAATAGCTGTAGATTCTATATATACACCAGTTAAAAGAGTTAACTTTAAAGTTGAAAATACTAGAGTAGGTCAGATCACTGACTACGATAAGTTAACTTTAGAAATATGGACAGATGGTACTGTTAAGATTGATGAAGCTATAAGCTTATCAGCTAAAATCTTAATAGAACATTTTAAATTATTCATGTCATTAACTGATAACACTAATGATGTTGAAATAATGATTGAAAAAGAAGAAGACAAGAAGGAAAAAGTACTAGAAATGACTGTAGAGGAACTTGATTTATCAGTTAGATCATATAACTGTTTAAAGAGAGCTGGAATCAATACAGTTCAAGAACTTGCTCAAAGATCTATGGATGATATGATGAAAGTAAGAAATCTAGGAAAGAAATCCTTAGAGGAAGTTGAAAAGAAACTTAAAGAATTAGGTTTAAGTTTAAAATTAAGCGACGAGTAAGGAGGTAAATCCATGGCAAAACAACGTAAGTTAGGTCTTCCTACTGACCAAAGAAGAGCTATGTTAAGAGGTCTTGTAACTAGTTTTTTAAAGTATGGTAAGATTGAAACAACTGAAACTAGAGCTAAAGAAACTAGACGTATTGCTGAAAAAATGATAACTCTTGCTAAAAGAGGAGATCTTCATGCTAGAAGACAAGTTTTAGCATTCGTTCAAGAAGAAGTAGTAGTTAAAAATTTATTTGATAAAATAGCTCCACAATACACTGAGAGAAACGGTGGATACACTAGAATGATCAAAAAAGGTCCTAGAAGAGGAGACGCAGCTGAAATGGTTATACTTGAATTAGTATAATTTTTTCAGAAGGGATTAGGTTTTTACTTAATCCCTTTTTTGTATAAAAAAATATTATTACAAATAATGGAGAAAATATTAGGATATAAGTTAGGCAATTTAATTAAATAAAAATTAAATCTCAAATATTTATATTATATAATTTTAAAAGATAGATAAATTAGTATATAATAGTCTTGGATTATATGAACTAATAAAATATATAGTTGAATTTTATTAGTGAGTAAGATATTCTTAATATTAATTTGATTTTAAAATTAAAAAAAATCAAATTCATTAATAAAATTTAATTATTAAAATATTTAGAGTTATTTTGGGATAAAATTTAATTATTTAAAAATAGTTAGAGTTATTTTAAAATGAAAATTTAATTATAATTTTAATTGGAGGTATTTATGGCTAGTGAAGATATGATTAAATGTGAGAAATTATCTTTTAAATATACAGCTGATGAAGGCGATAATGTTGTAGAAAGATATGCAATTAAGGATATAGATTTAACAGTTGAAAAAGGAGAATTTTTAGTTGTCTTAGGACACAATGGATCAGGTAAATCTACTGTAGCAAAACATATGAATGCGTTGCTTATTCCAAGTAGTGGAGTAATATATGTAGATGAATTAGATACAAGAGATGAGAAGAATGTTTGGACTGTAAGATCTAAAGCGGGAATGGTATTTCAGAATCCAGATAACCAAATGGTTGCAACAATAGTTGAAGAAGATGTTGCCTTTGGTCCGGAAAATTTAGGAGTACCACCAGAAGAAATAAGAAGACGTGTTGATGAAAGCCTAGAAAAAGTGGGAATGACAGAGTATAAAAGACATGCTCCACATTTGCTTTCAGGAGGACAAAAGCAAAGAGTAGCTATTGCTGGAATACTTGCAATGCAACCAGAATGTATAATATTTGATGAACCTACAGCTATGCTAGACCCATCGGGTAGAAAAGAAGTATTGAAAAATATTAAAGAAATAAATGAAGAGTATGGAATAACCATTGTATTAATAACACATTACATGGATGAAGCAGCAGAAGCAGATAGAGTGGTTGTAATCGATGGTGGAAAAGTAGTTCTTGAAGGAAAACCAAAAAAAGTTTTTTCAAATGTAGAGAAAATGAAGGAGTTAGGATTAGATGTTCCACAAGTAACAGAAATAGTATATGAATTAAATAAATGTGGATTTAATCTTGATGAGGAAATATTAAATGTAGATGAAATGGTGGATGCGTTATGTCAATTAAAATAGAAAATTTAAAACATGTGTATATGCCAGGTAGTCCTTTTGAAAAAGTTGCACTTAATAATATAAATCTTGAAATAAAGACAGGAGAATTTGTAACTTTGATTGGGCATACTGGTTCAGGAAAGTCTACTCTAATACAACATATGAATGGGCTTTTAGAAGCAACAGAAGGAAAAATAATAGTTGATGGAGAGGATATTACAGCTAAGGGTGTAAAACTTGCTAATATAAGAAAAAAAGTTGGATTAGTATTCCAGTATCCTGAGTATCAATTATTTGAAGAAACAATAGAGAAAGATATTCAATATGGACCAAGAAACTTAGGTCTTGATGAAGAAGAAATATTTAGAAGAGTTAGAAGATCTATGGAAATGGTTGGACTTGATTATGAAAAATTTAAAGATCAATCACCTTTTGATTTAAGTGGAGGACAAAAAAGAAGAGTAGCAATAGCAGGAGTTATAGCTATGGAACCTACTACACTTATTTTAGATGAGCCTACGGCAGGATTAGATCCTAAAGGAAGAGATGATATATTAAAACAAATTCAAATTCTTCATAAAGAATATGGAATGACCATAATCTTAGTTAGCCATAGTATGGAGGATGTAGGAAGAATAGCTGAAAGAATAATAGTTATGAATAAGGGTGATATTACTCTTCAAGGAACTCCAGGGGAAGTTTTCAAGGAGATTGATACGTTGGAGGCAATAGGACTTGGAGTACCACAAGTAACTTACTTAGCTAGAAGACTAAGAGAAAAAGGATACCCAATTAAAGAAGAGGTATATACAATAGAACAATGTAAAGAAGAATTAATAAGAATTTTTGGAGAGAATAATGCCTAGAAGGGAGAAATATTTGTGTTAAAGGATATAACTATAGGACAATACATTCCAGGAGAAAGCTTTGTCCATAAATTAGATCCAAGAACTAAAATAATTATAGCAATATTATTTATAGCAATATTATTTATAATAAATAAGTTTGTTGGATATATTTTTATAGTAGCATTTTTAGCTGCAATTATAATAAACTCAAAAGTACCAGTTAAATTTATATTAAAGGGACTTAAACCAGTTGTATTTTTAGTAATTTTAACTTCAATTTTAAATATATTTATGATAAGAGGAACTGAAAGTACTTTAATATTTCATTTTAAATTTATATATATTTATAAAGAAGGGTTAGATACTGCTGCTTTTATGGCATTAAGATTAATATTCTTAGTTGCAGGCACATCATTATTAACGTTAACTACATCACCTATAGAGCTTACAGATGGAATGGAATACCTTTTAAGACCTATTGGGAAAGAGTTATCACATGAATTAGCAATGATGATGACAATCGCGCTTAGATTCATTCCTACGCTAATTGATGAGACTGATAAGATAATGAAAGCTCAAAAGGCAAGAGGAGCAGATTTTGATAGTGGTGGATTAATTAAAAAAGCAAAAAGTTTAATTCCATTATTAATTCCACTTTTTATAAGTTCATTTAGAAGAGCAGATGAATTAGCTATGGCTATGGAAGCAAGATGTTATAGAGGTGGAAGTGGAAGAACAAGAATGAAAAAACTTGCATTTACAAGTAGAGATATAGTAGCAGCTATAATATTTTTAGTTTTATTTGCTATAAGTATTGGAGTGAGATTTATATAATGAGAAATATAAAGTTAACTATAGAATATGATGGAACTAATTATGCAGGATGGCAAAAACAAAACAATGCAAAGACAATACAAGAAACTATTGAGAAAGCCTTAAGTAAAATACTTAAGGCTGAAATTTCGATTACAGGGAGTTCTAGAACAGATTCAGGAGTACATGCAAAAGGAATGGTAGCTAATTTTATTACAGATGCTAAAATACCTGCTGATAAGTTTAGAGAGGCTATAAATACTAAACTTCCAGATGATATTGCAATAATAAAATCAGAAGAGGTAGATTTAGAGTTTCATTCAAGATATTGTAGTAAAGGAAAAACATATTGCTATACAATTATAAATAGATATGAAAAAGCTGCATTGTATAAAAATTATATGTATCAGATAAAAGATAAACTAGGTTTAGAAGCTATGGAAGAGTGTTGTAATCTATTTATAGGTAAACATGACTTTAGTGCTTTTAAGACGACAGGAAGCTCTGTAAAAACATCAGAGAGAACCATAAGTGACCTGCATATAGAAAAAACAGAGGAATTTATAAAAATATATGTTACAGCAGATGGCTTTTTATATAATATGGTAAGAATAATAGTAGGAACATTAATAGAAGTAGGATTAGGAAAACGTTCATTAGCTACTGTAGAAAAGGCTATAAAAGAAGGAAATAGGGGCGATGCTGGATATTGTGTTCCACCAAATGGCCTTATTTTAGAGAAAGTTTACTATTAATATAAAAAAAATATATAAATTTGTTGACACGCCCGTAAGCGTGTATTATAATAATGTATGTTTGTTAGAATATTTATGTATTTGAGATCCATGAAACCTGGATCTTGACATAAATGCGGAACTTTATAAAAGTAAAGCACACAATGTAAGTTCAGGGAGGGAAATAAGATGAAATCATACATTGCAAAAGCACAAGATGTTCAAAAGAACTGGTACGTTGTTGACGCTGCTGGTAAGCCACTAGGAAGAGTAGCTAGCCAAGTTGCTTCAATATTAAGAGGTAAACATAAACCAACATTTACACCAAATGTTGACTGTGGAGATTTCGTTATCGTAATCAATGCAGAAAAAGTTGTTTTAACTGGTAAGAAGTTAGATCAAAAAATGTTAAGAAAGCACAGCTTATACGCTGGTGGATTAAAAGAAACTCCATACAGAGAAGCTTTAGCTAAAAAACCTGAATTCGTTTTTGAAGAAGCTGTAAGAAGAATGCTTCCAAGCGGAGTTTTAGGAAGAAAAATGTTAAAGAAATTAAATGTGTACAGAGGTGAAGAGCACGATCACGCAGCTCAAAAACCAGAAGTACTTGAATTAAAGTACTAATTTAAGGAAGCTCGGGAGGAGGAGTAATAATGGCAAAAGTTCAATACATGGGAACTGGTAGAAGAAAAAAATCAGTTGCAAGAGTAAGACTAGTACCTGGAAATGGGAAAGTTGTAATAAATAAAAGAGACAGTGAAAACTATTTTGGATTAGAAACTTTAAGAGTTATCGTTAACCAACCATTAGTTTTAACTGGAACTAAAGAAAAATTTGACGTATTAGTTAACGTTCACGGTGGTGGATTCACAGGTCAAGCTGGAGCTATCAGACACGGTGTTGCTAGAGCGTTAGTTAAATCAGACGAAGCTTTAAAATCAGAATTAAAAAAAGCAGGATTCTTAACTAGAGACCCAAGAATGGTTGAAAGAAAGAAATACGGCCTTAAAAAAGCAAGAAGAGCTCCACAATTCTCAAAAAGATAATTTGTTGGAACTTGTATGGAAAGAGCATTATATGCTCTTTTTTTTATGCCGAAAATTAAGTATAAAAGTTTAATAAAGTAAAAATTATGTAAAAGAGGGATTTTATATGGAAAAGTAAAAAAATGATTTAATAGTAGGAGTATAAGTTTTACTGCGTAAAATTTTAAGAATAATATAAAAGACTAAAAATTTTTTTAAGAAAGCTGGAAAACGTTATCAAATTTAAAAAAATTGTATTATATATCATAATTATACATTATATTCAATTATTTGGTATAATGAAACAAATTAGAGGTTTTGAAAAAGCTAAATTTTAGAATATTAAATAAATGTAAATTAATAGATATAGGAGTTGGTCAATAATGTTTAGTGAGTATGATAAATATCTATTTCATGAAGGGAAACATTGTTATTGCTATGAATTCATGGGAGCTCATATGAAAATTGAGGATAAAAAAAAGGGTGTGAGATTTACAACTTGGGCGCCAAATGGAGAAGCGGTCTATGCTGTAGGAGATTTTTCAAATTGGGAAATAGAAGAAAAAAATAAATTGATAAAAGTAACAGAAAGTGGAATGTGGACAAGTTTTATTAGAGGAATTAATAAAGATGAGAAATATAAATTTGCTATAAAAACTCGAGATGAAAGAATTTTATTAAAATCAGATCCATTTGCTAGAAAATCAGAATTAAGACCAGATACAGCATCCATCATAACTTCAAAAAGTAAGTTTAAATGGACAGATAAAAATTGGTGGAGACGTTGTAATACAGATCATTATAAAAAGCCTATGAATATATATGAAATGCATTTAGGATCATGGAAAACCAGAGAAGGAAAATTTTATAGTTATGAAGATTTAGCTAATGAACTACCAAAATATTTATTAGAAATGGGATACACACATGTAGAGTTTATGCCATTAACAGAACATCCCTTAGATAAATCATGGGGATATCAAGGAACTGGTTTTTATTCACCAACATCTAGATATGGAGATAGTGATGGATTAAAACATCTTATAAATGAACTTCATAAATTAAATATTGGAGTTATATTAGATTGGGTTCCAGGACATTTTTGTAGAGATGATCATGGATTAGCTTATTTTGATGGTGAAGCTGTATATGAATACGCAGAAGGATGGAAAGCGGAAAATAAAGGTTGGGGAACATTAAATTTTGATTTAGGAAGACCAGAAGTAAAGAGCTTTTTATACGGAAGTGCATTTTATTGGGTTAAAGAGTTCCATATTGATGGGTTTAGAGTGGATGCAGTAAGCAATATGCTTTATTTAAGTTACGGAAGAAATGAAGGTGAATGGATTCGTAATGAAGATGGAACTGATATAAATGAATATGCAGTAGAATTTATTCAAGAGTTAAATATTTTATTAAATGAGAAATTTCCTAACATACTTTTAATAGCAGAGGAATCTACTACATGGGAAAAAGTTTCTTATCCAGTTAAAGACGGTGGATTAGGATTTAATTATAAATGGAATATGGGGTGGATGAATGATACTTTAGAATATGTTGAAATTGATCCTATATATAGAAAGTATGATCATAATAAGATGAATTTTTCTATGATGTATAACTATAATGAACATTTTATACTGCCATTATCCCATGATGAAGTTGTTCATGGAAAAAAATCTATTCTAGATAAAATGTGGGGAGATTATTGGACTAAGTTTGCAGGATTTAGAACTTATATGACTTATATGATGGGTCATCCGGGAAAAAAATTATTGTTTATGGGTGCAGAGTTTGGACAATTTATTGAATGGAGAGAATACGAAAATTTAAATTGGGAATTAATAAATGAGTTTGAAATGCATGAAAAAACACATAAATTTTTTAAGGATTTAAATAGATTTTATAAAAAAAATAGAGCATTATGGGAAAAAGATTATGAAAATGATGGATTTAAATGGATAGATGCTGATAACAAGGAAAAAAGTATTTATAGTTTTATAAGAAAAGGTGGAAGAAAAACAGATACTTTGATTTTTATATGTAATTTTACACCTGTATATTATGAGAAATTTAAAATTGGGGTTCCGTTTAAAGGTGTATATAGTCAGTTATTTAATTCAGATTTGGAGATTTATGGAGGAACAAATAAAGTATTAGAAGAAAAAATAAAAGCAAAAAAAGAAGAGGTTAATGATATGGAATATTCTATAGAAATAGCCGTCCCACCAATGGGAAGTATAGTATTGAAGATAAATTAGGAGGAGAGAGTATGAGGATTTTATTTGCAGCAACAGAAGCACATCCATTTATAAGAACAGGAGGACTAGGTGATGTAATAGGTGCTTTAAGTAAGGAATTAGCAAGTTATGGGGATGACGTAAGAGTAATTATTCCGAAGTATGAGAATATAAGGGAAGATTTAAAAAATAATATGAGGCATATTAAACATATTTTTGTAGATGTAGGATGGAGACATCAATATTGTGGAATAGAGGAATTAGAAGTTGATGGAGTACATTTTTATTTTATAGATAATGAATACTATTTTAAGAGAGATGGATTATATGGATATCCAGATGATGGTGAAAGATTTGCATTTTATGATAGAGCAGTCTTAGAAGTATTAGGAGCTATAAATTGGTATCCAGAGGTAATTCATTGTAACGATTGGCAATGTGGAATGATACCTGTTTTATATAATCTTGAATATAAATATAAGTGGGAGTATCCAAGTATAAAGTTTGTATATTCAATTCATAATTTACTTTTCCAAGGAAATTTTGATAGGTCAGTACTAGGAGAATTATTTAATTATGATCAAGAACAATATAATAATGGAATGTTAGAGTTTCATAATGGAGTAAGTTATATGAAAGGAGGAATAAATTATTCAGATAAAGTATCTACAGTAAGTAATACTTATGCTGAAGAAATAAAAACTTCTGAATATGGGGAACAAATGGATGGATTACTAAGGATGAAGGGAGGAAATCTACGAGGTATTTTAAATGGAATAGACTATGAAGAATATAATCCTTTAAGAGATAAATTTATTTATAAAACTTTTAATGAGGATTCTTTAAATAATAAAGAAGAAAATAAAATGCAATTACAAAGAGAGCTAAATTTAGAGGTAAATAAAGATATATCTGTAATATCAATGATAACTAGATTAACTTGGCAAAAAGGATTAGAACTAGTAAAAGAAAGCATGGATGAAATTTTAACTAGACGAGTACAGGTTGTTATTTTAGGAACAGGAGATAAGCAGTATGAGGACTATTTTAGAGAATTAGAATATAGATATCCAGATAAAGTGAGAACTAGAATTGCTTTTGATAACGGATTATCTCATAGAATATATGCAGGTTCAGATATATTTTTAATGCCATCTAAATTTGAGCCTTGTGGTCTAGGACAGTTAATAGCATTAAGATATGGAGCAATACCAGTAGTTAGAGAAACAGGGGGTCTTAAAGATACGATAACAGCTTATAACAAGTATGAGAAAACAGGAAATGGGTTTAGTTTTTATAATTTCTTATCTTGGGAACTTAAAAATTGTATTTTTGAAGCCTTAGAGATTTATGAAAATAGAGATGAATGGATAACTCTTGTAAGAAGAGCTATGCAAATTGATAATAGTTGGAAAAAATCAGCATTAGAATATAAAAAACTTTATGAGGAGCTTATATATTAAGAAATAAATGCATTTTGAATTTTGAAATTATATGAAGCAATAAAAGTGATTGAGATTAGAGTTTAGGAGGGGAAGCTATGTTAAAACAAATGACAAAAGAAAAATTAAAAGAAGATTTTACTAAGAAATTTAGAGAAATGCACGGAATTAATTTAAAGGATGCAACTATTCAATATGAATATGAAACTTTAGGTACATTAATAAAAGATTATATATCAGAAATGTGGATAGATACTAATTTTGATTATAAAGCTAAAGATGTAAAACAAGTTTATTATTTTTCAATGGAATTTCTTGTTGGAAAATTACTTGGGAATGTACTTTTAAATCTTGGAATTAGAGATATGTGTAAAGAGGCATTAGATGAAATTGATATTAATTTAGAAGACTTAGAAGAATTTGAACAAGACCAAGGACTTGGAAATGGTGGACTTGGAAGATTAGCATCTTGCTTCCTAGATTCTATGGCTTCATTAGATATACCAGGTCATGGATGTGGAATAAGATATAAATATGGTTTTTTTGAACAAAAGATAATAAATAATGTACAAGTGGAAGCAACTGATTCTTGGCTTAAAGAAAGAAATGTATGGGAAATTAAGAAACAAAATAAAGCTGAAGTTGTTAAGTTTGGTGGAAAAGTAGAATCATATGATGAAAATGGAGTATTAAAGTTTAAACATGTAGATTATGAACCAATATTAGCTGTTCCATATGATACTCCAGTTACTGGATATAAAAATGGAGTAGTAAATACACTAAGACTTTGGAGTGCAGAACCAGTAGAAGATGGATTTAATTTTTCTTCTATTAGCAGAGGAGATTTCTTAAAAGCAATGGAATATAAAAACTCTGTAGAGGCTATATCGAGTGTTCTATATCCTGATGATTCAGTATATGAAGGGAAGTTACTTAGACTTAAACAACAATACTTTTTTGTATCAGCAGGATTACAAAGTATAATAAGACATTTTAAAGAAACACATGATAGCTTAGAGTTATTAGATGAAAAAGTAGCAATTCAAATGAATGATACACATCCTATATTAGCAGTTCCAGAACTTATGAGAATTCTTTTAGATGAAGAGGGAATTGGTTGGGAAGATGCATGGAGAATTACAACGCATACATTAGCATATACAAATCATACTATTTTAGCTGAAGCTTTAGAAAAATGGCCAATAGATATGTTTAAAGAGTTGTTACCAAGAATTTTTATGATTGTAAATGAAATAAATGAAAGATTTTGTGCAGAACTTTGGAACAAGTTCCCAGGACAATGGGATAAAATAAGAGGGATGGCTATAGTAGCTGATGGACAAGTTAAAATGGCCAATTTAGGAATTGTAGGTGGACATAGTGTAAATGGAGTAGCGAAACTTCATACTGAAATTCTTAAAAAGGATGTTATGAGAGATTTCTATTATATGTATCCAGAAAAATTTAATAATAAAACTAATGGAATAACTCATAGAAGGTGGCTTTTAAAAAGTAATCCAGATTTAACAGCATTATTAAAAGAGTATATAGGAGATAGTTTTGTAAAGCATCCTATGGATTTAATTAAATTTAAAGATTTTGCTGAAGATAAAAAAATAATAAAAATGCTTCATGCAATAAAGAAAAAAAATAAGATTAGATTAGCTGAATATATAAAAGAAACAAAAAATATAGAAGTAGATGTAGATTCAATATTTGATGTACAAGTAAAGAGAATACATGCGTATAAAAGACAATTATTAAATGCATTAAGAATAATGGATTTATATAATAGACTTTTAGAAAATCCAGATTTAAATATAGAAAATAGAACATTTATATTTGCAGGAAAAGCAGCACCAAGCTATTATTTAGCTAAAAATACTATTGAACTTATAAATGTATTAGGTGAAAAAATAAATAGTGATGAGAGAGTTAATAAAAAAATAAAAGTAGTATTCCTTGATAACTATAGAGTATCTTTAGCAGAGAAGATTATTCCAGCAGCTGATGTTAGTGAACAGATATCAACTACGACTAAGGAAGCATCAGGAACTTCTAATATGAAATTTATGATGAATGGAGCAATAACTATAGCAACATTAGATGGAGCAAATGTTGAAATAAGAGATGAAGTTTCAGATGATAATATTGTAATCTTCGGATTAAAGGAACAAGAAGTTTTAAATTATTATAAAAATAGTGGATATATGGCTACAGATATTATAAAAGATGATCCAAGACTTCAAAAAATTTTAAAACAATTAATAGATGGAACATATTCTAAAGATTTAAATAGATTTAGAGCAATATATGATCATTTAGTAACTTATAATGATGAGTTTTTTACATTAAGAGATTTTAATTCTTATTTAGAAGCACAAGAAAAAATAGATAAATTATATAGAGATAAAATAACATGGGGAAGAATGAGTGCTGTAAATATAGCACATTCAGGTATATTTTCATCGGATAGAACAATTCATGAATATGCTACAGGCATTTGGGGTTCTAATACAATGTATAAAAATTTATAATCTGTAATTAGCTAATAACTAAAAAGAAATTAAATGTGGGAAGGGTGACCCTTATGGAAAACGGTAAAAAAGAAATTATTGCTATGATATTAGCAGGTGGACAAGGTACTAGATTAGGACATTTAACAGAAAGGTTAGCTAAACCAGCAGTTCCTTATGGTGGAAGATATAGACTTATTGATTTTCCTTTGAGTAATTGTGTTAATTCAGGAGTAGATACTGTAGGAGTAGTTACACAATATAAGCCAAAAGCTATATATAAACATATAGGAAATGGCGAGGCTTGGGATTTGAAAAAAGTAGATGAAACAGGAGTGAGTTTTTTACCACCGTATACGGAAGAAGATAAGGATAATTGTTATACGGGAACAGCAAATGCTATATATCAAAATATGGAATATATAGATAAATATAATCCAGAGTATGTATTAATACTTTCAGGAGATCATATTTATAAAATGGATTATTCTAAAATGTTAGGTCATCATAAAGAAATGAGAGCAGATGCAACTATTGCTGTATTAGAAGTTTCAATGAAGGAAGCAAGTAGATTTGGGATAATGAATACAGAAGAGGATACTACAATTTCCTCATTTGAAGAAAAACCAAAAGAACCAAAAAGTAATAAAGCTTCTATGGGAATCTATATATTTAATTGGAAAACATTAAGAAAATATTTAATAGAAGATGAAAAAAAAGAAAGTTCAAGTCATGATTTTGGTAAAGAGATTATTCCTAATATGCTAAGGGATAATAAAAAAATGGTGGCATTTGAATTTGAGGGATATTGGAAGGATGTTGGAACAGTAGAAAGTCTTTGGGAAGCTAATATGGATTTATTAAATAATAAATGTCAGTTAAGTGTTAATGATAAATGGAAGATATCGTCTGCGAATGTATCAGATTATGAGAAGTGTCAAATCAGTAAAACTGCAATAATAAAAAATTGCATATTAGGAGATGAATGCGAAATTGAGGGATGTATAGATACAAGTATTTTATCTTCAAAAGTAAAGATAGGTGAAGGAGCTGTAGTAGAACATTCAGTTATACTAGGAAACACAGTTATTGAACCATATGCAATTATAAGTAATGCAATTATTGGAGGCGACACAATAGTTAAAGAGGGATCAGTAATAGTAGAAAAAGATGCAATCTCAGTAGTAGGACCAAAAAGAATTGTAGAAAATGGGAAAATTTCTTTGAAATTAGATGCATAAAAGAAGAAAAAAGGTGCCTTTTTAAGGTGCCTTTTTTCTATGTAGTGGATAAAGTTTATGTAAGATAAATTAAATAAACAGCATTATTTGGGAATAAAAGGAATATTATGTTAAAATTAAGTTAAAAATGTTTCTATAATATTAACAAAAATTAATAAATAATGTACACTTAGAATAAGAAGTGAACAAAATGAAATTATTTAATAAATTATTTAAATGGGGGAAACGATTTTGAATTCTACAATAACTATGATTGTAACTTTAATGGGTGGATTAGGATTATTCATCTATGGAATGAAACTTATGGGAGATGGGCTGGAAAATGCAGCTGGAGAAAGTTTAAAGAAAATATTAGAGAAGGTAACATCTAATCCAATTAGTGCAGTTTTAGTAGGTGCAGCTGTAACCGCAGTTGTTCAAAGTAGTAGTGCCACAACAGTAATGGTAGTTGGATTTGTTAATGCAGGACTTATGAATCTTGCACAAGCAGTTGGGGTAATAATGGGAGCAAATATTGGGACAACCATTACAGCGCAACTAGTTGCATTTAAATTAACAGATATAGCGCCGCTTTTTGTATTTGCAGGAACTGCAATAATAATGATGGCAAAAGCTAAGAAAAGAAAAGAAATTGGTCATATAGTACTTGGCTTTGGTATTCTTTTCATGGGAATGGGAATCATGAGTGGGGCAGTAAAACCACTTGCATCATCACCAGTATTTGAGCAAATATTAGCACAAGTAGCAAATCATTGGTGGATTGGAATTATAGCTGGAGCAGCAATTACAGCAATACTTCAAAGTTCATCAGCTACAACAGGAATATTAATAGCTTTAGCTGGATCAGGAGTATTAAGTATTCAAATGGCACTTCCAATATTATTTGGATGTAATATTGGAACTTGTATAACTGCTATGATAGCAACAGTTGGAACAAATAAAACAGCACATAAAGCAGCATTATTACATTTAATATTTAATGTAGGGGGAACAGTAATTTTCTTACCATTCTTAGGGATGTTAGGTAATTTAGTAGTTAATATGAGTCCTGGAGATGTTGAAAGACAAATTGCAAACTCACATACAGTATTTAATATTATAAATGTGCTAGTAATGTTACCGCTTAGTGGTTGGTTAATAGTTGTAGTTAATAAATTAGTACCAGGAGATGATGAAATAGAAAAAGCAGGACCTAAATATATTGATGATAGATTATTAGAAACGCCAGTAATTGCAGCGGGACAAGTTATTAAAGAAACTATAAGAATGGCAAATAAAGCGAAACATAACTTAGAAATATCTATGGACGCATTTGTAAATGGTGATGAAGAATTAATTAAAAAAGTTCATGATAATGAAAAAATAATAAATATTTTGGAAGAATCAATTACAAGTTATTTAGTTAAACTTTCAAAATGTGATTTATCAGATAAAGAAAAAGGAATAGTTGCATCAACATTCCACATAGTTAATGATATTGAGAGAATAGGAGATCATGCTCAAAATTTAGTTGAGCTTGCAACACAAAAAATAAATGAAGGAATCACTTATAGTGAAGAAGCTGTAGGAGATTTAAAAGAAATCTTTAACTATACAAATATGGCACTTCAAATATCAGTAGATAGTTATGAGAATAGAGATGTAAGTAAAGCAACAAGTATTATTCCAATTGAGGAAAGAATAAATAAAGCAGAAAAGACTTATAGAGATAAGCATATTAAGAGATTGTATGATGGGAAATGTAATGCATATGCAGGTGCAATATTCTTAGATGCAATAAGTAACTTTGAGAGAATTGGAGATCATGCAACGAACATAGCAGAGAGTGTTATAGAAAATAACGCGATATAAATGAAGGTGGAGATTAGTCTCCACTTTTATTTTTTATGGAAAATAAATTATAGTATTAAAAAGATAGATAGTGGGATACTAAATTAAGAAAGGTATTTGGAGGGATTCTAATGAAGAAAGTTAGTAAGTATATCGTATTAGTATTGATTTTTATAGTGATAGGAACTAGCATGAAGGTTTTTGCTACTGAAGATGAATTTGAATACAGAGAAGAAGAGGGACTTCAAAGAGTAATATTAATAGATCCAGGACATGGAGGTAGCGATGGGGGAGCTACTTCTAAAAATGGAATATTAGAAAAAGATTTAAATTTAAAAATAGCATTAAAGCTAAAAGAAGAATTAAAATGCAAGGGATATGAAGTATTCTTAACAAGAGAAAAAGATGAGGAATTATCAAAAAAGAAAAGGGATGACTTATATCTTAGGTGTAAAATGAAAAAAGAAGTAAAAAGTGCTGTATTTATTTCAATTCATCAAAATAAATTTGGGAAAACAAATTGTAAAGGGGCACAACTTTGGCATGCTAGTAATAAAAAAAGTAAAGAACTTGCAAATTATGTACAGGAATCTATAAAAGTAAATCTGCAAAAGGATAATGAAAGGATACCTAAAGATGCAAAGCAATCATTTTTTATACTGAAAGATGGAAATAAAGAAGCAAACGTAATATTAGAATGTGGATTCATTTCAAATGAAGAAGATGAAAAAAGTTTATCTGATGAAGTATATCAGAATAAATTAACAAATAGTATAGCTAAAGGAATAGACAATTATTATAAAAATAAAATTAAAAAATAAAAACTAAGGAATTTAAATTTAAAATTTGAATTCCTTTTTAGAATGTAAGAGAAGCACTTGTAAAAAGTTTTTTTTAAAACTAAACTATAAATATAAGTACAAGGAGTTGATAATATGAGAGAACTAGATGTAAAAATAATTACACAAAAGGTTAAGGAACTTTGCATAAATGCAAATTATTATTTAGGAAAAGATATAGATAATGCACTTAAAAACTTTAAAAATATAGAAAAAAGTATTATAGGTGAAGGGATTCTAGATAATATAATACAAAATGCAGAAATTGCAAAAAATGAAAAGCTTCCAATATGTCAAGATACAGGTATGGCATGTATTTTTCTTGAAATAGGACAAGATGTTCATTTTATAAATGGAAATTTAGAAGAAGCTATTAATCAAGGTGTAAGAGAAGGGTATGAAGAGGGGTATTTAAGAAAATCTGTAGTTAAAGACCCGATAGATAGAGTTAATACAAAAGATAATACACCAGCTATGATCTATTATGATATAGTACCAGGTGAAAAAGTTAAAATAACAGTTGCACCAAAAGGCTTTGGTTCAGAAAATATGAGTAAAATAGGGATGCTTAAACCTTCAGATGGAATAGAAGGAGTTAAAAGTTTTATTTTAAAAACTGTGGAAGAAGCAGGGCCTAATCCATGTCCACCAATGATAATTGGAGTAGGAATAGGGGGAACTTTTGATAAAGCAGCATATTTAGCTAAAAAAGCATTATTAAGAGAAATAAATGAGAAAAATAAAAATGAATTTTATGGTGATTTAGAAGAAGAATTATTAAAGAAAATAAATGCATTAGGAATAGGACCACAGGGATTTGGTGGATTAACAACAGCATTAGGAATAAATATAGAAGTTTATCCAACACATATAGCAGGCTTACCAGTTGCAGTTAATATAAGTTGTCATGCAACAAGACATAAAGAATGTATCATATAAGGAAAGGGAGAGAAAAATGGATAGAAAATTAACTACACCCTTAACAGAAGAAAAAATAAAAGACCTTAAAGCTGGAGATTCTATTTTATTAAGTGGAGTTATCTATACAGCTAGAGATGCAGCACATAAAAGATTAGTTGATCTTTTAGATCAAAATAAAGAATTACCTATAAATATAAAGGATGAAACTATATACTTTGTAGGACCATCACCTACTAAGCCAGGATATGCAATAGGATCTGCAGGACCAACTACAAGCTATAGAATGGATGCATATTCACCAAGACTTTTAGATATAGGATTAAAAGGAATGATTGGTAAGGGAAAGAGAAATGAAGAGGTGGTTAAATCTATAATTAAGAATAAAGGAATTTATTTTGGAGCTATAGGTGGAGCTGCAGCTTTAATTGCAAGAAGCATTGTAAAAGCTGAAATAGTTGCATATGAAGATTTAGGTGCGGAAGCTATTAGAAGATTAGAAGTAAAAGACATGCCATTAACAGTGGTAATTGATTGTGAAGGAAATAATCTCTATGAAATAGGAAGAAAAGATTATTTAGAAAGTTTAAAATAAAAAAAGCTCCTAAAAGGAACTTTAAATTAAAAAAGGAGGACTGTAAAAACAGTCCTCTATATATTTTTAAAGCCTTTTCCTTTAACTTCGGAAATATCCATTATAGTTATAAAGGCTTTCTCATCTATTGAATAAATTTTACTTTTTAAAGAAACCATTTCACGACTTGTTACGATACAATAAAGCATTTTTTTCTTTTCATGAGTATATTCACCTTCAGCAGGTAAAGATGTAACTCCTCTATTTAAGTCTTTAAGAACGAATTCAATAACAGCTGAATCTTTATCAGTTAAAATAAGCATAAGTTTTCTACTATTCAGTCCTTTTAGAACTTTATCTAAGACTAATCCTTGTATAAGGATAGAAATAAGTGTATATAATGCTTTAGGTAGACCAAAAATTATAGCACCAATTATAACGATAATGCAATTAAGTATAAATCCTAATTTCCCAATTTCAAAATTAGAATATTTTTTACGAATTAGCATTGTTATAATGTCTGTTCCACCAGTAGAACCATTTCTTAGAAAAACAATTCCATAACCAGCACCGCATAAAGCGCCCCCATAAATACAGTAAAGTAATACATCATTAACATTTATAATTGTTGATAAAGGTTTAGTTATAATAAGTGAAGCTGATAAAGAAAGCATTCCTATACCAGAATAAATAGTAAAAGAAGGACTAAGCTTCTTAAAACTTATTATAAATAAAGGTACATTAAGTAAGAATACAACAATACCAGCAGGAACATTGGCAAGATATTGAGCTATTAAAGCTAGTCCTGTGGCACCACCACTAAGTAGTTTGGCATGAGTTAAAAATAAGTTTACCCCTAATGAAGCAATTAAACATCCGATAAAAATAAAAATTACATCAAGAATGAATGTCTTGCTTTTAAAAATACTGTTCATAAAAATCTCCTATGTCTCCATTAATTTTCAAACTACATTATATAGAAAAAGTAATTATAAGTTAACCTTTAAAAAAAGGAGAATTTGATGAAATTTAGTTGAATTTGTGTAAAAAATCCCTTAGAGAGTGCAAATACTCCTATATAATAGAAAATAATCTTATTTAAATAAGGTTAAAAGATATGATAAGATTTAAGTAAAGATTAAGGAGTGGATTTTATGTTTAGAATAAATTGGCCAGGAAGCACAAAACAAAAGAAGTGGGTGGTTGTAATACTAGTTATAATAGTACTTGGAGTGTTATTTAACTATATGCAACAAAATAAGAAAAATGGGAAAATAGATAATAAAATAAATATAGAAACTACAATAAAACAAAATTAGAGAAGGATAATTAAGAATTTTGTAACAAAAGTAAATATTATTTTTAGAGGAATTAAGTTAAGATAAATATATAATAATAAAATAAAGGAGATGATAGTATGTTTAATATATTAGTAGTTGATGATGAAAAAGAAATAAGAGATGCAATAAACATATATCTTAGAGGTGAAAAGCTGCAAGTATTTAATGCTAGTAATGGATTAGAAGCATTAGATATAATTGCTGAAAAAAACATACATTTAGTTATTTTAGATTTAATGATGCCTAAAATGGATGGAATAGAAGCCTGTCAAAAAATAAGAGAAACAAATAATATTCCAATAATTATGTTATCAGCTAAAGGGGAAGATTCAGATAAAATATTAGGACTAAATGTTGGAGCAGATGATTATATTACAAAGCCATTTAATCATTTAGAGTTAGTTGCAAGAGTAAAATCTCAACTTAGAAGATATGAAAGTCCTTTATCTATAGATAGTAAAGACTTTATAAAGGTTAGAGATTTAGAGATAGATACAGTAGCTAAGAAGATAACTGTGAGAGATGAAGAGATAAAAGTAACAGCAACTGAATATAAAATTTTAGTTCTTTTAGCATCAAACTTAGGAAGAGTATTTTCAATAAAAGAAATATATGAAAAAGTTTGGGAAGAACCATTTTATAAAAGTGAAAATACAGTAACAGTTCATATAAGAAGAATTAGAGAAAAAATTGAGATAAATACCAAAGAACCTGAGTATATAAAGGTGGTATGGGGAATTGGATATAAAATTGAAAAATAGCATAAAAAAATATTTTAAGACTTTATGGTTAATAGAAATAATATTGCTTATAGTAGTATCAGTAATAAATGTAGAGGTAATGATTGGCTATATTGGAAGTTCAGCTAGTCAAAATGGAACAGGGCCATTAAATGCAATAGTTAATAGAAGTGGCTTTTATGAAAGTCTTTTAGAAAGCGATGCAAAAGTTATAAGCCAAGAAGTGTATAGTAGAACTAATAGTTTAAGTGATTTATTAACAAATTCTCCAGAAAAGATATCAGCTATAAGAAAGATGATTTATAATGGGAATTTTTATAATGAACAACCACCAGAAGTGGGAATAAATGCAGGGAATATAGATAGTATTCCTAATAATATATTTTTTATAATAAGAGATAAAGCAAATGGAAGAGTTTATTCTAATGATCCATTTTTGCAAGGAACAGATACTCTAAGTGAAAAAGAAATGTATGATGCAATTAGTGAAAAGTACAGAGGCCAAAAAGTGATTATATATACTTGCAATAATACTAATTTATATAATAAAAGTGTTCAAGAAGGACTTGTAACATATTCAACAAAGATTTTAAAAAACTTTGTTGAAGTTTATTATACACCACAATCTACTTTTTCAAGTGCAGTAAATGATGCTATAGATGATATTATTTTCTTTGGAGTAAGTTTAGCAATAAATATAGTTCTAATATTAAAACTGATTATTGTATTTGCAAATTCAAAGGGAAATATTGAAATTAGCGGAAACTTTGTAGGAGATATAATATATATATGGAAATATGCATTTAAATATAAGGGGCCAAGAAGAGCTCTTATAACAACTATAATATTAAGTATTATATTTTACATAATTTATTTATACTTATTAGCAATAGGTGGAACACAAAATAATATAATAGCAAAATTCTTTGGATCATATCCATTCAAAGGAAGTTTTCTTTTAGTATTAATGCCGATGATAGGTATTATGTATTCTATAAAAAGAAATATAGAAATAGGAATGGTAAAAGATTCTTTAAAAATAATAAATGACGGAAACTTTGAACATACAGTAAAGGAAATTGGTGGAGTAGAGATAAGAGAGCTTATTAGAAATATAAATAAGATGAAAAATGGATACAATATAGCGGTAGAAGAGGCTCTTTATAATGAAAAATTAAAAACAGAGCTTATATCAAATGTATCTCATGACTTGAAAACACCATTAACGTCTATAATAAACTATGTTAATATACTTCAAGATAAGGGCTTATCAGAAAAAGAAAGAACGGAGTACTTAAAAATCCTAGAAACAAAATCAAGTAAGCTTAAAAGACTGATAGAAGACTTATTTGAAGTATCAAAAATAAATTCAGGTAAAATAACATTGGATAAAATTAAAATTGATATAACGGCTTTAATTTATCAAGTTATTGGAGAGTACTCATCTTTATATGAAGAAAAGAACATTGAATTTAAAGTAGAATGTGCTGAAGATGAAATAACAATTGACTTAGATGGAATAATGATATCAAGAGTTATAGAAAATATAGTTATTAATTCTTTAAAATATTCTATGGAGAATACGAGAGTGTATGTTTCTATAATAAAAGAA
This sequence comes from uncultured Clostridium sp., assembly GCF_947072515.1. GTDB lineage: Bacteria > Bacillota > Clostridia > Clostridiales > Clostridiaceae > Clostridium. The sequence goes on from NZ_CAMTIG010000003.1 coordinate 36,388, forward strand.
GATAATGGAGTATTAATTTCATTTAAGAATGTAGCAAACTATGAAATGGATTTTGATGAAGATCAAATGTTTGAAAGATTTGCAAGAGCAGATAAATCAAGAAACTCCACTATTGAAGGATCAGGATTGGGGCTTGCTATAACAAAGAGTATAGTAGAACTCCATAATGGAACTACAAGAATAAAAAGAGATGGAGATGTCTTTAAAATATATGTATTTTTACCGTTTGCAGATGAGACAGATGAATTTATTAATAAAATAAATGAAAAAAAGGTCTTAAAAGAAATAAAAAAGGAGGAAGAGTAAAATGAAAGTTTTATTTATAGAATATCCTAAATGTACAACATGTAAAAAAGCTAAAAAGTGGCTTATTGAAAATAGGGTAGAATTTGAAGATAGAGATATAAAAGAAAATAATCCAACTAAAGAAGAATTGAAAACTTGGCTAGATAGAAGTGGACTTGAAATTAAAAAATTCTTTAATACAAGTGGGGTTCTTTATAGAGAACAAGGAATGAAAGATAAAATTAAAGTTCTATCAGAAGATGAACTTTTAAATATCTTAGCATCTGATGGAATGATGGTTAAAAGACCAATAATAGTTACTGAAGATAAAATTTTAATTGGATTTAAAGAAATTGAGTGGAAAGAAAATTTAATTTAATGGGAAGGACTCGCTGTAAAGCGAGTTTTTCTTATTTAAACTTAAATTTTCAAAAATTGAAATGTAAATTATATAGAATTTTAAGAAAAAAAATTAAAATTTAGAGAAGATTTTAATAGGAATGTTTTGAAAAAATCAATAAGAAAATTTATTAAAAAGATATTGTTGTCAAAGGATAAAAATTATTAAAAAAGTGAGATATTTAAAGATTAAAGGATAAAACATATATATTTAAGATTGTATCGGAGAATTTAAAATTTTACATAATAAAATATTAAAACTATAATAGATAAGTCAATATATTGTATTTAATAAGAAAGATTATGATATAGATATACTACATGTTGTTGAAAGGGGCTTGGGCGGATCAATGGAAGAATTGTGTAAAAGCGTAATAAAAGATATACAAGATGAATGTGGAACTTATACAGAAGAAGTTTTAATAGAGAAAATGGAGTTAATTCTTAGAGAGGATATGTCTGATGAAGAAATCAGAGATTCATTAATACAAGTTGCATTAGAATTGACTACAGATATGGAACCTAACTGGCAAAGTATAGCAGCTAAGTTATATGTAGAAAAACTTTATGATGAAGTAAGAAAAAATAGAAATTTAAAAAGTAACGATGAGTTATATAAAAATTTATATGGATTTATAAGTGATGCTGTAAAAGATAAATTATATGGGAAATATATATTAGAGAATTATACAGAAAAAGATATAAATGAATTGGAAAAAACTTTAAAGCCAGAAAGAGACTTTTTATTTACATATAGTGGGATAAAATTGCTATCTGGAAGATATCTTGTGGAAAACTATAGTAGAGAGGTTTTAGAACTTCCACAACAAATGTTTATGGGGATAGCAATGCATTTAGCAATTCCAGAAAAGAAAGAAAATAGATTATATTGGGCAAAGAGATTTTATGATGTATTAAGCTCATTAAAAGCAACAATGGCAACACCAACAATGGCAAATGCTAGAAAGCCATTTTATCAATTAAGTTCATGTTTTATAGATACTGTAAATGACAGTTTAAAAGGTATATATAAATCATTAGATAATTTCTCGGAAGTATCAAAGTTTGGTGGTGGAATGGGAATCTATATAGGTAAAATTAGAGCCTTAGGATCGCCTATAAGAGGTTTTAAAGGAGCATCAGGAGGAATAATCCCTTGGATTAAATTGTTTAATGATACGGCGATAGCAGTAGATCAATTAGGTGTAAGAAATGGATCAGTTGCAATATGGCTTGATGCATGGCATAAAGATTTACCAGAATTCTTACAAATAAGAACAAATAATGGTGATGATAGAAAGAAAGCACATGATGTATTCCCAGGGCTTTGTTATCCAGATTTATTTTGGAAGCTTGCAGAAACAGATATAGAAGCAAATTGGTATATGATGTGTCCACATGAGATAAGAAATCAAATGGGATATGCATTAGAAGATTTCTATGGAGAAGAGTGGGAAAAAAGATACTATGAATGTGTAGAAAATGAAAAAATTGATAAAAGAATAATGAAAGTTAAAGATTTAGTTAGACTTATAATTAAAAGTGCTGCTGAAACAGGAACACCATTTGCATTTTATAGAGATACAGTAAATAAAATGAATCCTAATAAACATAAAGGAATGATTTACTCATCAAATCTTTGTACAGAAATAATGCAAAATATGAGTCCTATGGATATTCAAAAAACAGAGATAATTGATGAAAATGGAGATAAAGTAATAGTAGAAAAAACTAAGGCTGGAGATTTCGTTGTATGTAATCTTTCATCAGTAGTTTTAGGGAATATAGATGTAACATCAGAAGAAGAAATTGCTTATGTTGTGGAAACTCAAATTAGAGGAATGGACAATGTAATAGATTTAAATTATTATTCAGTACCTTATGCAGAGGTAACAAATAAAAAATATAGAGCAGTTGGACTTGGAACGTCAGGATATCACCACATGTTAGTTAATAATAGAATACACTTTACAGATGAAGTGCATAGAGAGTTTGTCGATAAAGTATATGAAAATATAAATTACTATGCTATAAAAGCTAGTATGCAAATAGCAAAAGAAAAAGGTAGATATGTTGCATTTGAAGGTTCAGATTGGGATAATGGACAATATTTTGAATTAAGAGATTATAATTCAGAAAGATGGCTAAGCTTAAAAGATGATGTTAAAGAGCATGGAATGAGAAATGGATACCTTATGGCAGTTGCACCAAACGGATCAACTGCAACGTTAGCAGGAACATCAGAAGGAGTAGACCCAGTAATGTCAAGATTCTGGCTTGAAGAGAAAAAAGGAAGCATAACACCTAAAACAGCTCCAGGGCTTTCAGAGGATACGTATTGGTACTATAATTCAGCTTATAATATAGATCAAACTTGGTGTGTAAAAATGAATGGTGTTAGACAAAGACATATAGATCAAGGACAATCGTTTAATCTTTATATTACAACTAACTATACTATGAGAGGAATAATGAATCTTTATATAGAAGCTTGTAAAAATGGAGTTAAATCAATTTATTATGTTAGAAGTAAATCACTTACAGTTGGTGATTGTGAAAGCTGTTCAGCTTAGGAGGAATTTTTATGGTAGGATTTGATATAAATAAAAAACCACTTTTCAATGAATTTGGAGATACTGAAACTTCAAAGAAAATGATGATAAATGGGAATACAACAAACTTAAATGATTTTAATAATATGAAATATAATTGGGTATCTGATTGGTATAGACAAGGAATGAACAACTTTTGGATACCAGAAGAAATAAACTTATCACAGGATTTGAAAGATTATAAAAGATTAACAGAATCTGAAAGAACTGCATATGATAAAATTCTTTCATTCTTAATATTTTTAGATTCGATTCAAACAGCAAATTTAGGAAATATAAATAACTATATAACAGCAAGTGAGGTAAATCTTTGTCTTACAATTCAAGCATTCCAAGAGGCTGTTCACTCACAAAGTTATAGTTATATGTTAGATACTATATGTTCACCTGAAAAAAGAAATGAAATTCTTTACCAATGGAAAGATGATGAAATTCTTTTATCAAGAAATAAATTTATAGGAGATTTATATAATAACTTTTTAGAAAGTCCAACTAAACAAAATTTATTAAAAACCATTATGGCTAATTATATATTAGAGGGAATTTATTTTTATTCAGGATTTATGTTCTTCTATAATCTAGAGAGAAATGGTAAAATGCCAGGTTCAGCTCAAGAGATTAGATACATAAATAGAGATGAAAATACACATCTTTGGTTATTTAGAAGTATAATAAGAGAACTTCAAAAAGAAGAACCAGAATTATTCTCATATGAATTCACAGAAGAATTGAGAGAAATGATGAGAATTGGTGTAGAAAATGAAATTGCTTGGGGACACTATGTTATTGGAGATAGTATTCAAGGAATCAACAAAAAACTCATTGAGGATTATATAAAATATCTTGGAAATATGAGATTAGAAGCGATTGGACTTCAAAGATTATATAGAGGATATGATAAAAATCCAGCAGAATGGGTAGATAGACAGGCTGATGCAAATTCAGTAAAAACAGATTTCTTTGAAGCTAAATCAACTGCTTATGCAAAAGCAGCTACATTAATAGATGATTTATAAGAAAATTAGATGAAGTGAAAAGTAGAAACAGAAAAAATTATAATTCTTTATGAAATATGATAGAGTGATGTTTAAACTTTTCACTCTTTTTTTCTTTTTTATGAAATGTTGAAAACGTTATTTAAAAATATTTAATTAAATATTCAGAAATTTAAAAAAGTTTTGACTTGAAAAGGTGTACAATAGAAGAAGGGAAAAATTAAAGTAAGTTAAACCCAAAGATGTATTATTTATTAAAATAGGCATTGCTATTTTAATAAATAATATAAGTGTTAATGTCTTAAATTGAAAAAATAGTCGCAGTAAATTTGCAGATTTTATGAATAAATTGCAATAAAAATTAAAAAAACTCAGAAAAAAGTTCATAGGGTGTTAACAAAAGTACAATTTATGATATAATTAAGGTGGTTGTACTTAATATGTAAAAGTTATCAACATGTATAAGTGATAACAAATGGGTTTATGTGCTTATTTTAAGGACATAATTAAGGAGGATTTTTTATTATGATTAAAGGTATTGCAGCTTCAAAAGGATATGCTATAGGAAAGGTATTCTTACAAGAACATGAAGAAATAGTTATAACAGATGAAAGAGTTTCAGACGTAGAAGGGGAAAAAAGCAAATTACAAGCTGCTTTAGACGCGTCAAGAGAACAATTAGAAAAAATTAAAGCTAAAGCTATAGTGGAAATGGGAGCTGAAAAAGCAGAAGTTTTCGAAGCACACATCACACTTTTAGATGACCCAGAGTTCACAGGGCAAATGGCTATGGAAATAGAGAACAATTCATTAAATGCAATGAAGGCAGTTGAAACTGTTACTAATACATTCGTTATGATTTTTGAATCAATGGACGATGCTTATATGAGAGAAAGAGCGGCTGATATAAAAGACGTTTCTAAAAGAATAATCGCAAATTTAGCTGGAAAAGGTGGAGAGGCCTTTGCAATTACTGAAAATAATACAATAGTAGTTGCTCATGATTTAACTCCTTCAGATACAGCACAATTAGATAGAAGTAAAGTAGTTGCTTTCTTAACAAACATTGGAGGAAGAACTTCACATTCAGCTATTATGGCTAGAACATTAGAAATTCCTGCAATTGTTGGATTAGGAGACATAACTACAGTAGCGAAAACTGGAGATATGATTATAGTTGATGGGATTGAAGGTATTGCTATAATTAATCCAGATCAAGCAACAATTAATGAATATACAGCTAAAAAAGAAACATTCTTAAAAGAACAAGAAGAATTAAAGAAACTTATTGAAGTTAAAACTGCTACTAAATCAGGTAAGAGAATAGAAGTATGTGGAAACATTGGTAAGCCAGAAGATGTTAAAGCTGTTATAGCAAATGGTGGAGATGGAGTTGGACTTTTCAGAACAGAATTCTTATATATGGATAGAGAAACTGCACCAACTGAAGATGAGCAATTTGAAAGCTACAAATATGTTTTAGAAAATATGAAAAGACAAGTAGTTATCAGAACTCTTGATATTGGTGGAGATAAAACTTTACCTTACTTACCATTACCAGAAGAAATGAATCCATTCTTAGGATATAGAGCAATAAGACTTTGCTTAGATAGAAAAGAGATATTTAAAGTTCAATTAAGAGCATTATTAAGAGCTTCTATATATGGAAAACTTGCAGTAATGTTCCCAATGATCTCAGGACTTGAAGAATTTGAACAAGCTAAAGAAGTTGTTGAAGAATGTAAAGCTGAATTAAAAGCAGAAGGAAAAGAATATTCAGAAGATATCCAATGGGGTATCATGGTTGAAATTCCAGCTGCAGCAGTTTATGCAGATGAATTAGCTAAGCATGTTGATTTCTTCTCAATAGGAACTAATGACTTAATCCAATATACATTAGCTGCAGACAGAATGAGCGAAAAGGTATCATACCTTTACAATCCAATGCATCCAGCAGTATTAAGATTAATAAAAATGACTATTGATGGAGCACATAAACACGGTAAATGGTGTGGAATGTGTGGAGAAATGGCAGGAGATGAAGCAGCTATTGCAACATTAGTTGAATATGGATTAGATGAATTCTCAATGAGTGCATCTTCAATCTTAACAGCTAAGAAAATTATTTTAGATCAAGAATAGAATTTTAAAAGTTAAATATAAATTTAGAGTTCCAATCATTAAAATGATTGGAACTTTTTTTATTGAAATAGAAAGAACAAGTGTTTCTAAAGTGTGTATATTTTGTATATATAGGAAAGGTTTTATGATAATATATTAATAGATAAAAGTTAGGGGGATAAAAATGAAAGGTCTATTAGAAGTATTTATAAGCTTTTTTAAAATAGGAGCATTTACCTTTGGTGGTGGATATGCAATGATTCCTCTTATTGAGGACGAAGTAGTTAATAAGAAAGAGTGGGTAACTAAAGAAGAATTTTTAGATGCATTAGTTGTTTCTCAAAGTTTGCCAGGAGCAATTTCTGTAAATTGCTCTTTATTTGTAGGAAATAAATTATATGGAATAAAGGGAGGAATAGTAGCTTTACTAGGGGTAGCACTACCTTCTTTTTTCATAATACTTGGAGTAGCAAGTATATTTATGAGTATTAGAGATAATTCAATAGTTAATTCTGCATTTAATGGAATAACAGCTGGAGTACCAATTTTAGTTTTGGCAGGTGTTATAAGTATTTCAAAAGGTGTGGATAAAAGTTTAAAAAATGTGATTATTTTTGGAACTTCATTAGTATTGTTATTAGTTGGATTAAATCCTGTTTTTGTTATTTTGATTTTTGCTATATATGGTGGAATCAGTTTTAAAAATAAGGAGGAGAAGAAATGATACTAGCAAAGTTATTTGGTATATTTTTTAAGATTGGAGCATTCAGTTTTGGTGGAGGATATGCAATGCTTCCATTTATTCAGAAAGAAATAATAGAAAATAATCATTTTATAAGTGTTAGAGAGTTTTTAGATATTATAGGAATATCACAAATGACACCAGGTCCTGTAGCAATAAATTCTGCAACGTTTGTTGGATTTAAAGTGGCAGGGATTTTTGGTTCTATAGTTTCAACAATAGGAGTGGTACTAGCTTCGTTTATTTTAGTTTTGATAGTATCTAAAACATTAAATAAATTCAAAGAAAATAAATTTATTAAAGGTGCTTTATTAGGAATGAGACCAGTTTTAGTAGCATTAGTTGTGAAAGCATTTATTGATTTAGCTAAAACATCATACACTAGTATTAGTACTGTTATAATAGGTGGAATTATTACTGTATTAATTTTTTATAAAAAAGTGAATCCTATAATTTGTATAGTAATTTCAGCGGTATTAGGGCTAATTATTTATAGTGGAATATGAATATAAACAAAGAAGTCTATAATGGAAAGAATTAATTGTTAAAATAAAGGAAAAGATAATGAGGTATGTAAAAAAAGATTCTAGGATGTGATAAAGTTGATAAAAGTTATAAAAAATGCAGAGGTTTATGCACCAGAGAAATTAGGGAAGAAAGATGTAGTTATAATAGGAGAAAAGATTGGAGGTATATACGATAATATTGATATTCCAGAGAATTTTGGAAATATTGAAATCATAGATGCAGAAGGAAATATATTGGTATCAGGATTCATTGATGCACATGTACATTTAATCGGTGGCGGTGGAGAAGGTGGATATACTACAAGGACACCTGAACTTGGATTGACTAGTTTAACTAAAGCTGGAATAACAACAGTAGTTGGAGTTTTAGGAACTGATGGTGTATGTAGAAATATGAGAAGTCTTTTAGCGAAGGTAAAATCTCTTAGAGCGCAAGGAATAACAGCGTATTGCTATACTGGATCATACGATGTGCCAGTAAAAACTATGACAGATAGTATAAAAGGGGATTTACTTTTGATTGAAGAAGTTATAGGTGTTGGAGAAATTGCACTATCTGATCATAGAAGTTCACAACCTACGTTAGAGCAATTTATAAACACAGTTGCACAAACTAGAGTTGGAGGACTTTTATCAGGAAAAGCAGGAATTATAAATGTACATTTAGGTGGTGGAGCAAGGAGATTGGAATATCTTTTTAAAATGATTGAATTAAGTGAAATTCCAGCAACACAGCTCTCACCAACACATATGAATAGAACAAAGGAATTATTAGATGCTGGAATAGAGTGGGAAAAAATCGGCGGATTTATAGATTTAACTACAAGTTCAGATCCAGAACATTTAGAAGAAGGAGAATTTTTAGCATCTACAGGATTAAAATATCTCCTAGAGCAAGGAGTTAATATAGAAAATATAACTTTTACATCAGATGGAAATGGAAGCATGCCAGTATTTGATGAAGAAGGGAAACTTGCAGGACTTGGTATTTGTAGCGTAGGAACACTTTTTTCTGAAATGAGAAAAGCTGTATTAAAAGAAAATATTCCTTTAGAGGAAGCCATAAAAGTTATAACATCTAATCCGGCAAAAGTATTAAAATTACCATGGAAAGGGAAGATTTCAAATGGAATGGATGCAGATTTAAATTTATTAAGAAAAGATGATTTAACATTATTAACTGTTATAGCTAAAGGAAAAATAATGATTGACAAGGGTGAAGTTTTGGTAAAAGGAACCTTTGAATAAAAAAATAAGCATAACTTTGAAAATTTATTCATAAACATACTTATAAATAAAATCTATTTAAACTATTCTCTAAGAATTAAATTCTTAGAGAATAGTTTTTTATATTTAATAATCTTCAAACATTTTGCGAGAAAAAGGTTCAGATATAAAATTTACATCACGAGTAACTAGATTTAATAAGAAAACAGTCAGAGGAATTAATAAAGCGGAATCTTTAAGAGAAATTGAGTTAGATATACATAAAGAAATACCGATGGCAAGTTCAATATCATCATCAAGAGTATAAGTCATAAATCTAACATTTTCTCTAAGAAGTTTTTGTGTAGATATAATTTTAGAAACTAAAGATTCGATTGGTTCATCTAGCATAGTAGCAAAACCTAGAATCGGTAAAGCTCTACCATCAATCACAAAATTTCGCTGTTCTAATAAATCATGGAGTCTTACAGTTGCTAAAGTTTTACTTTCAATATCTTGGTTTGAAAAAATTAATGCTTGTGATAAAAGAATAAGATTTTTGCTAGGAAAGAATCTTATATCATTTAAATGTTTATAGCATTGATTAGCTTCTTCGATTTTAAGCTGAATATTTTCAAAATATGTAGCTATAAGAGCACAAATACTTAAATCTTCTTTATCGGCTAAAAAGTTATGATGTTTTTGAGTATAGGAAAATGCAGAGCCTAATTTATTTGCTAAGTCGTCCATAGACATGTCATTGGACGAACTGCAAAGAATTTCTGAAGTTAAAGCTAAAAAACTATTTGAATCAAAATAAGTTTCTAAAATGCTGTAAGAACTTAAAGTGCATTTTATGTGTTCTTCAGGATTCTTAGATATATGCATTAAAACAGCAAGTAATAATGCATTTTCTCCACGGAATACAGAGCCTACATCGGTATAAAGTTGAATTGAATGGAGATTTTTAGTTAAAGTATCACCATTTAATTTTTGATTATTTAAAGTAGCAATGAGTGCAGAAAATTTTATTGTAATGTTATGAGCTTTTGCACCAAATAAATCTTCTAGTAAAAAAGTATTCTCTAAAAATAAATCGATATTAGTACTTTTCATATAATTCACCTCAGTTTAGTTTTTTTATTCACAGAAAAATTATACAAATAAAATAAAAAAAGTTATGTAAAAGAGAGAGAAAGTGATAAAATTATATTAAAATATAGATAAAATTCAATATAATGTAAACTTGCAATTCGAAGATGAATAGTATTTAATAAGAAGTTATAAATTATAAGGAAATAGAGAGATAGTTAGACTAAGGGCAGAATATGATAAGTTTAAGATTTATTAAAAGTGAGGAACCAATATGGACATAAAAGGAATTTACACTGAAAAGAAGAATGAAGTAGTAAAGGTGTTTTCATCAGATGAGTTTAAAAATTTATATCATTTTAATGGAGCACTAGGGAATATTTACTCTAAAAGTGAGACTATGTTTAGGGTATGGACACCAGTTGCAACTAATGTATGGGTAAATATTTATAAAAAAGTAGGGAAAAATAAATTTGAGTTAGATAAAAGCTTGAAGCTTTCAGATTTAGATGGAATATTTGAAGGAATTATAGAAGAGGATTTAAACTTAAAATATTATAGATATTTAATTGAGATAGATGGTAAAAAAGAAGAAGTGGTAGATCCATATGTAAAGGCTGTTTCAGTTAATGGAATGTATGGAATGATAATTGATTTAGAAACTACAAATCCAAAATATTGGAACAAAGATAGGAAACCAGAACTTATAAGTCCAACAGATGCAATAATTTATGAGATGCATATAAGGGATTTTACAATAGATAAAAACTCAGGAGTTAAAAATAAAGGTAAATTCTTAGGAATAGTAGAAAATGAAACTAAATTTAAAGGAATAAAAACAGGTCTTGACCATTTAAAAGAATTAGGAATAACGCATGTGCATTTATTACCAATATTTGATTTTAAAACTGTAAATGAAGAAAATCCTTCAGAAAAATATAATTGGGGATATGATCCACAAAACTATAATGCATTAGAAGGATCTTATTCTATTAATCCATATGATGGAGAAGTGAGAATAAAAGAATTTAAAGAAATGATTTTAAGATTACATCAAAATGGAATAAGAGTAGTTATAGATATGGTGTTTAATCATATGTTTGAAGTTGAAAATTCAAATTTTGAAAAAATAGTTCCTAAATATTATTTTAGAGAAAATCTTGATGGAAGTTTTTCAAATGGATCAGGTTGTGGAAATGAAACAGCATCAGAAAGATCAATGGTTAGAAAATTTATAGTGGATTCTATATTATATTATGCAAATGAATATCATATAGATGGATTTAGATTTGATCTTATGGGATTACATGATATTGGAACAATAAAAGAGATTAGAGATGAACTAAATAAAATAGATAAAACTATTTTAATTTATGGTGAAGGCTGGACTGGAGGAGATAGTCCTCTATATTATGAAGATAGGGCTATAAAGGAAAATATTTATAAGTTTGGAGAACTTCAAGTAGCAGCATTTAATGATACTATAAGGGATGGAGTAAAAGGAAGTGCTTTTTCAGCAGGAGAAAAGGGATTTGCAAGTGGAAGTAAGGAGTATTGTGAAAAAGTAAAATCAGGAGTAGTAGCTTCAACAAGAAATGATGGAGTATACTATGGTTGGTGGGCAAATGAGCCTTATCAAACAATAACTTATGACTCAGCACATGATAATTACACACTTTTTGATAAAATTAAGAAAAGTTTAACAAATGGAACAGAAGAAGAATTAATTCGAATAAATAAATTGATAGCAGCTATAATCCTTACATCCCAAGGGATAACATTCCTTCATTCAGGAGAAGAGTTTTTAAGAAGAAAAATTTCTGAAAATGGAAATATAGTTGAAAATAGTTATAATTCAAGCGATAATATAAATAGGATAGACTGGGAAAGAAAATTTATATATCTAGAGGTATTTAATTATTATAAAAAACTTATTGCTTTGAGAAAAAATCATAAGATATTTAGAATGGATAAAAGGCTAGATATTGAAAGAAATCTTAAGTTTAGAGCATGTGGAGAAAGCTTCATTCATTATGAAATTAATGGAGAATTACTTGCAGACGGTTTCAAAAAAGCAATAATAGTGTATAATGGATACGGGTGGAATCTAGATATAGAAATTGAAGATGGTGAGTGGGAAGTAATATTAGATGGGAATGATATCTCAGAAAATGGACTTTATAAAGTTACCAAAAAAGTTTCTGTTGAAAAGACAACTGCTAAAATACTAGTCAAGAGAGAATAAAAGTTTTACATGAGGTGAGAAAATATGCAAAAAGGATACTACATTGGAGTAGATTTAGGTGGTACTAAAATATGTACTGCACTAGTAAATGAAGAAGGAACAATTTTTAAGGAAGTAACAGTTCCAACTGAAGCTGAAAAAGGTGTGGACAAGATTGTAGAAAATATAAACGACACTATTAAACAAGTTTTAGGTGACAAAAATATAAAAGATATATTAGCAATTGGAATTGGTTCACCAGGACCATTAGATGTTAAAAATGGATTAATAGTAGAAACTCCAAATTTACCATTTAAAAACTTTAATATAGTTAAGGCTGTAAAAGATATATATGATACAAAGGTATTTTTAGATAATGATGCAAATGCAGCTACACTTGGAGAGTTTTTATTTGGAGCAGGTAAATTAACAACTAATATGGTATATGTAACTGCAAGTACTGGAGTTGGTGGAGGTGCTGTTCTAAATGGAAGAATATTTAGAGGAAGTACTTCAAACGCTGTAGAAATTGGTCATACAACTGTAAATGTTCATGGAAGAAGATGTGGATGTGGAAATAGAGGTTGTGTTGAAGGTTTAGCATCAGGAACTGCAATAGCTAAAACTGCAAATGAAGCAATTAAGAGTAATGCTGTAACATCATTAAAGAAATATGATGTAGTAACTTCAAAGGAAGTTTTTGAAGAATCAGCTAAAGGTGATAAAGTTTCACAAGAAATTTTAGATGAAGCATTATCATATTTAGGAATTCTTTTTGCTAACTTAGCAAATTCATATGATCCAGACGTTTTAGTTTTAGGTGGAGGAGTTTCAAATGGTGGGGAGATCGTTTTTGAAAAAATAAACGAAGAAATCCAAAGAAGAGCTTTAAAACCAATAAGAGAATATTGTAAAGTTAAAAAAGCAGAATTAGGTGGAAGAGCTGGTGTTCTTGGAGCAGCTGCACTTGCAATAACTGAACTTGAACATAGTTTAAGAGAAGGATATATATATAGCTAATAAAAGGCTAAAAAAGATGAAGCAAAGCTTCATCTTTTTTTTTGCCTTGGTTTAAAACAAGGTAATATCGATTTATATTTTATAATTAAGTAAAGAAAAACTTTACTTAAGGAGTAGCTAAATTAATTTAATTACAAATAATACAGCGAGCACCAGTAAAATTGGGTTAATATTTACTCTATGATGCTTCTTGCTAGAAAGATTAGTAATTAAATTTATAATTACATAAGATAAAATACCATAAATAATTCCATCACCTATTGAATACGAAAGTGGCATTAGAATTATTGTTATAAAAGCTGGAAGAGCTTCTGTAATATTTGTAAAATCTAATGCTGTAATAATGCTAAGCATTAAATATCCAACATATATTAAAGCTGGTGCTGTAGCACATGAAGGAATAGCTACAAATAATGGTGAAAAGAATAAGGAAATTGTAAATAAACATCCGACTACAAATGCTGTAAGTCCAGTTTTTCCTCCTTCTGCAATACCAGTACTACTTTCTATAAAAGTTGAAATAGCTGATGTTCCAAGTAATGCACCGGATGTAGTTCCGACAGCATCAACTAAAAGTGCTTTACCTATTCGAGGAAATTTTCCGTCTTTTTCAACTAAACCAGCTTTAGTTGCTAATCCTAATACAGAACCAACAGTTCCAAAGAAATCAACAAAAAGAAAAGTAAAAGTTATACCTATAAAAGACATAAGTGCTTTAGTTGAGTGAATAAAAGAAAAATCAAGCTTTCCTACAATAGGCATTGGCGAAGCAAAAGCTATAATTCCAGTAGGTAAAGAAATAGAATATTCTTTAGCACCAGCTGGATCAATCAAGGCATAACCCCAGGCAACTAGAGTACAAGTAACTATTCCGATTAAAATTGAGCCTTTGATTTTTTTCTTTTCTAAAACTGTAATTATGATTAAACCTAAAAAAGCTATAAGAACTGTAGGTGATGCAAAGTTACCAAGACCTACTAAATTTGATTTGTTTGCAATTACGATATTTGCATTTTGAAGTCCTATAAAAGCTATGAAAAGTCCGATTCCGGCAGTTATAGAAATTTTTAAGCTATGTGGTATAGAATGAGCAACAGATTCACGAACATTAGTTAAAGATAAAATAACGAATATTACTCCTTCTACAAAAACAGCTGTTAATGCGATTTGCCATGGAATTCCGTATTCACGACAGACTGTATAAGCAAAGAAAGTGTTAAGCCCCATTCCAGAAGCTAAAGCAAACGGTAATTTTGCATAAAAAGCCATAAGGAAAGTAGCAATAATTGCTGATATACATGTTGTTGTTACGAGAGGAGCTAGAGGCATTCCAGTGCTATGTAGAACTAGTGGATTAACTGCAATGATATATGACATTGCTAAAAATGTTGTTATCCCTGCTCTAATCTCCTGTTTGACATTGATTTTTTCATCTTTATAAGAAAAAATCTTATTTAATGATAATTTCATTAGTATCCCTCACAATCTTTAGTATAGATTTTGAGAAATTTGAAATTTAAAAGAATATATTGAATTCTAAAAAATCGCAAATAACTCATAGCCAAGACATTACGGTGTCTGGTAGAAACTTCTAGACCAATTACTAGAATTATATGATTATTACGAATATAATTATAAAATTAAAACTCAATATATGTCAATATACGAAGTATATAGTTAAAGGAATGTTAAAATGTTTGAGATAAGTGAAGGGGATAAAATTTATATATAATGAAATAAGTAAAAGAAAAAAATAAAATAATTTTAGTTTAATATTCAAATACTAATAGTAAAGAGTAATATTTATACTGAAAATTAAAAAATATCAGAAAGAATACCACTTTAAGAGAGAAGATAAGAGAGCAAAAAAATAAAGTGTGATAAATGTTATATAATATAAAATTATCAATAGGTAAAATTATATTAATGCAATAAAGGAAATATATTTTACTAATTTGGACAATAGAGATAAAATTTAATATAGAGGTGATTATTTTGAAAAAGGAATTAGTAAGTAAAGAACTTAAAGAAGTTTTAAGAGAAGAGATTAAAGTTTATAGAGAAAATGGACATAAATTCTTAAATAAAGAATTAACAGTACCACAATTTAAAAAGCTATCAGGTGGAATGGGTTCTTATGCACATAGAGGTGGGCAAGAATTCATGATTAGATTAAAAACGCCATCAGGAGTTATATCTAAAGAAGATTTCAATCAAATATATGATTGGGCAGTTAAATATAAAAGAGAATGGATACATCCAACAACTAGAGAAGCAATACAGTTCCATGGAATGACTATTGATGAGGTTTGTGATTTAATGGAAGAAGCTTTAGATTATGGAGTATATTCAAGAGGTTCAGGTGGAAATTATCCAAGAAATGTTGCGATGTCACCACTTGCAGGTTCAAGTATAAGTGAAGCATTTGATGTAAGACCATATGCAGAAAAAGTAAATGAACACATAATGTCACAAGTAAATAAATATAAATTACCAAGAAAAATAAAAGTTGCTATGGCATCAGATTTTAATGATGAGCCTCATGCAACAACTACAGATTTAGGTTTTGTAGCTGTTAAAGAAAATGGAAAAGATATGTTTAGATTATTTATAGGTGGAGGTCTTGGAAGAAATTCAAGAGTAGGTGTTGAATTTCCAGAATTAGTAGATCCTATGGACGTAGTGTACCATGTAGAAGGTTTGACAAGAATGTTTATAGCTGAAGGTGATTATGAAAATCATAATAAAGCAAGAATAAGATATATAGTTGAAAGAATGGGTGAAGAGGAATTTATAGCTTGCTATAAAAAACACTTTGCTGATGTAAAAGAAAATTTAAATCTTGATATTACTATAGAAAATAAAGAAATCACTAAAAAAGGAATAAAGACTTCAATAAAAGATGAAAGACTAGTACCTCAAAAGCAAGAAGGTCTTTATGCAGTATATTTTCATCCTCAAACAGGAATTTTAAAGACAGACTTTCTAGGGGAATTATTAAAACTTACTAATTCTATGGAAGATGTATCATTTAGAATAACAATGGAAGAAGGATTATATATTATAAATCTAAATGGAGAAGAAGCGGATAGAATTCTTCAATTTACTAAAGGTAAAGGGGAAGAATTAAAAGTAATGCAAAGTATTTCTTGTATCGGGGTTCCAATATGTCAATTAGGAATTGGAAACAGCCAAGGACTTGTAGATACTATAATTAAAAAATTAAAAGCAGAAGGCGTAGACAAAGATTTATTACCAAGAGTACACGTATCAGGATGTATGAATTCTTGTGGAGTACATGAAATTGGAGAAATTGGATATACAGGAAAAACTAAAAGAGTTAATGATGCACCAAGAAAATGTTTTGAACTACATGTTGGTGGGAAATTTGAAGTTGAAAATACTGCTTTAGCAACTATATATGGAGATATGTTAGAGGATGAAATTCCAAACTTCCTATTTGATTTATATAAAGAATTAGAAAAAACAAATGCAGTATTTGCTAATTGGTATGTTCTAAATAAAGAAACATTTAAAGAGATTGCAAGTAAATATTTAGTTTAGTTATGAAAAAAGTGATGCATCTAAGATGTATCACTTTTTTACAATATAAATAACTAGAATATAAAATAAATTATATGAAAAACTATTAATAATCGAATGAAATTTTAAATTCAGATTAAATTTATCTGAATTGTGTAGATTTTTCAGAAAAATGCTGTATAATAAGAATTAAATAATAACTATTATCGGAGGTAGAATATGTTTTGCACAGATAAAAATGTTTATGGAAATCTTCTCGATGGAGAATGGATAAACAATGAGAAAAACTTAATAGAAATAAAATCACCAATTAATAAAGAGACAGTTGGATTTGTTCATGCTATGGGAACAGAGGAAGTAGATGAAGCTATAGAAGTTGCAAAGGAAGCACAAAAAAAATGGGCTGAAGTACCAACGAATGAAAAAGCTAAATTACTTCATAATGTAGCAGATATATTAGAAGAAAGAATTGAAGAAATTGCTAAAGTTATGGTACTAGAAATAGCAAAAGATAAAAAGAGTGCTATGTCAGAAGTAAAAAGAACAGCAGACTTTATAAGATTTACAGCTGATGCAGCAGAAAATATTAAGGGTGAATCATTACCAGGGGATTCATTCCCAGGATTTAAAAATGATAAAATATCAATCGTAACAAGAGAAGCATTAGGAGTGGTATTAGCTATATCACCATTTAACTATCCAGTTAACTTAGCAGCTTCTAAAATAGCACCAGCATTGATGGCAGGAAATTCAGTTGTATTTAAGCCAGCAACACAAGGAGCTATTTCAGGAATGTATTTAGCAAAAGCATTTAATGAAGCTGGACTTCCAAGTGGACTTTTAAATACAGTTACAGGTAGAGGAAGCGAAATTGGTGACTATATAGTTACTCATGAAAAAATTGATTTTGTTAACTTTACAGGAAGTAGTGAAATAGGAAAAAGAATTTCAAGAATTACAGAAATGAAGCCTATTTTAATGGAGCTTGGAGGAAAAGATGCAGCAATAGTTTTAGATGATGCAGATATTGAATTAGCAGCTAAAAATATTGTCTCAGGAGCATTCTCATATTCAGGACAAAGATGTACTGCAGTTAAGAGAGTCTTAGTAATGGACTATGTAAGTGATTCATTAGTTGAAAAAGTAGTAGAAGATATGAAAAATGTGACTTATGGAAATCCATTAGAAGGAGATTTTACTGTAGGACCATTAATAGATTCGAAAGCAGCAGACTTTGTTGAAGGATTAATTAAAGATGCAATTGATAAAGGTGCTACATTATTGTGTGGAGGAGAAAGAATAGGAAATATGATAACTCCAACATTATTTGATAATGTAACAGAGGATATGAGAATAGCATGGGAAGAACCATTTGGACCAGTTTTACCAATAATAAGAGTAAAAACTATGGAAGATGCTATAAGAATAGCAAATGAATCAGAGTATGGATTACAATCATCTGTATTTACACAAGATATAAATAGAGCTTTCTATGTAGCTAATAAATTAGAGGTTGGAACAGTTCAAGTTAATAATAAGACTGAAAGAGGACCAGATCATTTTCCATTCTTAGGAGTAAAATCATCAGGAATGGGAATTCAAGGAATTAGATACTCAATAGAAGCTATGTCTAGAGTTAAAGCTACAGTTATAAATTTAAACTAGTTTTAAATAGCAAAAGGAGAGATAATATTATCTCTCCTTTTGCTTATTGTTTGAAAAATGTATGATTTCCAATGACTTTAGAATCTTTCTTTGAAGTTTCTTTCATCCAACTGCAAGTTGCTATAGATGGATTATAAAAGAATAAGGCCTCATTAGTTGGATCTTTTCCTTTAATTGCTTCATAAACAGCTTCATAGCAAGATTCATTTGTCTGGGTTTCTAGTTTGCCATTAACTACACATGAAAAAGCATTTTTTTGAAAAATAACTCCTTCAATTGAGTTTGGAAATTTTGGGTTCATAACACGATTTAAAACTACAGAAGCAACAGCTACTTTACCTTGGAAAGGTTCACCACGGCTTTCTGCATAGACTAATTTAGATAATAAGTCTATATCGCTTTTTGTTATTTTTAGTTGAGAACCATTGTGGTTAAAAACTTCTATTTCATTATTAGTGTTTTCTTTGTTTATAGCTTCATTATCAGCAGTTTTATTTTCTTCGGGACTTACAGCTGCACTTGACTGAACCGCCTCTTGGTTTTCAAGTTTAAAAGCTATCCTATTTATTATTGACTCTTTTCTATATATGCTTGAAGAATAGATTTGTTCATTGTTGATTAAATCTATTTCGGCTGCTAAAGCAGTGATAGTTTGGCCTCCAAACATTATTATAGATAGTAAAAAAAGACTGAAAAATTTTTTCATAAAAAACCTCCTTTTTACAACCCAGTCCAAATGATATTATTACCTGATTTAGAAAGTTTTATACTAATTTGCTGTAAAATCTTCTATTTTAGATAGCAAGTCTGCATAAAATCTTAGAAATTCATTATGCTTTTCAAATGCAGAATCATATAATTTTTTTGCATCTTCTTCATTATTTGTTTGAATATCATCAAGTAGAGCTTGAGATAAACTATTCATGTAAGAATCATAGCTATTTATAGATTCTTCTAAGCTATCAGAAATTTCACGAGTAGAATCAGGAAATGATAACATATAATATTCTTCTTCAATTTTAGAAAAAATATTCTTTTTTTGGTCTAAGTCTCTTAAGAGTGTTGAAATATCACGATTATTTTCTTTAATATTTATAATGGCAGGTTGTAAATCTTCTTTTATTAAATTGAAGTTAGAGGTTATATCCGATATTTTTAATAAAAAATCTCTTTCAGAAGATTGTGAAATATCATTAAGAATATTTAAGTCAACTAAAGTTTCAAAATAAGAATAGGTATTATGAAAAAATTTTAATGAGGTATCACTTATGGTTTTTTCTAAATTATAAATTTTTAAAGTCTCTAAGCTTTCAAGGTAAAGACTTAAAGTATCCTTAAATTCTATTATTTTTTTATCTAATGAGTTACTATCAGGACTCATATACATAGATAAAGCTTGGTTAACTAATGAAATATTTTTATCTAAAGATTTACGAAGAGAATCAACTAGTTTTTCACTACTAGGAGATGCCTCTATAATTAATAGATTTTTTTTTGCTGT
This sequence comes from uncultured Clostridium sp., assembly GCF_947072515.1. Taxonomy (GTDB): domain Bacteria; phylum Bacillota; class Clostridia; order Clostridiales; family Clostridiaceae; genus Clostridium. The sequence goes on from NZ_CAMTIG010000003.1 coordinate 56,320, forward strand.
TTCTAAGTCTTTAGAGACAGTAGGTAAAATAGTTTTAGCATTATCTGTATTTACAGAATTTTCATCTAACGCTGATGATAAGGATAAATTGATCTTATGAATTTCCTTACAAAGATAATTTATATTTCTAATATCTGCGTTTTTAGGATTAAGTTTTGTAATAATGAGCAACATTAAAGGTATTAAAATAATTATTGAGGCAAAGGATAATGCTTTAATATTTTCCTTAATGCTTTTTTTAGCATTATTAATAAAACTCATATAAAAAAATCCCCCCTTTTTTATAGTCTCATAAAATTATATTAAGCTTTCTAATAAAATATTATAAATTTTGAAAAAAAGTAGTATCATTTGAATGATAGAGAATAATATTTAGTGTATAATTTAACATGAATAATAAGCGAGGTGAGAAGCTGTGCAAGAATTTTTTCAAGGAACAATTAATGCTATAACGAATATTTCGATATGGTCCATAATTGATATATTAGTTGTTTCATATATTTTCTATAAAGGATATATGTTAATAAAAGAAACAAGAGCAGAACAATTATTAAAAGGGATTTTACTTATAATAGCATTAATACCAATTAGTTATCTTTTAAGATTAAATATGCTTTACTTTATACTAAATAAAACATTAACTATTGGAGTATTATCTGTAGTAATTATATTTCAACCAGAAATACGTCGTGCATTAGAGCAGTTAGGGCAAAGAGCGTTTAAGGATTCTAATGGGCATAGGGATGTTGAAACAACAGAAAAGATAGTACGTGAAATTACCACAGCTACAAAAAACTTAGCTGATACAAAAACAGGGGCATTAATAGCAATAGAGAAAGCAACTGGACTTGGTGAAATTTTAGAATCAGGAACAATAATTGATGGAGCAATAAGCTCAGCATTATTAGAAAATATATTTGTCGTTAATACACCATTACATGATGGGGCAACAATAATAAGAGGAAATAGAATTCATGCATCAGGATGTGTATTGCCCTTAACAAAGGATAATACAATAAATAAAAAATTAGGAACAAGGCATAGAGCAGGGATTGGATTATCGGAAAACTCAGATGCAATAATAATAATAGTTTCAGAAGAAACAGGAATTATATCTCTTGCAATTAGAGGAAGATTAACTAGAAATTACGATAAGGAAAAATTAAATACTACATTAATGAATCTTATGGGAAGTAAAGAAAATGTTAGAAAATCAGCAAGTGAGAAGGTGAAATCATGGATAAGGGATCTGCAAAAGAAAGATTAATAATAAAATTAGTTTGTGTATTATTATCATTCTGTCTTTGGATATATGTAACGAATGTAGAAACTATAGTTAAAACTTATACGTTAAAAGATGTGCCAGTACAAATAGTAAATACAGACGTGTTAAAAGACTCTGGATTAGCTTTAGCACCAGGGCAACAATTTAATGTTAATTTAAATTTAGAAGGACCATCAAAATACATTTATGCAGTAAATAAAAATGATTTTACAATAAATGCTGATTTAAGTGAGTATGCTTTAAAGAAGGGTGAAAATAATATACCAGTACAAATAATAAATTATCCACAGCAGATAAATATAAAAAATAATGGATATTTAATAGTAAAAGTGAAATTAGAAGCTTTAGAAACAAAAACTTTTAAAGCTGTGTCGCAAGTAACTTTTAACTTTGCACCAGATGTTTATGAGGATGCTGTAAATTATACTCCAGAAAATATAGAAGTATCAGGACCTTCAAGTGCTGTAAATCAAGTTGCGAAAGTTGCATTAGTAGGAAGCTTAGAAGGTATTTCAGAATCAGTAACTAAAACATTCAAGTATGAACCTTTAAATACAAATGGGCAAATAGTTAAAGATGTTCAATTAAGTAAAACAACGGGAACATTAGGTGTTACCACAAATACTGGAATACAAGTTCCTATAACAGCACAGTTAAAAGGAAACTTACCAAATGGAATGAATTTAGTAAGTACACAATTATCACAAAATTACGTTACTATTATTGGGAATAAACAGGTGTTGAGTGGAGTGAAATCTTTAAATACGGCGCCGATTGATTTATCACAAATAACAGGGAATACTACTCAAACAGTAAAAATATTATTACCAGAAGGTGTTACTATAAGCAATGGAAATAGTAATGTAGATGTATCAATAAATGTATCAAAACCAAAAGAGGATACCAATACTAGTACAGATACAGAGAATAGTGGGAATAATAGCAATAATAATAGCAGTAATGATAATAATAGTAATAATAACAATAATAATAACGAAACAGTAAATAAGACACTTACTATTCCACTAACGAATACAGGTTTACAAAATGGATTAAAAATAGATAATATTCCAAATAGTTTAAGTATACAAATTTCGGGTACACAAGATATTATGAAAGAAATAAGTACAAGTGACTTTACGGCAGTAGTAGACTTAAGTGAACATAAAGAAAGTGGAACATTTAGTTTAACACCAAAGGTAACAACAGATAAGAATGTGAAAATAGATAATATACCGAGTGTGAGTGTAGTATTAAGCAAGGCCGAAGTTGCAAGTGCAGAAAATAAAAAGAAACAATAGATTAGGAGAAAAAAATGGCTATAAGAATAAATAGTATTACATTATCTATAGAAGAAGACATGAGTCTTATAAAAGAAAAAGCATGTAAAAAATTAAAAATCTCAGAAAAGAATATAAAAAGCTTTAAAATATTAAAAGAAAGTATAGATGCAAGAAAAAAGGATAATATTAAATTTAATTATTGCGTTGAGATTGAATGTGATAATGAAGAAAAAGTTGTATCAAAAGCAAAAGATAGAAATATAATTTTAGATAAATATGAAAAAGAAGAAATTATATTTGGAGATAAAGAGCTACAAACTAGACCGGTGATTGTAGGATTTGGACCAGCAGGAATTTTTTCAGCATTAACTCTTGCACAAAATGGATATAAGCCTATTGTGTTTGAAAGAGGAGAAGATGTGGATAAAAGAACTGAAACTGTGGAGAAGTTTTGGAATAATGGAATCTTAAACTTAGAATCTAATGTTCAATTTGGAGAAGGTGGAGCAGGTGCTTTTTCGGATGGAAAATTAACGACTAGAATAAAGGATAGAAGATGTTCTTATGTATTAGAAGAACTTGTAGCACATGGAGGACCAGAGGAAATTATCTATTCAGGAAAACCTCATATAGGAACGGATGTTTTAAAAGTTGTTGTAAAAAATATAAGAGAAGAGATAAAAAGACTTGGTGGCGAAGTGCATTTTAGTTCAAAGTTAGAAGGGATAAATTATTCTAATGGAAAATTAGAAAGTATAAAAGTAAATGGAAGCGAAATTCAATGCGAAAATCTTATTTTAGCAATAGGACATAGTTCAAGGGATACTTATGAAATGTTACATAGAGAAAAGATATTTATGGAACAAAAACCTTTTGCTATAGGAGTTAGAATTGAGCATCCACAAGAAATGATAAATATATCTCAATATGGAAAGTTTGCAGATCATCCTAGGCTTAAGGCAGCTGATTATAGATTAGCTTATCAAAGTGAAAAATTCAACAGAGGTGTGTATTCATTTTGTATGTGTCCAGGAGGGGTAGTTGTAGCAGCTGCATCAGAAGAAAAAAGACTAGTATCTAATGGAATGAGCTATCATGCCAGAGATTTAGAAAATGCAAATTCTGCGTTAGTTGTAACTGTTGGAGGAGATGATTTTGAAGGAAATCATCCATTAGCAGGAATGGAATTCCAAAGGCATTATGAAAGATTAGCATATGAGTTAGGTGGTGGTGATTATAAAGCACCAGTTCAACTTATAGGAGATTTCTTAAAAGATAGAAATTCAACTAAAGTAGGGAAAGTTAATCCAAGTTATAAACCAGGATTTGAGTTTAGAGAAATGAAGAATTGTTTACCAAGTTATGTAATAGATACATTAAAAGAAGGAATAACTGTTTTTGATAAAAGAATCAAAGGTTATGGAATGGAGGACGGTGTTTTAACAGGAATCGAAACTAGAACATCTGCTCCAGTAAAAATTGCAAGAAATGAAAAGCTACAAAGTATTTCAGTTGAAGGGCTTTACCCAACAGGGGAAGGAGCTGGATTTGCAGGTGGAATAATATCAGCAGCAGTAGATGGAATTAAAGTTGCTGAAAATATTATGAAAGAATTTAAAATGAATTAATAAAATAAAAAAGACTTACATTTTTAAAAATGTGAGTCTTTTTTATTTTAGGCGAGAGGTTTTATATGGTATCTATAAAATCAATGAATATACAATATAGTATGTAAGAAAATCTATATAGGTTAATAAAAGTTTTAATTTTCTGACAATTCAAATTTTTGGAGTTTTTTCTGATACAATATATAAAGATATTGTTATAAAATTAACGAAATAAAATTCCAAAATTGTATTAAAAGTCTAAAATATGAACTTGAGATAGTTAATATAAGATTTAAATAAATAAATTAGTAAGAGGTGCATTAGTTATGAGTAAAAATTTTGATGAATTATTATCAAAGGTTAAAAGCGTAAAATTAAAAAAGGTGGCAGTAGCAGTAGCACAAGATGAACCGGTATTAGAAGCAATAAAATCGGCAAAAGAAAAAGAAATAGCAGATGCAATATTAGTTGGAGACAAAAAGAAAATAAAAGAAATCGCTGATAAAATTGAAATGGATTTAACTCAGTATGAAGTGATTCATGAACCAGATACAAAAAAAGCAGCACTTTTTGCAGTTCAATTAGTATCAAGTGGTAGAGCAGATATGGTTATGAAAGGATTAGTTGATACAGCTACATTCTTAAGAAGCGTATTGAATAAAGAAGTTGGATTAAGAACAGGAAAACTTATGTCACACGTAGCAGTTTTTGAAGTTGAAGGAATTGATAGATTACTTTATATTACAGATGCTGCATTTAACACATATCCTGACTTAAAAGATAAAAAACAAATAATTGAAAATTCAGTATTAGTTGCTCATGCCTGTGGATTAGCAATGCCAAAAGTTGCACCAGTATGTGCTGTTGAAGTAGTAAATCAAAATATGCCAGCTACTATTGATGCATCTTTATTATCAAAAATGAATGAAAGAGGTCAAATCAAAGGATGTATAATAGATGGACCTTTAGCTTTAGATAATGCTTTATCAGAAGAAGCTGCACATCATAAAGGAATCGGAGGACCAGTTGCAGGGAAAGCCGATATAATAATGTTACCTAACATTGAAACTGCAAATGTAATGTATAAATGTTTAACTTATACAGCAAAATCAAGAAATGGTGGATTACTAGTAGGTACATCAGCACCAGTTATATTAACATCAAGAGCAGACTCATTTGAAACAAAAGTTAACTCAATAGCTTTAGCAGCTTTAGTTTCAGAAACATTAAAATAATATAAAGTTTGGAGGAAATGAATATGGCATATAAATTATTAATAATTAATCCAGGATCAACATCAACTAAGATCGGTGTTTATGAAAATGAAAAAGAAGTTTTAGAAGCAACACTTAGACATTCATCAGATGAAATCGGAAAATATCCAACTATATTTGATCAATTAGGATTTAGAAAAGAAGTTATATTAAATGTATTAAAAGAGAAGAAATTTGATATAAAAGAATTAAATGCTGTTGTAGGAAGAGGGGGAATGCTTAAACCAATTCCAGGTGGAACTTATGAAGTAAGTGATGCATTAATGGCAGATTTAAAAGCTGGAATTCAAGGACAACATGCCTCAAACTTAGGTGGAATATTAGCTAATGAGATTGCTAAAGAAGTTGGAGTAAGAGCGTTTATAGTTGATCCAGTAGTTGTTGATGAGTTAGAAGCAGTAGCTAGGATTTCAGGAGTTCCTGAACTTCCAAGAAAAAGTAAATTCCATGCATTAAATCAAAAAGCAGTAGCTAAAAGATTTGGTAAAGAAAGTGGAAAAGGATACGAAAATTTAAATCTTATAGTAACTCACATGGGTGGAGGAGTTTCAGTTGGAGCTCATAAAATGGGAAGAGTTGTAGATGTTAATAATGCATTAGATGGAGATGGACCATTCTCACCAGAGAGAGCAGGGGCAGTTCCAGCAGGAGATTTAATAAAAATGTGTTTCTCAGGAAAATATACTGAATCAGAGGTATATAGTAAAATCGTTGGTAAAGGCGGAATGGTTGCATACTTAGATACTAATGATATGAGAGATGTAAGAAAAGCGGCTGGAGAAGGAAGTAAGGAAGCACAATTAATATATGATGCATTTATTTATCAAGTAGCTAAAGGAATCGGAGAAATGGCTACAGTATTAGAAGGTAATGTAGATAAAATAATATTAACAGGTGGAATAGCTTATTCAGAAGACGTAGTTAGAGATATAACTAAAAAAGTTGCATTTATTTCAGATGTAAAAGCTTATCCTGGAGAAGATGAATTATTAGCACTAGCACAAGGTGCAATAAGAGTTCTTGATGGAGAAGAAGAAGCTAAAGAATATTAATATTAATTAGAGAAAGAACTTACAGATATAAATGTAAGTTCTTTTTTTATTATAGAAGAGAAGAGAAATACTTTTACTAAGTAAAGCTATAAATTATAAAAGTAAAATGATATAATAAATTTAATATAGAAATGCGGAGGATGAGAAAATGGGGATATTAAATTCTAAACTAAGAAGTGAAGAAATGGACTTGTTTTTTAGAGCTATTTTAGAATTGGACAACATAGAAGACTGTTATAAGTTTTTTGAAGATGTAGCTACGGTTAATGAAATAAAATCACTAGCACAGAGAATCCACGTAGCAAAACTTTTAAGTGAAAAAAATACGTATATAGAAATAGCTGAAAAAACAGGAGCGAGTACAGCAACTATCAGTAGAGTAAATAGATCTTTAAATTACGGTAGTGATGGATATAATATTATATTAAATAGGTTAAAAGAGCAAAATATTGTCAAATAACAGAGAAAATTATATACTATATATTATGAAACAGACTTAATTTATAAGTAATTTTTAAGAAAGAGGTAGAACTATGAGTAGAATATTTGGAACAGATGGTGTTAGAGGAATAGCAAACTCTGAACTTACAGCTAGATTAGCATATAATTTAGGGAGAGCAGGTGCGTATGTTTTAACAGAAGGTGCACACAAACCTAAAATTATAGTTGGAAAAGATACAAGAATATCAGGAGATATGCTTGAATCAGCTTTAGTAGCAGGAATATTATCAGTAGGTGCAGAAGCAATTATATTAGGAGTAATTCCAACACCAGCAGTTGCACATTTAGCAAGAGAATATGGAGCAGATGCAGGAGTTATGATTTCAGCATCACATAACCCTGTTGAATACAATGGAATTAAATTCTTTAATGGAAATGGATATAAGCTATCTGATGAATTAGAAGATCAAATCCAAAGTGTAATAGAAAGTGATTTTGAAGGAGTTCCAAATCCAGTAGGAGCACAAGTAGGAAGAAAAAGAAAAGAAGCATCAGCTTTAGAAGACTATATAGAATTTGCAAAAAATACTACACCATTTAAATTAGATGGAGTTAAAGTAGCTTTAGATTGTGCAAATGGAGCAGCTTATGCAGCAGCAGTTCAAGCATTTAGAGACTTAGGAGCAGAAGTATTTGTAATAAATGATAATCCAGATGGAACTAATATAAATGAAAAATGTGGTTCAACTCATCCAGAAGAACTTATGGATTATGTAGTTAGAAAAGGATGCGATATGGGATTTGCATTTGATGGAGATGCAGATAGATGTTTAGCAGTTGATAATAAAGGAAACTTAATAAATGGAGACTTTATTTTAGCAATATGTGCAAAATACTTAAAAGAAATAGGAAGATTAAAAGATGATACTCTAGTAGTTACAGTTATGAGTAACTTAGGACTTGATATAGCTTGTAAAAACTTAGGAATAAATGTATTAAAAACTAAAGTTGGAGATAGATATGTTCTTGAAGAAATGGTTAAAGGAAAATATTCTTTAGGTGGAGAGCAATCAGGGCATATTATACTATTAGAAAACAATACTACAGGAGATGGACTTGTAACAGCCCTTCAAGTAGCATCAGTAGTTAAGAAAAGTGGTAAAACATTAAATGAATTAGCATCAATAATGAGAGAATTACCACAAGTTTTAGTAAATGCAACAGTTCCAAATGATAAAAAAGATATTTATTTAACGGATGCAGAAATTAAAGCTGAAATAGAAAGAATGGAAAAACTTATGGATGGTAAAGGAAGAGTGCTTATAAGACCTTCAGGTACTGAACCGTTAGTAAGAGTTATGTTAGAGGGTGAAAATCAAGAAGAAATTGATAAACTAGCACATAACTTAGCAGATATGATATTAGCAAAATGTAAATAGAAATTATAAAAACTACTAAAAATAAGTAATTTATTTTTAGTAGTTTTTTTAGTTAAATAGTATGTAGTAATAACTAAACATTATAGTTATTTATTTTTGATTTTTAATATTTTCATCTTTAGCAGGAACATATTCCTTTGTGTGAAGGTTAGAGTTATTTCCATAAAGATGTTTATTTTCTTCTGTTAATAATGGATTTTCTACATCATAGCTATAAGATATGACAGAAGTAAGATTATTTTCTTTTGCATAGCTATTGATTGATTTAGTTGTATCAGCATTTTGGGCTGAAGTTTTCTTTTTCATAAATATCATCTCCTTTATAATAGTTTGTGCAAAAAGAGAGCTTTTATAGCTTGTAATTATTGCAATTTAAAAAGAAAACATGAAATTGAAAAATTAAAAAGTAAAAGTCGATTTTGAGTTTAAAATAAAAGTTAGTTTTAATGTGATTTTTTAACGACTTAGAGATAGAATATTACCACTTATGCAAAAAATATTTACAATGACTATAAGAAACATATAATAAGTAGAGTGGAGCGTGATTGAATGAGAATAAAAATAGAGATTAATAATCAGATAGATGATAATGAAATTATTATTAGATGTAAGGATTTTAATAATGAAATAAAAGATATTCAAAATCTACTTCTAGATAGAGTAAACAAATATGCATCATTAGAATTTTTTAAAAATAATAAAGAATATTACCTATCATTACAAAATATTTTATTCTTTGAGACTAATACAACTAATTTAGATGCGCATACAAAAGATGATATTTATAAAGTAAAATATAAATTATATGAATTAGAAGAAATATTACCTAGTGAATTTGTAAGGGTATCAAAATCAGCAATTATAAATATAAGACATGTATATGCTATAACTAAAAATATAACATCAACAAGTTTAGTTGAGTTTAAAAACACAGAAAAGAAGATGTATGTTTCAAGGAATTATTATAAGAATTTAAAATTAAAATTATCAGAAAAGAGGATATAATATGAAAAAGAGAAGTGTTTTTTGGGGGTTATTATTAATAATAGCTAGTATTTTATTAGTTTTAACTGATATAAAAGGATTTCATTTGAGAAGTGGACTTGATATAGTAGTAACAATAATATTATTAGGGATATTTATAGAAAGTTTAATTAAAATAAATTTTTATGGAATTATATTTCCTATAGGGTTAACTTATTTAATCTATCAAGAAGAGTTTAAGTTATATAAATTAAATATAATAATAGTACTTCTAGGGTCACTGTTATTAAGTGTAGGATTATCGATGATTTTTAAAAGGAATAATAGAAAGATGATAGATATATTTAGCAGAAAAGAAAAAGTAAAATTAAAGGAAAGTTATGATATTGAAGCAAAAGTTCATTTGGGAGAAACAATTACATATGTAACAAATGAATTTAGAGATGGATATTTAGAAAGTTCATTTGGGGCAATAAAGGTATATTTTGATAAATCAAATATTGAAGGTACTGATGCTAGTTTTGAAATAAACTCTTTATGTGCAGGAGTTGAGCTTTACGTTCCAAAAGAATGGCAAATAGTAAATGGAATAACTAATATATTGAGTGGTGTAAATGAAGAAGGCAAGTATATAAATGTAGAGAAAAAATCTGTTCTAAGATTAACAGGAATTTCAAAGCTTTCGGGGATAACTATAAAATATGTATAGTAATATAATGCAATCATATATTGTATTATAAGTAGTTAATGTGGAGCATTATATAAAATAAATGTTATATTAATTATATAAGTTTAAAAATAAACACAGCAGGAGAGATTAAATCCTGCTGTGTTTACTTTTGAAAAGATTTATAATAATTATAGCTAAGTTTTTTAGTATTTATTATATTAAATCCTCTTGTCCATTAATTGTAGTTTGTTCATCATCATTAATGGGGATAATAATACATTTTTGTCCATCAATAATTTGAGATTTTATTTGAGGTAGTTTTTTAGGTTTTACGTGAAGAACTACATCATAATTAGAAGATTCATTTTCAAGGTCTTTTTCTGAATCAGAAGTTAGTGCAATTTCGCCCTTTGCTTCTTCTAGTTCTTCTTGTAGAAGTTGAACTTGTTTTTCAAGACGTTCCTCTTTTTTTCTTTGCTCATTAATCTTAATAAGTTTTATGTCAACTAAGTTTTCAGCAAGTGGAGGTTCTTCACTAAAGTTTTCTAAATAAGATTCCTCTATTTTAGTAGTTATTTCTTCAGGAATACCACTATTAATTAAAACTTCTTGGATATTTTTATCTGTTAATATCATTGGTTCTGCTTCAGGATCATCATAAATAGCATTATGTTCTTCTATAGTGTTATTTAAAGTCTCTTGAATATCCATAAATATTTCATCAGCCTTTTCTTCATCAGCACCCATTGTATCTTTAATGATAAACTTAAAGTTTTCTTTTTGAATAGTTGCTGTTTGCTTAGGAGAACATCCTAGAGCATTCTCCATTAACTCAGGATGATGTTCTTTTGGATTCTTAGTGTAATACATTAAAGAGTTTACATCAGCACTACGATCGATAAAAGCTGGGAATATAAAGCCATTTGTAGGCAAATCAACCACCCAATCTCTAATACGTGCTTTTATTTTGTTTTCTTCTTCAAAACATCTAAGTCCTGGTTTAGATAAAGAAACAGGACATATTGCACATAAAATATATTCATAAACCTCATCAGATTCATCTAATTTTAGGTTGTCCTTAGTTTTTGTAATAACATCATATGCATCATGGAAAAGAAGAATCAGAAAATTTCCAGTATAATCATAGTTTTCAATAATTGAAGTATAAAAATTTTCTAGAAGACTATCATCTTTTAAAGCACTCTTTTTTAATTGAGTAAGAGAAAGCTGTTTCTCATTAACAAAGTCCTCGTTAAGTGGAAAGTTTAATTCTAAGATATTATTTCCAATACTTCCGGAAAGAATCTTTTTAGCTATTTCTAAATATTTGAAATACTCATCATCTTCTAAATTTAAGAAAGTTTCTCTAAAATTAAAAAGAATATTTTTTTCTCCATTTACGTAACATCCACACATTTTAGTGAAAGTACATTGCTCTTTTTTATAACGTTTTTTTAATTCAAGAATATCTTTTTTTCGCATATAAGCCCCCTTGAGTTAGATTAATTTATATTCTATATTAGTAAGTATAAGCTTTTTCTTATATTTATTCAAAGAGAAACTTGTATGAATAAATATAGAAAAAATGAATAATTATAAAAGAAGTAAAGTGTAAAACTTTAAAAAAATAAAATATCTCAATATTATTCAAAAATAGCTAAATTTTTTAAAAAATATAGTAAAGGTTTAAAGTTGAGGCTAAATAGTTAACAAGATATAAATTTGAGTATATTTAATTCAAAAAGGTCACTATTTATTAATTAAATTAACTAGTTTGGGTAATGAAGGAAAATAAACAATTGCAATAAAGTTAATAAAACTTGCAAAAGATAAATAAAAAATCTGATTTTTTTATGCAAATATATTTAAAATTGAATAAAATGATTTATATTTATTCAAATTCAAATAAAAAATAGTCAAGCATATGCATGGAAATATAAAACAATTAATTCAAGGAAATGTAATAAATAAACTGTGGAAAGTTAGGGTAATATATATATAATTTTAATAAGTAGAGTAAAGTAAATTGTAAATAATAGACACATATAGAGTGGAGGATTAAAGTATGATATTACTAGGAATTATCATTATATTGATATTTGGATATTTATTTTATGCGTTATTTAATCCAGATAAATTTTAACTTTAGGAGGAATATAAAGTGGTAGGAGTACAATTAATTTTATTTTTAATTGTTTTCTTAGTTTTAATAGCCATAGTCGGAAAATATATTTCTAATATAATTAATTTTAGAAATTATAAGACAAATGGTTTTTTTGACAAGATAGACAATTGCATATATAAAGTTTGTGGAATTAGGAAAGAGAGTATGTCTTTTAAAGAATATGCAAAAGCACTTTTAATAAGTAACTTTTTTATGTTTTTATTAGGATTCATTATTCTAAAGATTCAAGGGTTAATTCCAATATTTAATTCGGCAAGTCATGCAAAGAATTTTAGTTTTTCTTTAGCGTTTAATACAGCTGCATCATTTGTGACAAATACAGACTTACAACATTATGCTGGAGCTAGTGCAGTATCAAACTTTACACAAATGTTAGTGATAACATTTTTAATGTTTACATCTGCTGCTACAGGTTGTGCTATAGCTGCTGGATTTATCAGAACTGTTGCAGGAAAAGAAAAAACTTTAGGAAATTTTTATGTTGATTTTACAAGATTTTTAACAAGATTATTAATTCCATTTTCTATAGTAATAGGAATAATATTAATATTCTGTGGAGTACCACAAAGTCTTAAAGGAATAGTTGATTATAAGACTATAACAGGTAGCTTCCAAAGCATAATGCTTGGACCGATAGCATCTTTAGAAGCTATTAAACACTTAGGAACAAACGGTGGAGGATTCTTTGCAGCTAACTCTGCACATCCATTCTCAAACCCATCTATTATAACTAACTATATAGAAATGATTTCTATGACAATAATTCCAGGATCATTTATAGTAGCGTTTGGGGACACTGTAAAAAATAAAAAACAAGCTATTGTTATAATAGTTGCTTTACTTGTTTTAGTAGCTGTATCATTTGCTATTATGTATTGTTCAATCACAAAAGGAAATGCAATATTACAGCACATGGGGTTATCAAAAGCAATGAGTGGCTCAGAAGGTCAGGAACTAAGGTTTGGAAATCTTGGAACGTCCTTATTTAGTACAATAACAACAACATTTACAACAGGAAGTACAAATGTAGCATTAAATGCTATGAATCCAATGTTTATTTTCGCAACTCTATGGGGAATGATGTTAAATACATTATTCGGAGGAGATGGAGTTGGTTTCTTAAATATTATAATGTATGTACTTTTAACAGCATTTATCTGTGGACTTATGGTTGGTAGAACACCAGAGTTCTTTGGTAAAAAAGTTGAAGCAAAAGAAATTAAACTTATTGCAGTTGCAATATTAATTCATCCAATTTTAGTATTATTCTCTACTGTTATTACTTTACTTGGTGGATTTGCAGCAACAGCAGGTGTTCATAGTGGATTCCATGGATTTACTCAAGTTCTTTATGAATTTACAAGCGCAAGTGCTAATAACGGTTCATTAATGGGCGGATATATGAATAATAATGCCTTCTTTAATATAATAACTGGTGTAATTATGTTAATTGGAAGATTCGCACCAATATTACTTCTTTTAGGAGCGGCTGTTTCATTAGCAAACAAAAAAGCAGTTCCAAAAACTGTAGGTACTTTCAGAACAGATAATGTTATTTTTGGTGTAATGTTAATTGTAATAATTTTAGTTATTGGAGCATTAACATTCCTTCCAGTATTGGGACTTGGACCGATAACAGAGCACCTAAGATTTCTAGCTTAGTGAGGTGAAGATTGTGAGCGAAAAAGAACAAGAGAAAAAGAAACTTTTAAGTAAGGATATCGTTGGGAAAGCTTTTAAAGATTCATTTGTAAAGCTTAATCCTAAACATATGATAAAAAATCCAATAATGTTTTTAGTTGAAATTGGAACAGTGTTAGTTTTATTACTAGCTATATTCCCTAATATTTTTGGGCATACAACAGTTAGTGGCGATGTAAGAGTATATAACTTTATAGTGGCAATAATATTATTTATTACTATACTTTTTGCAAACTTTGCAGAAGCTATTGCAGAAGGAAGAGGTAAAGCTCAAGCAAGTACATTAAAGCAAACTAAACAAAATACAAAAGCAAAATTACTTAATGATGATGGTAGTTATAAAATAGTAAATGCAGATGAGCTTCAAAAAGGAGATATAATCTTAATAGAAGCTGGAGATTTAGTTCCAAATGATGGTGAAGTTATAGAAGGTATAGCTTCAGTTGATGAAAGTGCTATTACAGGAGAATCAGCACCAGTAGTTAAAGAGTCAGGTGGAGACTTCGCATCTGTAACAGGAGGAACAAGAGTAGTTTCAGACTGGGTTAAAGTTGAGATAACAGTTACTCCAGGGGAATCTTTCTTAGACAAGATGATTAAACTTGTTGAAGGAGCAGAAAGAAAGAAAACTCCAAATGAAATTGCACTTAGTACACTTTTATTATCATTAACTATTATATTCTTAGTAGTAATTGTTACATTATATCCTTTAGCAGGATACTTAAATGTTCAAATATCAATAGCAACTTTAGTTGCATTACTTGTTTGTTTAATACCAACAACAATTGGTGGTTTATTATCAGCAATTGGAATTGCTGGTATGGATAGAGTTACAAGATTTAATATGATTGCCATGTCAGGTAAAGCAGTTGAATCTTGTGGTGATGTAGATGTAATGATTCTTGATAAAACAGGAACAATTACATTTGGTAACAGACTTGCAGCTGACTTTTTACCTGTTGGAGATGTAAAAAAAGAAGATTTAATAAAGCAAGCACTTATTACTTCTCTTTTAGATACAACACCAGAAGGAAAATCAGTAGTTGATTTAGCAGAAAAGTTAGGAATAACTGATGATATAAAAAATTATCCGGATATGGAGTTTGTAGAATTCCAAGCACAAACAAAAATGAGTGGAGTAAACTTAAAAGATGGAACTAGAATAAGAAAAGGTGCTAGTTCAGCAATTAAGTCTTTTGTTGAAAACTTAGGTGGAAATATTCCAGCAGACTTAGATGGAAAAGTTGATGAAGTATCAAAACTTGGAGGAACTCCTTTAACAGTTTGTGTTGATAATAAAGTATACGGAGTTATTTATTTAAAAGATACAGTTAAACCAGGTCTTGTAGAAAGATTTGAGAGACTTAGAGAAATGGGAATAAGAACTGTAATGTGTACAGGAGATAACCCATTAACAGCAGAAACAATAGCTAGAGAAGCTGGTGTAGATGATTTCGTAGCAGAATGTAAACCAGAAGATAAAATAGCTGTTATAAAGAAAGAACAAGATCAAGGTAAAATAGTTGCAATGACAGGAGACGGTACAAACGATGCTCCAGCTCTTGCACAAGCAGATGTTGGTATAGCAATGAATACAGGAACAACTTCAGCTAAAGAAGCTGCAAACATGGTTGACCTAGATTCTAACCCAACTAAGATTTTAGAAGTAGTTGAAATAGGTAAACAACTTTTAATTACTAGAGGAGCTTTAACAACATTTAGTATTGCAAATGATATAGCAAAATATTTTGCAGTAATTCCAGCAATATTTATTACTGCAATTCCACAAATGAAAGTATTAAACGTAATGCATTTATCATCACCTGCATCAGCAATACTTTCAGCATTAATATTTAATGCAATAATTATTCCAATACTTATACCAATCGCAATGAAAGGTGTAAAATATAGACCAATGAAAGCAGAAAGATTACTTCTTAGAAATGTTTTAATATTTGGTGTGGGTGGAGTTATTACTCCATTTATAGGTATCAAAATAATTGATATGATAATAACACCACTTTTAAGAATGTTAGGAATAATGTAGGAGGATAGATATGAAGCATATAAAAATAGGTATAAAAATAACAATATTTTTTGCAATTGTCTGTGGACTAATCTATCCCTTAGTTTTAACTGGAATAGGTCAAGTGGCAGCTAATAAAGATGCAAATGGAAGTTTAATTTATATAAATGGTAAAGCTGTAGGTTCTAAATATATAGGTCAAGACTTTAATAATGATCCAAGATATTTCCATGGTAGACCATCAGATATAAATTATGATACGACTCAAAAGAATGAAAAAATAGTACCTGAATCAGGAACAAATGTATTAGCACCATCATCTAAAGAACTACAAGTTAGAGTTAAAGCTGAAGTAGATAAGTTTATAAAAGAAAACCCAGGAGTAAATCCAAAAGATTTACCAGCAGAATTATTTACACAATCAGCATCAGGATTAGATCCAGATATAACTCTTCAAGGAGCACAAGTTCAAATTGATAGAGTAGCTAAAAATACAGGAATAAGCAAAGAACAGTTAAATAGCTTTATTAAAGAAAGTGAAGAAGCACATTCACCATCAGGAGAAACTTTAATAAATGTATTAGAACTTAACTTAAAGGTTGCTAAAGCAGGAAACTATATAAAATAAAAAAAAGGCAGTCCTTAGGGCTGCTTTTTTTATATAGAAAATGTAAGATAATATAATTAAGATATATGAAAAGAAAGGAAAATAAAGATGGACAGTAAAGTTACAAACTATAGAATAGAAGAATTTCATAGAGACAAACAAAATAAAAAACCAAACAAAGGAATATTTAAAGTTTATCTTGGATATTCGCCAGGAGTAGGAAAAACTTATAGAATGCTTGAAGAAGGAAACAAGATGCTAGAATCAGGTAAGGATATAGTTATAGGATATGTAGAAGATCATGGGAGACTTGAAACTAGAGAAAAGATTGGGGCATTAGAGGTAATTAAAAGAAAGCAAATAAAATATAAGAGTATAGACTTAGAAGAGATGAGTGTAGAAAATATAATTACAAGAAAACCTAAATGGGTTATTGTAGATGAGTTAGCTCATACAAATGTACCAGGCTCAAAAAATAAAAAAAGATATGAAGATGTATTAGAAATATTAGATAGTGGAATAAATGTTATGACCACAGTTAATATACAACATATAGAAAGTCTAAATGATATGGTACAAGAAATTACAGGAATCAAAGTAAGAGAAACTGTACCAGACAGAATGCTTCAAATAGCAGATGACATTATGGTTATAGATTTACCACCAGAAATGTTAATTAAAAGACTTAAAAACGGACTTATATACAAAAAAGAGAATATTCAAAGATCATTAGAAAACTTCTTTGTGAAAAGTAATCTTATAGCATTAAGAGAACTTGCATTAAGAGAAGCAGCGAACGAAATTGATGATGATTTAACAATATTAAAGAGAAATAGAGAGTTTAAGGATCATATAAATATAAATGAAAAAGTATTAGTTTGTATAAGTTCAAATCCAAATAGTTCTAAACTTATAAGACATGCGTATAGAGTTGCAAGAAGATATAAATGTAATCTATATGTTCTGATAGTAGATTGTACAAATGTAGTTGCTAAGAGAGAGTATAAGGAAACAGATAAAACTTTAGAGTCACATAAGGTATTAGCCAAGAATTTAGATGCAATAATAGTAGAGAGACAAAGCAAATCAGTTTCAAGGGCTATTGTAGACTTTGCAAAAGAAGAGGGTATTACACAGATAATACTAGGACACAGTAGAAGAAGTAAAATGCAAACATTATTTAGAGGTTCAACAATAAGTAAAGTATTATCAGAAGCACCAAATGTAGAAGTAAGAGTGATACCATATATAGAAGAAATAGAGTAGAAAATTTTAACGCTAGCAAAAATAGAGGAGAAAAAAATGAGTATTGCAGAGCGATTAAGGTATTTTAGAGAGAGAAGCGGATATTCACAAGAGGACTTAGCTAAAAAGCTTAATATTTCAAGGCAGTCTATTTCTAAGTGGGAATTAGGAAAAAGCACACCGGATATTAATTATATTATTCAAATGAGTGAAATTTATGATGTATCTTTAGATGAACTATTAAAAGGTGAAGAGAAGAAGGGTGAAGTAATAAACAGTGAGATAAAAGAAAAAGATTTAAGTATAATAAAAAAAGGCTTTTTATATTATAAAAAGGATTTTAAATATAGACACACTAATCCGGAGTTGGTGAAAATAAAAACTATAGGATGGTTAGTGATAATTGGATTAATTTTAATTCTAGGTATTATAATGCATTAAAAGGACGCAACCACAGGATGCAACTAAAAGTTGCATAAGAAATGCTTTAGATTTCTTTTAAAATATTTGATTATAGAAATATAAAAAATAGAAAGAAGGAATCTAAAATGGAAAAACTGTTATCGACACCTATGACATCTATAATTGGTATTCCAATTAATACATTTAAAGAAGTATGGCAATTTAATATATTTAATATTGCATTAGGAGGAATATTTCTTTTAGAAATATTAATTTTTATAATAACGTACTCACCAAAAAATAGAGAAAATAGAGATAAAGGAACAGTATATGTGGTTGTAGTGGGATTTATGGGAAGCATATGGATTAATACATATTTCTTAAAAGGTAGTTTCATATTTCCTAAAATTAAATTGCCTTATGAAAGTTATATAATAGGAATATTATTGATGATACTAGGCATTATAGTCAGAGCTATTGCGGTGGGGACATTAAGAAAAAATTTCACATTGGAAGTTAATATATCAAGTAAGCAAAAGTTAATAACGAGTGGAATATATAAATATGTTCGTAATCCAGCTTATACTGGAAGTATAGTTAGTCTTATGGGAATAGCGATTTCATTTAGATGTGTAAACTCAATTATATGGAGTTTTATATTATTAATAGTATGTTATTCATATAGAATTAAAGTAGAAGAAAGGGCTCTTAAAGAAAGATTTGGAGATGAATTTTTACAATATTGTATTAAGGTCAAGAAGCTGATTCCTTTTATATATTAAAATACGAAAAAAGAACTTAGTAAAAGATAAATCTTCTGCTAAGTTCTTTTTTTATGTAAAGGTATAGGAATGATTAAATAAAAAAGAATAGAATGAAAGAGTTTTTCATGGGTTATTCGGAAAAATATTAAATGCAGAAGAAAAACACAAATGTTGCATTTTGTATGCGTATAAAAAATAAAAATAGAAAAATTCTATTGAAAAATGAAAGAAAATAAAATAATACTTTCATTAAAATGTTAAAAAAAAGTGAAGACACGAAAATGCCAAATAATCAAAAAAAGATGGAATATTATTAAAAATAATTAGAATTTTGATAAAATGAATAGGTTTTTTTAGTGAAAGCATTAAAAAATAGTATATTAACTTGAAATAAAATTATTTTAAACACCTATTTAATAAAAAGTTAATTTTTGAAATGTTGAGAAAAATGCATAAAAAAGATATTATCTTATTAAGATGTTTCTGAACGAAAAAAAAATATTAAGGATTAATATTCGTTAGGATATAAACTAAAGAAGAAAGGGTGAAAACAATGAAGGATGCTAGCTTAAATAAAGGCGAGTACGCAGAAGAAATACAAGAAAACTTAATAGGAGAGGATAATAAGCAAACCAAGGTTGCAAAAGTTGGATTCTGGTCATTCGTAGCTATGATATTTATGACATGCTATGGATTAGCAAACGGACAACAAGTTTATTACCAAATGGGATATGCGGCGATAACTTATATAATTATTGGTGTTGTAGTATTCTTTATTCCATATACTTTTATAGTATCGGAAATGAGTTCGGCATTTCACCAAGAAAAAGGTGGAATTTTCTCATGGATGAAAAACTCAGTAGGGTTAAGATTTAGTACAGTTGGTGTATTCCTTTGGTATATTTCAGCAGTTATTTGGTGGTTTAGTACAAGTTCTATTTGTATCACTTTTTCAACAATGATTTTTGGTAAAGATGAATCTGAAACTTGGAGATTATTTGGGTTAAGTAATACAGGAACTACAGCAATTATAGGTGTTATTTGGTTTTTAGTTATAGTATTTTTCTGCAGAAGAGGTATTAAAGCAATCGCGAAATTAACTAATATTTCAATGCTTGTTACTATTCTTATGCACATAATAATTTTAGGAGGAGGACTTTTAGTATTTTTCTTAAATGGGGCACATTTTGCACAACCTTTAGATTATCACGGAATTTCTTCTTTATTTATGGGACCTAATAAAGCCTATGATACTCCAATTGCAGCACTTGCATTCTTAGTATTTGCTATCTTTATTCTAGGTGGAATGGAAGCTAGTGGTGGACTTATAGATAAAGTTGATAAACCAAAAAAGAATGTTCCAAGAGCAATGATTTTATCAGGTATTATAATAGCAGTTTTATATGTGGCTATAGTTCTTATTTCAGGAATGGCAATAAATTGGAAGTCAGCTTTTAGTGATCCAAATGTAAATTTATTTAATTATGCAATTTATATGGTACAACAACAGTTCTATATGTTAGGTAGAGAAATTGGAATGTCTCCAGCAGCTTCATTAGCTTTAGGAGAATGGGTTAATAGAATTACAACATGGGTTGGATTTATAGCTATGCTTAACTTACCATTAATGTTATTCTATCCAATTAAGCAAGTATTTGAAGGAATTCCAGAAGGAATGTTACCAAAATTCTTCCTTAAAAAGAATAAACATGGAATTACAGCAAATGCATTATATGTACAAGCGGCTATTATTATTGGAGCTATGCTTCTAATTGGATTCGGTGGAAATGTTGCAAATACAGTATATAATAACTTAACATTTATGGTTACTATAACAACAGCAATACCATGGGCATTTATAGTATTTGCATATATAAAATTCAAGTTAAATGATGATATAAAGAAAGAATATGAATTCTTTAATAAAAAATGGGGTGTTATCGTAGGTTGTATAACTCTCATAGCACTAGTATTTTCGATTGTATTCTCAATTATACAACCATTCTTAGAACATAATTATCAACAAGGAATATGGATAGTATCAGGTCCATTAATCTTTGGAATAATAGGATTCTTCCTAGCACAAAATTATGTAAGAAAAAGAAAAAAAGGCTTAATTTAATATATAAAATAAAAAGGAATTGCAATATGTAGTTCCTTTTTTGATTGTAGAAAGGATTTATATGCATTTGGGAAATAAAAAGATGCATGTTAGTTATGATTGGTTCATTTTAGAAGGAAAGAGAAATATAATAAAATTGTAGTTATAACTATTAATGAAAATATTTTTAAATCGATAGATAAGGGATAAAGAACTAGTTAAAGGGAGAAAAGAGATGAAGATAATAGTAGATGAGAGGCAAGCGGTTGATGAGATAGAAGTAATTATTAGATGTAATAAAGTAACTGATGAAGTTAAGAATATTATTAAGCTGCTGGATACTAGTATAGCGCAGATTAAAGGGCGTAGAGCCGGTTGTATAAGATTGATAAATATAAGTGAAATATATTATTTAGAAAGTGTAGATAAAAAAACTTTCTTATATACAGAAGATAAAGTATATGAAATAAAAGAAAGATTATATATGATAGTTGAAATGCTTAAAAATAAAGGATTTATAAGAATATCTAAAAGTATGATAGTAAATTTAATGTATGTTAGAGGAATAAAACCTAAAATAAATAAAAGATTAATTTTAAATTTAGAAAATAAAGAAAAATTAATTGTATCACGAAGTTTTGTTGATGAATTTAAAAGAGAATTAGGAATGTAGGTGAAGAAGATGTATATTAATATTTTAATTATTGTTGGAATTCTTATAATAATAGGAATAGTGATTAATTTGAAGTTAAAGAGAGAAGAAAAAAATTTAAATAATCATTTAGAAAAATACAGAGAGAATTTAAAAGAGCAAACTTTAAGTGAACAAGTTAAAGAGAGAATGAAAGAAGCAGAGAAAAATGTAGCATTAAAAGTACTTATTTTAAAAGGTGAGGAAAAATTTGCGAGAAATATTAGATGGGACAGCGATGCAGTGTTTTTAATAGAGTTAAGTGAAAAGGGAATAGAACAATATAATATAAATTTTCTTACAAAGAAAAAAGGAAAAATATTTGAAGAAATATTATGTGAAGCAATAAAAGAGATAAAAATAGATATTGGAATTGTTTATAGAAATAGAGGGGCTGCAATTTTTCCAAAATGGGATTATGGGAGTGAGGAAAAAAAAGATGATGTCTTTGGAAAGATTCTATTTACCTTAGAAATAGAGATAAAAACAATTACTGGAGAAATTAAAAGGTTTGCATCAGATGAATTAAGAGATAAATTAAGGATATTAGTAGAGTGGGCAAAAGAAAATAATATTAAAATAGTAGATAAAAATAATATTATAAACCAATTAGAAAAAATGAGTGATGGAGAAATATATAAATATTATAGAAATAGAAAAGAAGAAAAATATTTAGGAGTGAAAAATCATAATAAAATATATGAGGATTAGAATTATAGAAAAATGTGATTTTAGTAAATAAAAAAGAGTATTTAAAATTAAATATGATGATCAAGTAATTGGCTTAGAAAATTAAAAAATTTTTAAGTCAATTTTTTTATTAGGTTTTAAAAAAATAATAGGATAAATAAATTAAAAATTGAATGAATGATAATAAAATATATAGCACAGAAGGACAAATTTTTATATTTGTAAAAAATATTTCCAATAATTGACAGTTGGAAAGAGGAGTAGTAAAATTAACGAAAGATAAAAAGAGTTTTGTAAAAAGTAAGTGTTTAATTTCCACTTTTATGAGTAAATCAAAAAGTGGTTTTTTTATATAGATTAGTAGAAAAAGAAGTGAAGGGAGGCATATTATGAAAAGACATGTATTAGCTGTATTAGTAAAGAATTCTTCAGGAGTTTTAAGTAGGGTAGCAGGATTATTTTCAAGAAGAGGATACAATATTGATAGTTTATCAGTTGGGCAAACTGAAAATCCTAATATATCAAGAATGACTATTTGTTTAAATGGAGACGATAATATATTAGAACAATTTGAGAAGCAATTAAGTAAGTTAGAAGAGATAATAAGTGTTGAAAATTTAAGACCAGAAACATCTGTGTATAGAGAACTTGTATTAATAAAAGTGAAGGCAACACCAGAAAATAGAGGAGCTATAAATGAGGTTGTTAAGATATTTAGAAGTAAGATAATAGATGTTTCAAAAGATACATTAACAATAGAGCTAACAGGGGATGAAAGTAAAATAGAGGCATTGATTAATTTAGTAGAAGAGTATGGAATAGAAGAAGTTGTGAGAACGGGAATTACAGCTATAGAGAGAGGAGATACAACTATAACTAAAAGAGATAATTTTAGAATTTAAGTTATAAGAAATAAGGGGGGATTATGTATGGGAATGACTATGACACAAAAGATATTAGCTAAACATGCAAATTTAGACTTTGTTAAAGACGGACAACTTATTGAAGTTAGTTTGGATTTAGTTTTAGGAAATGACATTACAACGCCAGTTGCAATAAATGAGTTTAATAAATTTGGTGTAAGAAAAGTTTTTGATAAGGAGAAAATAGCAATAGTTCCAGATCATTTTGCACCAAATAAAGATATAAAAGCAGCAGAACAGTGCAAATGTATAAAAGAATTTTCAAGAGAAAAAGATATAAAAAATTATTTTGAAATAGGACAAATGGGAATAGAGCATTGTTTAATTCCTGAAAAAGGGCTTGCAGTTGCTGGAGATGTAATTATTGGAGCAGATTCGCATACTTGTACCTATGGTGCACTTGGAGCTTTTTCTACAGGAATTGGTTCAACTGATATGGCAGCAGGAATGGCAATAGGAAAATGTTGGTTTAAGGTTCCAAAAGCTATTAATTTTATTCTTAAAGGAAAACCGAGTAAATGGGTATCTGGGAAAGATATAATTCTTCATATTATTGGAGTGATAGGTGTAGATGGAGCATTATATAAATCTATGGAGTTTATTGGAGAAGGAGTAAAAAATCTTTCTATGGATGATAGATTTACTATGGCAAATATGGCTATAGAAGCTGGTGGAAAGAATGGGATATTTAAAGTTGATGAAAACACTATTGAATATTTAAAGGAGCATACAAAGAGAGAATGGACTATATATGAAGCAGATGAAGATGCCGAATATGAGAAAGTATATGAAATAGATTTAAGTAATATAAGACCTACAGTTTCGTTTCCACATTTACCTGATAATACAAGAACTATTGATGAAGTTGATGAGATTGATATAGATCAAGTTGTAATAGGATCTTGTACTAATGGAAGAATTTCAGATTTAAGAGTTGCAAGAGAAATATTAAAAGGAAATAAAGTTGATAAAAATGTTAGATGTATTGTATTTCCAGGCACTCAAAAGATATATTTAGATGCAATAAGGGAAGGCATAATTGAAGATTTAATAGAAGCGGGAGCAATAGTTTCTACTCCAACTTGTGGACCCTGTTTAGGTGGTCATATGGGGATTTTAGCTAAAGGTGAAAGGTGTGTTTCAACAACCAATAGAAATTTTGTGGGAAGAATGGGACATATTAAATCAGAAATATATTTAGCAAGTCCAGCTGTGGCAGCAGCTTCAGCTATTAAAGGTAAAATATTTAATCCAGAAAAGATATAGGGGGGTAGGTTTTATGAAAGCAAAAGGGAGAGTTTTTAAATATGGAAATAACATTGATACAGATGTAATTATTCCAGCAAGATATTTAAATACATCAAATCATTCAGAACTTGCAAAGCATTGTATGGAAGATATAGATACAAATTTTATTAAAGAAGTAAAAGATGGCGATATTATAGTTGCTGATAAAAACTTTGGATGTGGTTCCTCTAGAGAGCATGCACCAATTGCAATAAAAGCTTCTGGAGTAAGTTGTGTTGTAGCATCTACATTTGCAAGGATATTTTATAGAAATGCAATAAATATTGGGTTACCTATATTAGAATGTGATGAAGCTACAAGAAATATTAAAGATAAAGATGTAGTGGAAGTAGATTTTAGTACAGGAGTAATAAAAAATATAACTAGAAATGAGCAATATAAAGGGGAAGCTTTTCCAAAATTCATGCAAGAAATCATAAATAGTGGAGGACTTGTGGAATATATAAGAAAAAAGGAGGGGAGGTAAATGGAGTATAAAATAGCAGTAATACCAGGTGATGGAATAGGACCCGAAGTAATTAATGAAAGCTTGAAAGTATTAGATAAAATTGGAGAAAAGTTTAGGCATAAGTTTAAATATAAAATTCTTCAAGCTGGAGGTTGTGCAATAGATACAGAAGGTGTACCTCTTCCAGAAGCTACTTTAGAAGAATGCAGAAAAAGTGATGGAGTAATTATGGGAGCTATAGGTGGAGTAAAATGGGACAATCCTACAGCTAAAGTAAGGCCGGAACAAGCTATTCTAGGATTGAGAGAAGGATTAAATTTATATTGTAATTTAAGACCTATAATTTTGCATAAAACACTTAAGGAGGCTTCACCATTAAAGAATTCAATAATCGAAGAAGGAATAGATATTTTAGTAGTTAGAGAATTAACTGGTGGGATATATTTTGGAGAAAGAGCTACAGAAGAGATAAATGGAATAAGAGAAGCTTATGATACATTAAAATATAATGAAGTAGAAATTAAGAGAATAGCAAAGTTAGCTTTTGAATCAGCAATGAAAAGAGATAAAAAAGTAACTAGTATAGATAAAGCAAATGTTTTAGATTCATCAAGACTTTGGAGAAAAGTAGTTGAAGAAGTAGCTTTGGAATATCCAGAAATTACTGTAAATCATTTGTATATAGATAATGGGGCAATGCAATTAATTAGAAATCCAAAACAATTTGATGTTATTTTAACTGACAATATGTTTGGAGATATTTTATCTGATGAAGGGAGTATGATAACTGGATCTATAGGAATGCTACCTTCAGCATCACTTGGAGAAAATAGTTTTGGGCTGTATGAGCCTATACATGGAAGTGCACCAGATATTGCAGGAAAGGGAATAGCAAATCCATTAGCTACAATTTTATCAACTAGTATGATGCTTAGATATACTTTGGGATTAGAAACAGAAGGAAAAGCTATAGAGAATGCAGTAACTAAAGTTTTAGAAAAAGGATATAGAACAGCCGATATTATTAGTAAGGGAATGACTTTAGTTAAAACTAAAGAAATGGGGAATTTGGTGATTAAAGAACTAATGGAGGGATAAATATGAGAAGTGATATGGTAAAAAAGGGAGCAAGTAAAGCACCTCACAGATCTTTATTTAAGGCAGCAGGTTTAACACAAGATGAAATAGATAAACCGCTTATAGGGATAGTTTCAGCACAAAATGATATTATTCCAGGACATATTCATTTAAATACTATAGTAGAGGCTGTTAAAAAAGGAGTTCTTGCAAATGGAGGAACACCATTGGTGTTTCCGACAATAGGAGTTTGTGATGGGATTGCAATGGGCCATGTGGGAATGAAATACTCCCTAGCAACAAGAGAACTTATAGCAGATTCAATAGAGTGTATGGTAAATGCACATGGGTTTGATGCATTAGTATTTATTCCAAATTGCGATAAGATAGTTCCTGGAATGATTATGGGAGCATTAAGAATGAATATACCTTCAATTTTTGTAAGTGGAGGACCAATGCTTTCAGGCAAAGTAAAGGGCAAAAATATTTCTTTATCTACAATGTTTGAAGCGGTAGGAACTTTTGAAACAGGAAAGTTATCAAAAGAAGATTTTCGTGAAATGGAGGATAATGCATGTCCTACATGTGGTTCATGTTCAGGAATGTTCACAGCAAATTCGATGAATTGTTTAACAGAGGCATTAGGACTAGGACTTCCTGGGAATGGAACTGTACCAGCTGTGTATTCAGAGAGAATAAGACTTGCAAAAGATGCAGGAAAAGCTGTAATGAAGTTATTAAAAGAAAATATTAAACCTAGAGATATAGTAATAAAGGATGCAATAAAAAATGCATTAACAGTTGATATGGCACTTGGATGTTCAACAAATTCTGTTTTACATTTAACTGCAATATCAAATGAAGCAAATGTAGAAATGAATTTAGATATAATAGATGAAATTTCAAGTAAAACACCAAATTTATGTAAACTTGCACCAGCTTCTGATACACATATTGAGGATTTGTATTGGGCAGGTGGAATACAAGGAGTAATGAAAGAATTATCTAAAAAGAGTTTATTAAATTTAAAATGTATTACTGTAACTGGGAAAACTCAAGGCGAGAATATTGAAAGTGTAGAAGTTAAAGATCATAAGGTTATAAAGACAATAGAAGAGCCTCATAGTAATACTGGTGGAATCCGAGTTTTAAGAGGAAATATTGCTATAGATGGAGCAGTAGTTAAAAAATCAGCAGTAGTATCTGAAATGATGAAGCATGAAGGCAAAGCAAAAGTTTTCAATTCAGAAGAAGAGGCTATAGATGGAATAAGAAATGGAAAAATAGAAGCAGGAGATGTTGTTGTTATAAGATATGAAGGGCCAAAAGGTGGACCTGGAATGAGAGAAATGCTTTTACCAACATCAGCAATTGTAGGAATGGGACTTGATAAATCAGTTGCATTAATAACTGATGGCAGATTTAGTGGAGCAACTAGAGGTGCAGCGATAGGACATGTTTCTCCAGAAGCAGCAGAAGGTGGAAATATAGGATTAATAGAAAATGGGGATATAATTTCTATTAATATTTTAGAAGGGAAATTAGATTTGTTAGTTTCAGAAGAAATTTTAGAAACTAGAAGAAAAAATTTAATAATGCCAGAACCAAAAATTAAAGAAGGATATTTAGGAAGATATGCTAAATTAGTTAGTTCAGCAAGTATGGGAGCAATATATAAGTAAAATATAAATTGAGAATTTTAAAATTAAAGGAGGGGGATATATGTTATTAACAGGTGCAGAGATATTAGTAAAAGCATTAATTGATGAAGGTGTTGATGTTATTTTTGGATATCCAGGTGGATCGGTATTAAATATTTATGATTCACTTTATATATATAAAGAAAAAATAAATCATATTTTGACTTGCCATGAACAAAATGCAGCGCATGCAGCAGATGGATATGCAAGAGCAACTGGTAATGTTGGAGTATGTCTTGCAACATCAGGACCAGGAGCAACAAATTTAGTCACTGGAATAGCAACAGCATATATGGATTCTATACCTTTAGTAGCTATAACTGGTAATGTTCCGAAAGACCTTCTAGGAAAAGATAGTTTTCAAGAAGTTGATATTCAAGGGATTACTATGCCAGTAACAAAACATAATTATATAGTTAAAGATGTAACTCAACTTCAAAAGATAATTAAAGAAGCATTCTATATAGCTAGAACAGGAAGACCAGGACCAGTTTTAATTGATATTCCAAAGGATATAACAGCAGCAAAAGCAATTTATAAAAATAGAGAGGAGATTTCTATTGAAATAAAAGAAATTGAAATTCTAGAAGAAGATTTAAATAAAGTAGCTGAAATGATAAATGAAAGTAAAAAACCATTTATTTATGCAGGTGGAGGAGTTGTATCAGCTGGAGCAAACTTAGAACTAAAAGAATTAGTAGAAAAAATAGATGCTCCAATTTGTACATCATTAATGGGGAAAAGTGCTATAAATAGCGAGCATTATTTATGCACAGGAATGATAGGAATGCATGGAACAAAAGCATCAAATTTAGGGGTAACTAAGAGTGACCTAATAGTAGCCTTAGGAGCAAGATTTTCAGATAGAGTTATAACTAATCAAGAAAATATAAAAGATGCAAAAATAATTCATATAGATATAGATAGAGCTGAAATAAATAAAAATATTAAATCAGATGCATGTATAGTGGGAGATTTAAAAGAAATTTTAATAAGATTACTTCCTAAATTAAGAGAAGTAAGGCATAAAGAATGGAATAAGACAATAAATGATTATAAATTATTAAAAGAAAGAGTTGAAGGAGATAGTTTAACGCCAGAATTCTTTTTTGAAACTTTAAATAAAGTAAATAATGGAGAGATAATTTTAGCAACTGAAGTAGGACAGCATCAAATGTGGGCAGCTCAATATTTTAAATTTAGAGAAGAGAGAAGTTTTATATCATCAGGTGGACTTGGTACTATGGGATTTGGACTTGGGGCATCTATCGGAGCCTCTATGGCTAAACCTAATAAAAAAATAATAAATATAGCTGGTGATGGAAGCTTTGCCATGAACTGTAATGAATTTGCAACAGCAGTAACTCATAATATGCCAATAATAGTTGTAGTAATGAATAATAGTGTTTTAGGAATGGTAAGACAATGGCAAAATTTATTTTATGATAGAAGATACTCTCAAACTACATTAAATAGAAAAACAGATATTGTTAAACTTGCAGAGGCATTTGGAGGAAAAGGATTTAGAGTTACTGAAAGGGAACAATTAGAAAGTATATTAGTTAAAGCTATAAATACAGATGGACCAGTAATAATAGATTATATGATAGATAGTGATAAAAAAGTATTTCCAATGGTTGCACCTGGTGCACCAATTAATCAAATAATAAGTGAAGAGGATATGGAGAAATAAAGAGGGGGAATAAAGATGGCAAAAATGTTTTATGAAAAGGATACAAATTTAGAACTATTAAATGGAAAGAAGGTAGCAGTAATTGGTTATGGAAGCCAAGGACATGCACATGCATTAAACTTACATGAAAGTGGAGTAGAGGTAGTAGTTGGATTGTATGAGGGAAGTAAATCTTGGAATAGAGTAAAAGATGCAGGTCTAGAGGTAGCTACAGTAGCTAATGCAGTAAAATCGGCAGATATAATTATGATTTTAATTCCAGATGAAAAACAAGCAAAATTATATAGAGATGAAATTGCACCAAATTTAGAGGCAGGAAATGCTTTAGTATTTGCGCATGGATTTAATATTCATTATACGCAAATAGTGCCACCAGTAGATGTAGATGTATTTATGGTAGCACCTAAAGGGCCAGGACATATGGTAAGAAGAACTTATACAGAAGGTTCAGGTGTTCCATGTTTAATTGCAGTATATCAAGATGCAACAGGAGATGCTAAAAACTTAGCACTAGCTTACTCTAATGGAATAGGAGGAGCAAGAGCAGGAGTTTTAGAAACTACATTTAAAGATGAAACAGAAACAGATCTTTTTGGAGAGCAAGCAGTTTTATGTGGAGGATGTACAGCCCTTATAAAAGCTGGGTTTGAAACTTTAGTAGAAGGGGGATATGCACCAGAAAATGCATATTTTGAATGCTTACATGAAATGAAACTTATAGTTGATCTTTTATATCAAGGTGGTATGGAAATGATGAGATATTCAATTTCAGATACAGCAGAATATGGAGATTACGTAGTTGGAAATAGAATAGTAACAGAAGAAACTAAAAAAGAAATGAAAAAAGTATTGTCAGAAATTCAAAATGGAACATTTGCACGAAATTGGCTTACTGAAAATGCAGTAGGAAGACCACATTTTAATGCAATGAGAAGAATTGAAAAAGAACATCAAATTGAAACAGTTGGAAAAGAACTTAGAGAAATGATGAGCTGGATAGATACTAAAAAATTAGATTAGCCCAAAACCTTTTTAAAATATATAATAAAAAGCTCCTTGTTCAATAAAGAATGAGGAGCTTTTACGTAAAAGATGGAGAAAAGAATACAATTATTATATTAGTAATTAAAATTGTGATTCATTTCTAAAACCTGAATAGGCACCATTTAATCCAGTACGTTTTCCAATATCACTTAATTGGCGTATTAAATCTTCTTGTTGAAGTGTAAGATGAATTTTATTATTAAAAGTAGTCCAATAAAGATATTTTACTATTCGTTCTATATATAATGAAAGCCCACTAATATTAGAGGAGTCTAATTTTTTATAAGCTTTCAATAAAACTTTTTGAGCATTATCTAAGTCATTATTTTTTGTTTCAGCAAAACAATTATATAAAGAATGAATTATATCTTTAGCCATAGTACATTGTTCTTTTTTATTCATAAAAGTGCCTCCTTATAACATTAAAAAAAGTATATGATTTAATTAAAAGTTATATAAATGATTAGAAAGGTTTTTTGTTCCAAAAGTTAAAATAAAGACCATTTAATCCACCATGATTTACGATATCGTTCAATTGGATTATCAAGTTTTCTTGTTCAGATGTAAGATGAATTTTTTTAGTAAAAGCAGTCCAATAAAGATATTTTACTATTCGTTCTATATATAATGAAAGACCAGTGATATTAGAAGAATCAAGTTCTTTATAAGCTTTTAATAAAACTTTTTGAACATCATCTAAGTCATTATTTTTTGCTTTAGCAAAACAATTGTATAAAGAATGAATTATATCCTTAGCCATAGTACATTTTTCTGTTTTATTCATAAGAGTTTCTCCTTATAAGAATATTTATGGATTTAATCTATAAATATTTTTGAGGTAATAGTTATTTATTAAATTGAAAATTATATTTATGGGAATTATATTTTATAATATTTAACAATGTTTTAAAGTCATTTTTAAAAAGGTAGTTTGGAACTGAGTATTCACCACCAGTTATAGCAATATTAATTAGAAAAATAGGATTTTTTTTCTTATAGGATTTCTTTAATTTAATTACAAGCATATCCTCAAATTTTGAATTATAAATAGAAACATTTTTAATTGATATATTCTCTATGTGATTCCAGTTAATTAAAAAAGAAAAATTTAATAGCCCATGACTATAAATCCCATTTTCATTTAAAATAAGCATTGGGATATGGTGTTTAATGTTATAAAAATAATTAAATGTAACATAGAGAGTTATTCCTAATAAAAATATAATAGGAATAAGAATGAGTTTTGAAGTAAGTGAAATAGAAAAACTTAGAGAAAAAAGAAGTGCAATTAAAATTAAAAGAAACTTAGGAAGTAAATATTTAAATTTATTTTGAGAAAAATAAATTATTAATTCAGAATTCATTTTAATAGCCCCCTTTTAATAAAATAATTATACATATCATTAGAATACCTTTCAAAAAGGTAAAGTTATGAAATTATTAGTGAATAATATATAGAACTATTATTGAAGAATGTTAAAGGAAAAATACTATGAAAGAGTAATAGAATAAAAAAGAAGTTATTGATAAAATAATATTATTGAAAGTATGGGGAGCGGATAGTATAAATGGATTTTAAAGATAAAGTTATTATAAATAAAAAAAAGATGAAAAGTATAAGTATCAGGATTCGTGATGGAAAAGTTTTAGTTTCTGCACCTTTAAATGTATCGGAAAAATATATATTGGAGTTGTTAGAAAGTAAAAGAGGATGGATAGAAGAAAAACTAACCATTAAAAGAGATTTAAAGATAGCAGATTTATTGAAAAGAGATACTTTAGGAGTGGATGAGAAGGTAAGATATTTAGGAAAAGAATATGTTATAAAAATAAAAGAAAAAAGTAGTGGTGGTATTCAGCTTATAGGGGACAATTTAATTATTAATTGTTATAAAAAAGAGAATGCATTAGAGTTATTGAAGAAATTTTACATAGATAATATAAATAAAATATTTAAAGAGAAGTTTGAAAAAATAGAGAAATTGACAGGATTATATGCACATAAATTAACTATTAAGTTTATGAATACACGATGGGGAAGTTGTAATAAAGTGAAAGGATATGTTAATTTAAATGGAGAACTTATTGCTAAAAAAGAGAGCTCTATAGACTATGTAATATTACATGAGTTATGTCATTTAGTTCATGGAAATCATTCAAAAGATTTTTATAGTTTAGTAGAAAAATATATGGAGAATTACAGAGAAGAAGAAATCTATTTAAATGGAAAGTAATGCTTTTTGTATCATTCAAGAAAATGCATACATAGTATATTGTAGAAATATTTTCTTGAAGGAGTATACAAATGGTGAAGAGAGCGAAAAACATATTGATTTCAATGATAGTATTGTTATGTCTAATTATAATTCCAAGTATAGCAATGGCAAATGGGATAGTATTAGAAAAAGTTGAGCTTAATTATAGTTATTATGTAGCAGTTATAATCTTAGTAGTTCTTGTAGGTGCAAGAGGAATAGTTGCTATATATGAGCTAAATAAAATTACTAGTTTAGCAAAAGCTGAAATTGAAAATGCAAGGGAAGCTATAAGAAATCCAAGTGATAGTAGTTGGATTTATGAGAATTTAATGAGCAGAGCTAAAATATGTATATATAAGTTCAATGAAGCTTTAGAGAAGAGAGATATATCTATTGCAAAAGGATATATAAGTGAAAAGCTAGAGAAGAAATTAAATGGGAAAATTAATAGATTAATTCAGAATAATCAAAAACAATTATTGCCTAACTATAAAATAATAAAATTATTACCTGTAAAGGCAGTTGATGATTTAAATAATGAAAAAGATTTTATAAAGATAGCAATACAGATTGAAACTTTTGATTATTTAATAGATTGTAGTGTAAATAGAGTTGTAGAGGAAGATAATGTACCAATAAAAGTTATAGAAAAAACTTGGAGTTATATAAAGGTTGATGGTTTTTGGATTGCTGATGAAATAGAGGATTTTGAACTAGAGATAAATGATTTTATGTAAAATAATAGAACTCGCTTTATATTTAAAGCGAGTTCTTATTTTAAATATTTATTTCCTTATAGATTTCCTTGAAATATAGTTAGGATTGATAATTTTTAAAAGTCTCTCCACAGGAAGAAGCTTTAATAGTATCATACAAATAATCATATTACCTACTAAATATGGGATATTATAAACAATTGAATATATAAAAACATTCATTCCAGCTGGTGCAGAAGACCCAAAGAATGCAACACCAGAAATAAAGTGAGCAAGGAATGCAAAGAAAAATGCAACTATAGTTCCAAACTGACGACGTTCCATAAAGAAACCAGCTACACCCATTGCTATTCCAGGTAATGGATAATCAAATAAAACTTGAATAGGCTGAAGAATATAAGGATCAGTTATTAAAGCGATAAATCCATATAAAAATCCAGTAATGAAACCAACTTCTTTTCCATAAGCAAATGTAATTAGAAGAATTGGAAGCATTGCGCCTAAAGTAATATCTCCACCTTGTGGAAAATGAAAAAGTCTTAAAAGATCTAAAATAGTAGATAATGCAAGAGCAATGGCTATTGATGTTAACATTCTTGCATTAAATTTGACTTTTCTAGCTTTAAAGAAAGCTAAAAATATTAATAATAGACCCACTAAGGCAAGAATAACCATAGGATCTTTAACTACTTCATGAAATTTACTTGGTAAATCAGAAAAAGCTTTACTCATTTCATGAAACCATTCTTGAAAAATATGCATAAAAAAAACCTCCACGTTGTGCTAGAAGGCTATAAAAATGAATCATTTAATTTTGAAACATCTAAGCTTCCCTACGCTAGTATTATCTAGATCAGGTAAAAGGGTTAATGATTTAAAATCATCTCTCAGCCAAAGGCACCCCTAGCACGAATATTAATTATTTTAAATAAATTGACAAGCTTATTTTAAGTCTAAAATAAAGAGATGTCAAATAAAAATATAATTAACAAAAAGAACCAACTATTCATTAAAAACGGGAGTAGAGTGTTTAAAATGAATAATTGGTCTTTTGGATTTATATATTTAGTTTGATTGCTGGCTATATAATTTGTTTTCACCTAAGATACTTTTTGTATCAGAGAGAGAACGATTTAATTTTGATATAGAATCATTAGAAATATTGAAAGAAGCAGGGGATTCTATGGCTTCTTTTACAGGAATGATTCTATGGGTCATTGTTCCATTTTTATTTGGTTCTCTATAAACCCAAGTAGGAATTACATCATAGGACTTTAAATAAAGTTTATTTTCCTTAACACCTAGTGTGAAATCGAAAATAAGACCATCTTCAGATTTAGAGATACCAATCTCCTCAAAGCATTGGTTTGAAAGTGTATTGCCCTGAGAATAGATAGCTAATGTCTTATGACCACTTTTACTTGTTAATGTTTCATAAGGCTGAATAACATGTGGATGACCACCTAAAATAATATCAACTCCATTAGAATTAAGCATAGTAGCAATTTCTTTTTGAGAGTTGTTTTGAGTAGTATCATATTCAGTACCCCAATGAATAGAGCTAAATATAAATTCTACACCTTCAGCTTTCATTGATGAAATAATTTCTTTAACTTCAGTTTCCATCTCAGAAATTTTATTATAGCTAAATGTATTTATAAGTGGTGATAAATCAGGTGATAATGGGATACTATTTATAGACTCACCATTATTTGCAGCTGTTTTAAAAGTATAAGCAAAAAATCCCACTTTATGATTATCTAACTCATAAACTGTATACTTTTTGTCAGAAGTAGAGCTACGAGCTCCTATAGGTAACATATTACTTTCCTTTATTTTCATTATGCCCCTTTTAAAACCATCTATACCTCTATCTATAGAATGATTTGTAGCAAATGTAATTAAATCTAAACCAGCATTCTTACAGCTAGTTAAAAATTCGTCAGGCATATTGAATAAAGGATAACCAGAGAAATTTTCACCAGAAAATGAACCTTCAACTATTCCTAAAGATAAGTCGGAGGATTGAAGAAGTGGTGATATATATTCAAAGCTCTTATCAAAATTATATGTAGTACCATTTTTAGCTCCACGAAGTTGAGCATCGTGTACAATTAAATTTCCAAGAGAAGTAATTTTATAGGTTTTATTTGAAGGCTTTAATTGGTCATCAGATAAATCTTCTTCATCTGAAATAGAAGGAGTTTTAGATGTAGCTTCAACATTTTTATCAATAAGATTAGATAGTGAAAAATATGAAGAAAGTAATAGTATGAGAAGTAAACAACTACTAAAAGATAATATAAGAATAGTTTTTTTATTATTTTTTAAAGTATTATTTTTTTTCCTCAAAATTAATCCTCCTTTAAGCTTAACTCAAGAAATGAGATTTTTTCATTAATAGCATTTACATACTCCTCAAGAGTTAGATTATTTTCTTTTATATATTTAGCATGATTTACTCCAACATATCGGTAGTGCCAAGGCTCATACTTATATCCTGTAATAGATTCTTTAGATTTAGGATAACGAAGGATAAATCCGAATTTATGAGCATTTTTATCTAGCCAATTAAAAGCATTAGTTTTTTCAAAGCTTTCTGAAAGTTTAGTATGAGTGGTAGATACAATATCAATAGCATATCCAGTTTCATGTTCACTTGCTCTTGGAGGAGCAGAATACTCAGAAGCTTTTTCAAAGCCCAGGGAATTAACTTTTTCATTAAATAAATTTTTTTGGATTGATTGAGATCTATATCCTGAAGCTCCTAAAAGCTGAATATTTTCTTTTTTGGCAGATTCGAACATTTCTTTAGCATTCGTAGCTGTAATTGCGTTTAATTTTGTAGTCGTTATATATGAAAGAAAAGGTAAGTTTGATTCTATTAAGTTAGTTCCTTCATAATTTTTAGGTAGTAAAGTCTGTTTATTACATAAAAGTAAATTAGCATCGTTTTTGTAGCTTATAAGTAAAGAAAGTTCTTTTTTTAAGTTGTTATTAGCATTAGTAACTTCTAAAGATGTATCTTTTTGTATAGCATCAGCCTTAGAGAAAATTAAATTACTCATATAGTCATTTAATATATAAATGCACATAAGTAATGTTATAGAACCGATACTAATAGCAAAGAAGTTCTTTTTATTAATGTGTTTTTTTAGCATAATTTCCTCCTTTTTCAAAATACTTGTATATTACAATATTACCATAATAAGTAATAAATAAACATTAAAATAAAATTACTTTATTTTAATAATATATAAGAAGTTTGAATTATTGGCGGTTTATGATAAAATTAAATCCATATTAAACCTATCGGAATACTTAGTTTGAATAAACTAAGAGATAACAATAAATAATAAATAAAAAGGAGGATTATGATGGAAGTATATTTTGATAATTCGGCAACAACAAAGCCTTATAGAGAAGTTATTGATGAAGTAGTTTATGGAATGGAAAATTTTTATGGAAATCCATCATCTTTACATGCTTTAGGTATAAAAGCTGAAAAGGAACTTACTAAAGCTAGAAAAATTATAGGTGAAGAGATAAAAGGTACAGGAGAAGAAATTTATTTTATATCAGGTGCTAGTGAGGGGAATAATTTAGTATTCAAAGGAATTGCTAGAAGTGGGCAACATATAATAACTACGAAATTTGAACATCAGTCAATATTAAAAACTTGCGAATTTTTAGAAAAAGAAGGAGTGAGTATTACATATTTAAATGTTGATAATGAGGGAAAGATATCTTTAGAAGAACTTAAAAATGCTATAACAAAAAATACTGTGTTAGTTTCTATTATGTTTGTAAATAATGAAATGGGAGCAATACAAGATTTAGAGAAAATAGGAAACATTATAAAGGAAAATAGTACAAGAGCAAAATTTCATGTAGATGCAGTTCAAGGATATGGAAAATTTAAAATAGATGTAAAGAAAATGAAAATAGATATTTTAACTACTACGGGGCATAAATTCCATGGACCTAAAGGAACAGGATTTATTTATATAAGAAAAGGGATAAATATAAATTCTCTTATTCATGGAGGGGAGCAAGAAAATTCATTAAGAGCAGGAACTCAAAATATTGCAGGAATATTAGGTCTTAAAAAAGCAGCAGAAATAGTTAGTAAAAATATAGAGATTAATTATAAAAAAGTTTTTGAGTTAAAAAAATATATGATAGAAAAAATATCTGAAATTGAAGATATAAGAATTAATAGTCCGTTAGAAACTACATCTCCATATATATTAAATATATCTTTTAATGGAGTGAGAGCAGAAGTATTATTGCACTATTTAGAAGGAGAAGGAATTTATGTATCTACTGGATCAGCATGTACATCCAAATCTAGTGGAGTAAATGGGAGTTATGTAATAAAAGCATTAGGGCTTTGTGAAAAAGAGGTAAATGGAGCTATAAGATTTTCTTTTTCAGAGAATAATACTAAAGAAGAAGTTGATTACACAATAGATGTATTAAAAAAAGGACTTAAATTTTTAAGGAGAGTAAAAAAATAATGAGAAAATTAATATTAGTTAAATATGCATCAGAAATATTTTTAAAGGGTCTTAATAAAAATAAATTTGAAAAGAAATTAAGAGATAATATAAAGAAAAAACTTAAGGGATTAGAATATGAATTTATAATAGATCAAGGAAGATATTTTATAAAAGTAGATGATTTAGAAGAAGGAATAGATAGAGTAAAGAAAGTCTTTGGAGTTGCAGAAGTATGTATAGTAACAGAAGTAGAAAGAGACTTAGATGTTATAAAAGCAGAAGTAGTAAAAAAGATAAATGAAGTTAAACCAAAAACTTTTAAAATAGTTACAAATAGAGCAAATAAAGTATTTCATATGAATTCAATGGAGATATCACGAGATATTGGAGGGTTTGTATTAGACAATTATAAGGGTGAACTTTCAGTTGATGTGAAAAAACCTGAATGCTTAGTAAATGTTGAAATAAGAGAGAGAGCGTACGTATTTACAAGTAGTGATAAAGTAAAAGGTGCAGGTGGACTTCCTTATGGAATGAATGGAGGAACAATGCTAATGTTATCAGGAGGAATTGATTCGCCTGTAGCAGGATATTTAATGGCTAGAAGAGGAGTAGAGCTTAACTGTGTTTACTATCATAGCCATCCTTATACATCAGAAAGAGCAAAAGATAAAGTTAAAGAATTAGCAGAAATTTTAGCAGGATATACAGGAAAAGTTAGATTGTTTATTGTTCCATTTACAGAGATTCAAATGGAAATTATAGATAAATGCCCAGGAGAAGAATTAACAATCATAATGAGAAGATTTATGATGAAAGTTGCTTGTGCAATAGCGGATAAAGATGGAATACAATCTGTTGCTACAGGAGAGAGTATAGGGCAAGTTGCAAGTCAAACTATGGAAGGATTAGTAGTAAGTAGTGACTGTGCAGATAGACCTGTATTTAGACCTTTAATTGCAATGGATAAGGGTGATATAATGGATATTGCAAGAGAAATAGGAACATATGAAACATCTATACTTCCATATGAAGATTGTTGTACAATATTTGTTCCAAAACATCCCAAAACAAAACCAAGATTAGAAGAAATAAAAAAATCAGAATCAGTGTTAGATGTAGATAGTTTAGTTGAAAAAGCAGTAAACGAAGCAGAAATAGTTGTATTTTAATATGAATGGGCTATCTTAAAATAAAGGTAGCCTATTTTATGTGAGTAAAAAAAGGAGAAACAAAAGAAAAATGATTTTAGAGAATATAAAAAACTTTTTTACCATTTTTGGTGCACCAGTATTTTTACCGGTGGTTATTTTTATAATATGTAAGGCTTTAAAAATTAATAGTAAAAAAGCCTTTTTATCAGGACTTTATGCAGGCGTTGGACTAGAAGGATTTATGCTTTTAATAGGAGCTTTTACACCAATAATAATGCCTGTCATAAAACAGATGGTAAGTTCAACGGGTATAAATTTACCTGTATTAGATTTAGGATGGCAAACTGCAGCAATTATAGCTTATTCAAGTAAAATTGGATTAATATTCTTTGCATTTGCAATAGTGATACAAATAGTTTTATTTGCAAGTAAATGGACAAATATTTTTCTGCCATCAGACTTATGGCTTAATTATACATACATGATATGGGGATCTATGCTTTATGTAGCAACAAAAAATGTTTGGCTATCGATGATCTTTATGTTAGTTATAATGATGTATAGCATATTAAATATAGAAGTTATCTGTAAAAGTTGGTCTAAATATTATAATTATCCAAGTTGTACTATAATATCTATGCATAATACGGAAGTTACATTGCTTTTATATGTATTAGATCCTTTATTTAATAAGCTTGGGATAAATAAAATAAAATTCAATCCAGAAAAATTAAAAGAAAAATTAGGAGTTTTTGGAGAACCAGGAACGATAGGTCTTATATTAGGAATATTTATTGGAATTTTAGGAAATATTAAAAGACTTGATACAATGGTTGCATGGGGACAGATAATGAAATTAGGAATAGTTTTAGCAACTTTAATGATAGTATTTCCTAAGATAGCCGAAGTTTTTGGAAAAGCATTTAAACCAATGGCAGAAGCAGCAACAGAAGGTTTAAATAAAAATAATAAAAGAAAAAGACCTTGGTATATAGGAGTTGATGATGCTACAGGATACGGTGAGCCAGCAACACTTATTTCAGGAACATTATTAATTCCAATAATGGTTTTAATGGCATTAATACTTCCTGGAAATAGAACATTACCAATGGTAGATTTGATAGCATTGCCATTTATGGTGGAAGCGTTAGTTGCAATGACAAAAGGAAATATGTTAAAGGTAATAATCGTGGGAGGAATATGGTTTTCAATAGGGCTATATACCTGTTCTGCATTAGCACCAATCTATACACATGCAGCAATAGTAGCTGGAGTTGCAATACCAGCAGGTGCAATATTTATTACTAGTTTTAATATGATGGCACAGCCTGTTGCATCATTAATGTTTTTTGCATTTTTAACACAGTCAATAATTTTAATTATAGGAATCATAATTTTATATTTTGTATTATATTTTGTAGTTATGAAAAACTTAGATAGGATTCATGGGTACATTGAAAGGCAAGCAGAGAAAAATATATAAATAATCCACAAATAAAAAATAATCCTCACAAAATGTGAGGATTATTTCTATTTATGTGGATTGTTTTTATGCACTAGCATCTTCTTCATGTGCAAATTGACTGTTGTAAAGATCAGCATAGAAGCCACCTTGATTCATAAGTTCATTATGGTTTCCTTGTTCAATAACATTTCCTTTATCCATAACTAAGATTAAATCAGCATCTTTTATAGTTGATAATCTATGTGCAATAACGAAGTTAGTTCTTCCTTCCATAAGTCTAGTCATGGCATTTTGAATATAACTTTCAGTTCTTGTATCAACTGAACTTGTAGCTTCATCAAGTATTAAAACTTTAGGGTTAGCTAAAATAGCTCTAGCTATAGTTAAAAGTTGTTTTTGTCCTTGTGAAATATTAGAAGCTTCTTCATTTAAAATTGTGTCATAGCCTTCAGGAAGAGTTCTAATAAAGTGATCTGCATGAGCAGCTTTAGCAGCTTCTATAATATCATCCATAGTAGCACCTTTTCTACCATAAGCTATATTATCTTTAATGCTTCCATTAAATAACCATGTATCTTGAAGAACCATACCAAACATACTTCTTAAATATTCACGACTAAATTTAGTAATATCAACACCATCAAATGTGATAGCACCATCATTAAGTTCATAGAATCTCATCATAAGATTTATAAGAGTAGTTTTACCAGCTCCAGTAGGTCCAACAATAGCAACTGTTTGACCAGCTTTAACATGAATATTCATATCATCCATAAGAATTTTATCTTCTGAATATCCAAACTTAACATCTTTGAAATCTACATTTCCTTCTGGTGACTCTATAACATCTGGGTTAATAGGATCAGCAATAGCATCAGGTTCATCTAAGATTTCAAAAACTCTTTCAGCTGCAGCCATTGTAGTTTGTAATACACTAGCAATATTAGTAGTTTGGCTAATTTGTTGAGTAAATTGTCTTGAATATTGAATAAATGATTGAATATATCCAACTTGTAATCTACCATTAATAACCATAATACCACCAACAACAGCTATACCAACATAAGCGATATTACTTATAAGACTCATAATAGGCATTAATATGTTTGCCATAAATTGAGCTTTCCAAGCTGAGTTATAAAGTTTTCCGTTTATTTCATCAAATTTTTTGATTGATTCATCTTCTTGACCAAAAGATTTTATTACAGTATGTCCTGAATAAATTTCCTCAACGTGTCCACTAAGAGCACCAAGTTGTCTTTGTTGGTTAAAGAAAAATCTTTGAGATTTTTTTATTAAAGGCATTGCTATTAAAAAACATATTGGTAAAGTAATGATACAAATTAAAGTTAAAATTGGACTTATAGTAAGCATCATAATTGTAATACCAATAATAGTTATAACAGCAGTTATAAGCTGAGTTAAACTTTGTTGAAGAGTACTAGCGATAGTATCTATATCATTAGTAACACGGCTTAATACATCTCCTTGTGGATGAGTATCAAAATAATTAATAGGTAATCTATGAAGTTTTTCATCTACTGCAGTTCTTAAGTTTAATACAGTATTTTGAGCAACTTCTGACATAATAAATTTTTGTAAGTAAAGGAATAAGGAACTAAATACATACAAACATAAAAGTATGATAATATAGTGTCCAAGTTTAGTGAAATCAATAGATGCACCAGGAATTCCTTTAAATTTTTCCATCATTCCATCAAGTATTACGTTTAAAGTATCACCAAGTATTTTAGGGCTTAAAACAGTAAAAGCGGTACTTAAAATAGTCATTATAATAACGAATGTAAGTTTTACTTTAAAAGGTTTAAGATATTTTAAAAGACGTCTTCCAGAACCTTTAAAGTCTCTAGCTTTTTCACCAGTACCGACTTGACCTCTACCGCCTCCAAAGCCAACTGAGGATTTTTTATTACTCATTTTCAAGCTCCTCCTTTGAAAGTTGTGAAGATGCTATCTCTTGGTAGACAGAACAATTAGTTAAAAGTTCTCTATGAGTACCATGACCAACGATTTTTCCTTCATTTATAACAAGGATGTTATCGGCATCTTTTATAGTATTTATTCTTTGGGCTACTATTAAAACAGCAGCAGTACGAGTTTCTTTTTTTAATGCAGAACGAAGATTTGCATCAGTTTTAAAATCAAGTGCAGAGAAACTATCATCGAACATATAAACATCAGGTCTTCTAATTAATGCTCTTGCAATAGAAAGTCTTTGTTTTTGTCCACCTGAGAAGTTTCTACCACCTTGCTCAACTAAAGAGTTAAATCCATCTTCTTTATTTAAAATGAAATCATAAGATTGAGCAACTGTGCTAGCATGAATCATATCATCCATTGAAGCATCTTCTTTACCAAACTTTAAGTTATCTTCTATAGTTCCAGAGAAAAGCACAGCTTTTTGAGGAACAAAACCTAATTTACTTCTTAGAAGTTCTAATGGTAAAGTTTTAATATTAGTTCCATTTACTAATATTTCACCTTCAGTAGAATCATAGAATCTACTTATAAGATTTAAAATAGTAGATTTACCAGAACCAGTACCACCTATA
Organism: uncultured Clostridium sp.; assembly: GCF_947072515.1. GTDB lineage: Bacteria > Bacillota > Clostridia > Clostridiales > Clostridiaceae > Clostridium. Next base: position 99,628 of record NZ_CAMTIG010000003.1, read on the forward strand.
ATTGCTGTTGTTTCACCAGGATTGATTCTAAAATTAATGTTTGAAAGTGCATTATTTTCAGCTCCAGGGAAAGCAAATGAAACATTCTTAAATTCAATTGATCCTTTTTCAGGGAAATTTGAAGTAGAATTTTCAGGATCAACTATAGAAGGTTCTATAGCAAGAACTTTGTTTATTCTGTCAGCAGAAGCAGCAGCTCTTGGAATCATGATAAATAACATACTAACCATTATAAGAGCAAACATAATTTGCATAGTATATTGGATAAATGCCATTAAGTTACCAACTTCCATAGCACCACTATTTATTTTATCTGCACCAAACCATAAAATAGCTACAGATGTTAAGTTTAAAATTAACATTAAAAGTGGCATTAAAATAGAAATTATTTTATTTACCTTAATAGCATTATCAGTAAAGTCATAGTTTGCTTCTTCAAATCTGTCTTTTTCAACATCTTGTTTATTGAAAGCTCTAACAACTCTAATACCAGTAAGGTTTTCACGAAGAACTTTATTAATTCTATCAAGTTTAGATTGCATAGCCTTAAATCTAGGCATTCCAATTTTACCGATAACTAATATTGCGATAACAACTAGAGGCATTGATACAACTAATACTAGTGAAAGACCAGGTTCAGTCTTTATAGCCATATAAATACCTGCAACGCAAGTAAGTGGAGCAACAACCATCATAGTTAAGATAGTCATTAATAACTGTTGAACTTGAGTTACGTCATTAGTAGTTCTTGTAATAAGAGAAGCAGTACCTACATTATCTACTTCAGCAAGAGAAAAACTTTCTGTTTTAGTAAATACGAATCTTCTAACATCACGTCCAAATCCCATAGCAACACGAGAGGACAAGAAGCTAGCACAAATAGTTGCAATGCTTCCGATAAAAGTGATTCCAATCATATAGCCACCAATTTTCATTATGTAGTTAACATCTTTACCTACAATACCTTTATCAACTATCTTAGAAAGCATAGTTGGAAGATATAACTGAGTTACAGTTTGTATTAAAAGAAGTAATACAACAAAGAAAAGAGGTAGACTATAGGGTTTTAATTTTTTAAATAGTTTTATCAATTTAAACAACTCCCATCCTTTGTTTTATTATAATTCTCAAGATTAGTTTTAACCTTAAGAATCAAATTATTTAAAGTTTCGATTTCCTTATCTGTAAAATTTTCTAAACAAATTTTATCAAGTTTACGAAAAACGATTTTTAATCTTTCGCAAGTTTGAAAGCCTTTTTCAGATAAGAAAATTCTAGAAACACGCCTATCTTTTTTATCAAATTCTTTAAAAAGAAATCCAGATTTCTCAAGTCTTTTAATCATAACAGTAATAGTAGCAGGCTTAATTTTAAGTTTGTCAGCGATTTCTCTTTGACTAACACCATTTGCTTTATATAAAGTGAATAAAAGTTGAGGTTGGCCAGGATAAAGCCCTTCTTTTTCAAGTTCGCAATGAGTAACTGAGAAATGAGCACGCATTAGACTTCCTAAATTTTTTAAAAAGACTAATTCTTTTTCGTCATCCATATCCATTTTAAACACCTCCTTCTAAATAAGATTAGGTGGCTAATTATTAGCCGCCTAACTAATTTTAGTTCAAAATAAATTTAAAATCAATGAAAAAATTTGTAAAAAATGATATTATTTTAAGGGAAAAGAGACGAAAGGAGGAGGAAAAATGAATTATGTGTATATAGTAAAATGTAAAGATAATACATTGTATACGGGCTGGACAAACAATTTAGAGCAAAGAATAAAAGCTCATAATGAAGGTAAAGGAGCAAAGTATACTAAAGGGAGAGGACCCTTAGAATTAGTATACTTTGAAGAATTTGAAGAAAAAGTAAAAGCTATGAAGAGAGAATATGAGATTAAGAAAATGAATAGGAATTCAAAAGACAAATTAATAAACAAAAAATAGAAAAATTAGAAAATTAATAAAAAAATAGTAACGAAAATAAAGAATCTTAATAAAATATTAATATAAAAAGTAAAAAGAATATGATATTATTATTTGCAAAGGTATAAGAAAAAACATGAAGGAGTGATTTTATAGAAAAAAGATAAATTATAAAACAATGTAAAGCGCCAGAACTAAAGTAATTTAGTTGACGAGGATGGGGAGTTTATCGAACTTTCGGCGGGTGCCCCACGGTAACGCACTACCGTTAACAGTTAGCCAAAACTATGGAGTAATTCGTAGGACAAATCTAACTTGGTGTTAAAGCCTTCAATATTAAATTTTAGTAGATTCCTAGGATTATTATACCTACTATTAATATTCTTTTAGCTAGGACTAAGATTTATAGAAGATGAAAACTAAATATATGTGATATGAAGGAAGGATGAAACTTTTATGTGCGGAATAGTAGGATATGTTGGAGATAAAAAAGCAACAAACTTTTTAGTTGAGGGATTATCAAAGCTGGAGTATAGAGGATATGATTCAGCAGGAGTAGCAGTAATTGAAGGAGAAAACCTTATAGTTAAGAAAAAGAAAGGAAGACTTACAAATCTTGCGGACGAATTAACTAAGAGTCCTTTAATGGGAAGTGTTGGAATTGGACATACTAGATGGGCAACACACGGAGCACCATCAGATGCAAATTCACATCCACATCTAAGTAATAATGGAGAAATAGCTGTTGTACACAATGGTATAATAGAAAACTACATTGAACTTAGAAGATTTTTAGGAGAAGAAGGATACACTTTCAAATCGGAAACTGATACTGAGGTAATACCAAACCTTATTCAATATTACTATAATGGAAATCTTTTTGATGCTGTAGTTAAAGCAACTAACAGATTAGAAGGAAGTTATGCTATTGGAGTAGTCTCAAAAAATGATGTAGACACTTTAATTGGTGTAAGAAAAGATAGTCCATTAATAGTTGGTCTTGGAGATACTGAAAACTTTATTGCATCAGATATACCAGCGGTTTTAAGTAACACAAGAAAAGTATATCTATTAGAGGATAACGAATTTGTCGTAATGAACAAAGAAGGGGTAACTCTTTTAACAAAAGACGGCGAAAAGATAGATAAGGAAATCTTTAATGTAACATGGGATGAAAAAGCAGCTGAAAAAGGTGGTTTTGATTCATTTATGTTAAAAGAAATCCATGAGCAACCAAAAGCGATTCGAGACACGATGACTTCTAGAATATCAATGGAGCATGGTGTTTTTTTTGATGACTTCAAGTTAACAAAAGAAGAATTAGAATCTATTGATAGAATTTATATGGTTGCATGTGGAACTGCATATCATGCAGGGCTTATGGGAAAAGCATCTATAGAAAGATATGCAAGAATATCTGTTGAGGTTGATATAGCATCTGAATTTAGATATAGAAACCCATTAGTTACAGATAAATCTTTAGTAATAATCCTTAGTCAATCAGGGGAAACTGCAGATACTTTAGCAGCACTTAGAGACTGTAAAAAAATAGGAGCAAAAGTATTAGTTGTAACAAATGTAGTTGGAAGTACTATGTCAAGAGAAGCAAATCATGTTATTTATACAATGGCAGGACCAGAAATCTCTGTAGCTTCAACAAAAGCATATACAACTCAAGTATTAGTAATGCATATGATAGCAGTTTACTTTAGTCAGCTAAGAGGATTATGTGAAGGTGAAGAATTAAAAAGAATAATAAAAGAAATGCTAGAGCTTCCAGAAAAACTTGAGGAAGCCTTAAATATAAAAGAAGAAGTAGAACAAATGGCCAAGGGAATAAAAGATGAAAAAGATATTTATTTCTTAGGTAGAGGAATGGATTACTTCTTAGCATTAGAAGGCTCATTAAAGCTTAAAGAAATTTCATATATCCACTCAGAAGCTTATGCTGGTGGTGAATTAAAGCATGGTCCAATAGCTTTAATAGAAGAAGGAACAAAAGTTGTATCAATATTAACTCAAAAAAACTTAATAGATAAAATGATAAGTAACGTAGTAGAAATAAAATCTAGAGGAGCTAAAGTATTTGGAATTACATTCCAAAGTGAAGCAAAAGCATGTGAAGTGTTAGATAATATATTATTTATACCAGAAACACATGAAATATTAGCCCCAATAGTAGGAGCCGTTGCACTTCAATTATTGGCATATTATGTAGCTAGTCAAAAAGGTTTTGATATAGATAAACCAAGAAACTTAGCTAAGTCAGTAACAGTTGAATAGAATTTATTGTTAAAATTAAGATTTAAAAAGAGGAGATATTAAAATGAGCGATAGATTAGAAAAATTATTAAATGATTATAGAGAAACAAGAAGATGTTTAGAAATGGGAATCGAATGGTTACCAAATAATGAATTTGCAAAAGCAAAACTAGAAGTAGTAAACATGATTATTGCAGATTTAGAAAATATAGAAGCATAAAATTAAAAATTAATATAAATGTACGTCAGAAAAAAGAGCCAATTTGGCTCTTTTTTTAATTGATTTAAATATTATAGATAAGTTTTTTTATATTTCATAAGTAATTAATAAATGAGGAGTAATGTAAAGGTAGATAAATTAAGAAAGAAGGTTTACTTTATGTTTAAGGAAATGAGAAAAGCAAAACAAGCAATTAGTGCAGAAAGAATTGAAGAAATATTAAAAGCTGGTGAATATGGAGTTTTATCAACAGTAGGAGAAAATGGATATCCTTATGGAGCACCAGTTAACTATTCATATATAAATGGCAAATTATATTTTCATGGAGCTGTTAAAGGTCATAAAATAGAAAATATAGAATTTAATAATAAAGTATCATTTACAGTTGTAGGAAATACTAAAGTATTAGCTGAAAAATTTGATTCAGAATTTGAAAGTGTAATAATGTTTGGTAAAGCTGTTGAAGTAAAAGATAAAGAAAAAGAAGAAGTTTTATTATATATTGTAAATAAATATTCAAGTGACTATGTAAAAGAAGGAAAAGAATACATTGAAAGAGCATTTAATGCTGTAAAAGTAATGAGAGTAGATTTAGATCATATAACAGGAAAATATTATAAAGATAAATAAACTTCAAACTGTAATAAATTTGTAGTTGAACAGTTCATGAAAATTTAATAGAATCTAAGTAGGAACCACGAATCATATAAATCTTATGTTTAGTGGTTCTTTTATATTATAGAAGAGAATTTTATAATAGATTATAGTTTGAAAAAAGAGCGAGATATTAGGAGGACATTACTTTGAAAATAGCAGTATGTATAAAACAAGTACCAAGTAGTGAAAATGTTAGTGTTGATACTGAAAAAGGTATCTTAATTAGAGATAATTTAGAAAATAAAATGAATCCATTAGACTTACATGCATTAGAAGTAGGTATTAATATAAAAGAAAATAAAGGTGGGGAAGTTTCAGTTATAAGTATGGGACCACCACAAGCGGAAGAAATAATAAGAGAAGCTTATGCAATAGGAGCAGATAAAGGATATCTTTTATCAGATAGAAAATTTGCAGGAGCAGATGTTTTAGCAACAAGTCATGCTTTAGCAGAAGGAATTAAAAAAATGGGGCACATAGATTTAATTCTTTGTGGAAAACTGACTGTAGATGGAGATACAGCACAAGTTGGACCAGCTTTAGCAACTATTTTAAATATACCACACATAATTGCAGTTAAAGAAGTTATTGAATGTAAGGAAAAATCTATTGTTGTTGAAAGAGAAATGGGTAATGGAACTCAAGTTGTAGAAGTAAGTTTCCCATGTCTTTTAACTATAGATAAAGAAGCTTCATATCCAAGACTTCCATCGTACATAAAAATGAAAGCTAGTAAAGATAGAGAAGTAAAAATGTTCTCTATGAATGATTTAGAAGATAAAAATGAAGAAAACTATGGATTAGCAGGTTCACCAACAAAGGTTGGAAATATCTTTAATTCAACTACGGAGAAAGAAAAAGAACAGTGGGAAGGTTCAGGAGATGAACTAGGAAATAAATTTTCTCAAAAATTAAAAGAATTAAAGTTTATTTAGAGAGGTAGAGAGATGAGTAATAATAGATTAGATAAAAGCTTATGGAAAGGCATATTAGTTTATGTTGATTTTTTAGGAGATAAAATACATCCTGTAACTTTTGAACTTATAGGAAAAGCAAGAGAGCTTGCGGATAAAGTAAATGAAAAAGTATATTGCTTAATGATAGGTAATGATTTAAAAGAAAAAGCAGAAGAGTTACTTCATTATGGAGTTGATGAAATTCATATATTTGATAATAAAGAATTAGAAGAGTTTAAAATTGAGCCATATACAGAAGCTTTTAAAGAGTTTGTAGAGAAGGCAAAACCATCAGTTATAATAACTCCTGCAACTTCAGTTGGACTATCTGTAGCTCCAACAATAGCTGCAAAATTTAAAACAGGATTAACAGCAAATTGTACAATTCTTAATATTAATGAAAATGGAGATTTAGTTCAGACAAGACCAGCTTTTGGCGGAAATATAATGGCAGATATGCTAACTCCAAATCATAGACCTCAAATGGTTACAGTTAGATATAAAGCAATGAATCCTGCTGAAAGAGAAGAAACTGCAAGAGGAGAAATAATAAATCATACTATTGAAAATTTTGAATCAAAGATAAATATAATAGAAACTAAACTTGAAGCAAATGAAGATGATTTAACAGATGCTGAAGTTATAGTTGTAGCTGGTAGAGGAGTAAGAAGTGAAGAAGATATGAAAATGATTCATGAGCTTGCAAGATTACTAGACGGACAAGTTGGAGTTACTAGACCTTTAATAGAAAAAGGTTGGGCTGATGAAAAATTACAAATTGGTATAAGTGGAAGAATGGTTAGACCGAAACTTATAATAACTTGTGGAATATCAGGAGATGTTCAGTTCTCAGCTGGAATTGATAAATCAGATTATATTTTTGCTATAAATAATGATAAAGATGCACCAATATTTGATGTTGCAAATTATGGTATCGTAGGAGACCTTTATGAGGTTGTTCCAAGATTGATAGAAAATATAAAAAGGGAAAAGGAACTGTAAAATGAATTATAAAGTAATTGATTCTAATGATATAAAAGCTTTAAAAGAGATAATTAAAGATGAAAAAAGAGTACTTTTAGGTGGAGATATAAGAGAAGAATATAGCCATGATGAACTTTGTGGAATAAGTGAATACCCAGAAGTAGTAATTAAAATAAAAACAACTGAAGAAGTTTCAGAAATAATGAAATATGCTTATGAAAATAATATTCCTGTAACACCAAGAGGAACAGGAACAGGACTTGTAGGAGCAGCAGTTCCTATATATAAAGGAATACTTTTAGATCTTTCAACAATGAATAAGATACTTGAGATAGATGAAGAAAACTTAACTGTTACAGTAGAAACAGGAGTTTTATTAATGGATTTAACTAAGTTTGTAGAAGATAATAATCTTTTCTACCCACCAGATCCAGGAGAAAAAACGGCTACTATAGGTGGAAATATCGCAACTAATGCAGGTGGAATGAGAGCTGTTAAATACGGTGTTACTAGAGATTATGTAAGAGGACTTGAAGTTGTTCTTCCAAATGGAGAAGTAATAAGAGTTGGAGGAAAAATAGTTAAAAATAGTTCAGGATATGCATTAAAAGATTTAATGATAGGTTCAGAAGGAACTTTAGGTATTGTAACAAAAGCAATATTAAAACTTTTACCACTACCTAAAAAGTCTATAAGTCTTTTAGTTCCATTCCCTAATTTAGATAAGGCTATAGGAACAGTTCCCAAAATAATAAAATCAAGACATATACCAACTGCTATTGAATTTATGCAAAGAGCTGCAATTACGGCATCAGAAGAATTTTTAGGAAAGAAATTCCCTGATAGTAAGGCAGATGCATATTTAATTCTTTCATTTGATGGAAATAGTAGAGACGAAATAATAAAGAATTTTGAAGAAGTTGCAGAAATATGTATGGAAGAGGAAGCTTTAGATGTACTAGTTTCTGATACAGCAGAAAGAAATGCATCAATTTGGTCAGCAAGAGGTGCTTTCTTAGAAGCTATAAAAGCATCTACAACTCAAATGGATGAAGTAGATGTAGTTGTTCCAAGAAATAGAATTGCTCAATTTGTTAATTACACACATGAATTAGAAGAAAAATATGATATAAGAATTAGATCATTTGGACACGCTGGTGATGGAAATCTTCACATTTATATTTTAAGAGATGAATTAAATGAAGAAGAATGGGAAAGTAGAATGAAAAATGCTATGAATGATATGTATGCAATGGCTAAAGAAATGAAAGGTCAAGTATCAGGAGAGCATGGAATTGGATATGATAAAATTGATTTTATGAAAGATTCAATTGGTGAAGCTAGTTATCTAGCGATGAAATCTATAAAAGTAGCTTTAGATCCAAAAGGATTACTTAATCCAGGAAAAGTAGTTAAATAAAATAAGATAAAAAAACTAGGTTTTCACCTAGTTTTTCTTTTTTATTGTATATTTTCAGTTTCTTTAGTTTCCATTTTAGCATTTGGAGTAAGAGTATCATTAACGAAACCATTAACAAGCATGTATCTATTATCACCTATATTAATGTAGTTAACATTTACTTTATCACCAACTTGGCTTATAGCAACATCTTTTGAAGTGCTAGTAGGAACTGAGAAAATTTTATCTGAATCATTTAATTTTACTTCGTAAGTAGAGTTACCATTATCAATAACTAAACCAATTCTAGAAATTGATCCAGAAATAGTTGAATTTGATTTATCACTACCTTGCAGACTTATATTATTAGAAGATATTTCTTCTAAATAAGAGTTTAAAGTTTGTTGTAAGCTAGTTCCAACAGCAACGATACTGTAGTTTTTAACATTAACCATTGCATATTGTTTTACAAGTCCAGTTGCATCTTGTAAAGTCATAAAATATGTTGGTTGGTTTTGAATATTTATAAGATATGGGAATGTAGCTTTATAGCCAAACTGTTGAACTTTTCCTTCAGCTGACTGCATTGCAGCTTCTTCTGTAGCACCAGAAGTTTTATACATAATAGTCTTACCAGTTCTAGTATTAGTAAGAGTAAATCCAACTAAACTTTGATCTGCACCAACAGAAGTAAGTCCAGTGTAGAAATAGCATTGACCATCATTATAAATCATATTCATACCTTGAGTAGTTTGAAGTTTATCTCTACCACTAAAGTTAAAGATACCATGAACAAGTTCTCCCCATTTATTCAAATGTCTTGTTATAATGCTTTTTGGTTGAATTCTATCTACCCATGATGGAGTATCTTGAACATTATAGATTTTAGTTTCACCAGTTTCAGCATTAATTATTTCTGTACCGATGACTTTTTGTTCGTCTATTCCTATGGCAGCTGTATATCTAGTAACAACCCAATAAGGAACACCTTGATCATTAAGTTCAAAAGTAAAATCCATATGACCACAAGTTGGATCTTTTAAGTAAGCCCATCTTTGAATATTATCAAAGAAATAAGCCGAGTTTAAATATTTTAAATTAAGAGGCTTACCATTAAGTTCAGTTACTAGTTCAGTATCATTAGGATTTGTAGCACTAACTACTACATAACCAGGAGTACCATCATTAAATATCCATTTTATAAATGACGATGGTTCTAAAGGTCCAACATAAACTAATTTACCGTTTACACTTTGAAGAGTCATAGTTCCTACAGTTACTTGACTTCCAAGACCCTGAATACTACCAAGTTTTTTATCAGCTAAGGTTTGAGCTAAAGCTTGATTTACTACTGGAAGTTGATTTAAATCTACTGGTTGAATTTGATCGGAAAAATTAACTTCATTAACTGTTCCAATTAAATTTCTTTGAGCTTGTGTTGAGATTAGTGGGCTAAATATTATAACTAAAATAATATAAACAATTAAAATACCCCCACCAGTTAACATAAATTTTTTATTTAATTTAATAAAACCATAAATTAAACATGATACTATGACTGGTAAAATAAAATTGAAAAGTCCTAAACGTAGATTTAAAATAAAATCATTGTTAATAGCTAAAAATAACCAATATATAATAGCAAGTGGAATAAATAATTTTAAAAAGCCAGAAAAGCTTGCCTTTGGAGCTGGAGTTGTTCCCTTATTTTTAAATTTAAAAATAAGATCACGAATAAAGTTTCCAAAGTAATCGTAATTATTATTTTGCTGCATAAAAAATCTCCTTTATAAAAATTTGTATTAGTTAATTGTAATAATAATTTAGTAAACTGCTATTAACAAAGGAAAAAACTTTTATTAATTTTGAAAAAATTAGAAAAAGATGAATAATTTTTACAAAAACTAAAATATGTAAGATTAGTTTTAAAGTAAAAAATAAACTTACTTCAAGAAAGTAAGAAATTATATTATAATAATAGAAGAAATAAAATAATTGAGATTCTTAGGAGGCAGGTTATGTTAGAAAAGATAAGTACAAAAAAAGCACCACAAGCTATAGGACCATATTCACAGGCAATAAAGGTTGGGAGTATGTTATTTACATCAGGACAAATTGCATTAGATCCAGAAACGATGGAAATTGTAGGAGAAAATGTACAAGAACAAGCAGAAAGAGTAATGAAAAATTTACAAGCAGTATTAGAAGAAGCTGGAACAAACTTTGATAAAGTAATAAAGACAACATGCTTCTTAGTTAATATGGATGATTTTGCAGCATTTAATGAAGTATATGGAAAATATATTACTAATGCACCAGCTAGATCATGTGTTGCAGTAAATACATTACCTAAAAATGTTTTATGCGAAGTGGAAGTAATAGCAGAAATATAGAATATATAAACAACCTTAAAGGGTTGTTTTTTCATTTGAAAGAAAAATAAATAATTTACAATTGGTAAAAAATAGAAAATATATGATATATTATAAATATATTTTTTATTTATAGAAAGTAGGTGTCTAAAATAGATAAAAAATTTGTACGAAAAACTATATCTATAAAAAGAGATAGTTTAAATCAAAACGAAAAAACTATTTATGATAAAAAAATAATACAATATTTCATAGAATTAGAAGAATATAAAAAGGCTGAAAATATTTGTATTTATGTAAGCTTTAAATCAGAAATAAATACAAGAGAAATAATAGAAATTGCATTGAGAGATAGAAAAAATATATATGTTCCAAGGGTTAAAAAGAATAGAGAAATGGAGTTTATAAAAATAAATTCATTAAGAGATTTAGAAAAAAATAAAATGGGGATTTTAGAACCAAAACTAAACTTAACAGAATTAGTTGAAAAGGTTGATATAAATGTTCTTCCAGGGTTAGCTTTTGATTTAGAGAGAGGAAGAATAGGTTATGGTGGAGGGTATTATGATAGGTATTTTCAAAATATAAATTGTTTAAATGTTAGTTTATGTTATGAAATTCAAATAATAGAAAAAATACCGATGGAAAAGCATGATATAAAATATGATTATTTAATATCAGAAAAAGGAATTTTAAAAAAGATATAGTGTAAAAGGGGGAATTAATTTATGAGAGAGTATAAAAGGGGAACAATATGTATTCAAGGAGGGTATGAACCTAAAGTTGGGGAACCGAGGGTTTTACCAATTATTCAAAGTACAACTTATAAATATGATGATCCAGATCATTTAGAAAAATTGTTTAACCTAGAAGAAACTGGACATTTATATACAAGAATATCTAATCCTACAGTAGAGGCCTTAGAAAAAAAGTATGTAGAACTTGAAGGTGGAGTAGGAGCAGTAGCAACATCTTCAGGACAGGCTGCTATATTGAATGCTATATTGAATATTTGTAAAGAAGGAGATAATTTAATTTCAGTTGCAACATTATATGGAGGTACTATAAATTTATTTACAGTACATCTTAAAAATATAGGAATTGAAGTAAGATTTATTAATCCAGATGCAGCAGAAAGTGAAATATTAAAGCTTGCAGATGATAAAACAAAATTAGTATATGGAGAAACTATCGGAAATCCAAGTTTAAATATTTTAGATTTTGAAAAATTTTCAAAAGTATCTAGAATTATAGGAGTTCCACTAGTAGTTGATAATACTGTAGCAACACCAATACATTGCAATCCAATAAAGTATGGAGCAAATATAGTGATTCATTCTACAACGAAATACTCAGATGGACATGCACAAGCTGTTGGAGGAATAGTAGTAGATGGAGGGAATTTTAATTGGAATAATGGTAAATTTAAAGATCTTACAGAAGGAGATCCAAGCTATCATGGAATTAAATATGTGGATGTATTTAAAGAGGCAGCATATAGTGTAAAGTTAAGAGTTACCTTAATAAGAGATTTTGGAAATGCATTAACTCCATTTAATGCATATCTAACAAATTTAGGTTTAGAAACATTACATTTAAGAATGGAGAGACATTCAAATAATGCATTAAAATTGGCGGAGTGGCTTTTACAAAATCCAAAAGTAAGTTTTGTAAATTATCCTTTTTTAAAGAGTAATTCAGAGTATAGAAAAGGAAAGAAGTACCTTGAAGGTGGTGCAAGTGGAATTTTAAATTTTGGAATTAAAGGTGGAATTAAAGAAGCAAAGGAATTTATGAAAGGATTAAAATTGGTAGCTTTACTAGTACACTTAGGTGATGCAAGAACATCTATACTTCATCCTGCTACTACAACACATAATCAATTAAGTAAAGAAGCACAGGAGAATAGTGGAGTAAGAGAGGATATGATGAGAGTATCAGTTGGAATAGAAGATATAGAAGATATAATAAAAGATTTTGAAAATGCATTTGAAAGAATTTAATTTATAATAAAAAGCTAGGAAAATAAATTTCCTAGCTTTTACTATTGTATTAAAATTAGATTTCTTTAGTTTCGATTTCGTTTAATAATCTAGCTTTGAATTCTTCAAAGTTTATTGAACCTTCATCACCATTTTTTCTACTTCTAACAGCAACAGATTTTTCAGCAGCTTCTTTTTCTCCAACAACAATAATGTAAGGAGTTCTTTCAAGTCTAGCTTCTCTGATTTTATATCCGATTTTTTCAGCTCTAAAATCACCTTCAACTCTAATTCCGCTTCTTCTTAAGTTTTTAATAACTTCATCAGCGTAATCATTGTATTTATCTGATATTGGAAGTATTTTAGCTTGAACTGGTGCAAGCCAAGTTGGAAGTGCTCCAGCATATTTTTCAATAAGCATTGCAAGAGTTCTTTCATAGCATCCAATTGATGATCTGTGAATGATGTAAGGTAATTTCTTTTCACCATTTTTATCGATATAAGTCATGTTAAATCTTTCTGCAAGAGCAAAGTCGATTTGAACAGTGATTATTGTATCTTCTTTTCCATGAACATTCTTGAATTGAATATCAAGTTTTGGTCCGTAGAATGCAGCTTCATCATCAGCTTCAACGTAATCTATTTTTAAGTGATCTAAGATAGTTTTCATTATAACTTGAGTTTCTTCCCAAGCAGTAGGATTATCTATATATTTAGCTTTATTGTTTGGACTCCATTTTGAGAATCTATAAGTGATATCATCAGCGATTCCTAAAGTTTCCATAACATATTTAATTAAATCAACAACTGATTTAAATTCTTCTTCTAATTGTTCTGGAGTTACGACTAAATGTCCATCAGCTAAAGTAAATTGTCTAACTCTGATAAGGCCATGCATTTCTCCTGAAGATTCATTTCTAAATAAAGTAGAAGTTTCAGCATATCTTATTGGTAGATCTCTGTAACTATGTTGTTCAGCATTATAAATTGTATATTGGAATGGGCAAGTCATTGGTCTTAAAGCAAAAACTTCATCATCTTTTTCTTCATCACCTAAAACGAACATACCATCTTTATAATGATCCCAGTGTCCAGAAACTTTGTAAAGGTCACTTTTAGCCATTAATGGAGTTTTAGTTAAAACATAACCTCTTCTTTCTTCTTCGTCTTCAATCCATCTTTGAAGAACTTGAACAACTTTAGCACCTTTTGGCATTAATAATGGAAGTCCTTGACCAACTTTTTCATCAGTCATGAATAATTTTAATTCTCTTCCAAGTTTATTATGATCTCTTTTTTTAGCTTCTTCCACAGCTTCTAAATGTTCTTCTAAATCTTTAGCTTTTAAGAATACAGTTCCGTAAATTCTTGAAAGCATTTTATTTTTTTCATCACCTTTCCAATAAGCCCCAGCACTTCTAAGAAGTTTTATAGCCTTCATTGGTTTTAATGACATTACGTGTGGACCAGCACAAAGATCAGTAAAATCACCTATTTTATAGAATGAAATAACTTCTCCTTCAGGTAGGTCATTTATAAGTTCTACTTTGTAAGGTTCATTTTTCATAAGATCTAAGGCTTCATTTTTTGGAAGTTCAAATCTTTCAATAGAAGGATTTTCCTTAACTATTTTTTTCATTTCAGCTTCGATACTTACTAAATCATCAGCTGAGAATGAACCATCTTTATCAAAATCATAATAGAAACCATCTTCTATAGCAGGTCCTATAGCAATTTTTGCATCATTGAAAAGTCTCTTTACGGCATACGCTAACACGTGAGAAGCAGTATGTCTTAAAGCGTCTTTTCCTTCTTGTGAATCAAATGTGCAGATAGAAACCTCTGCATCTTCATTTAAAATAAATCTAAGGTCAACAACTTTATTGTTTACCATTGCGCAAAGTGCATTTCTAGCTAACCCTTCGCTAATTCCTTTAGCTACGTCTAACATTGAAACGCCAGCTTCGAATTCTTTAACCGAACCGTCTTTTAAAATAACTTTAATCATTTTTATTATCTCCTCTCGTTTTAAATTATAAAATAAAAAAACTCCGACTCTATAGAAAACTATAGAGACGAAGTAATATCCGTGGTTCCACTCTAATTATTCATATAATAAATATATGAATCACTTTAGTTATCGTAACGTGATAAATCCGGACTGTATTAAAGTCGCTCGGAGATGGTTTTCTGTTATGCTCAAGTAAAAATACTTTCAGCTACTGTATTTTCTCTCTTTAAGTGAGGAATATAACATACTCGTTCTCGTCAATGCGTTAATTATTGATTTGTATTTATTATAGTAACTCAATCTATTTATGTCAACAGATAATATATGAATATATTATCTGTTGTTAAATTTTATAGATTTCTTTACATATATTTTCTAGCTCAATCTTTTGTAAAAGCTCTTCAGGATAATAAGCATTGCCCATTATTGAAAAAATTATATGGTCAGTCTTAAAGCCCTCTTTGTAAAGTTTTAGATGTTTAGTTATCCTTTTGATGGTATTTTTAGGAGCATTTAAAATTATCCCTAGATCTCGTGAAGAATAGAATTTTTTTGTAAGCAAATTATAGAGGCTTTTTTGAAGCTCTATTTTATACTCGATATCTTTTGTTAGATTTTGATGTGGTCCAAGCTTTCCTCTATGATGTTTCTGACATAAATACATATAATTTATTTCAATATCAAATCCACCTTCAGAGCGATGGACAATATGATGAATGTCAGCAGGTTTATTACATATTTGGCAAAAATACAAAGTATATCCCCCTTTATTATAAAATTATGTGTATAACTTTATAGAGATATTATAAATTAATATTTAGACTAAAGAAGAAGGCAGATTGCTTGTGATGAAATTCCAAGTTCTTCTCCTGTAAAACCAAGCTTTTCCTCTGTTGTAGCCTTAACATTTATTTGATTTAAACTAATATTTAATGCATTTGCAATATTTTCTCTCATATTCATAATATGCGGAGCCATTTTTGGCTTTTGAGCTATTATAGTTGAATCGATATTATTAATTTTAAAATTGTTAGACTCTAAAAGTTTGCCTACGTGCTCTAAAAGTTTTATGCTAGAAATTCCTTTATATTGTGGGTCAGTATCAGGAAAGTGAGTACCGATATCACCTAAAGCAGAAGCTCCAAGTAAAGCATCCATAATTGCATGTAATAAAACATCAGCATCAGAATGGCCTAAAAGTCCTAAGTGATGTTCAATCTTAACTCCTCCTAAAATTAAATCTCTTTCTGGAACTAAACGATGAACATCATATCCTAATCCAATTCTCATAAAAATCACCTCTTTAAAAAATCTCCTATAATTTTATCATAAAAATTTCTTATAAAGAAGAATGGATAAGATACTTTTGTACGTTTATATTTAAAATCAACATAAATAATATTTCTTTTTTTCATAAAAAAACCTTTAGTAAAAGTAGTTTATAATACATTATATTAAAATGAGTAAAATAATGACAATATCTATAAGAGTTTATTAGATAAATTAGTTAAAAATTTATATGTTTTAAGGTATAATTAAACTATATAAAAAGGTTTGGGGTTGAAATTTGTGAGAAAATTTAATAAAAATAAGTATGTTTTTTCGAAATCTGCAGGTTTTTTATCGATAGGAGAAGGGGGAGATAAAAAACGTAAAGAGCAGATAGCTTTATTTAGAAAAGAAGTTTATTTATATGAGGTATACATAAATAAACTATCGTTAGTAAAAACGAGTTATGAAATAAGAAATGTACTGCTTAATATTTCATTTTTTATAATTGAAAATGGACATATTTTAAATAATCTTTATAAGAAAAAAAGATTGAATGTAAGTTTATTAAGTAGTGAATGCATGATAAAAAGAGAGTTTATACACAAATATAAGGAGTATATAATATTTTATACAATTCTATTTGCTAATCCAAAATATAAATTAATTCAAAACTATTTTAGAATTATTCAATTAGAGGAAAATAATAAAGACACTAATTTAAAAATGTCTGAAAAAAATGAAGAGATAAAAAAAGGAATAGCTATAAAGGTAAGTGATAGGACAGTTAGTATATTAACTAGTACAGGTGAAATAATAAGAAGTAAAAAAGAAGATGCAACTGTTGGAAATGAACATGAAATAAGAGAAAATAAATTTCTAAAGAAAAATAAAGTGAAACTTCTTATAGCAATTATGTTAATAACTATGGGGGTAGCTGGATTTATAAAAATATATAATGGTTCAACTAATTCAATAACAGTTGGAACAACATCACTTATAAAAATGGAGACAAATACATTCGATAAAGTTTTAAAAGTATCAACAAAAACTGAAAAAGGGAAAGAGATGCTTACAGATATAGCTATAAATGGAGAATCATTAGATATAGCTATACTAGAGATTATTAAATATGCTGAACAAAATGGAATGATACCAGAGAAAAGTATTTTAATAACTATAAGTGGGGAACCTATAAATATTAAGAGGCTTAAAAAAACTGGAGAATATATATATGAGAAAAAAATAAGTGTAGATATAAATAATAGTGGAACAGAACATAAACTATACACAATAATAAAAAACCAAAAGGAAGAAGAAAATGAATAGAACTAGATACAAATATATAAATAAAAAAGCAAGAGAAAAAGATACAAGTAAAAAAATTGATACAAAAATTATTGAACATGAAGATAGAAGTGAAGAGGTAAGGCTAAATAAATATATAGCAGAATCGGGATATTGCTCAAGAAGAGAAGCAGATAAACTTGTAGAGCAAGGAGAAGTTTCTGTTGATGGTAAAGTTGCAGTAATGGGACAGAAAATAATTAAAGGACAAATAGTTAAAGTAAGAGGTAGAGCAATAAATAAAGAGGAAGAACTTGTTTACATAGCTTTAAATAAACCTATAGGAATTACTTGTACAGCAGAAAGAAAAGTAAAAGGAAACATAGTTGATTTTGTAAATCATGAAAAGAGAATATATAACATAGGAAGATTAGATAAGGATTCACAAGGTCTTATTTTAATGACTAATGATGGTGATATAGTAAATAAAATTTTGAGAGCTGGAAATAATCATGAGAAAGAGTATGTAGTAACTGTAAATAAAAAAGTTACACCAGAATTTATAAAAAAAATGAGTAATGGGGTACAGATTTTAGATACAGTAACAAATAAATGCTTTGTAAAAAAAGAAGGGGAAAATGTATTTAGAATTATACTTACTCAAGGATTGAATAGACAAATTAGAAGAATGTGTGAAGCGCTTGGTTATGAAGTTACACAACTTGAAAGAATAAGAATAATGAATATTAATTTAGGCAGTTTAAAAATAGGTGAGTGGAGAAACTTAACTTATAAAGAATTAAAAAGATTAAATGAATTAATAAAAACTTCTAGAAAATAAGAATAATTAACAGTTTATAGATAAATAATATCTGTAAACTGTTTTTTTATTGTGAATAAATATAAAATGTTGCATAAATACAAAAAATTACTAACAGTGTCCACAGGTACCTGTGGATAACTTGTGGTAAATTTGTTGATATTTCTGTAGATAAAAAAGATTTTTTTGAAGAATTATAGAAAAACGTGTAATTTTTTTTAGAAAAGGAGTAGAGAATGTATGATAAAAAGGGAATCGAGACGAATTATAAGATGGCTGTGGATAATGTTGTTATTAACAATATCCACACAATGTCTGTGGATAACTAGTTATGCACAGGTAGTTGAAGATATAATGCCACAAAAAAATTCTGTGAAAACAAAATGTTTAGATATAGATACAGATATTCCATATATAAACAGTCCATATGGAATAGTTACGAATGAAATTATAAATCAAAGGGTGCATAATTTTATGGTGGAGATGAACAATACAGTAGATGAATATAAAGCCTCGGGATATATTTGCAATTATCCATTAGAATTTAAAGCTAGTTATAATATCGAGAGAAATAATAATAATGTACTAAGTTTTTATATGGATTACTACCAATTTGCAGGGGGAGCACATGGTATGAGCTATAGAGAGCCATATACTATGAAGAAAAATGATGGAATAGTTCTAGGACTTAAAGATTTATTTAATAGTAATTATAATTATGCAGAAATCATTAATAAAAATATAAGAGAGCAAATAAATAGTGATAAGGATAAATATTTTGATGGTGGAGCAGATTTTAAAGGAGTAGATAATAAAACAGTATTTTATTTAACAGATACTGAACTTGTAATTTTATATGGTTTATATGAGATAGCACCATATGCTTCAGGAATAATTGAATTTAAAATTAATTTAAATAATTTTAAAGATGGGCTAAAATATGATACTATTTAAATAAACATTATATAGTGAGGTGAGGTAGGATGGGGGAATTAAACAGAATATTTTTAAGTCAAAAAGAATTTTTTAAAAGTGGTAAGACGAAAGATTTGGATTTTAGAATAGAAAATTTAAAGAAGTTGAAAAAAGCAATTAAAGAAAATGAAGAAGAGTTTTTAATCGCATTAACAAATGATTTAGGAAAAAGTCAATTCGAAGGATATGTAACAGAAATTGGATTAGTTTATGACGAAATAAATCTTCACGTAAAGAAACTGAAAAAATGGGCAAAGAGAGAAAGAGTTAAAGCTCCTATAGTACATTTTCCAAGTAAAAATTACATATATAAAGAGCCTTATGGAGTATCTTTAATTATAGGACCATTCAATTATCCTTTTCAATTAATAGTTGCACCATTAGTTGGAGCTATAAGTGGAGGAAATTGTGCTGTTATAAAGCCATCAGAAAGTGCAGTTAATACAGCTAAAACACTTAAAAAGGTTATAAATAGCATATTTGATGAAGCCTATGTAACAGTTGTTGCAGAAACAGAGGGGAAAGAGGCTGTAACAGAATTAATAAACACACCTTATGATAAAATATTTTTCACAGGAAGTGTTGGGGTAGGAAAAATAATAATGCAAGCTGCATCTAAAAATTTAATTCCAGTAACATTAGAACTTGGGGGAAAGAGTCCATGTATTGTAGACGAAGATGCAAAACTAGAAATGGCGGCAAAAAGAATAGTATGGGGTAAATTTTTAAATGCAGGACAAACTTGCGTAGCACCAGATTACTTAATGGTGCATAAGAAAGTAAAAGAAAAATTATTAAAACTTATAGTCAAAGAAATTGAATTACAGTATGGAGTAGACAGAATAAATAACTTAGAGTATCCAAGAATAATTAGAGAAAGTGATACGGAAAAGTTGAAAAATTACTTTGCTGACGGACATATATATTATGGTGGAGCATATGATATAAATGATAAATTTATAGATCCAACAATTCTTACAGAAGTAGCTGTAGATAGTTCGGTAATGACTAATGAAATATTTGGGCCAATATTACCTGTAATAGAATTTTCAGATACTAAAGAAGCAGTTGAGTTTGTAAATAGTAGACCAAAACCACTAGCTTTTTATTATTTTTCAGAATCAAATTCCAAAGTAGAAGAAGTTTTAAATGATACTACATCAGGTGGAGTAACTATAAATGATACGGTAATTCATGTAGGGCAAACTTCATTACCATTTGGAGGAGTTGGAAATAGTGGAATGGGAGATTATCATGGTAAAGCAAGTTTTGATGCTTTTTCTCATAGAAGATCAGTAGTAAAAAGAGGTACATTTATAGAATTTAATATAAGATATGCACCTTTTAAAAACAAAATAAATTTACTAAGAAGAGTAATGAAATAGATAATACTAGAATGTTTAAAAACTTTAAAAAAGCTACTACAAAATAATTTGAATATTTTGTAGTAGCTTTTCATTTATTAGGAATTTTAATTAGTATTACTTTTTTCAGCACCTTTATTTGATAAGAATAGTGAGAAAATAAATGCTACAATACAGAATACTGCAGAAGCTAAAAATAAATTTCCATATCCTTTATCTAAAGTACTTTGGAATGCTGTTGTTATAGCATCCTTTGAATTAACTAATTGTTGTAAATAATGAGTTTTAAATGCTAAAAACTCAGGACTCTTAGCAAGCATAGTAGGAACTTTATCAAGTTCAGAAGTAACTAAATTATGCATTAAAGAGTAGATATTATTAGCAGACGCATTTTGGAATGCTGATGATGTAGCACTTCCTGCCATATTGCCAGCATGGGCCATCATAGAAGATGGTAATTTAGGCATAACTGCTGCTAAATTTTTTGGTACATTTTGTGCTGCATTAGATATAAAGTTAACTAAAAGGTTAGGGCCTACAGCAACACCAATTGAACGAACTAATGCTATAGTAGATTGTCCCATTGTTGCTTCAGATTCAGGAACAAGTGCAAGCATTAAATAATTTAATGGTGTAGCAAAAGTAAATCCAAATCCAGAACCTAAAATAGCAATACCAATTAAAAGATTAGCAATACCTGGATGATTTGCAGTTACAAGTGCAAAGTAAAGACATCCTGCAATTGAAATTATAAATCCAAATATAAGTACAAATTTTCCACCAATCTTATCGATAAGTTTACCACTTAAAACAGAAGATATTCCCATAAATACAGCAAAAATAGTAGAGAAATATCCACCAGTACCAGACGGTAGTTTCAGAACATTATCACTAAATTGAGGTAAGAATATTAATGCCATAAGTCCAGCACCAACGATTAAGCTTACGATTAGTACAATAACAATATCTTTATTTTTAAAATAATTTAAATTTAATACTGGATCTTCAGCACGCTTTTCTGCAAAAATAAAAATAGGGATAAATACTACAAAAATAATTAAATAAGGTAAAACATCTTTAGATGTAAGAGATTTGTAGAAGTTATCAAATTTTAAATTAGTTAAAGCATACATAATTGAAAGAATTACGATACCTAAAGAAGTAGCACCAAATAAATCTAATTTAGATTTTTTAGTATTTCCAACACTTTCTTCAAGTTTAAATCCTAAAATTATAACTACAATACTAATTGGAATGTTTATAAAGAATAGAACACCCCAGTTTTTATCACCAAAAATTTGTAAAAGTGCAGAACCTAAAGTTGGTCCAACAACTGTACAAATTCCAAATATAGCTCCTATAAAACCAAGTGCAGAACCTCTTTTTTCTGGTGGGAAAGATGTTCCTATATATGTTGTAGCAATTGGCATAATTCCACCACCACCAATAGCTTCAATAACTCTAAAAATAAGAAGCATAGTATAGCTTTCAAATATATTAGATAATCCACATAGTAGGGAACCTACTGCGAATAAAATTATTGATATTAAATAAATCTTTTTTCTTCCAAATTTGTCCGAAAGTTTTCCCATAATAGGCATTGCAACAGCATATGCAAGTGTATAAATAGTTATCATCCAAATACTTGATGATTGTGAAATATTAAGTCCACCTGCAATAATGTTTCTAGCAGGAGCAACGATACCAGAATCTAAAGCTCCCATAGCGATACCAAGTAGGAAAACAATCATGGCAACTTTAGTAGATGCTTTTTTCATGTTGTTTTCACTCCTTAAAATTTTTCTTTTGTAAAAAAGAACTGTCACATTTGTGACAGTCGATAAACTAGATTATAATGATATAGAAAAGTATAGTCAATAGATTAGGAGGAACTTATACAGAAGAGGAGATTTGTGTCATGGAAAATATAACTAAAAGAAATAGGAAATCAATAGAGCTTATATGTAATGCAATGTTTAAGTTATTAAAAGAAAAAGATTTTAAAAGTATATCTATAACAGAATTGTGTGAAGAGGCACAGCTAGCTAGAAAAACATTTTATAGAAACTTTGAATCAAAAGAAGATGTTATAAAGAAAAGTATAGATTATATGTTTAAGCAGTTAGGAAAACGAATAAAATTTGATAAGAATATGGAACCTAAAAAAATTACATTAGAATATTTTAATTTTTGGTATGAAAATAGAGAATTTTTAAAACTTATTTTAAAAAATGATTTATTTAATATATTAAATAGCCAATATGATTTATATATAAAGGTTTTTAGAAAGATTATGTGTGGGGAAGAGGAGATGAGTAGGGAATTAGAATATACCATAATATTTGCATCCGGAGGTTATTGGAATGTTTTACAGCATTGGGTTAGAAAAGATTTTAAAGATGATCCTAAAGATCTTGCAAAAATGTGGGAAAAGCATTTTGATAAAATAAGATGTAAAGTATAAATAAAAGGACTCGCATTTTAGCGAGTCCTTAAAATAAAGGTTATTTGTATCTAATCATTTTAACTATTTGAATTATAACTGTTGGTAAGAATGCGAATAAGTAAATGAAACCAACAGAAGAAGCTGATAATGGTGATATTTCAAATAATCCTCTAAATACAGGTACAAATAAGATTATATTTAATAATACTACACCTGTTATAAATGCATACCAGCTAAATTTATTTGTAAATAGTCCAAGTTTAAATATAGATTCTTTGCCTCTACAGTTAAATCCATGGAATAATCTAGCTAAACATAATGTTGCAAAGGCCATTGTGCTTGCAACACCATAGCTTGTTTTTGAACCTATATAAAAAGCTAACATTGTAAAGATTGCGATAACAACACCTTCGAAGGCAATATCTTTAATAAAGCTTTTAGTTAAGATAGATTCTTTACTATCTCTAGGTTTTTCTTTAAGAATATTTTTACTTCCTTTTTCAACACCTATTGCTATAGCAGGTAAGCTATCAGTAACAAGATTTATAAATAATAAGTGTACTGGTGCAAATGGTGCAGGTAATGCAGCTAATGAAGCATATAAAACAGCTATTATAGCAGAAGTATTACCAGATAAAAGGAATTTTATTGAGTTTTTGATATTAGCATAAACATTTCTACCGTTAGCAACAGATTTTACAATAGTTGCAAAGTTATCGTCAGTTAAAATCATTGAAGAAGCATCTTTAGAAACTTCAGTACCAGTAATCCCCATTGCAATACCGATATCAGCTTGTTTTAAGGCCGGAGCATCATTAACTCCATCACCGGTCATAGCAACAATTTTACCTTTGTTTTGCCAAGCGTTAACTATTCTGATTTTGTGCTCTGGAGAAACCCTTGCATAAACTGAAATATGTTCTAGCTTTTCCATAAGCTCATCTTCAGACATTTTATTTAATTCTAATCCTTCTACAGCTAAATCACCTTCTTTAAAGATTCCAATTTGTTTAGCGATAGCAGAAGCAGTGATTTTATGGTCACCAGTAATCATGATTGGTTTAATTCCAGCTGATATACAATCAGTAACTGCTTGAGCAGATTCCACTCTTGGAGGATCAATCATAGAAATTAATCCGATGAAAGTATAACCATATTCATCATCAAGAGTTATATCTTTAACAGAAGGAAGTTCTTTGTAGGCAAAAGCTAAAACTCTTAAACCATTTTGAGAAAGATCCATATTTGTTTGAATGATTTTTTGTTTATCTTCAGGAGTTATTTCTCTAACACCTTCAGATGTTTTAATAAATTGAAGTCTATCTAAAAGAACATCAAAAGCTCCTTTAGTAAAAAGAGTAGTCTTATTATTAAAATCGTGAAGAGTACTCATAAGTTTCCTATCAGAATCAAAAGGAATTTCTCTTAAACGTTCAATACCTTGTCTGAAAGTAGTTTCTTTAATATTGTATAGGTGACCTAAATTAACTAAAGCTACTTCAGTTGGATCACCAAGTTCATTTCCATCTACAGATGTAGAATCATTACAAAGAATACAACTAGTAAGTAGGTATTCATGAACTTCATTATCAAGTTTTAAATCTTCAGAATTGATTAAAGTTCCATCTACATAAAGTTGTTTAGTAGTCATTTTATTTTGAGTTAAAGTACCTGTTTTATCAGAACAGATAATTGATACTGAACCAAGACCTTCAACAGCTTTTAAAGATTTAATAATAGCATTTTCAGTTGCCATTTTTTGAGTTCCTAAAGCTAATACTATAGTAACGATAGAACTTAAAGCTTCTGGAATAGCAGCAACAGCTAAAGCAACTGCAAACATTAATGATTCAAGCATTGGAGTTCCTCTGTAAACACTTAAAGCAAAAACTAGAGCACAAATAACAAGAATTATAATAGCAAGTTTTTTAGAGAAATCATCAAGAGAGATTTGAAGTGGTGTTTTCTTTTCTTGAGTTTGTTCCATTAAAGTTGCTATTTTTCCAAGCTCCGTATTCATACCAGTAGAGGTAACTACTACCAAAGCACGTCCATAAGTAACAAGTGAACTAGAGAAAACCATATTTTTTTGGTCACCAAGAGCAACTTCTTCTTTATCGATAAAATCAGAGAATTTAGTTACACTTTCAGATTCACCAGTTAGGGCGCTTTCATTAACTTGAAGGGAATAATTTTCAATTATTCTACCATCAGCGCAAACTAGATCACCAGCCTCTAGTATTAAAATATCACCTGGAATTACATCAGCAGATGGAATTTCAAGTTTTTGTCCATCACGCATAACTTTAGCAAGTGGGGCGGATAGGGCTTTTAAACTATTCAGGGATTGTTCAGCTTTAACATGTTGTACAGTACCTAAGATTGCATTAAGGATAATAACAACAAAGATAACAAGTGTACTTTCTATATGTCCTGCAACCATAGAAATAATACCAGCAATTACTAGTATAAATACTAGTAAGTCTTTGAATTGCTCAAAAAATACTTGGACTGTACTTTTCTTTTTCTTTTCATTTAAAACATTTTTTCCAAATGTTTCAGAATTCTTTTCAAGATTTTCTTTTGATAATCCTTCTTTAGAAGTATTAAAAAATGCAAGGATATCAACTACAGATTTGTTGAAAAAATTATTCATAATAAAACTCCTTTCAGGTTTAGCATAATTAATGTAAGAGTAGTTTTAAAAGATTTATAGCTGTTTAAAATTTTACCTAAATAATAACTTAGTATAGCTAATAGACTATGATTTTATACTTTTAAGTGTATGAGTATAATTCTAAGTGATTATTAAAATTAGCAAGTTAATCTAATAAAAGAATATTTTTACGTTAAAAAAGACTTTTAATATAAGCATTTAAAAATAAAATTTTAAAAACTTATATTAAAAGTCTCGTAACCTAAAAATACAGGTATATAACACCAGACTAAAAGTCGAGATTGTTGATGTTATATTTACTACTACTCCCTCTTAACAGCTCAATAGCTTATTTAGATTTATATTTTAATATTAAATTATATTCATAAAAATGTCAATATTTCGTAAAAAAATATTTTTTTAGTTAAATAAAGTGGTAAATAAAAGATTTTAAGTAATAAACATCTAAAATAGGAATTAAGTAAAGTCATTAAGCAATATATTTATAAAATCATAAATAAAAAGGAAAGAAAGCAGAACATATTAGCTTGAAAAATAATTTGATAGTGCAATAATTAATTTAAGGTAAAAAATATAAAAAATTCTAAAAAAAGATAAAAGAGGGGAAGTTTATGAAAACATTTTTTGAGAAAGTTATAGAAAAATTAAAAGATTTAGATGAAGTAGAATTAATAATGTTAGGAGGATCAAGGGCAGTTAGTAAAAATGATCAATTATCTGATTATGATGTATATGTATATTCGAATAGGAAAATAGATATTGAGAAGAGAAAGATTATATTAGAAGAAAGTTTAAAATATTATGAGATAGAAAATAAATTTTGGGAGGAAGAAGATGATGGGATACTTAAGGATGGTAAAGAAATAGAAATTATATATAGAAATATAAATTTTATAGATAGTCAATTTAACTATACATTTAAAGAATATAAAGCATCCATTGGATATTCTACTTGTATGATACACAATGTGCTTACATCAAAAGTAATTTATGATAAAAATAATATAATAGAAGAGTATAGGAAAAAATATAATTATTATCCTAATGAATTAAAGAAAAATATAATTTTGCAAAATATTAAATTAATTGATGATAAAATGCCTTCCTTATCATATCAGATAAAAAAGGCTATAAAAAGAAATGATATTATTTCTATAAATCATAGAATTGCAGAATATTTAGCAATATACTTTGATATTTTATTTGCTATTAATGAAAGGTTTCATCCAGGAGAAAAAAGATTATTAGAATATTTAGATGAATTAGATATTGAGCCTATTAATGCAAAGGAGAATATTAAAAGGTTATTAGAAAGTGGAAATGAAAATAGTAAAGAAAAAATTGAGAAGATAGATGAATTATCAATTGAATTAAATAAATTAGTAAAAGATATGTATCCAGAATATCTTAAATCAAAGTATAGCAATATAAAATATAATTTAGAATAGAAGTAAAAAGCATAAATAAAAAAATAATAAATAGAATATTAAAGGCATTGAGTAATTCACAAAAAAGTGAAAAACACATAAAATACAATATAATGCTAAATGGAGTTGAAATAATGATATACGGACTTATATTAGCAGGAGGTAAAGGCAGCAGACTATATCCTCTATCGAGAATGAATAAACCAAAACAATTTTTAGATGTTATAAACAAAAAAAGTTTTCTAGTAAATACTGTGGAAAGAATAGCTCCTTTAATAGAAAGAGAAAATGTTTATATTGTAACTAATAAGGACTATGAGGACCAAGTGATGAAAGAACTAAAAGATATCAATAAAGAAAATATTATAACAGAACCTATGAATAAAGAAACTTCTTTATAGATGATATTGGTTCTAAAAAAATAAGAGGTAATATTTAAACAAAAAATAAATAAAAATCAACATATAAAATGGTAAAAATATAAAAAAAAGTAAATAAAAGAATAAAAAGTAAAATGAATATTATTCATAATATTCAGTAAAATATAAACTATTTCTGGAAATAATGTTTGAATAATGTATAAAAATAAAAAAAGATGAATAATCTCTTTTTTAGAGAGTGGTTTTTTAGTGTTTTAAGTGTAAAATAAGCGAAAACTGAAATGCAAGAATATGAATGAAGAATAAGTTTTAGTAACAAATAATTAAAAAATAACCATATGAATAACAGTATGGCAAAGAAATTGCATTAAAAATATTAAAATGGCATTTTAATTATTTGTTTATATTGAAATATAAATTGTAATGACTAAAAATAAAAAAATCCGTAAAAAGGCTCCATTTGATTTAAATATTAAAAAGGAATATATTAGGGACATAGAACAAAACAAAATAAAAATTTCGCTTATCTTATTAAGATATTATTATAGATGTAATAATAACTTAATGATAATAATTAGAAATTTGTGAAAAGGAAGGGATTTTAATATGAAAATTAATGTAATCGGAATGCCAATATTTTATGGATGTGATAATCCAGGAGTAGATCAAGGACCATCAGTACTTAGACAAGCTGGTGATATCGAATTATTACATAAAGCAGGAAACGAAGTTGTAGACTTAGGTGATATCGATGTATTATATGCAAGCCAAAACGATAAATACACAGATGATGACCATGCTAAATTCGTATCATACGTATTAGACGCTTCTGAAAAATTAGCTGGTAAAGTAGATAGTTCAATAAGAGAAGGAGCTTTTCCTTTAACATTAGGAGGAGACCACTCATTAGGATTAGGATCAGTTGCTGGAGCTAGTAAAGCATGTGATAACTTAGATGAATTCGCAGTAGTATGGTTTGATGCTCACGCTGATATCAACACTATAGCATCATCACCAAGTGGAAATGTTCACGGAATGCCAATAGCAGGTTCAATCGGAATAGATGAAAAATTAAGCAACGTTTACTTCAAAGGAGTAAAAGTTAAGCCTGAAAACTTAATCTTAATAGGACAAAGAGATATCGATTCAGGAGAAACTAAAATAATAAAAGATCAAAACATTACTGTTTTCGAAATGGAAAAAGTAAGAGAATTAGGAACTAAAGAAACAATGAAACAAGTTCTTGACTTAATAGCTAAAAGAGGAATAAAAACTATTCACTTCAGCTATGACATAGACGGAATAGATCCAAAATTCATCGAAGGAACTGGTACAAGAGTTCCAGACGGATTCAACATGGAAGACGCTCAATATGTTATCGAAGAACTTATCGGAACTGGTCTAGTTAAGAGTATGGACTTAGTTGAGTTCAACCCAAGATTAGAAAAAGGAATAACTTTAGCTCACTGCTTAGAGTTAACTGATACAATAGCTAAATCAGTAGCTAAATTAGGATAATCTAATATAATATATAAATTAAGAAGGATTAAATATAGTTTTAGGACTATATTTAATCCTTTTTTTATTTTGAAAAAGAAAAAGTTACATATAAATAGAAATTAAGAATAAAGTATATTGTAATAATTTATTAGGAAAAGAGAATGAAGAAGATAAAAAGTAATATCCATTATGGAATAGAAGATTTTGAAAAAATTTTAGATGACTTGATAATTGGGGAAATTAATAATATTACAGAAGAAATAAAAAAAGAAGTGAGAGAGACAAGGTTAAAGAAGAGTAATTACCAAGATAATGAGGAGAATTTTTAAATGGGATTATGGAATGTAGCAATATATGCGAGAGTAAGTACAGATAAGGAATCTCAAACAGAATCTATCCCAGCACAAATAGGAAGTTTGAAAAAATGGTTGTTAGAAAAATCGAAAGAAGACAAGAAAAATATATATAAATTAATAGGGGTATATGAAGATTTTGGAGTTTCAGGTGTAAGTTCGAATAGAAATTCATTTATAAAAATGAAAAAAGATATTGAAGATAGAAAAATTAATATGATTTTAACACGAGATTTATCACGTTTTTCACGAGATTATATAACAGCAGGATATTATTTAGAGGATTATTTTAAAGTTAATAATGTAAGATTTGTTTCTGTTCTTGATAATGTGGATACTGAAAATGAATTTAATGATATTATTCCTTTTAAAAATATATTGAATGAAATGTATGTGAAAGATTGTAGTAGAAGAATAAAAAGTGCACTTATAGAAAGGATGCAGCGAGGATCATCAATAGCATCAAAACCTCCTTATGGATATAAGTTTGAGGAAAAGTATGAAGGGAATAGAAAGACTATTTCATTAATATCAAGAGTAGATGAAACATCAGAAATAGTTAAAGAAATATATTTTCTATATCTAAAGGGATGGGGATTTGGGAAGATAGCTAATTACTTAAATAAAAAAAGTGTGCCACCCCCATCAATAAAAAAAATAAATTCTAATGAAGAAAAATTTGGAGGATGGACAAATGGAACTATTAAAAGCATATTGACTAATCCTAAATATGGAGGTTATATGGTTCAGCAGCGATTTAAAAAAATAAGTTATAAATTAAAGACTGTAAAAACAACCTCAAAAGAAGAGTGGATATGGGGTGGAGAATTTAAAGGAATCATTGATAAAAATACTTTTAAGAAAGTACAGGAACTTCTTGAAAAAAGAAGCTGCGGGTATAGATATAAAGGTGATAAAATTTATGCATTTACATCTGTACTTAAATGTGGAACTTGTGGCGGAGGAATGTCTTATAGAAAAGATTATAAGGGATATAAGTGTACAAACTCACAAAAAGGAGGGAAATTATGTACGGCACATTCTATAAAAGAAGAATATCTTAAAAGTGAAATACAAAAAATTATAAAAAATATGGTTGGAAAAATTATAAATGAAAATAAGTATTATAAGAAAATTAAAGAAATTAAGATAGAAGATAAAGTTGAAGTAGAGTTATCTACAATAAAAAAAGAATTATCCACAGTAGATAGTAAATTTCAAAAATTATATGAGGATAAATTGGAGGGGAATATATCAGAGAGAAATTTTGGAAATTTAAGTAAAATGATAGAGAGGAAACAAGAAAGTTTATTGAGGCGGCAATTAGAACTTAGAGTTTTAGAAGAAAAATTTGCACAAAAACTTGATTTTACAGAAAGATATAAGAATAGTATAGATAGTATTTTAAAGGTAGATAAGGTAGATAGAGAAATAGTACAAACATTTGTAAAAGAGATAATTATAAATGAAGATAAAGAAACAAGGGAAAAAAGTATAGATATTTATTTAAAGTTTAAAATAACCAATAACATCTAAAAGGAAACTGCTACATGTATAGGTTTATCAGCAATTAAACTTTTGAAAAAGGATCAAGATGCTGTCATGATAGTATTACCTTCAGATCATTACATTAAAGATGAACAAGAGTATGTAAATACTCTAGCCCAAGCCATTGAATTGGCAAATAGGAGAAAAGCTATAGTAACCTTAGGAATAGAGCCAACCAGGCCTGAAATTGGGTATGGCTATATTGAAATGGGCGAGCAGGTTAGTGGGGATATTGCCACTTATAAGGTAGCGAGGTTTACTGAAAAACCAAACTTAGATGTTGCTAAAGAATTTATCTTTACAGGAAACTACCTTTGGAATTCAGGCATGTTTGTATTCAGAGCAGATATAATCTTAAGGGAAATAGAAAAGTATTTGCCAAATGTATACAAATCTTTAATGGAAATATATAGGCATATTGGTTTAGAAGATGAAGAAGAAGTAATCTATAAAGAATATGAAAGTATAAATGGTATTTCAATTGATTTTGGAGTAATGCAAAGAACAAGAAAAGCTTATGTAATAAAATGCGATTTCCAATGGGATGATATAGGAAGCTTTACAGCTTTAAGTAGGTTCCTGGAAAAAGAAGAAAGTAATTGTATTTCTCAGAATTCATATTTAGATGACTGCGAAAATTGTGCAGTTTTTGGAGGAAAAAATTTGATAATAGGTCTTGGAGTGAAAGACTTAGTGATAGTTGATGCTGGAGATGTGTTATTAGTTATGGATAAAAAAAGAGATCAGGAAATAAAACATTTATTAACTAAGTTAGAATCAGAAGAAAAATATAAAAAATACTTATAATTTAGAAAGGAGAGGATATATTATCCTCTCTCAGCTTGTAGACAAAGGACTTTTTCAAAATTGAAAAAGTCCTTTATTTTAT
>NZ_CAMTIG010000004.1 GCF_947072515.1 uncultured Clostridium sp.
AATACTTAGGAATGAATGGAAATATGCAAACTAAGCCACAAATGGAACATAAAATGATGATGGTAACGGCAAATGGATTAAATGTGAGAGCGAAAGCTTCTAAGGATTCAAGCAAATTAGGAATTTTGCCAAAAGGAACAAAAATAACTGTTTTATCAAAAGAAGGAAACTGGTCTAAAATCTCATTCAATGGTAAAACAGGTTATGTAAGTTCACACTATTTAAAATAATGTAATTAGTATAGTACTGTATTATTGATTTGTCAAATAATGTAGAAAATATATTAGACACTTTCAACTCTTTGAAAGTGTCTATTTTTTTGAGTTTTAATTTAAAATATCTACTAAAGTGGAGTCACCTGTATGAACAGCAGTTTGAGCTAAAGTACTATTTTCATTAATAGTTTTGAAAATAGAGTTTGAAGAATTACTAGAAGAAAAATAATCTTCAATCTTAGATTTAGCTCTGTAAAGAAATACATAAATATTATTGAAAAGTCCATATAGTTGACCATTTTTTTGAAGCTTACATTTGATTTTTAAAGTAAGTTCATCTAAAGATGTTTCTGTAGAGGATTTATTATATGATTGCTGTTGAATCTCTGTCATTAAATCTACTATATCATCTGTTTCCGTAGTAGATAGTGCTATATCATGATTTTCAAGAGTTGAGTTTACCGTATTAGAAACATCAGAACCTTGAATTATATCATTTTCAATAATAGCGAAAACCATGCTAAGTCGAGTTTGGCTGATGTCCTCTGAAGAAGATATTTTAAGAATAAGGTCCATTAAAGAGATCGATAGTTTGATTTTTTCTGGCGCAATTGTTTTACCTGTGCAATTCTCATATGCAAGAATTATGCTAGGAAAAGAATATAAACCACTAATTTGTGAAGGCGAGGCAATAACAGCGTTAAGATTATCTATGCCACTAGTGATTAGAGCATTAGATAATAGATAATTAGTTATATATGTTAAGTTGATTGTTTTAATATTTATGCCACCTTCATTTGTAGGCTGTACATAAGCACAAGATAAATGCTTGTTTTCTGTAGTGTTTTTTAAAAGATTCCTATATGGAATTAAATCATTTTCTTTAATATTAAGTAGAGTATATGTATCGGAAGATGGGTTAAAAAAATCTAAGATTTCTTTTTGTTGATTAGAATTGATATTTTTACCAATGGTAATAGTATTTAAAGAGGATGCAAAGGAGTATAGTGAGGGAATTATAAAAATAAAAATGAATATAGTAAGAATTGCTGTAATAGTTCGCTGTGTAGTCATATAGTATTCTCGCTTTCATAAATCTTATTAAAATTATTATATATTTGAAATGTGGCAAATTAATGTTAAAGGACAATAATTTTAAATAAAATAGAAAATTGGTTTAAATTTAAAGAAAAGAAATAGCTGGGTTTATTGAATTTATATGGGGTGGAAAGTATAATTATATATTATAATACTAAGAAAAATTTTACTAAAGATAAGACGTGTTGGAGGGATAAAAGTGAAGAAGAGGAAATTAGTTACACTTGTAACTAGTGCAGTTGTTACTACAGTGGCGATAATTCCATCTGTAACATCAATGGCTGCTACTACTAGTACATCTACAAATACAAAGACAAATCCAGATTATAAAATAGATAAGAGTTCACATGAAGTACATTCATATATAGGTAAAGGAGTTGTTTCATTCCCAAGCAGTGGATTTACCGATATGATGAGTTCACCAACATGGTATTCAAATGTTACTGGACAAGCAAATGATGAAGTAAGGATTAATATAATACAAAGTAAAGATGGATGGTATCAAATAGAAACATCAGATAATAAGATAGGTTGGGTTCCAAATGCAAGATTAATTACAAGTTTAAATAATCAATATATTGGAACTGGTAGAGTGCATCAATATACGGATGTTATGTCTTCTAATACTTGGGATTCAACTGTTTTAGGAACAGTTCCAGCATGTAGTCAAATGAATATAATTGCTGAAATAAATGGATGGTATGAAGTTGCATATAATGGTAATAGCGGCTGGATTCCTTGTTCAAGAATAACTACAGATCTTAATCAAGATAAACCGGTTATAAAAAAAGGCATAGTTGAGTTTTGTCAAATACCATATACGTATATAATGACTGAAGGTAATTGGAATAGTGAACTTGCAGGAGCCTTAGATAATGGAACAGAAATAGATATTGTAGGTAGTGCAAATGGGTGGTATGAAATAAATCATGGAAATATTACAGCGTGGATACCTAAAAATAGAGTTGCTGCAAGCAATGTGGCTAAAGTGAAGTTTGACTTAGGCTATAGTGATGTTATGTCAAAAGCTACTTGGTACAGTAATATCCAAGGAGCTATAAATAATGGGACTTCAGTAAAAGTTATATCAACAAAGGATGGATGGTCACAAATAGTATATGAAAATGATAGAATTGGATGGATATTATCAAGTAGATTAATTAATGAGTAAAGAACATTGTAAAATCGCTATATAGTAGTATTATTGATAATAATTTGGTAGTTGCAACTATTGTAAACTAATAATCATTCAGTTAAAGATATGTTGAATAAATTCTTTGATAGAAATAAATAGGAATATTGTATTTAAATGGAACTGAAAGTATAATTAAATATTGGAATAATAAAATTTTAACTAAAGATAAAAAACATTGGAGGAACAAAAATGAAGAGCAGAAAATTAGTTGCACTTATAACTAGCGCTGTAGTTACTACAGTAGTTATGATTCCATCAGTATCATCATTTGCAGATACTACACAAGGAATACCACAAAAAGCTAATAAAGCTATAGTACAAACAAATATAAATAATAAGACTACAGTGGAAAATAATAAAGTAGTAGAGAATAGTAAAGAAAATAATCAAAAACAAGCAGTAGTAAATAGTAAAGAAAATAATCAAAAGCAAAATGAACAGTTAAAACAACAAGAATTAAATGCCATTATGACAAATACACAAGAAACAGATGGTACAGTACAAAAGGTAGTTATAAGTACAGGAAAAGTAATTAAAACTACAAAAGCTGAAAAAGAAAAAGCTATAGAAACATTTAAAAAGGAAAAATCAGATGTTAGTAAGTTAGATTCAAAGAATGAAGGCTTTTCAGTAACTTTTAGTGGATATGATCATGCAACTTGTTATAACGGAGATAACATACATCAACTGAAGGAGCAAAATAGTTTTGCTTCAAAAACAAATGAAACATTATATAATTATATGCTTAATCCTAATAATAGATGGAATACAGAGAATGAAGCTATAAACTTACACAATGGAAATGGAGCAAATGATTGTGCATTTTTTGTTTCATCAGCATTAAGAGGTATTGGAGTAAGTATACCAACTTCTACAGCTAACTGTTGGACACTACAAGATAATTTATCTAATTTAGGATGGAATCAAAAGTCTAACTTACAAGGAATGCAACCAGGAGATATAGGGTTTGCTGGGCAAGATGGAGATGCTCACACTTATGTGTTTATGGGATGGGCTAATTCAGAGCATACAGTAGCGTGGGTTGCAGATTCACAATGTTGGTGGTTTGGAACAAATATGCATCCAAGAGGATTAGATAGTGGCTTAGATATATCACCTACAGTATTTTATTTTACAGCACCTGGTAATCCAGTTACTGCAAATGTTAATACATCTGCAAATGCAAATCCAGATTACAAATCATATGGGGTAGGGGTTGTAAATGCAAATGTATTAAACGTTAGAAGTGAACCTAATACTAATTGCTCAATTATAGGGAAAGTATATGCAGGAAATTTAGTTCAAATATTAGCACAGAATAATAGTTGGGATACTATTAATTACAATGGGAAAAAAGCTTATGTATATGCTCCATTTATAAATGGTTCAGGACCAAAGCATCCTAATAATATAACTATTACAAATCCAGCACCAGTAATATATAAAAGTCCACAATACACTAGTTTAGGTACAGGCGTTATTAACCAATATACTGATGCTATGGAACATAGTAATTGGGATTGTTCTGTAATTACAACTTTAGATAAAGGAGCAAATGTTACTATAACTGGAGAAGAAAATGGCTGGACTAGAGTTAATTATGAAAAAGGTTCAGTATGGATTCCTTCTAATAGAGTAACTATTTCTGATACTTATAATATTAAAGCTATGTCAGAAATGGGAACTATAAATATGAAGGGTAATCCATTTACTTATTCAAAGAATGAACCAAGTTGGAATGGTTCAGCAACTTATAAACTAAACAATGGAACAGTTGTAAAAATCACTGGTGAAGCTAACGGTTGGTATAGAGTAGTAGCTAATAGTCAAACTCAATGGGTTCCAGAAGGAAGAGTTGTAGTAGGAAAAGTAAATTCAGCAATTGGAACTGGAGTTGTTTCATTCCCTAGTTGTGGATATACAGATGTAATGAGTGAAGGAACTTGGTATTCAAGTGTTGTAGGACAAGCAACTGATAATTCAAATGTTAAAATCTTAGGTGAAAAAGATGGATGGTATAAAGTAGAAACAGCTAAAAATGAAATCGGATGGATACCATACTCAAGAATAATTACAAATTTAAATAAACAATATGTTGGAACAGGTATAGTAAATCAATATACAGATGTTATGACTTATAATACTTGGTATTCAAATGTATTAGGAACAATATCAGCATCTAATAAAGTTAATATAATAACTGAAGTTAATGGATGGTATGAAGTTGCTTATAATGGTAGTACAGGATGGATTCCTTGCTCAAGAATAACTACAGATCTTAATCAAAATAAACAGGTTGTAAAAAAGGGAATAGTGGAATTTTCTAAATTACAATATACTGATTTAATGACTAAGGGAACTTGGTATAGTGATATTGCAGGAGTCCTAAACAATGGAACAGAAGTATCTATTGTTGGTAGCGCAAATGGGTGGTATGAAATAAATTATGGTAACACTACAGCTTGGGTACCAGAAAATAGAATTGTTACAAATCACATATCAAAGGTAAACTTTAATTTAGGATACAGCGATATTATGTCACAAGGTACTTGGTATAGTAAGATTCAAGGTGCTTTAAATAATAATACAGCAGTAAATGTTATTTCAACAAAAGAGGGATGGTCTCAAATAGTTTATGGAAATAATGAAATTGGTTGGATACCATCAAATAGATTAAAATAAAGTACAAAAGCTAGTGTAAGTAATAAAAACTTATACTAGCTTTTTAATTTATAATAAATCTCTAAAAATATTATCTATATTTATTTTTAAATCAGTGAAGACAACACCTCTATAGTATAAATTTCATTGAAATCTGGAATTCCCATTAAAATCACCTCATACTAATTTTTTATTATTTGAAGTATAGCACAAATAATGAAATTTTATAATAGTTTAAGAAGATAGAAGGAGTAATGAGAAAAATAAATAATGATAGTTTCGTATTGACAACAGATTTTTCCTTATGTAAAATGGAAATAAAAGGAAATTAAATTTGTAAGAGGGTAAGAGCATTAAGACAGTAATATTTAAAATGAGAGGTTAGGGGAAAGAGATGTTTTTTAGCAAAAAGAAAATGATTACACTAGGAGTATTAGCTACAATATTAGCAGGGAATTTAACAGGAATTGATGCATTGGCTAAGGGAAAGAGAGATGAGGTACTAGACTTTAAGAATATTTTAAATGCTAGTGCAAGTCCAATAGAAGAAATCCATGGAGATTATTCAACTAATAAGTTTAATAATTTCTCAGATATGGGAGCATGGCATGGATATTATCAACCAGATAAAGGAGCTAAGAATCTATACGGAGGATTTGCAGGTCCAGTTATTATAGGAGAAGAGTATCCAGTAAACCTAGGAGACACTATAAGTAAGATAGGAATTACAGATAGTAAAACTAAAAAGAAATATGATTTAACAAAGGCAAAAGTGGATTTTGCTTATTATCCAGGAAAATTAGTTCAAGTATATGAATTAGAAGATTTAGACTTAAAATTAGAGTTGATTTTTGCAACTAATAGAACTGCTTTAATAAAAACCGAAATAGTAAACAAGACTAAGAATAATCTAAATTTAAAATTAGAGTGGACAGGAAATATTTTTAGTAGATATAAATATGGTAAGACAGATATAGATTTAGGACATTCTTTAAAGGCTACAAAAGATGGTGTACAAGTAGAATTCTCAGATGTAAGAAATACATGGAACTACATGTCTAGTAAAGAAAATAAATTTACAGTGAAATATGATGATGATGTAAAAACAACTATTAAAGGAAAAGAATATGTATCAGAGCTAGAGGAAGAGGTAGTGATAAAGCCAGGGAAAACTTTTGATACTGCATCTACACAAACTTTCACTTTTACTAGTGAAGAATTAAAGGCTGAAAATAAAAAGGATATCTTAGATGATGTAGATGATTATTTTGAAGAAAATAATGAAAGATGGAATGAGTATTTAGATAAAACTTTTGAAGATGGAAATTCAAAAAAGAATATAGAATATAAAAATGCAGCAGTTAAGAGTATGCTAACTTTAAATACAAACTGGAGAAGTGCAGCAGGAGCTATAAAGCATGATGGGATTATTCCATCTATGTCTTATAAATGGTTTATAGGAATGTGGGCATGGGATTCATGGAAACAAGCAGTTGCAACAGCTAACTTTAATGGAGATCTTGCACAAGATAATATAAGAGCATTATTTGATTATCAGATAACAAAGAATGATGATTTAAGACCACAGGATTCAGGAGCAATTATAGATGCTATTTTCTATAATAAAGATTCAGATAGAAATGGAGACGGTGGAAACTGGAATGAAAGAAATTCTAAGCCAGCACTTGCAGCATGGTCAGTATGGAATGTTTATAAGGAGACAGGCGATAAGGAATTCTTAAAAGAAATGTATCCAAAACTTGTTGATTATCATAACTGGTGGTACACAAATAGAGATCATGATAAAAATGGTGTAGCTGAATATGGTGGAATGGTTCATAGACTACATTATAAATATGATGAAAAGGGAAATGTGATTAAAGATAAAGATGGAAAACCTACATTAGATGAAGATGAAATTATCTTAGCAGCTGCTTGGGAAAGTGGAATGGATAATGCAATAAGATTTGATGTAGAAGATAAAGATGGAAATAGACAAGTTGAAGTTTTAGAAAATAAAGATAAGGACGGAAAGACACTTGGATATTCTATAAATCAAGAATCAGTAGATTTAAATGCTTATTTATATGCAGAAAAAGGCTTCTTAAATCAGATGGCTAAAGAGTTAGGAAATAAAACAGATGCAAAAAAATATGAAAAAGAGGCAGAAAGCTTACAAAAATATATAAATGAAAATATGTATGATAAAGAAACAGGATTCTTCTATGATTTACAATTTAAGAAAGATGGAAGTAAGAATCTTTTAGATGAAAGAGGAATGGGACCAGAAGGATGGATACCATTATGGGCTAAGGTAGCAACTAAAAAACAAGGTAAAAAAGTTGTAGAAAGTATGATGAATTCTGAAAAGTTTAATACATTAGTACCATTAGGAACAGCATCAAAAGACAATGCAGGCTTTAATGCAAGTAAATATTGGAGAGGGCCAGTATGGTTAGATCAAGCTTTATATGGAGTTGAAGCACTACAAAATTATGGATATAAAAAAGAAGCAGAAGCAATGGCTAAAAAGTTATTTAATAATGCAGATGGAGTAATGGGAGATAAGGCAATAAGAGAAAATTATAATCCTTTAACTGGAGATGGACTGCATACTGCAAACTTTAGTTGGTCAGCATCAGCTTATTATTTAATGTATCAAAATACGCTACAAGGAAATGAAACAACATCACAAGATGCTTTTAAAATAAAAAATAAATAGAAAATAGGTATAAAAAAAGCGCCTATCCAATCAAGAAAAGAGAGTGATTGGATGGACGTTTTTTTGTTTGATTTTAAAGTTCTACGATACTAGTTAAATTTACATAGTTTGCAAGAACTACTTCATCATCTCCAGCTGGTATTGTTACAGTGAATGATATTTTTAAACGATCTTCATCACAATCATCAACAATTACAACCATGCTTCCATTTGCAACAAATGATTCTAAGTTATCAAGGCTTTCAATATCTTGACATCCGAAGTCTTGTAATTTATCTCTTAAGTCTAGTAGACTCATTTCCTTACCAATTAATTCTGCTTTCATTTCTTTTAATAAACCTTTTTTCATATTAAACGACCTACCTTTAACTTTTATTTACTCCATCTTGAGTTATTTATTTACAGTATTTCTATTTCCTATAATTAATTGTAAGGCAATAAAATATCGGTGTCAAAAATATTGGGAAATATATACATTGAATAAATTGTTAAATAAAAAGAATAATTATGCAAAATTATTGGAATATCGTGCATTAAAAGCTATCTATTTCTAGAGAAGTTTTTATGTTGTGCAAAATTATACAAAGAGATAAAGAGAAAATTTCTGTTATAATAAAACAGTAAAAGGGTAATAATTACAAATAAATAAATTTAAGGAAGAGTGGGACGAGAATGTTAAGAATAAGTGGAAACGTAGGTTTTTTTATAGTAATTATATGTTTAGTAATTTATGAAGTATTTAGGTTTGTTTATAAAAGAAAAGATAGAGGATTAAAAGAGATAATAGTAAATTCTTTATTTAAGATATATTTAGCTCTTGTAGCTTCAAAGGTTTATTTTCCTATGGTTATTGGCTTTGGAGAAAACTTGAAATTTAATTTACCTAAGATATGGTTAAGGCCTTTATGGAGTATAAAGCAATATATTATAAGTGGTGGAATGGAAAATTGTATTTATTTAGTTGTAGGAAATATATTATTGTTAGTTCCATTTGGAATCTTTTTAGGGTATTACTACAATAGAAATTTAAAAGAAATTACTATAATGTGTTTATTAATCAGTACATTTATAGAAGCAACACAGCTAATAATATCTTTAGTTATACCAAATACTATGAGGTTTTTTGAAATAAATGACATAATCTTAAATACACTAGGTGGAGTGATAGGTTATGTACTATATAAAGGAATTGTAGAGGGCAACTGGGCTTTAAGAAAGAGAAGAGCCTAAAGTCATTTGCATAAAGAACCTTTAGTAGGCTAAAATAAAAATATAGATATAGAGTTAAAGGAAGTGAGTAAATGGAATACGGAGAGTTTTTTGGAAGTATAGAAGATAAGAAAATTTTTAATACGACTGGTATTTGTAATGAAAAGAAGCATTATATGGTTAATATAGATTCTAAGTTGAAAAAGATTGTAAAGCTTGTTCAGGAAGAAAAATATTTTGTAATAAATAGACCTAGACAATATGGAAAAACTACAACATTAAATAAATTAGATAAGATTTTAAGAAGTAGATATGTTGTTATAAAAATAAATTTTGAAGGTATGGACTCTGAATTTGAAAATGAAAAACGCTTTTGTAAAAGATTAATTGAAGAGTTTGAAAATGAATTGAAAATAGAACTCGAAAAAGTGGATTCTATTTATTTATTATCAAAGTTAATTCAAAAAATAAGTTTAGATAAAGAAATAGTTTTAATTATTGATGAAGTTGATAGAGCTTCAAATAATGAACTGTTTTTAGAGTTCTTAGGAATGCTTAGAGCATTATATTTAGCTAGAGAAATGGATGACAAAAAGACCTTTAAAGCAGTTATATTAGCAGGAGTTCATGATATAAAAAATCTAAAGCTTAAATTTAGAGAAGAAAAAGAAATAAGATATAATTCACCATGGAATATAGCAGCAGACTTTAAGGTGGACATGAGTTTTAACGAAAAAGAAATAGAAAGTATGATTATAGAGTATGCTGAAGAAAATAAATTAAATATAGATACTGAAAAAATAAGTAAAGAGATTTATAAATTTACATCAGGGTATCCATTTTTAGTGTCTAGGATTTGTAAGATTATTGATGAAGATATTTTAAAAGATAAAAATACCATATGGAAAGAAATACACATTCAAAGAGCCGTAAAAATAATTCTTGAGGAGAATAATACACTTTTTGATGATTTAATAAAAAATATTCAAAATAACAAGGAGCTGAGAGAGTATCTATATAATATTTTAGTATTAAATACACCTTCTATATTTAATATAGATAATCCGGTAATAAGCCTTGGATTTATGTATGGATATTTAGATAAAGATGAAGATAATAATGTTGTTATCTCAAATAGAATTATAAAAGAAAGAATTTATAATAATCTTATTTCCAGAGTTGAAACAAGGTTATAAAGAAGTTTAGATATCTGAAAAATGAAAATGAGTTTATAGATATTTAAAGTAAGGAAAGCACTTATCTAATCAAAATGAATTGTTTAGATAAGTGCTTTTATTATTTATTTGTGTTTTGTATTTAGTATACGTAAAAATTAGTATATTAATGATGTGATGGAAAGACATTAATAGATAATATACGAAATATATTAAAAAAAATTAAAGTATTAGTTGAAGGTAGGATGGAATAAATATAATAAAATTGAAAAGAAAAAAAGTATGAATGAAGTATGATAATATAACTTTGCATTAAAAATAGCAATAGAAGAAGTAGTAGTAGGGGGAAAAATGAAAATTTTAAAAAGAATAATAATGACAATATTACTTATAGTAATATGGCCTATAGGGCTAATTTTTTTAGTAAAATCTAAAATAGGAATTAAGAAAAAAATAATTATAGGGGTAATTACGTTTATAATATTTTTAGTGTTTTGGGGAGCACAGTTTTTAATGAAATATATGGAGGTAAAAGAAGAAGCACAATATATGACGATGCAAAATAAATATATTGATAATGTTATAAATACTTCAGTAGAAAATATAAAAGGGTATGATAAAAATAAAATATATAGTTCAAATAAAGTTATAAATTATTTAGCGAATGCATACGTGTATACAATTAATGGAGAAAATAAAATAGCAGATGCAATACAAGATAAAATTGATAATAAAATATCAGAAAAAGATTTTGTGAAAATAATAAATAATGAGGATAGAATATTAACTACATTTAGTGATGGGGCAGAAGAATTATGGCACAGTGGATATTTAAGTAAAAGTGATAAATATAGAAGTTCTATTGTTAGTGATTCAATTGATGTATTAATAGATATAAATAAGAATTTTATAATAGAGGGAATAAACTCGGATACAATAAAAGATTTTGATGTAAAAACAGGGGAAGTCAGTAAGATAATGAAAAATGTTATAAATAATTAAACTAAGAAATAGTAATAGGTTTTAGATTAATATAAAAAAGATTAAAGGAGTTTCCATGTGGGAATTCCTTTAATTTATATAGAATGATTTACGTTGTTTGAATATATTGAACTTAATTTTATGTTGAATTTTATATTTGAGATATAGAGAAATCATTTTTTAAAATACTTGAAATTTAGTTAATTTAGAATTATAAGGATACAAAATATGAAAAAAAATACAATTTGTAATATAATGGATATATAAAGGTTTTGGATTG
This sequence comes from uncultured Clostridium sp., assembly GCF_947072515.1. Lineage (GTDB taxonomy): Bacteria > Bacillota > Clostridia > Clostridiales > Clostridiaceae > Clostridium. The sequence continues at coordinate 11,537 of NZ_CAMTIG010000004.1, forward strand.
TGAGGGGGAAGAAAATGAAGTTAGATGAACTAGTTAATAAATATTATGGAAAACTAAATGAAAATGACATATATATTTGGAATTATATAGTTAAGAATAAAAAAGAGTGTATGTTTTTAACTATAGACCAGATAGCAGTTAAGTGTAATGTATCTAGGACAACTATTCTTAGATTTGCACAAAAGATTTCTTTGAAGGGATATAGCGAGCTTAAGGTCTATTTAAAGTGGGAAAATGAGGAGTGTATAGATACAGATTTAAATTATTCAGAGATTATAAATAATGATATTACAAAGTTTATTGGAGATTTTAAACAGAAGGATTTTACGAATATTTGTAGTTTAATCCATGGATCAAAGAATGTATTTGTTTATAGTTCTGGAGCACTTCAACAGAATGTTGCTATGGAGATGAAAAGAATCTTTGGCTTAAATGGAAAGTATTTTTTTGACATTCAGGGTGAAACGGAAGCAAAGATTATGTCTAATAAAGTTACTCCAGATGATTTAATGATACTTATATCTGTTTCAGGTGAAGCTGAAAGTATGGTTCAGATAGGAAAGTTATTTCGTGTAAAGGGCGTTCCTATAATTTCTATAACGAGAATGAAGAATAATGATTTAGCTAAAATAAGTGATGAAAATTTATATATAAATACTTCGATACTAGATGTAAATACATATTTACAGTATGAAACTGTAAGTTTATTTTTTGTTTTAATTGAGATGTTATTTTTAGAGTATTGTACTTATAAGAAGAGTTTAGATAAGAAGGAATAGGGAAGAAATCATAGTTTGATTATAAATTGGACTATGATTTTTTTGTGTGGTAATTTTCATAGATTTTGTGAAAAAATTCTATATAGAGATAAAAATTTCTAAATCCCCTTAAATTGTTGGAAACGTTTTTATAAAATGGTAAAATTTTACTCATAAAGATTAAGGGGGGATTTGCGGTTATGATGCAAAAGATTCAAAGATTTGGAGGCGCAATGTTTACGCCGGTATTATTGTTTGCTTTTTCAGGAATTATGGTGGGATTTGCAATATTATTTAAGAATCCAGCAATAATGGGAAGCTTAGCTTCTGAAGGGTCTACATGGGTTAATATGTGGAGTTTAATTGAAGAAGGAGCATGGACAGTCTTTAGACAATTACCATTATTATTTGTTGTTGGACTACCTGTAAGTTTAGCTAAGAAACAACAAGCTCGTGCTTGTATGGAAGCTATTGTTGTTTATTTAATGTTTAACTATTTCTTAAGTGCAATATTAAATATGTGGGGACCAACTTTTGGAGTTGATTTTGCTCAAGAGGTTGGAGGAACATCAGGACTTGCATTAATTGCAGGAATTAAAACTTTAGATATGGGAATGATTGGTGCAATCGCTATATCCGGTATTGTTGTTTATATTCATAATAAATATTTTGACGTGGAACTTCCGGAGTTCTTAGGAACATTTAGAGGATCTTCTTTCGTTGTTATGATTGCATTTTTTGTTATGATTCCAGTAGCATTTTTAGCAGCATTAGTGTGGCCAAAAGTACAAGTTGTTATCGGCTCACTGCAAGGATTCTTTACTTCATCAGGAGTTATAGGAGTATGGATGTATACTTTCTTAGAAAGAATACTTATTCCAACTGGTTTACATCACTTTATTTATTCACCATTCGTATTTGATTCAGTAGCAGTTCAAGGTGGAATAAATGCATATTGGGCAACTCACTTAGGTGAATTTGCAAACTCAACTCAAAGTTTAAGAGAACTTTTCCCAGCAGGTGGTTTTGCATTACATGGAATGTCAAAAGTATTTGGATGTACAGGTATTGCTTTAGCAATTTACTCAACTGCAAAATCAAACAAGAAAAAAATTGTAGCAGGATTACTTATTCCAGCAGCATTAACAGCAGTTGTAGCAGGAATTACTGAGCCATTAGAGTTTACATTCTTATTCGTAGCACCAATTTTATTTGTGGTACATGCTTTATTAGCAGCAACTCTTTCAGCAGTAGCTTTTGCTTTAGGAGTTTCAGGAAACTTTGGTTCAGGACTTATAGAGTGGGCAGCTTTAAACTGGATTCCGTTATTTAGTAATCATGCAATGACTTATGTAATTCAAGTAGTAGTAGGATTAGTTTTCACAGGAATATATTTTGTAGTATTTAGATTCTTAATTTTAAAATTTGATTTTAAAACTCCAGGTAGAGAAGATGATGAAGAAGAAACTAAGCTTTTCACTAAGAAAGATTATAAGGAAAAGAAAGCAGGCGGCAATATAAATAATGAAAAGGCAAAAAGCTTTTTACAAGGTTTAGGTGGAGCAGAAAATATTGTAGATATTAGTAACTGCGCAACAAGACTTAGATTGTCTGTTAAGGATGAAACATTATTAGAAAAAGACGATTATTTTAAAAGAGCAGGAGCTCATGGAGTAGTTAGAAATGGAAAAGCTATACAAGTTATAGTTGGATTAAGTGTTGCCTCTGTAAGAGATGAATTTGAAAGAGAGGTTGAAAAGGAGCTAGAAAAAAATACAAAGTAACTGGAGGATGTTATGAAAGAGAGTATTACATTAAAAGAATATAAGGTTTTAGATACAAGTGTCATTATCTTTATGTTGTTTCCATTTTTATTTTTAGCATATATCTATTTTATAGGAAGTGGAGATATTATAGGATTTATTTCAAAGAATCCTAAGGTAACTATAAGTTTTATAGGAGCTATGATAGTTCCATTTGTAGGGATAGGTTTAAAAAATATTAAGAAGATGCTTATTAACGAAAAGTTAGATGTGGCTTTAGTTAGCTTAATTTTACTTTTACTATCACAGATTTTTTTCTTTAATATTATTGGAATTGTAGCTATTGGATTTTTAAGTTTTAAGATAGGAAAAAGTAGGGGAATAAAAATAAAGGGAATAGGAGAAAAGGTTAAGGGCGAGTATTCATTTTTTATATTTAATGGAATAATACTATTACTTTCAGTAATGTGCTTTATGTTAAGTTATAGATTATAAAAAATAGTTTATATAAGGAGGTTTATTTTAAGAAAATAAGCCTTCTTATTTTTATTTATAGAGAAAAATTTAGGGCTGTGAAATTTCAACAAGAATGTGAAAGTTTTTTTGAATAGAGAGAGTTACCTAAAGGGCTTTATATTATTGAAAAAGAAAATGCCAAATGTTAACATTTACTTATAGAAAAGATAATAATAAAAAGTGTTTAGGGGGAAGAAGTTTTATGAAGAAGTTTTCAATTGTTATAGCAGGTGGAGGAAGTACATTTACACCAGGAATAGTATTAATGTTATTAGATAACTTAGATAAATTTCCAATAAGAAAAATTAAGTTTTATGATAATGATGAGAAGAGACAAGATGAGGTAGCAAAGGCTTGTGAAATAATTTTAAGAGAAAGAGCAAGCGACATAGAATTTGCATGGTCAACAAATCCTGAAGAAGCATTTACAGATATAGATTTTGTAATGGCTCATATAAGAGTTGGAAAATACGCTATGAGAGAGCTTGATGAAAAGATTCCATTAAAGCATGGTGTTGTAGGACAAGAAACTTGTGGGCCAGGAGGAATGGCATATGGAATGAGATCTATAGGCGGAATGCTTGAAATCATTGATTATATGGAAAAATACTCACCAAATGCTTGGATGTTAAATTACTCTAACCCAGCAGCAATAGTTGCTGAAGCTACTAGAAAATTAAAACCAAATTCTAAGGTTTTAAATATATGTGATATGCCAATAGGAACAGAAAATCATATGGCAGAGATTTTAGGATTAGAATCAAGAAAAGATATGATTGTTAAATATTATGGATTAAATCATTTTGGATGGTGGTCAAGCATTGTAGATAAGCAAGGAAATGACTTAATGCCAAAGTTAAAAGAGTATGTCGCTAAAAATGGATATGCGGTAAATGTAGATGAAAATCAACATGTGGATGCAAGCTGGGATGATACATTTAAAAAAGCAAGAGATGTATATGCAGTAGATCCAACTCACTTACCAAACACATATTTAAAATATTATTTATGTCCTGACTATGTTGTAGAACATTCAGATAAAAACTATACAAGAGCTAATGAAGTTATAGATGGAAGAGAAAAGTTTGTCTTTGGAGAATGTAGAAAGATTGCAGAAAAAGGAACATCAGAAGGTTCAGGTCTTCATATAGATGAACATGCATCATACATTGTAGATTTAGCTAGAGCAATTGCTTTTAATACACAAGAAAGAATGCTTTTAATCGTTGAAAATAAAGGAGCTATATCGAACTTTGATCAAACAGGAATGGTAGAAATTCCATGTATAGTTGGATCTAATGGACCAGAGCCATTATCAATAGGAGAAATTCCAAGATTCCAAAAAGGATTAATGGAACAACAAGTAGCAGTTGAAAAATTAGTTGTAGAAGCATGGGCAGAAAAATCATACCAAAAATTATGGCAAGCACTTACTTTATCAAAAACAGTACCAAGTGCAAAAGTTGCTAAAGATATTTTAGATGACTTAATCGAAGCAAATAGAGAATTCTGGCCAGAATTAAGATAAAAAAATACTGAAGCTATTTTTAAGAAAAGATTTCTATTCTTAAAAGAGAGTTTTAATAGAAAAAGCAGCTTATATAGGCTGCTTTTTTATAATGAGAAATTACTAAAAAAAAGCTATGGATATATTTACATTTATAAAGTAATCCATTTTTTTTATTTAAATGGAAAAAATAAAGTAATAAAAGAAGAGGTTATTTTATAGGAAAGTGTTTATTAAATGCCATATAAAAATAAAAAGTGAAAAATATAGAAATTGTGATATAATTGAAGCAAATATAAAGAAACTAAAGAAAAGGATGTGATTTTATGTCATGTATCATAAGAATAAATTGTCTTTATAAGAAGAATAATCATTACGAAAATAAGTTTAAATTTAATGTTTTTAAAGACGATGAAGGAAAAGAATATGTTGAATGTGTTAATTCAGCTATTATTAGTAGAACAGTAGGGGAAGATATTATAGAATGCGCTAAAGCATTTAATGAGATAAATAAAGATTTAAGAGACAACTATACACCAAAGTTTTCAATTTCTTTAAATAAGATATCACTTAAGTGTAGTTGTTCATGTAAGGATAAGTTTAGAACATTTCCTTATGAATCATTAGAAGATAATACAGAATTAAAGTGTATACTTTGTGGAAATACAGTATCTAATGAAGATTATTTAAAAATAAAAGAATGTTGTATTAAGTTAGAAAATATAAATAAAGAATTACAGAAAAATAGTGAATACACTATATCAGTAGAAATGAGTTATAGACCAGATAATGCATCTATTTGTGCTCATGACTTTAAGGAAGGAAAAGACTTAAAGTTTCATCATCTGTTTTTAATAGAGTACAACTAAAATTATTGTAATAGAAAAAAATGTAATCGTTTCTAAAAGGAAAACTAAGGAGAAGATTGGAGAGAATATTTATGTTTTGTTCAGAATGTGGTGGAATAATAATGGAAAATGAAAAAGTTTGTTCAAGTTGTGGTGCAAAGGTAACAGCACTTGGAAAAACATATGAAAAAGAGTTAAATGATGAAAAAGGTCTTTCTGTAAGAACTTATGCACTTACTGAAGACAAGATAATGTTTAAGCTTGGAGATAAGTATATCTCTTTTCATAAAAATGCAGATAAGACTATTTTATTTAATATGATAGAAAAAATTGGTGAAAACTATGGTGAAGACTTTATTTTCGCTTTAAATAAAGAAGTTAAAAACTTTGAAGGAATGCTACAGTATTTAAATGATGTAGTACTTGAAAGATATTACGGTATTATTGAAATTATAAAAGATAAAGGTGATAAGTGGGGATATAAAGATTTCTCAGAAGTTTATACTGAAAAAGTAAATAAAACAGAATTTAAGATTTATCCAATTATAAATTATCTAAAGGTTAAAAAAGAAGATGGAGATAAAAAGATAGAGGAAGGTCTAGAAAAAAGAAATACTAGAAAAGAATCTAGAGAACTATCTTATGCAGAAGAAAATGATACATCAGGAAAAATAAAAGCAGATGCTAAAAATAAAGCAAGTGGAGCTTTTCACTCTTTAATTAATGGAATAGGAAATGCAAAAACAAATATAGATGTAAAAATAGAGTTGAAAAAAGAATATGATTCTAAAGAGAGAAGAGAAAAAATAAGAAAAGCTATAGAAGATGATATAAAGAATATGGCGGATATAGCAAGGGATTTAATCAATGATAAATATAAAGGTGAAGTATTAAAAAGCCTTTATTCAGAAGAAGATAAGAGTGTAGCTATAGAAAGTTATATTCAGCTTGGAAATAAAGAAACTGATGAAGAGCGCTTAGATTGTATAAGAGAAGTAATCCAAAAATGGGGAGACTTTGAAGGAATATACATAGATACCCTAGCTTTATATCCAAAAGGAATAGATGGATTAGATGAAGTTTTAAAATTCTTTTATTTAGATGGAAAAGAGTTAAAAGCTAAGGCTAAGAAGAGAAAAGATGATATTAAAAAGTTAGAAAAATATTATGGGAAAAAAGCTATGTATATTGGAAAATGCCTAGAGAAAAATAGTGTATTCCAAAAATATAAATTTAAGTTTGATAAAGATTTAAATGAGCAGTTTAAAACAGTATCTAGTAAGCTTAAAAAGAATTTTGCATATATAAATGATAAAGATTTAAAAGAAGATAATTTAAAACTTTCTATATTAGCTTTAGAAAATTATTGCTCTTTAGAAGATGAAGTTCCTTTAGTTTTATATAATTATGAAAGTACATATAAAAATGTAGAAGGAATTTTTATAACTGATAAAAGAGTTTATTATAAGAATAAAGAAGGGGAACCTTCATTTAAAGAAATAAAAGATTTAACTTATAACTCAATTGCATATAGTATAGAAACTAGAAAAATATTTATGGAAAATGAATCTACAGATATTTTTATTGAAAAAGAAGGAGATGGAATAAAGCTAATAGATACATTAACTTATTTTATTATGTTAATAAAATTCTCTTCATCTATAAATGGAAATTATAGCTTTAATGATGAAATAGATTTAAAAATAAAGTTTTATAATGATTATAAAGAAGTAAAAGGTTACGGGGTGGTTGAAGAAAAAAGACTAGAAGAAGCCTTAAAGAAAAATAGTCTTTACCATAAAGTAAAAAATGATTTTAATGGAGATTTAATTCATGATATAAATGTAACTTGGGGCGAAAGAAACTTTAAGAAGCTAATGAATTTAAATTATTTAAAAGATGAAACTAATATGGAAAAGATGAGAGAAAAGCTAGAGAAAGCAAAGGATTCTTATGGTATTACAGAAGGTGAACAAGGTTTAATTCTTTATGATAATACTTTATTAGGAACAGGAAAAGATGGATTCATAATAACTGATATTACAATATCTATAAGAGAAGGACTTCTCTTAAAAACTACAAAGATGAGTTTAGATAAATATACTAAATTTATAATGAGAGAAGATAAGATTATATTTTCAAATGAAACTATCTTAGATTTATCTGGTATTGGAGATAATGACAAAATAGAAGTAAAAAGAATAATGGATATTATTTTAAATCTTATTTTAGTAAGATTATAATTTTTAAGCATCAGAAAGCAAAAATGTTTTCTGGTGTTTTTTTATATTCAAATAAAAATAATTACCAAAATATGGTATAATTATAAAAGATATTATGAAAATAATTAAAGAATTAAATTAAGAAGTTTTGAGACAGAGAGGGATAGAATATGGCTGTAGTTATACCGAGTAAAAATGAGATTATGGAAACTAAAGTTAAGCCAAGAGAGGAAATACTAGAACTTATTGAAAAGTTAGAAGAAGAGTTAGATGATTCATATAAAATATTTTTCAGAGCCTACTTAAATGGAGGACATCCAGAGATTATAGTTTCTAGAAGAAAGTATGGAATATTTATAATTGAGGTTAAAGATTGGAAGCTAGATGATTATAAATATGAGAGTTCTGTTGGAAGGTATGGAAAAGTTAAAGAGAGAAAAAAGGGAATAGACTATATAATAGAAAATCCTATAAGGAAAGTACAAGGATATAAAGATAGTTTATATGAATTATACTCTTATAAACTTTCTATGCTTAAACTAAAAAGCAGAATGTATTATGGGTTAGTAAAAACGGGAGTATATTTCTTTAATGAAAATGAAGAGAAAGTTTCTGATTTCTTTAAAAGTGAAAATAAGGGATGTAATTTAGTTAAAAGGTTTGGATGTGATTCAGATATATCTCAAACTATTAAGGAAGCTCTTAAGTATGGAGATTATAGATTAGATAATATATTTAAGGAAATAGAGGATGAAATAAAACCTAGATATAGTAATAGTATTAATTCTAATGAGCTGAAATTAAACAAAAAACAAAAGGAATTAATAAGAAGTAAAGAAGGATTAAACAAGAAAATTAAAGGCGAATCAGGAGCAGGAAAAAGTACTGTTATTGCTTATAGAGCAGTAGATGCATTAAGAAAAAATCCTAATAGTAGAGTTTTGGTTCTAACATTTAATATAACTCTTAGAAATTATTTAAGAGATAGAATAGGAGATGTAAGAGGAGAATTTAGCTTTAGTAGCTTTAATATTATACATTTTTATGGATTTATGGCTCAACAGAATGAAAAGTATGGAGTTTTAGATGGGCAAAGGGAAGATTATGAAAATCTAGAAATAGATATTTTTAAAGGTGTAAAAATAGAGGAAGAAGAAAAATATGATTCAATATTAATTGATGAGGGGCAAGACTTTAAGTATGAATGGTTTAGATGTTTAAAAGAAACCTTTTTGAAAAAAGATGGTGAGTTTTTAATATTTGCAGATGAAAAGCAAAATATATATGGTAGAGCACTTGAAGAAAAACTAGTCAAAACAAATATTAGAGGAGATTGGGGAGAACTTAAAAATTCCTATAGAACAAAAGGGAATCTATTAAGGCTTGCCTATGAGTTTCAAAGTGAGTTTTATAGAGATAAATATAAATTGGATCTAGAACTTCTTCAAGAGAGGCAGTTAGTTTTAGATATTATGGAAGAAGAAATGGACTATATATATTCAGAAGATATAGATTTAAAATCTATTTTTTATAAGATAGAGGAAACTATGAGAAAAGAAAGGATAAGTATCAATGATATTACTATCTTAGGAGATAGAATACCAGAACTTAGAGCATTAGAATATTATCTTAGCGAAAATTATGGAATAGATTGTGAAACCGTTTTCGAGAGGGAAGAGGATTATAGATACCTTAGAGATAAAAGGGATTTAGAAATAGAAGAGATAGAAAAGGAAATAGAAGAAAATAAAGAAAAATTTAATCAAAGAGAAAGACGAGAAATTATGGAGAAGAAGAGCAGAATGCTTTTTGAAATTGATAAAAAGTTTAGAGCAGACTTAGATGGATTAAGAAAAATAAAGAAGTTTGGGTTTAATCAAAAAAGTGGAAAACTAAAAATTTCAACTACCCATAGTTTTAAAGGATGGGAATCAGATTATGTTGTTCTTATTTTAGAAAAAAATCATAAAAACACAACACCAGAGCTAATATATACAGCAATTACAAGGTGTAAAAAGAAACTTATTATCTATAATCGAGGGAATGAAAAGTATAACCAGTTCTTTGAAAGAGCAGTTTTATATAAATTTGTACCTTGTTAAAACATTAAGAAAAAAATTGGAATATAAGTTGGAAATTGACGAATGATTTATGGTGATTAAAAAGGATAAATAAAATATAATTATATAGTTACAGATATTAACTTAAATGTATTTAAAAGTAATACATAATAAGGATTTTGTATAAAAAAGAATATAGAGGGAGGAGATGTGTTGAAGAAAAAATGGGTTAAAATTTTTGTGGCATACCTTCTTTTTTTTATTATGTGTTCATCTTTTATAAATGTATCAGCGGGACAAGCAGATATAAATAATAAAAATGATTATACTCTAGAGCATAATAATGAAGATTATATCAATGAAGGTGAAGCAACAGAGGAGGAGGAAAGTACAGAAAAAGATAAAGAAGAAATACTAGAGGAAACAGAAGAAGAAAATATAGATGAAACGGTACCGGAAAAAGAAACTGATAAAGAAGAAAATAAAAACGAAGAGAATAAAGAACAAAGTGAAGAAGAAAATAAAAGTGAAAATACAGAAAAAGAAGAAAGTTTAAATAAAGAAGAACAGAAGGAAGAAAGAGAAGTATATAAAAATCCAACAACTGATACGTTTGAAACTGTAGTTGGACCATATACTTTAAAAAATATTTTATCTAAATACAATGTTTTTTCATTTGGTGATATTACAGCATCACATATTATGGGTCCTATTGTAGGCAGAGAGGTTCATAGGGTTCATGATAAGTCAACAACGGCTATTAGTGATTATGCAAATAATGTGCCGAGTTATCTAGAAAAAATCTATAAAGCTGAAAGTGGTAATGGAAATAATGTCGGTTTAAATTACTGGTATGACAGGAATAGACCAGGAGTAGCTATTGATAAAGTAAAGATTCCTAACTTCTATATAGGTGAAAAAGATAATTTTGTTGAAAAGGTTGGAAATCCTGCAACTTATAAAATGGTATATGGAAATGAGAAAATATCTGGTCCTAATGATAGTGGAAACAAACCAGTATTACAAAATGATAATTTTTTAGACTTTGAAAAAGCAGCTAAAATAACATTAGAAGAATCAAAGAAATTATTAAATGATCCTAAAAATATTATTATTGATACTTCAGAAAAATATAAAATTGATGAAAAGGGAACTTTAAAAATTGATGCAGGAAATAATTATCTAATAAAGGATGCAAGTAGATTAAAAAAGGTAAATATTATTTATCCAGAGGGTTTTAGTCCCATAAACAAGCCATTATATCCTTATGGAACTATTATAAATGTGGAAGGAAACTTAGCAAAAGGGATTCTTGAAGGAAAAGAACAAAGTTTATTTCCTAATATTTATGTAAATGGTGGAGATGATTTAGATAATGAACAGGGGTTTAGTGGAATAAATGGTGACTTTGGGTATGGGCAGTTTGGTGAATTTGTAAAGGTTATTTGGAATATGCCAAACATAGTAACCACTGACGGTGAAAATAGAATATGGAAAAAGTCAGGCTCGGATATATTAGGACATATAGTTGCACCACAAGCTGAATTTTGGAACTGTAATGAAGTAGGTGGAAAGATTCAATGGGCAGGAGGAAATATTAATGGTGGAGCTATAGTTAAATCTTGGTACGGTGGAAGTATGGAAAGTCATTATTGGCCTCATGAAGGTGAAATTGGAGAAGTGAAACCTGGAGAAGTTTCTTTATTCTTAAAAGGAAAGAAGATTTTTAATAAGGGAAGTTTAGAAGAAAAGTTTAAGTTTAAGCTATCTTATGAAGGTGGTTCTTTACCAGAAGGTGTTTCTAATATAAATATTCCACAGGAAGTTTATCAAGAAGCTGATGGAACTATAAAGTTTAAAGAAATTAAGTTTACGAAGCCAGGAGAATACAACTTTATAATAGAGGAAATTCCAAATGAGGGAAATAAAGATATTATATATGACAAAACAAAATATAGGATTGTAGTAACTGTAAAAGAAGGAGAAAAAGGAATCTTAAGTTTAGAAACAAAAATTATTAATCTTAGTGATAATAAAGTTGTAGAAGATATAGTTTTTATAAATGAAAGAATTTTAGATTTTACTATAGAGAAAAGAGATGAGGACTCGAATCAATTATTGGAAGGGGCAATATTTGATTTATATGAAGGGAATTTAGAGGGAAAACCACAGGGAAATCCTATTATAAAGGATATAAAAACAGATGAAAGTGGAAAGGTTAAAGTGTCCAGTAAAATATTAGAGTATAACAAGCTATATGTATTAGTTGAAACAAAAGCACCTGATGATTATATAATAGGTGAAAATATACTTTTCTATATAAAAGGAGATACAAGACCATATCCAGATAAGGGAATAGAAATTAAAAATCATCACATCATCGGAGTAAATAATAAGAAAAAAAGTGACGTAATACTACCAGAAACAGGTGGTTCTGGTAATAGAGTAAATATAGTATTAGGATTAGGATTTATGATAAGTTCAATCTTAATATTCGGAATAAAAGGGGTAAAAAGGGGATAGTATGAAAAAATTAAAAAAGACGTTAATAACTACAATAATTATGATATTCATGTTGGGATTAGTTCCAGCATATGCAGCAGGAAATGGAGTAATAGAAATTAAAAATAATCCAAGTAAAACAGGGACTTCTATAAAGGAGCATGTTTTTAATATATATAAAGTTTTTAATTTAACATTAGAAAACAATAGTGAAAAGAAAAAATATTCATATATAGTAACTGAGGAGTTTAAACCTTTCTTTGAAGAGGAACAAAAGAAAGATACTGAAAATAAAGATATGGATTTAAATGAGTTTGCAAAAAGTTATATAACAGAAAAAAATAAAGAAGAAGTAGCTAAGAAGTTAATGGAGTATGTGAATGAAAATTCAGAGCAAATTAAAGATGTAATAACTACTTCAGATGCAAATATGACTACAGATGAAAATAAGATAGAAACAGTAAAAGTTTCAGGTTTAGATCTTGGATACTATTTAATTATAGATAAAGGTGTAAATGGTTCAGGAGAAGGTAAAATAATTGCTAGAGCGGCAATGGGAACTACAGATTCAAAACTTACAATAGATTTAAAAGCAAAGGCTCCAACTATTGAGAAAGAAATTAAAGGTGATGATGGAGAGTTTGGTAATGTTTCAGATAGTGAAATTGGGGATGAAGTAGAATACAGATTTATTTCAACTATTCCAGATGTAACAGGATATGAAACTTATAAATATATAATTCACGATAAAATGACAAAAGGACTTACTTTTAACAATAATATTGAAATATATATTGGAGAAAAAAATACAGAAAAAAAATTAAGCAAAGATTATTACAATGTAATAGTTAATCCAACACATACAGGGGAAACTTCGGAAACGCATACTTTTGATATTGATATAAATATAATAAAAGCAGTTAAAGATGGAGTTCTTAATGTTGATGATAAATTATACACATATTTTACAGCGACTTTAAATGAAGATGCAGTTACAGCTGGTGATTCAAATGATAATAGCGTTAATTTAGAGTATAGTAATAATCCATATGATAAAGAAAGTGGAGATAAAACTCCGATAGTTACTGTAAAAGATTATACATTTAAATTAAATGTTTTAAAGACAAAGGAAGATGGAGAAACAGGACTTAAAGGAGCAGAGTTTGAAATAAGAAACGGTGAAACTCCTGTATATTTTATAAATAAGAATGGTAACTATATTGTATGTCCAGAAGATCATAATCATAGTGAAATAGATACATGTACAAAAACGATTGTTTCAGGAGATAATGGTAAATTTAGCATATCAGGTTTAGACGATAATTTTGAATATACAATTGTAGAAACTAAGGCACCAGATGGATATAATCCAATAAAGCCGATAAAATTCACAATAACAGCTGAATATGATAAAGATGGAAATATAACAGGTATAACTACTAATGTAGGATCTATAGTAGTACAAGGAGATACATTTGAACTTGGGACAACTATTGTAAATAAAACAGATTTATTATTACCAGGAACAGGAGGAATGGGAACTGCTATTTTTACTGTTCTTGGAGGGATAATGATGGTGGCTGCAGGAGCTACATTATTAAAGAGAAGAAAAGCTAATTAAAGAAGATATATGGAGTAGAAGTTTTTCTACTCCATACTTTTAAGGTGGATAGGTAGATGAAAAGAAAGTTATCTAATATAGGGTTAATATTAGTTTTTATACTAGGATTTATTATTTTAATTTATCCAAAAGTCAGTAATTACTATAATAGTTTAGTTGGTTCTTATAGTATAGGTAAGTATGAAAAAGAGATAGAAAAAATAGATGAAGTTAAAGTAGATGAGATTTTAGAAAAGGGAAGAAAATATAATAAAGAATTATTAAAAAAAGGGTTCTCTATAAAGACAGGAAAGTCTACAGACGAAAATTATTTAAACCAATTAAAAGTAAATGAAGAAGAGGTTATAGGATTTATTATAATAGATAAAATAAATGTAAGACTCCCTATATATCATGGAACGTCAGAACCAGTACTTCAAAGAGGAGTAGGGCATTTAGAGGGTACAAGCTTGCCTATTGGAGGAGAAGGAATGCATAGTGTTCTTACAGGACATACAGGACTTCCATCAGCAAAGCTATTTACAGATTTAGAAAAGTTAGAGAAAAATGATTTAATCATAATTAAAATTTTAGGAGAAACATTTACTTATAAAGTTAATGAAAAAGAAGTAGTCTTACCAGAAGAAGTAGAAAATATAACGCCGGTTAAAGGAAAAGATATATTAACTTTAGTAACGTGTACACCTTATGGGGTTAACTCGCATAGGCTATTAGTTAAAAGCGAAAAAACAAACAATATAGAGGAAGAAAAAAACATTGAAGTAATAGGGAAAAAAGAAGATATATTTAAATATATTTTTATAATTATCATTCTAATAATCGGTGGGTATTTTATATTGAAGAAATATAAGAAAAATAAAAAAGTGGAGAGGAGAAATGAAGATTTATAAAGGTAAGAGAATAGTTTATTTAGTTTTAATGATTTTGTTTATTATGCCAATATCCATAGCAAATGCTATGGATAAAGAGGTTTTAGATGGATGGATTACAATAAAGCATTTTAATAAAAATAAACCTATAGCAAATAATAATTTTAAAGTTTATAAGGTAGGAAAAATCTTAGAGGATAAAATTGTTCTTGAAGAAGAGTTTTTAAAATGTGGTATTGATTTTGAAAACATAAGAGAAGAGGATAAGTTAAATAATATAGGAGATACATTAGAGGCTTATGTCCATGGAAATAATATAAAGGCTTTTAAGGAAGATAAGACAAAGGAAGATGGATATGTTGTATTTAAAAACTTAGATAAAGGCTTATACCTGCTTATTGCAGATGTTGGACTAGGAGATAAAAACATAAAAACAAAGCCATTTTTAGTTACTATACCTAGTAAAGATAAAAATACTAATGAATGGGTAAATAAAGTGGTTATAAATACAAAGAATGAAGAGATAGAAAAAGATAAGATAGATTTTAATGTAGAAAAGATTTGGATTAATGATGAGGAGAAAAAGGATAAGCCATCATTTATAGAGGTCTATTTATATAAAGATGGAGTTAAAGATGATAGTGTTATTCTTGAAGAAACTAATAATTGGAAGTATGAATGGAAAGATTTAAATTCAAAGTATAATTGGACTGTAGTTGAAAAAAATATTCCAAAAGGATATGAAGTAAGCTATGAAAAATATTCTACACAGATAAAGATTAAAAACACTTATAAGGAGATAGGAATAGACAAACCATCAACTGTATTGCCTCAAACGGGAAGTCCGTGGATGTTACCACAAGGGCTTGCTTTTACAGGGATAGTCTTAATTGGTGTAGGATGGATTCTAAATAGAAAAAATGGATAAGAAAAAAGTTTCAGGATTTTTTATGCTATTAGGTGTTATCTGCATTACAGTAGCATCTGTAATTACTTTTAATAATATATATAATGACTATAAAGGGAAAAAAAGTTCCTTAGAGGTATTTAATATATTAGATAGAGAAATTTCTAGAGATAGCTATAAAATTAAAGATGAAGGAAGAATGAAAACAATAGAGGTTAATGGAAGAAAGTATATAGGACTTTTAGAAATTCAGAGTATAGGACTTAAACTACCTATTCAATGGGAATGGAGTTATGAGGATTTAGAAATATCTCCATGCAGATATAAGGGATCTATAAAAGATGATTCTATGGTCTTAATGGGACATAATTATAATAGTCATTTTTCAAATATAAAGAAGTTAAATAAAGGTGATGAAGTTAAATTTACTGATGTAGAAGGAATCCAATATAAGTATCAGGTAAAAGAAAAAGAAGAGCTTCATAAAACGAAGGTTGAAGATATGATAAGCGGAGATTGGGATTTAACCTTATTTACTTGTTCATATAACAGAATAAACCGTGTTGCCATTAGATGTGAAAGATTAATGGGGTGAACATGAGGCAGGAATTAGGGAATAAGAGTAGCAGTTAGACTAAATTAAACTGCTACTTTTTTATTTATAAGTTTTTTATAAAAGTTTAATTCTATTAATTAATAGAATTAAAAAATGTAGAAATTTGTATTGAAATAAATTCCATAAGATGATATATTAATAAAAGATGAACAATTAATAAAATGTTAATATTTAAAATTTCTAAGTGGGAAGAGGGATTAGATTTGAAAATGAGAAAAAAGAAGATAGTAGTGGCACTTTTATGTGCATTAACTATAGGGGGAAGCATAACTGCAAATGCACATGGAGGAAGAACAGATGGAAGTGGAGGACATAAGGATAATCAGAATAAATCAGGATTAGGTTCTTATCACTATCATTGTGGAGGGAATCCACCACATTTACACAATAATGGGTGCCCATATAAAGCAGTAGCAACACCACCGCAATCGTCAACAGGAAATGGGACAAACTCTAGTTCTAGCAATAATTCTGCAAATAAAAGTAATGGATCTACAAACAATAATAATCAAGCTCAGATAGAGGCACAAAAAAAGGCTGAGGAGCAAAGAAAACTAGAAGAACAAAAAAGAGTAGAAGCAGAAAAGAAAGCTCAAGAAGAAAGAATTAAAAAAGAAAAAGAAGAGACAAATAAAAAAGGGTATGAAGAAGGCCTTAAGGACGGATATGATAAAAAAGAAAATTTAGGTGAGAATTATAATGGGAATTATAAAGAAGAGTATGTAGAGGGATATAATAGAGGACATGCTGAAGGAGCAAAAAAGATAGAGAATGAAATAAAGCTAGCTTCAGAAGAAGGATATAATGATGGAATAAAAGGTAGTGAAAGTAAAGAAGGAAATGAAAATAAATTAATTGAAGAGAGTTATACTGAAGGCTACAAAAAGGGAATTGATGAATATATAACTAAAAGTATCGAAGAGTACAAGCTAAAGGGGGCCGAAGATGCAAGTGGAAGAAGAGAAGTTGAAGCTTTTGATAACACAGTAGATGAAAAATTTAAGGAAGTATATTTAGCAGCATATAAAGAAAAGAAAGATGAATTAAATGAGAAAGAAAAAGAAGATAATATAGCAATGGCAGTAGGGCTAGGTGCAATTGTAACTATCGGTGGTGGAACTGTGCTATATAAAAAGAAAAAGGGAAAAAAATCTATAAAATTTTAAGAAAATTGCCCCCTAAAATTTAGTTTTGCATATCTATTAGATGAGAGAAAAATTTAAGGGGGAAAGAATATGCAAAAAATAATTGATATGCGATTTAATCAAGAGATATGTGTTAGGTTAAAATTAGATTTTAAAGACATAGTAATCATTAATTATCTTTATGAATTAAAGAAAAGTGATGAGACAACTTTTATAAAAATTAGAGGACTAGAATATTTTCATATAAATGATAGTGATTTTATTCAAAGATATCCTTTCTTTAATATAGTAACAAAAGAAACTTTAAGAAAAAGGATTCAAAAATTAATAGGGAAAAATATTATATATGGAAGAAGACATTTAGAACATAATTTTCTTGATACAAATGACTCTTTGATTGAAGAGATTTTGGATATGGGAACAATCCAGTATAGATTAGAGGATTTTGTTTAGGAAAGAGGAAAGAGGGAAAAGAGAAGAGAGAAGAGAGGAAACTTGTATACTAAAAGTAGTCATTTAAAACAGTGAAAATAATGATATAATATTTTTACTAAATGGAGGAAGAAAATGGCTAGAAAATATACAAGAGAGTTCAAAAATGAAGTGTGCAAATTAATCGTTGAAGATAACGTTAAGTTGCAAATTGTAGCTGAGAAGTTTTCATTAAATCAAGTAATGGTTTATCGTTGGGTTGATGAATATAAAACCTTCGGTAGCGAAGCATTCGTGGGAAAAGGTAAGCTTAGATCAGAGGATGCAAAAGTAAAGCAAATGGAGAAGGAATTAGAGCTTCTTAGACAAGAAAATGAAATATTAAAAAAAGCAGCGGCATACTTTGCGAAAGCAAAACAGCAAGATTAGACTTTGCTGTAACGGAGCTAGAGAAGTATGACACAAGCATTGTATGCCGAGTGTTGAAAGTGTCAAGAAGTGGACTTATAAAGCATAAAAAATCACTTGTTAGAGTTAAGAATATCGACCATGAAGACAGTATAATTCACTGTTTTTTCAAAAATAAAGGAAAGTATGGTAGAGTTAGAATTAAAAAAGCTCTTGGACGTGATGGAATAACAGTAAGTGAAGTTAAAATTAGCAGAGTTCTTAGTAAAAATGGCTTAGTATCTAAATACGGGCGTCCGCGAAAGCGAAAAGCACCAAAAAAGACTCAAGCTGAGTATACTAGTGAAAACCTAGTGAAAAAGAAGTTTGAGGTAAAAGAAATAAATAAGCTTTGGTGCGCTGATATTAGCGAAATTAAATATAAAAGTGGAAGAGTTTTTATTAGTGGAGTTATTGATGTAGGCTCAAGAAAGTTAGTAGGATGGGATATTGCAAGACATGCTAGACAGGAGATAGTACAGAACTCTATTGAAATGGCTGTTGGCAGGTGCCAACCCGGAAAAGATTTAATCTATCACTGTGATAGAGGGTGTCAGTACACAGCAAATGCCACTAAAAAATTACTAGATAGGTACGGAATTAAATCTAGTATGTCCCGCCCAGGTTCACCTACTGATAATCAACCAATAGAGACATTTTGGAAGACTCTTAAGACTGAGATAGATGATATCTCTAAAATGACGTTTAAAGATGCTAAAAAGACCATTATTAAGTTCATAGAACTAGAATATAACTCAGACAGACTCCATTCAGCATTGGATTATAAAACGCCAAACGAAGTCTGGGATGAGCAAGTGCTAGTTAGTTAAAATTCACTGTTTTATTTGTGTACTTTTCTTGATAACTTTCGTGAATAGGTAGAGAAAGTGCTATGTTTTTAGTGCTTTCTTTGTTTGCTTTTATATAGGTATTTACCTATTATTTTTATAAAATAATAGTATTTTACTTATGATTATAAGGGGTCTATAATCATAGATGTAGAAGAGATTAGGACTTAAGTTTAAATAGATGTTCTTCAAATAGAAGCGATAAACGAAAGAAGGCAAATTATATGATTAAGTATTTAAAGAAATTAGAAAATTATCCAATAGGAATAAGTGGTACTTGTTTAGCATTTATTACATTGAGTAATAGTTTTAAAATAAAGGGAATAGATTATATTAAACCAGTAGCAATAGCTCTTGCTGTGGGAATGTTAGTTTTAATGATAGGAAAAGTAGTTCTTTATCCAAGAAAATTTTATAGTGAAATGAAAGACCCAGTTTTAGGAACATATTACCCAACATTAGCTATGGTAACTTGGCTTGTAGCAGCATTCTTTTATAGTGAAGCACCAAGAATATGTACAGTTTTATGGCTTGCAGGTGTAGTATGGCACTACTTTATAGTTGGTTTTTACACATATTTAAGAGTAAAAGAAAGAAACTTTAAGAATGTAGTTCCAACAGCTTTCATTGTGTATACAGGAATGATAACAGGATCAATTGCTAGTAAAGGAATGGTAGGAGTTGAACCAATTGCAAAATTCATGCTTATATTTGGATTTGTATTCTATACAATATTATTACCATTCGTTTTATATATCGTATTTAGAAGTGAAAAAATGGAAGATCATAAAATACCAACTATAGGAATTATATGTTCTCCAGCACCTCTTGGAGTTGTAGGAATGCTTGCATTATACAAAAACCCAAATCCAATTATGTTATGGTGGTTAATTATTACAGGATTAATTTTATTACCAGTAGTATATAGTTACATTGTTAAAGAATTTAAAAAAGGTTTTAAACCAATACATGCAACATTCACTTTCCCATTAGCAATAGGAACTTTAGCAAGTTACCAATTAGGAGCATACTATGCAGGACTTCATTGTGCAAACTTAGCAACAGTATTCACATTCTTAGGTAACGTTGAAATATTTATAACAAGCTACGTAGTATTTAAAGTATTATTCAATTTCTTAAAATTATTTGTAAATGCTATAAATCCAGTAGCAGAAGAAAGATTAGAAAAAGACATTATTGAAATTGATGAAATATTAAGTACAGAAGCAAAATAAGAATAGGCTGTGCCAATAAAATAGGCACAGTTTTTTTATGCAAAAAAATAAAATAAGAAGTAAAAAAGAGTAGTAAACAGATATTAGTTTGCTTTTTTTGTATGCACAAAATTATAAGTAACATTTTTGGAGAGAAAGCATATTTTGATTATTGAGCGTTTAAAAATCTGCAAATTAAGGAGGAGGGGAAGTGAAGAATAGAAAATTAAGAATATTTTTAATGTGCATGATTTCTATATTTGTTTTTTGTTCATATGTGCCAGCTATAGCAATTTCAGAAAAAAATGGTGAAGTAGATATAAAAGAAGAAACAAGTATTGAAAATATAGATAATCAAAAAGAAGAAGAAAATTCAAAAGAAAAAGAAAATATGGAGGAAATAGAAATAACAGAAAGCGAAAAACAGGAAGAGGAAAAAGAATTAGAAGAAAATATAGAAGCTGAAGAGAAGGAAGAATACATAGATGAAGAGAAGGAAAATCATACAGATGAAAAGAAAGATGAGGCAGAGAAAGGTAAGGAAGAGAATATAGAAGAGGATAAAGTAGATGTAGAAAAAGATAAGGCAATAACTGACGGAAATGTGACTACTAAAAATTTTAAAGAGATAATAGGAAATTATACTTTGAAAAATATTTTGGGGAATTATAATGTTTTATCTTTTGAAAATATAACAGGTTCACATATAATAGGGCCTATTATAGCTAAAGATAGAGCTTATAAAACAACAGAGTATGGTGGAGCATTAACGGTATCAGATTTAGCAAAGGGAGTTCCATCTTATGTGGGAGAGCTTATTAGGACAAAAGATGGAAGTAGAGGAAGTGTAACATTAGCATATGATAGGGATGATGCAGCTCATAAGAATACAGATTTTTATGTAAGTGAAGAGAAAAATAGAATTAGAATAAAAACAGGAAATGAAACACTTTACTATGTAGTAGATAAAAAGGGAGAATATTTTACACCTAATGGAGAGGGAAGGCTTAAAACTTTTCAAAATAATAATTTTATAAATTTTGATGAAATGAGAGAAGAGATACTTAAAGAATCAAGAGCATTACTAAAGAAAAATAATAATATTCTTGTTTCAAATGAAGGAGAAAAAGAGGGGAATGGATATGTAATTAATAAAGAGGGACAATTAAATATTGATGTAGGAAAAAATTATATCATTAAGGATGCCAGTAAATTAAAGGTAGTAAATTTAATTTATCCAAAAGGCTATGATCCGATGGTAAAGCCTTATCCATATGGAACAACTATAAACTTTGAAGGTAATTCTTTATTTGGAGTAAATATAGATGGAATAAAACAAAATTTATTACCGGAGATATGGGTTAATGGAAAAATGTTTAATGGAAATGGACCACAGTATGGAAAGGAAAATAATATAGTTTGGAACTTACCAAACATAGAAACTAAAGGAGAACAAGGGCGAATAGTTAGAAATGGAATTAGTGATATTCTAGGACATATAATTGCACCTAATGGAGTTTTTTGGAATAGTAATAAAAGTGGTAGCTGGCATGGTGGAAATATTAATGGATGTGCAATTGTAAAGTCTTGGTATGGTGGAAATATGGAAAGTCATATGTGGCCATATGGAGATATAGATATTGGAGAAGAAGAAAAAGAGATTATAAAATTTGTAATAAAAAAAATTGATCGATATGAAGAAACTCCCTTAAAGGGAGCTATATTTGATATATATGAAGCAAATGAAAAAGGAGAGCCTATAGGAGAAAAAATAAAGGGGAATATAGAAACTAAGGATAATGGAGAGATTACAGTTGAAGATAGTAAATTAAAATATGACAAATTATATGTATTGGTTGAAACTAAAGCTCCAGATGGATATGTAATAGGGCGCAATATAGTTTTTTATATTAAAGGAGATGGAGCAGTAAATATAAAATCAATAGATACAATAGAGATAAAAAACAAGGGAACTATAGTTGTAAAGAATGGAAAAGGAAATGAAACTTTACCAGCAACCGGGGGAAAGGGCACAGATAAATATATTTTAATTGCTGCGGTGATGATGTTGATTTCAGCAATTGTATTAAAACTTAATAATAAGAGGGCTATTAGCGAGTAAAAAGGCTTTAAGGAGGCTTTATGAGAAAGTTAAAAAGAATATTAGGTACAATATTTATTCTAATTTTTATGGTTGGAGGAGTTCCAGCTTTTGCAGATAATGTGGGAAGAATAATAATAAATAATAATCCAAAAGTAACAGGAACTTCAATGGAAAATCACACTTATAGCGTATATAAGGTTTTTGATTTAACTATATCCATGGATGGTCAAAATAAATCTTACACCATAGATGAAAAATTTGAAAAGTTTTTTAAAGAAAAAAATTCGGGGAATGAGGAATTACAAAGTTTTGCTAAAAAATATATGGAAGATAATAAGGCAAAAGTAGCAGATGAATTAATGAAGTATATAGAAGAAGAGAAAATTAAGGAAACAAAAATTACAGATATAGATGATGTAATAATAGATAGAGGTTTAGAAAAGGTTACTATAAATGTAGAAGAACTAGGACATTATCTTATAATTGATAATGGGGAACAGGGAGCGGATACTCCAAGTTCTGCAATAGCATTAGCATCAATGGGGAGTACAACAACAGATTTAATTATAAATCTTAAAGCACAGGGACCAACTATAGACAAAGACATATATCACAATGAGGAAAAGGATTGGGATAAAGTTGGGGATAATGAAATTGGTGATAAAGTAGAGTATAGAGTTATAACTACTGTACCAGACATAAATGGATATGAAAGTTATAAGTATGTAATACATGATAAGATGACAGATGGGCTTACTTTTAACAATGATGTAGAAATATATGTTGGCGATAAGTCTAATAAGAAAAAAGTAGAAGGAAACTATACTGTTAGTGTAGCAAATAGCAGTACTGAAACTTTTAAGATAGATATAGATATTATGAAAGTTATAGAGACAATGAGCCTTAATAAAGGTGATAATCTATATATCTATTACTCAGCAACATTAAATGAAAAGGCAGTAACAGCTGATAAATCAAATGATAATACAGTTTATTTAGAATATAGTAATAATCCTTATAAAGAAAATGATACAGCAGAAACACCTAAAATAACAGTAAAGGACTATACTTTTAAATTCGATGTTTTAAAGACAAAAGAAGATGGAACTACAGGGCTTGCAGGTGCAGAGTTTCAATTAAAAAAAGATGGGCAAGCCTTATTCTTTAAAAAAGATGGGAATAAATATATCCTTTGTGGAAATCATGATAAAAGTCATGAGGGATGTATACAAACTATAGTTTCAGAAGAAGATGGAAAGTTTAATATAGTTGGATTAGATGATAAAGTTAAATATGTATTAGAAGAAACTAAAGCTCCTGATGGATATAATAAAATAGATCCTATAGAGTTTATAATAACTGTAGAATATGATGGAACAGGAAATATAGTTTCTATGGTAACAACTAATTCGGAGTTAATAACTATAACTAATAATGAATTAGGAACTACAGTAATAAATACTACAGATACATTATTACCAGAAACAGGTGGTATAGGAACAACTATATTTTCAGTAGTAGGAATACTTTTAATGGGAAGTGTTGGAGCAGTATTAATTAAAAGAAAAAGAAAGAGTTAACTTTAATAAAATATATAGATTATGGAATGAATTTGTAGAGAATATTATTTCATAGTGAAAAAGTTTAAAATATAAAATTGATAGATAAAAATGAATGAAAAATGTGTTTTGTTTTAATTTTATTAATATTTATATTAATAAAATTTGTAATAAGATATAAATATATTAAGCTGAAAAGCCCTAAAGTATAAAAATATTTTAGGGCTTTTACTTTGGAATAAACCCTATAAAAACGGGATATACAGTATTTTGTGATAAAAATAGTAAAAAAAATATATGAAATATTATTCAGAAAAAATAATAAAGAAAAAAATGGAGAAAAATTTCCAAAAGTAAAAATAAAGTGGAAAAATGTTGACATTCTGTGAATATTGTATATAATTAAAGTATAAAGAGTGAGGAGCCAATTGAAGAAGAAATTGGCAAAACCATATCGCTTAGTAAAACGTATACATAAGGGGGGAGTTAAAATGCAAAAGATTTCAGAAAAAATAGCAGACTGGATAGGACCGATAGCAGCAAAGTTTTCTTCATAGAGACACTTGGTAGCAGTTAGAGATGGATTTATAGCAGTTATGCCATTAACAATAGTAGGATCGTTTTTTGTATTAATAAATAATGTAGTTCTTGATTCAAAAAATGGTATGTTAAGATCATTTGGAAATTTTGATGAGTTTAAAGCAGTTGGGCTTAGTGCTTACTATGCAACACTTGGATTTATGGCTATTTGTTTAGCAATAGGTGTAGCGTATAAATTGGCCAAGCATTATGAAATGGATGCTTTAGGAACAGCATTTGTAGCATTAGGTGCAGTTTTATGTTTAATGCCAAACTCAATAACAGCTGGCGACAATGTAATCGGAGGAGTTTTCTCTGAGTTATATACATCAGCAACGGGGTTATTCGTAGCAATTATAGGTTCAATTTTAGCAGTTGAGTTTTTAAGAAAACTTCAAAAATCTGATAAATTATCTATAAAAATGCCAGATACAGTACCACCATCAGTATCAAAGAGTTTCAATTTACTTATACCAGCAATCATCGTTTTAACAGTATTTGCAATAGTATCATTCTTATCTGTTAAATATATAAAAATGGACGTTTATGAAATTATAACAAAGGTTATACAATCACCAATACAAGCAGTATTCCAAGGGTTACCAGGAATCATTGTAGTATTAATAGTTCAAAACCTTCTATGGTGCTTTGGATTACATGGGGCATTTATATTAAGTCCTATTACAGAGCCAACTTTATTACCAGCAATCCAAGAAAATATGGTTGCTTTCCAAAACGGAGTAGATATTCCAAATATAGTTACAAAGCCTTTCATGGATGCATTCTCTTTCGCAGGGGGAGCAGGAATGACTATTGGATTATTATTAGCAATATTCTTAGTATCAAAAAGAGAAGATTACAGAAGTGTTGCTAAATTCTCAGCAATACCAGGGTTATTCAATATCAATGAGCCATTAATGTTTGGACTACCTGTAGTGTTAAACCCAATATTCATGATACCATTAGTTTTAGCACCAGTAGTAAGTTTAGTAATTGCATACTTAGCTACAGCATCAGGATTTATTTCAAAAACAGTAGTTATGGTTCCGTGGACAACACCACCAGTAGTTTCAGCTTACTTAGCAACAGGTGGAGACATAAAAGCAGCTCTTTTATCAATAGGATTAATAATACTTTCAGTAGTTATCTACATCCCATTTGTTATCGCAGCAAATAAGATAAAAGAAAGCTAAATAAAAATTAAAAAAATAAATAAAGATTAAATAAATTTAGGCTATCACAGAAGTATTCGATAATATAAGCTTGTGATAGCCTTTTTATTTAATATAAATTAAGTGAAATAATTAAATATATTAATTATTTGATAAATAGGGAAGCGTTTAAATAAATGGTAAAATGAGGTATTATAAAGAGGGGAATTTATTTTGAGAAAGTGGAGAAAAGGATAATGAAAATTGATTTGATAGTTAAGATAAAAAGTGGGTATCTTGAATGGACAAAGTCAGAAAGAAAAGTTGCAGAATTTGTACTAGAAAATATTGAAAAAATGTCATATATATCAGTTACGGAATTAGCAGAAGAGTGCACAGTTGGAGAAGCTACAGTATTAAGATTTTGCAAGAAAATAGGCTATAGCGGATTCCATGAATTTAAAAAAGCTGTGATCCATTCAATAGAAAAGGAAGAAAAGAAAAATAAAGATCTTATTATAAATAAAACCTATGATGAAATGATTTCAATGTTAAATCAAACATTGAAAATTCAAAGAGAAAGTGAAATTTTTAATGTAGCAAAATTAATAAAGAATGCAGAGCATATATATATTTATGGGTCAGGATTATCAATATTGTCAGCAAGGGCAATGGAAATGAAGTTATCATTTCTAGGATATACTAGTTTTTATTGTGAAGAGCAACATATACAGATTTTAAAATCAAGTTTAGTTACTAAGGGAGACTTGATTATAGGACTATCTGCATCTGGAGAATCAATGGAAACGGTTAAAAATTTAAAGATAGCTAAGAAAAATGGAGCAACGATAGTTGGGATAACAAACTACAATCCATCAGCTTTAGCTAATATTAGTGATTATGTATTATTAACTGCATCACAGTCTGTAAAAGAAAAGGAAACTACATTATTAGGATTAACATCTCAATTGTTTGTTATTGAGGAAGTGTGTGATGAGTTATTAAAGATTGATGAGGAAAGAATACACAGAGCAAAAGGAAAAATTTTTGAAGCGTATAGATAGTAAAATAAAACTAGAGGTAATGCCATGCTCTAGTTTTAGTTTTTTGCTTTAAATTGAAAAATTACTTCGTATAAGACCTCGACTTTTAGAAACGTTTATATAAGCGAAGAGTAAAGCTCTTTCTGTCTCACAGGAATAACTCATTTTGATGTTTTTAAATTCTTTATTTAAAGAATCATTATCGAAGCTTGCATACTTATCATATGCAGAGTTGTATACAGATAAATAAGATTCCATACCATTAGAAATGTTAATATCTATAGAAGAGGAATGAGACAATTTTTTAAAAGACTCAGGTCTTTTAAAAGAAATAGTATGATACGATACATTAGAATTAAAATTTACATTCATAAATAATAGCTCCCTTCACTTGTAAATATTTGTTGTTTAAATTATAAAGCATAAAAAAGGAAAAAGAAAACGTTTAATTTGAAATTCAAAAAAAGTTAATAAATATGATAAATATAGAATTAGAGGGAAAATAATGAATATAGATAAAGATAAGACAAATAATATGTGGGAAATATTATTTGTATAAGAAAATTATAGAAAATAATAAAGGATATTAGTTAATAGATATAAACACTAAAAAATAGATATTAAAAATAATAATAGACTAAATTATATATAGAATAAAGTGGTTGAAATAAGTTTGAAAATAGGTATAATAAATACTATATTAATAAAAAATTTAATGTATTACTTATAAAATTTACAACTTAAGGCATTAAATTTTGAATTTAATTAAAGGGCTGTTGCATTGTATGTGGCAGTTCTTTTTTGTATTTAAAGAAAAATGAATGTTTTATTAAAGATAAAGATGTAGTAAAATGGAGTTGTATAAATTTGGATTTTAAATAGGGGAGGACGAGAAAATGAAATTAGAAAAGAAAATAGTAGGAAACTTAGGGCAAGAAGATATTATAAAATATAGTGTTGATAATGAGAAAGGGCTTCAAGTATCCATATTAAACTTAGGTGCAACTATCACTGAAATAAAAACATGGGATAGAGAAGGACAACCTCAGCATATAGTTTTAAGTTATGAAGATGAAAATAATTATATAGAGAATCCATCATATTATGGAGCAACTGTAGGAAGAACAGCAGGAAGAAT
Source organism: uncultured Clostridium sp. (assembly GCF_947072515.1). GTDB lineage: Bacteria > Bacillota > Clostridia > Clostridiales > Clostridiaceae > Clostridium. The sequence continues at coordinate 39,386 of NZ_CAMTIG010000004.1, forward strand.
AGATAAAGGTATATTTACCTTGAATGACAACGAATACACTTTGAATAAAAATTATGGTGTTAATAGTGGACATGGTGGAACAGTTGGATTTAATAAGAAAATTTGGAATGTAGAAGTTATAGAAAAGGAAGATAATACAGTTTTAGAGTTTACTTATTTATCAAAAGATTTAGAAGAAGGTTATCCAGGAAATTTAGAGGTTAAGGTTTCTTATGAAATCACTAATGATAATAAGTTGATTTTTAAGATAGAGGGAGTTTCTGATAAAGATACTTTAATGAATATGACTGATCATTGTTATTTTAATTTATCAGGAGATTATAAAGAAGATATATTAAATCATTCTTTAAAGATGAACTGTGATAGAATCCTAGCTATTGATGAAAATGGAGGAGCAACAGGAGAGGTTATATCTGTTGAAAATACAGAGTTTGATTTTATGAGTGATAAGAAAATAGGAAGAGATATAGAAGGAAAATCTAAACAATTAGAACTTGGTTTTGGTTATGATCATCCTTTTATGTTTAAGGAAAATGAAAAGGGACATGTAGAACTTTATAATGAACAAAGTGGTAGATATATGAAGATAACTACTGAATATCCTTGCGTTGTAGTATATAGCCAAAACTTTATAGATGGACTAACTCTGAAAGAGGGAAAAGAAACTAAGAGAAGAAATAGTGTTTGTTTAGAAGTTCAATATCCACCAATAGGATATAAGGAAGCATTTAAGGAGTATTCTATTTTAAAAGCAAATGAAAAGTTTAGTAAAGAAACTATTTATGAGTTTGGGGTAAAGTAAAAAAGAGGATTTTATAATAAAAAATATATGATTTAACCATTTTAGTAAAAAAATAAAATTTTTTTACTAAAATATTGAAATGACTCTCGATTATATGATAGTATTCAAAGTAATAAAAGATAAAGGAATGGGAGATATGGCAACATTAAAAGAAATAGCAGAAGTTGTAGGAGTATCTATTGCAACTGTATCGAGAGTATTAAATCATGATGATAAAATCTCAGTTTCAGATATAACTAAGCTGAAAATATTTGAAACAGCAGAAGAATTAAATTATAAAACATTAAAAACTAGAAAAGAAGGCTTGGTTGAAGAAGTTAAAAAATCAAAAGTTGGAATCATTGAGATGTGCAGTATAACTGAACAGTTAGAGGATCCATATTATTTATTACTTAGACGAATGGTAGAGAAAGAATGTTTTTCAAATAATATAAGTGCTATTAGTATTTATAGAAATGAAGAAGGATATAAGTTTATAGGTGATGAGGAACTCCATGGAGTTATTGCTATAGGAAAGTTTAATGATGAAGATGTAGATTTAATAGAAAAGTTATCAGAAAATATAATTTTTGTAGATTCTTCACCACGAGATACACATGATTCAGTAAAGATTAATTTTAAAAGTGGAACTCTTAAGGCATTAGAGTTTTTAGGAGAGCTTGGGCATAAGAACATTGGATATGTTGGAAGTGTAAAAACTTTAAATGATAAAAAGGAAAGAGAGATTTCAGAAAGATACAGTATTTATGTAGAGTATATGAAAAAGACTAATAGATTCAGAGAAGAAAATGTATTAGATACACATGAAATGACGGCTTTACTTGGATATGAAAAGATAAAAGGTTTATTAAAGAGTGAAAAGGAAATGCCAACAGCCTTTTTTGTTGGAAATGATACTGTAGCAACAGGTGTTTTAAAGGCGTTAGCAGAAGAAGGTATAAGAGTGCCAGAAGAGATTAGTATTGTTGGATTTAATGATATTGTTGGAGCTAGGCATACAGTGCCACCATTAACTACAGTAAGTGCACATATTGAGTATTTAGCAGATGCAGCAATTGATTTATTATTAGAGAGAATTCACAAGAAGAGAAAGTATCCAAAGGAAGTTCTTATAGCAAGTAGATTAGTTGTAAGAGAAACAGTAAATAAAATTTAAAAGTAAAAACTCCTTTTAAGTAGGTTTATAAAGTTATATAAATTTATTTATTTAGGAGTTTTTTGCTTATATAAAAGGGTTTTAAAAGAATAATTCTAAAATGAAGCAAATTTTAGTAAAAAAATAAAAATAATTTTACTAAAAATGTTTACATAAGAAGAAAAATATAATATGCTATAGGTATAGGATATTTTGTAAAAAGATAAATTATTTGGAATAAGGTGGGATAGAGATGAAAAATAAAATGATAGAAATGTTTAAAGATATTTATTCAAACTGTGAAGGTGTGAGAGTGTTTTTTTCACCAGGGAGAGTTAACTTAATAGGGGAACATACAGATTATAATGGAGGAAATGTATTTCCATGTTCATTAAGCTTTGGTACTTATGGAGCTATAAGAACTAGAGAAGATAATTTAGTTAGAATGTATTCAGATAACTTCAAAGAATTAGGAGTAATTGAATTTAATATAGAAGATTTAAAAAATGAAAAAGAACATGATTGGGCAAACTATCCAAAAGGTGTTTTAGATGTGCTTAATAAACATGGGTATAAAATAAATACTGGATTTGAAATGGTTGTTTACGGAAATATTCCAAATGGAGCAGGACTTTCATCTTCAGCATCATTAGAACTTTTAATGGGAGTTATGATGGATGAAATCCATAAATTCAATATAGATAGAATCCAGTTAGTTAAGTATTGCCAAGAAGCAGAAAACAAGTTTATTGGAGTTAACTGTGGAATAATGGATCAATTTGCTATTGGAATGGGTAAAGAAGATTCAGCAATATTATTAGATTGTAATACATTAAAATACAGCTATTATCCAATAGTTTTAAAAGATGAAATAATAGTTATAGGTAATACAAATAAGAGAAGAGGACTTGGAGATTCAAAATATAATGAAAGAAGAAGTGAATGTGAAAAAGCTTTAGAAGAGCTACAAACAGAACTTTCAATTTCATCACTTGGAGAATTAACAGAGGAAGAGTTTGAAACTAATAAACACTTAATAAAAAGCGATATAAGAATAAAGAGAGCAAAACATGCTGTTTATGAAAATAGAAGAACTCTAAAAGCTGCAGCAGAACTTGAAAAAGGAAACTTAGAAGAGTTTGGAAAGCTTATGGATCAGTCTCATATATCTTTAAGAGATGATTATGAAGTTACAGGAATAGAGTTAGATACTATAGTAGAACTTGCATGGAACTTTGAAGGAACTGTTGGAGCAAGAATGACAGGTGCAGGATTTGGTGGATGTGCAGTATTTATAGTAAAGAAAGATAAAAAAGATGAATTTATAGAAGCAGTTTCTAAAGGATATAAAGAAAAAATAGGATATGATGCAGAGTTCTATATAGCTAATATAGGGAATGGAACGACAGAAATTTAAGGGAGTATATTTTTATGGATGTATATAAAGAGCTTGAAAGACTAGTTAAATATGGAGCGAAAAAAGAATTGTTTCAAGAAGAGGACAAGATATATATAAGAAATTCTTTAATAGCTTTATTTAAATTAGATGAATATAAAGAAGTTGAAACAGAAGATGAGGATTTAGATTCACCAACAGAAATATTAGATAATCTATTAAACTACGCTTTAGAGCAAGGGATTTTAGAATGGAATACATCAGTATATAGAGATTTATTAGATACTAAGATAATGGGGCTTTTAATGCCAAGACCATCTGAAGTATCTAGAGAATTTAATTTAAGATATAAAGAAGATAAAAAAGAAGCTACAGATTATTTTTATAATTTAAGTAAGGCTTGTGATTATGTAAGAGTAGATAGGATTGCTAAAAATATTACTTGGAAAGCAGAGACTGAGTATGGGGATTTAGATATAACAATAAATTTATCTAAACCAGAAAAGGATCCTAAAGCAATAGCTGCTGCAAAAAATTTAAAAGCATCATCTTATCCAAGCTGTTTACTTTGCAAAGAAAATGTAGGTTATAGTGGAAGATTAAATCATCCTGCAAGACAGAATTTAAGAGTTATTGGGATAAATCTTAAAAATGAAAATTGGTATATGCAGTATTCCCCTTATTCATATTATAATGAGCATTGCATAATACTTTCAGGAAAACATGAGCCAATGGTTATAAATAGAGATACTTTTGATAGAAGCTTAGAGTTCGTTCAAAAATTCCCACATTACTTTGCAGGTTCAAATGCAGACTTACCTATTGTAGGAGGTTCAATATTATCTCATGACCATTATCAAGGTGGAAGATATACATTTGCAATGGATAAAGCAAAGTCTGTTAAAGAGTTTAGTATAGAAGGTTATGAAGACATAAGTTTATCTATAATAAAATGGCCTTTAACTGTAATTAGAATGAACTCTAAGGACAGAAATAGATTAAGTGAACTTGGAGAAAAAATATTAAATCATTGGAGAGGATACTCTGATGATAAAGTTTCTGTACTAGCCTTTTCAGGAGAAACACCTCATAATACAATAACTCCAATAATAAGGAGAAGAGGAGAACTTTTTGAATTAGATTTAGTATTAAGAAACAATAGAACAAGCAAAGAACATCCAGATGGAATATTCCATCCACATGAAGAGCTTCACCATATTAAAAAAGAAAATATTGGTTTAATCGAAGTTTTAGGACTAGCTGTTCTTCCAGCTAGATTAAAAGATGAAATTGAAGAAATAAAAGATTATATTTTAAATAAAGGAAAATATAAAGAAAATATATCAAATACTTTAAAAATTCATTTAGATTGGATAAAGGAAATAGAAGATAAGAATGAATTTACAGCGGAAAATATAGATTCTTTACTTAAAAAAGAAGTTGGAGAAGTATTCTCTAAAGTTCTAGAACATTGTGGCGTATTTAAATGGGACAATGAAGGAAGAGAAGCACTAGATAGATATATTAGTAAGTTAAAAAAGGAAATCTAAAATTAAAAGGACTCACGTAATGAATATTTAACAATAGTTCATTACGTGAGTTTTTTCTAATTATGAGAGATTAATTTACTTTTTCTTTATAAATTTGTCAAAAAATATTTTGTTTTTAAAAGAAAAATATTTTTTTAGATTATATTTATTATAATAAAGTATTATCTAAAAATACATTTGACTTAATTCTTGTATTCTTTCTCTTGTTTCAACTCCACGTTGTATATAATAAGTAGATTCTGAATATCCATTTTGTGCAGAATTCGCAGCTTTTTCAGCATTTATATCTCTGCTATTAATCCATTGAAGTTCTTGTTTTTGTAATTTAGAATATTGATCAGGTGTTAGAATATGATATAAATCAGACCATTCTTCATTTAAGACAGTATTCATTTGATTATAAAAAGTCTTTCCAATTTGAATATTAGTTTGTTGATCTCCACCTAAAATTGGACTACCGTATTGAGCATATGAACTACCATAGTTTTGACCAATAGTAGCTAAAGCATTAGCATACTTAGTTTGTAAGTTACCTAAATCAGTAGTTGTTACATTAGATTTATACATATTACCGGCATTATTTGTATTATTTGTACTTTGAGTTTGCGCTGAGGTTTGATTTGTATTTGGCGCTGGAGTCGTAGTTTCCTTTGAGTTATTAGTGTTTGTTGATGTAGACTGCTTTTGAGTAGTATTTGCTACTACAGGGGTAGTTGAAGTTTTAGTATTATTAGTACTAGTATTTGAAGCTTTTTGAGTAGTTTGTTGTACTGGAGGAGATGATATAGGAACTACAGGTGCTTCATTAGCTGAAAGCCAAGTATAGAATATTATTATTCCGATTAATACCAGTATTCGAATTACACCTAATACAATTGCAATCCAAGTTACAACTTTTTCTAGAACAGGATGACTTTTAAAACCTGTATCCTCTTCCCCAATTTCTTTATAACCTTTAGAAATAAGAAAATTTTCATAATCCTTATTTATATTAAAAGACTTATAAGTAGGGTATATACCTACAGTTATAATACCGATAAAAATAAGTTTTAATGTTGATTTTATATCACCTCTAAATAGAGATGGGAAAAATCCGAAAAAGAAGGTTGTCCAACTATAGCCAGTTTTAATAGTTTTTTTACTTCCATTTTCATTTGTCATAATTTTTTTCATAATATTTCTCCTTTCATAAAAAATAAAATAATACTTTAAAAGAGTAGTGCAGATTAAATTATTAAGCAAGTAACAAAATTTAATAATTTAATAGTGAAAATTATAATAAACTGAGGAAAAGAAAAGAATATTTTTTAAAAAAAGTGATGATTTAAATAAAATCTTATAATAAAAGATAGATTAATGGAAATTAAAATAAAGGCAATATTAATTTATTAATAGTAAATTTTACAAATATTATTTGAATAATTAGACATTATTGAAAAATAGAAAAACATTCATGATAAACTAGGGGTAGAAAAGGTAAAAAAATCTAATATTTTAGAATATGATGGGAGTTGTTAATTATGAAATTTTTTAAAGAACTAACACTGTTTCAGAAAATATTCTTTGGATTCTTTTTAGTTGCTAGTTTAGTTGTTTTTTTATTACCTTTAGCCTTAACAAAAACTAGTATAAGTACAGTTTTCTCACCTTTAAGTGTGTTGGGATTTTTTTCAGTTATATGTGGTATTTTTGTTTCTATATATACAGCAAAAGCAAAGCCAGCAGCTTATGTTTTTTGGTGGGGAAGTACAATTGCAATGGCTATAATCTGTTTCTTTAATGGATTGTATGGTCAATTTATTCAGAACCTATTCTTTTCATTACCAATACAAATCTATGGTTTTTTTGCGTGGGAGAAGAATCTAAAGAAGGACTCGACTTTAGAAGTAAAGAAAATGAAATCAAAAAACTGGGGCGTATTAATAGTTATTATGATTTTATTTTGGATTGCTTATGGACTACTTTTAAAATATTTACCAACTCTTTTATCATCTTTATTTAATATCCATATGAAAGAAGATCCACAAATTGTTTTAGATGCATTTACTGCTATGACAGCCATAATAGCTTCTGTATTAACAGACTTAAGGTTTATTGAACAATGGTATTTTTGGATTGTTTATAATTCAGTTGCAGCAATAACATTTATTATTCAATTGACTCATTCTAATTTTCATAACATACCTATGTTTATTGCAAGTTTATCAAATACAGTAAACTTAACTCAATATATAATAGGAGTTGTTTATGGATATATTGTTTGGGTAAAGATATTTAAATCAGAGCAAAAAGAAAAACAAGCATAAAGTTTAATATTTAGGAAAATTAAAAGCAAATCGTAGTGGTTTGCTTTTTTTTATATGGAAATTCTTATATTTAAAACATCTAAGAATTTCGATATAAGTGTGTAGGAATTTGGATGGATAAAAATGGCAAATAAAACTATAATAATATTGTAAACGATAACTAAAAAGAAATTTTTATATATTTGAAGGGGATGGGAAGTTATGAAAAATGTAAAGAAAGTCTTAGCAATGGCAATGGCAACAGCAATGATGACTATTTCATTAGTTGGATGTGGAGGAGCTACATCTGATGGCGGAGCAAAAGAAGGGGATTCAATTAAAGTAGGAGTATGTCTTTATAAATTTGATGACACTTATATTTCTACAGTAAGACAAAACATAGAAAAGATTGCTGAAGAAAATGATAAGAAGATAGAACTTACTATTGTAGATGGAAAAGGTGACCAAGCTACTCAAAATGATAGTATAGATACACTTTTACAAAAAGATATGGATTTATTACTAGTTAATTTAGTAGATACAGGAGCAGCTCAAACAGTAGTAGATAAAATAAAAGCTGAAGAAGTTCCATTAGTTTTATTTAATAGAGAGCCAAGTACTACAGATGCAGTAAAATCTTATGATAAAGCTGTTTTCGTAGGAACTAATGCAAAAGAAGCTGGAGTATTACAAGGAAAAATCTTATCTAAGCTTTGGGAAAAAGATTCAAAAGCTATAGATAAAAATGGTGATGGAGTAATGCAATATGTAATGCTTCAAGGTGAACCTGATAATCCAGAGGCTATAGCTAGAACTAAGTATTCTGTAGATACAATAAACGAAGCAAAAATTAAAACTGAAAAATTAGCTCAACAAGTTTGTAACTGGGATCAAGCAGCAGCTCAAAATGCTACTGAAGCTTGGTTATCAAGATTTAAAGATGATGTTGAAGTTGTAATAGCAAATAATGACGGAATGGCTCAAGGTGCAATAGCAGCACTTCAAGCTCAAGGATATAACAATGGAGATGCTAAAAAGACTATTCCTGTAGTTGGAGTAGATGCAACAGCAGCAGCTCAAGATTTAATAGAAAGAGGATTAATGACTGGTTCTGTTCTTCAAGATGCAGAAGCAATGGCAAAAGCTCTTTTAGAGTGTGGTTTAAATTTAGTTGATGGAAAAACAGCTGTAGAAGGAACTGAGTACAAATTTGATGATACTGAAGTTTCAGTTCGTATACCATATAAAGAGTTTGTAAAAGGTGCAAAATAATATAATTTAAGATTTAAAATAGGGGCTGTTTAATGCAGCCCTCTTATAAATAATAATGAAAAGTGGTGAGAATTTAATGGCAGATAAGAAGTTTATTCTTGAAATGAAGGATATATGCAAAAACTTTCCAGGAGTTAAAGCATTAGATAAAGCTAATTTAAAAGTAAGACCAGGAACTGTACATGCTCTTATGGGTGAGAATGGAGCAGGAAAATCAACTTTAATGAAATGTCTATTTGGAGTTTATATAGAAGATGAAGGTGAGATTTTTATAGAGGGTGAAAAAAGTAAATTTTCTAACCCAAAACAGGCTATGGAAAATGGGGTGGCAATGGTTCACCAAGAACTTAATCAAGTTTTACAAAGAGATGTTATGGAAAACATTTGGCTTGGAAGATTCCCAGGGAAAATGGGACTTGTAGATTCGAAAATTTTATTCAATGAAACTAAAAGAGTTTTAGATGAATTGGAAATAGATGTTAATCCGAAGATTAAAATGGGAAAATTATCAGTTTCTCAAAGACAAATGGTAGAGATTGCAAAGGCAGTTTCTTATAATGCAAAGATTTTAGTATTAGATGAACCTACATCATCTTTAACACAAGAAGAAGTAGGACATTTATTTAAGATAATAAATAAGCTTAGAGATAGAGGTTGTGGAATAATTTACATTTCTCATAAGATGGAGGAGATTTTACAGATTTCTGATGATGTAACTATTATGAGAGATGGTAAGTGGATAGATACAATAGAAGCTAAAAATCTTACTACAGATAAAATAATTAAATTAATGGTAGGAAGAGATTTAGGTGATAGATTCCCTCCAAAGGATAATAAGCCAGAGGATGTTATATTAGAAGTTAAAAACTTAACTGGAATGTATCAACCATCTATAGTAGATGCATCTTTTGCATTGAGAAAAGGTGAGATTCTAGGAGTAGCAGGACTTGTTGGATCTAAGAGAACAGAACTTTTAGAAACTATATTTGGAATTGCAAAACATAGTGAAGGAGAAGTAATTCTTCACGGTAAAAAGGTTGACAATACTACTTCAAGAAAAGCTATTAAAAATGGATTTGCTTTACTTACTGAAGAAAGAAGAGCTACAGGGATATTTGGACAATTATCTATAAACTTTAATTCTATTATTGCTAATATAGATGGATATAGCAATAAGGGGGTTTTAAATTCTAAGAAGATGGAAGAAGATACAAAGTGGGTTATAGATAGTATGAAGGTAAAAACACCTAGTTCAAAGACAGCTATAAAAACTTTATCAGGTGGAAATCAACAAAAAGTTATTATAGGAAGATGGCTTTTAACAAAACCAGAAATTCTTTTATTAGATGAACCTACTAGAGGAATTGATGTAGGAGCTAAATATGAAATATATCAATTAATAATAGATTTAGCTAAAAAGGGGAAAGGTGTAATAGTTGTTTCTTCAGAAATGCCAGAACTACTTGGAATTTGTGACAGAATTTTAGTTATGTCCAATGGAAGAGTAGCTGGAATAGAGGATACGGACAAGCTTACTCAAGAAGCTATTATGACTATGGCAGCAAAATATATTTAAAAGGGGTGTTATTTATGGAAAATAATAAAGTGGAAAAAAAGATAGATAAAAAGAAAGTTATAGATTTTTTTCTTAACTATGCTTTATATATAGTTTTATTTTTAATGATTGTTTTCTTTATTGCAAAGGAGCCAGGCTTCCTTTCATTAAAGAACTTTACTAATATTTTAAGTCAAGCATCAACTAGAGGGATTTTAGCACTTGGAGTTGCAGGTCTTATAGTATTACAAGGAACTGACCTATCAGCAGGACGTATTTTAGGACTTACTGCTATAATTTCAGCTTCTTTATTACAATCATCAACTTATGCAGCAAGAATGTATCCAGATTTACCAGTGTTACCACTAGTACTTCCATTAATTCTTGCAATAATAATTGGTGGAATATTTGGAGCTATTAATGGATTTGGAGTAGCAAAACTAAAAGTCCATGCATTTATAATTACTTTAGGAACTCAGCTTATAGCTTTTGGTATCTCTTGTCTTTATATTGATAGACCACCATTAGGTGCTCAACCAGTAGCAAATTTAGATTCTAGATATACAAATGCAGTAAATGGATCATTAAAACTTGGAAGTGTAGAAATACCATACTTAGTTTTTTACTTAGCAATAGTTGCATTAATCATGTGGTTTATTTGGAATAAGACAACTCTAGGAAAGAATATGTTTGCAATTGGAGGAAATCCAGAGGCAGCAGCAGTTTCAGGTGTTAATATAGTTAAAAATGTAATGATGATATTCATTATAGCTGGAATGCTTTACGGCTTAGCAGGATTCTTAGAAGCTGCAAGAGCTGGGTCTACATCAACAGCTACAGGGTTTAACTATGAACTTGATGCAATTTCTGCTTGTGTAGTTGGAGGAGTTTCTTTCTCAGGTGGTATTGGAACTATTCCTGGAGTACTTTTAGGAACAGTACTATTACAGGTTATCAACTATGGATTAAACTTCATAGGAGTAAATGCATATTGGCAATATATAATTAGAGGATTAATTATCATAGTAGCAGTTGCTTTAGATGTAAGAAAATATATCGCTAAGAAGTAATGAGGTAAGATAAAATGAATGAAGAGAAAAAAATAGAAGAAAATATTAAAGAGAAAAAAGGTGTTAGAGATACTTTATATGGACGTATAGATATATCTTTAGAGACTATGGATAAGATACTAGTAATGTTATTTGGATTATTACTATTTGCATTAATAGTTGGAATTTTAATTTAAGATTGATAGAAAAAGCTGGCTTAGGCCAGTTTTTTTATGTTCAATTATAAATTTAAAAGAGAATATATGATATAATTTAAAGGACATAAAATACATAAAAGGTATAAAAAGGATAAAATTAATTATGGTGGGTGGTAAGGTGGATTTATATAGAATTCTCATTGTAGATGATGAGGAAGAGGTTAGAGAAGGAATTATTAAAAAAATAGATTGGAAAGAATATGGATTTGAAGTTGTTGGGGATGCAGAAAATGGGAAAGATGCATTGGAAAAAGTTGAAAAATTAAAACCAGATATAGTTTTTACTGATATAGCAATGCCATTTATGGATGGATTAGAGCTTGGAAAGATATTAAAAGAAACTATGCCAGGAATAAAAATAATAATATTTTCAGGTTCAGATGATTTTGAGTATGCACAAAAAGCTATAAAGATAAATGTTATTGAGTATATATTAAAACCTGTAAGTGCTATGGAACTTGCAGCAGTTTTAAAGAAGGTAAAGAATAAATTAGAGGATGAATATAAAGAAAAGAGTAATATGGAAACTTTGCAAAAATATTATAAGGAAAGTTTACCTATATTAAGAGAACAATTTTTAATTGGAGCAATTGAGGGAAAAGTAAAGGCTGTAAGATGGAGAGAGGAAATAAAAAGGTTTGGATTAGAGTTTTTACAAGAGGATCTAGTTTTTTGTATAATTCACTTTGATAATAGAAATGAATTGAAGAGTGAAAAAATTTTTGAAGGAAATATAGGACTTGCGAATGTTTCTATAAGCAAAATTCTTAAAGATATTATGGAGGAGTATAGTACATATACTGAATTTATTTATTTAGATAGGGTCATTTTAATTTCTAGTTTAGATGAAAAATATAATATAGATTTACTTATAAAAGGATTAAATGAAGTGTGTGATGAATTCTACAGAATATTTAATAAATCTATATCTATAGGGATAGGAAATATTTTTAATGAGTATAGTATGTTAAAGAATTCTTTTACTTCGGCTGAGGATGCATTAAGTTATAGAATTATATTAGGGAAAGGAAAGGTAATTTATATAAAGGATGTAGAGCCTGATAAAGTTATAAATTTAGATTTTACAGTAGCAGAAGAAAAGAGATTATTGAATACAATAAAAATTTCTACTGAAGATGAAATAGATGGAGTTATAGATGGTATTTTTAAGAATTTAGAAAATTATATTATGCCATTAAATAACTGTAAAATATATTTAATGGAAATCATGATAGTAATGATAAAGCTTATGCAAAGCTATAATTTTAAAATAGAAGATATTTTAGATAGAGAATTTAATTATTATAATTATTTAGAAAATATAACATCTTTAGATGAAGTTAAAGAAATTTTTAAAGAATTAGGAAAAAGAATAAATAGGCATATAAAAGGTAATAGAATAAATTCTTCTAAACTTTTAATTGAAGATGCTAAAAAATATATTCATGAGAATTTTAACCATTGTGAATTATCAGTTGAACAGGTTTGTGCCCATTTACATGTAAGCTCAACATATTTTTCAAGCTTATTTAAAAAGGAAGTTCACATGAGTTTTGTAAATTATCTAACAGAGGTGAGATTAGAAAAAGCAATAAACTTACTAAATACAACTGATGATAAAGCTTATATGATAGCTTTAAAAGTTGGATATTCTCAAGCAAACTATTTTAGTTATGTCTTTAGAAAAAAATATGGTGTAGCACCTTCAAAGTATAGAAAGAGCTAGTGAGGCATGCTATGAAAAAGTTTTCAAAGGGGAAAATGAGAGAAATATATGAAAAGTTAAGTATTCAGCAAGTTATATCTATAGCTTTTACGTTAGTAGCTGTATTTGGAATGCTTCTTATAGGAACTACACTTTATTTTAGATATACAAAAGAGATAGAAGAAAAAGTATCAGAAAATAATGTTCAAGTTTTAGAGCAGATAAATTTAAACTTAGATAATTATTTAAGAAAAATGATGAGAGTATCAGATACAGTTTATTATAGGGGAATAAAAAAGAAAGATTTAGCAAAAGAAAATATAGATTTAGAAATGAGTTTATTGTATGAAGAAAATAAAGAATCTCTTGTGAGTATTTGTTTATTTTCAGAAGAAGGAGAAGGAATTGCATCATATCCCTTAAGAGATTTAAAAAAGGATATAGGAGCAAGGGGAAGCAAGTGGTTTCAAGAGGCTATAAATAAAAAGGAAAACTTTCATTTTTCAACTCCGCATATACAAAATCTATATGAATATCATCAAAATAAATATAATTGGGTAGTATCTTTAAGTCGGTCAGTAGAAATAACAAGAGATGGACAGGTAGACCAAGGAGTGCTCTTAGTTGATATGAACTTCTTAGGGATAGAAAGAATTTTTAGTAAAAATAAAACTAGTAAAAATAGTTATACTTATTTAACTAATAAGGATGGAGAGATTATTTATCATCCAAGACAACAATTAATTTATTCAGATTTAGAAAAGGAAAATAATCTTAAAGTAGCAGAGTATGATGATGGAGTACATAAGGAAAAATTCTTAAATGAAGAAAGAATAACTACAGTAAAAACAGCAGGATATACAGGGTGGAAAATTATTAATGTAACACCAATGAAGGATATTATTTCAGGGCATAGAGAGATAAAAGTATTTTTCGCCTTTATAATTTTCTTTACTTTATTTTTATTGATTATTATAAATATTTTTGTATCTCAAAAAATAGCTTACCCTATAAAAAGATTAGAGAAATCTGTAAGGAGACTAGAAAGAGATATTAAGGATATAGATATCCAGATACAGGGAAGTTCTGAAGTCAAACATCTAGGAAAAGCTATAAAATCTATGGCAAAGCAAATGAATATTCTTATGGATAATATTGTAGTTGAGCAAGAAGCTAAAAGAAAAAATGAGTTAAATGCATTGCAAGCACAGATAAATCCACATTTTTTATATAATACTTTAGACTCAATTATATGGATGGTTGAAAAAGAAAATTATGAAGATAGCATAATTATGGTGGGGGCATTAGCAAAATTTTTTAGGATAAGTTTAAGTAAAGGAAAAAATATAATAACTATAAAAAATGAGTTAGAGCATGCAAAAAACTATTTAACTATACAGAAAATAAGATATAAAAATAAGTTTAGCTATAAATTTAAAATAGAAGAGGAAGTTAAAAATCTTGGATCTATAAAACTTATAGTCCAACCTCTGATAGAAAATGCAATATTTCATGGGATGGAAGATATGGATGGTGATGGGGAAATATTAATTCATGGATATAAAAAGGAAAATGATGTTTATATAGATGTAGTTGATAATGGAATGGGAATGTTAGATGAAGTACGAGAATCTCTTTTGACCAGTTATTCAAAGGAAAAAGGAAAAGGTTCTGGAATCGGACTTAAAAATGTAAATGAAAGAATAAAGTTATACTTTGGAGAAGAATATGGTTTAGAAATATATAGTGAATTAGATGAAGGAACAACGGTCAGAATTCATATGCCTTGTATAGATATAGAAAAAATAGATGAGAGGGAATTGAAAAAATGAGAAGGAGAAGAGTTTTAATTATTGCATTTGTTCTTGCAGTAATATCAGTAGTATTTTTTATAAATGAAACTATTTTTGTTAAAGAAAAAAGGGCATTAAATATTTCTATAATTACAAGAGGCGAAAAGGTTGGTAGTTTTTTAAGAGTGAAAAATGGTATTGATAGAATAAAAGAAGAAAAAAATATAAAGATAAATATTATTAATTTAAGTAAAAAAAATAATAAAGAAGAGCAAAGAAATCTTTTGAAAGAAGAGTTAGATGGGGACTGTGATGCGATTTTAATTTCACCTATTGAGTATGAAGTGATAAAAGAGGATATTGAAAAAAGGAAAAGAAATATTCCTATAATTATATTAGAAACAAAAATAGATGAATTAAAAGAAAAAAACTCTAATATAATTAACATACCATACGATAATAAAAAAATAGGGTATAAATTAGGAGATGAAATTATGAGTAGAGGACACTTTAATAAAAATATCCTAGTTTTATTAGATGAGAATATTGATTATATAGAAGAAAGAAAAGAAGGTTTTTTAGAGTCAATTAAAATAACAGATAATAATATAGAATTTATTAAAAAGAATAAAAGTAAAAGTTGGACAAGTATAATTCAGAGTTTATTTAAAGATAATAGAGGAGATATTATAGTTAGTTTTGATATGGAATTATTAGAGGAAATTGCAAGAATAAAAGAAGAAAACTTTGAAGATAGTAAAATTGAAATTTATGGAGTAGGAACAAATGATTATATAATATCAGCATTAGAAAAAAGAATTATTAATGGATTTTCAATGCAAAATGAATTTAATATGGGGTACTTAGGAGTAAAAGCAGGAATAGATTTAATAGAAAAAAAGGAATTTCAGAATGTAGTGATAGATTCTAAAATAATAAATAATGAAAATATGTATTATGATTATAATCAAAAAATTTTATTTCCATTTATAAATTAATGTATTCTTTAGGGGGATAGAAATAATGAGAGGGCGTAGGGGAAAGTTCTTAGTTGAATTAGTTTTAGTTAATATTTTTATAGTAATGGGATGTAGTAATGGGGAAGTAAAAAAGAAGGAAATAAAAATTGGAGTTACTTTATACAATCAAGAAGACGTTTTTATTTCTTCAATAACTAAAGAGATAGAGAAAAAAGCAAAAGAACTTGAAGAAGAAAAGGGGGTAAAGATTGTAGTTGATTTATTAGATGGAAAAGAAGATATGAGTGAGCAGGATAACCAAGTAGATAATCTAATAAAACAAAATTATGATGTAATATGTGTAAATATTGTAGATAGAACAGCAGGAGCGAATATAATAGATAAGTGCAAAAAAGAAAATATACCAGTAATATTTTTTAATAGAGAAATAGTTGAAGATGATATGAAAAGATGGGGTAAGGTATATTATGTGGGAGCACAAGCTAAAGAATCAGGCGAAATGCAAGGAGAAATATTAATAGAAAAATATGAGAAAAATAGAAATAGGGTAGATAAAAATGGGGATGGAAAAATACAGTATGCTATTTTAGAAGGTGAGCAAGGTCATCAAGATGCAACTTTAAGAACAGAATATTGTATAAAGCCATTATACAAATATGGATTAGATTTAGAAAAAGTAGCTAGTGAAGTAGGAGAATGGAAAAAAGAGAATGCTGGAATCATTATGAAGGAATGGCTAAGAAACTATGAAGAAAAAATTGAAGTTATTTTTAGTAATAATGATGAAATGGCATTAGGAGCAATGGTAGCAATAGATAAATTTAATGAGAGAAATAATAGAACATATAAGCCAATAATTATTGGAGTAGATGGAACAGAAGAAGGATTAAAAGAAGTGGAGAAAGGAAATTTAGCTGGAACTATTATAAGTGATGCTAAAAAACAAGGAGAGAGTATTTTAGAAATAGCCTATAACTTAGCTATGGGATTAGAAGAGAGTATAGAAGAAAACACCTTAAGAATTCCACATAAAAAGATAATTTCAAATAATTAAAAGAAAAGAAAAGGCATCATTTTTTTCAAATGATGCCTTTATGTTATGCTAAAGCTTCAGCTTTTTGTTGTTTTTCTATTTTTATCCAGTTAAAGTATCCATAAATTGAACTTACAAGATATTGTCCCCACATTACTGCTCCTGAAAGGTAAACAATTGAGAAATGAGGTGCAGCAATAAATGATTTTACAAAAAGGATAAATCCCATATTAGCTAAAATCCAGAATGCCCATTGTTCAACATATCTTCTAGCAGTTAAGTAGAAGGCAAATGTAGTTAATGTTCCTGAAATTGAGTCTAAAATTAATGATGGATCTGGTTTGATTTGTGTTCCAAATATATAGTGAACAAAATATGGAAGATATTTTATAAGTAACATATATAAATACCAACCAACTACTAATACAATAGCGTAAATAATCCACTCTTTTGGCTTTACTCTTCTTACAGTTACAACTTTAGTTTTGCTTTTTTCTAAGTTCTTTTTCCAAGCTAAAAGTCCATAAACTTGAAGAGGTAAAGTTAAAATTATAGTCTTAATTCCTTGACCATAAAGATTTCCTGAAAAATCTATTCCAAGCATAGCAATAGTGTTAACTATCCACCAAGTATATAAGATAAGATTACCTCTTGCTTGATAAATAGATGTAATAACACCAGTTAATGTTGCAATAAGACCAATGATTCCACCGAAAGTTAATACACTATCTAGTGTTCCGCCTTTTATGAAAGCTGGAAGAAAGAATGTAATTATACTAGCTGCCATAAAAAAGACAAAAAATCCTTTTTGGAATGGAGAAAATTCTTTGAAAAATTTCATAATTTAATACCGTTTTCCTTTTTACTCTAAAATTTATTTTATCTTAAAAAATATATAATCTTAATTTTAAAATTAAGATTATATATTTTCACACTTTTTTTCAATATAGAAAAAGATATTTATATATAAACTAAAAAAAGATATTTATTTTAGTTAAATGATACTAAGAATGAATAAATATTAATAAAATGATATTTAAAAATGAAAAAACACGAACTGATAATATATTTAAAATATTAAAGTTCGTGTCGATGTTTTAATTTGTTTATTTAATTTTAACTATATCAATGAATTATTCAATATGTTTTATAGAAAGTAAAATACTAAAATAAAAAACTCCAATGAAGGAGCTTAAAAATGAGTTTTTATAAAGTTGTAGGAGTATCAGATTTTGAAAATTTCTTATAAATAGAGTAGATACATAATGCAACAGCAGCAATAGCACCTATAAATAAAAGAATAAGTATTAAATAAGAGAAAAATGTAAAGTGAATTCCTTTAAGGAATGCATATAAAAAATATAAAATTATTTCTAATACAATTATATTTAAAAGAGATTTTCCTAAAGAAAGTTTAGGACTCTTTTCTGGTGCTGGTGTTTCTATAGGTTGATTCTTTACTGTTTTATCTTTAGATTTCTTGCTCATAAAATAGCCTCCTGATATTAATCTATATGAATAGTTTACTATAAATCTCCAAAAATATAAAAATATTTTCTATGAAAAAACTTCATATGAAAATATCTTTAAATAAAAAATTCCTATGTAAAATAACTTTACATAGGAAAACTTCTATTTCATTAATACTAAGCCCTTACTTCTAAGGCAAGTACATTCTCTTTCTTCAGTTGTATGAAGACATTGATATTTAATTTTTTTAGGTGCTTCAACAGCAACCTTTTCAGTTTCTTTTTTTTCTAAATCTTTTTCTGTATTCATAAGATACCTCTTTCTTTAGTAATTATTTAAATCTATACTAATTTAGTATGAATTAAAAGTCAAGAGCAAATAAAATGAAGAAAAAAATTGACTTCTATAGCAAATGATGATATTCTTATCTAGCAGTTGGTACGTATAAGTGCTTACTGAGGGCTTGGTTTGTCTTTCGCCGGATTGCCAAGCCCTTTTATTTATTTAAGATAAAACTTTTTCAAAAGCAATTCTTTCAGAATTATCAGAAAGAATGATTCTTCCACAGTAGATAAAATCATTTTTTTCCATAAGTTTTTTCATTGTAGAATTATCTTTGTGGGTATCTATTTTTAAACTGTGGATATTATTTTCTAGAGCCAAATCTTTAGCGAAATCTAGAAGTTTACTAGCAACATTTTTATTTCTGCTAGTCTTTTTTACAGCAAGTCTATGTATTACAGCATAACTATTTAAAGTAAGCCAAGCACCATCATAAATATTATTATAAGAAGGTTCTTCTTGGAAACTTATAAGGCATGTGCCTAAAATTTCACCATTTTCTACAGCTACATAGCTTTCACCAGAATTAATATCATTAGTTAAAAGTTCTTCAGAAGGATATTCACCTACCCATTGAGTAACTCCAGAATCTTTTAAGTATTTTTTTGCATCAGATATAATACTTTGTATATCTTTTAAATCTTGTAATGTCCCTTTTCTAAAAATCATGTACATGCTCCCTTATAATTAAAATTTATTTTTTATAGTATATCACATGAAAGAGGAGTTTTTTAATTTTCATTGTGTAATTTCTCAGAGTGTTTTCTTTTTTCTTTAAATTTTAAATATATTAATTGTAAAAGAAGAGCTACTATTACGAAGATAACAAAGTATATCCAATTTTCATAGGGGATTTGTATCATTAAGTATCCACAGCAAAGTACACCTAAAATAGGGATTAAAGGGACTAGTGGGGTTTTAAAACTTCTTTTAAAATCTGGATCTGTTTTTCTAAATACTATTAAAGCAATACAAACCATAAGATATACAAAAAGTAAAGCAAGAGTAGCTGTATTAGAAAGAACATTAATATTTATAAATCCACCCAGGATTGAGCCTACTATGCCAAGAAACCATAGAGACACTATGGGCACTCCGTTTTTATTTTCTTTAGCAAAGGCTTTAGGAATAAAATCATCTTTACTTGCATTAGCTAAGATACGTGAACATCCAAAACATACTGCAAAAATAATAGCGAGAATTCCTATTATAGCACCTAAAGATAAAAGACTAGCTGGAATAGTTTGCCCAACTTTTAAAAGTGCATAGGATAAAGCATCAGGTTGATTTAAAAGATTATAAGGAACCATAGCCGTTAAAATAAGAGAAACTAGAGAGTAGATAGTTATACAAGCAAAAATTGAAAGAATTAATGCTTTAGGAATAGTTTTTTGAGGATCTATAGTTTCTTCAGCGGCAGATGCAGTAACATCAAAGCCAGAATAGGCTAAAAATAATATTGCAGCACCATGTAGTGTTCCTCCAACACCCATTGGGAAAAAATCTGATAAATTAGAAGCATCAAAGTAAAAAACACCAACTATAATAAATATTAAAATTACTAAAACTTTTATAAGAACCATAAGGTTATTAATTTTTTTACTATCTTTTGTACCTTTCGATAAAAGAAGAGTCATAAGTAAAACAACTATAATTGCAGGAAGGTTTACAATGCCACCTTCAGTTGGAATGTGGGTTAGTGCAAAGGGCAGTTTTACTCCAAACATTTCTAAAAAAGAATCAAAATAAGCTGCCCATCCATTAGAAACAAATCCTAATATTAATATATATCCTAATAAAACTGATGCACCAGCAATAAGTGCAAAGAATTTTCCCATACTAACATAAATATAACTGTAAGAACCACCAGCAGTAGGTATAGATGAAGCAAATTCACTATAGCAAAAAACTACGAAAATAGATGCAATTCCAGCTATTATATATGAAAGAATTTCACTAGGTCCAGCTGTAGTTGCAGCTACAACACCAGGTAAAACTAAAACACCAGTACCAATAACAGTACCAATAGTTAATAAAACTAGATCAAAGGTTTTTAAGCTACGAACTTTATGTTCATTTTTAGTTCCTTCTATAACATCATATACATTTTTTCTTTGGAATAATTTCATTGAAAGATTCCTCCTATACTCATAAGATTATTAGTTATTGAAAATAGACTAATATATCATTTTAGTCTTTGAAAAAAGTTGGAGAAATATTCAAAGATAAAAAATATGAGAAATTTGTTAAAAATAGAATAGAAAAGCGAGATTAGTATTATTTTAATAATATAGTATAGTTTTTGAGTTATAATAAGGAGGCTTAATAAAATAAAAAGGAAGTAGATTAGATGACGAGCATATTACATTTAATTCCTCATTATGGGTACATATTAATATATATATTATTAACGATAGAGCTTATGGGAGTCCCTTTTTTACCAGGGGAAATCTTAATAATATATTCTGGATTTCTAGTTTTTAAAGGCGAGTTAAACTTAGTTTTAGTATTTATTACTGCTGTTTTAGGAGTTAGTTCAGGGATGACAGCATCTTATTTTATAGGAAGAAAACTAGAAACTCGATTTTTTCATAAACATGGTCCCAAAATTCATCTAGGTCCGGAAAAAATTGAAAAGGTATCAAAAATATTAGATAGATTTGGAGCAGTGCTAATATTTTTTATATGTTTTATTCCAGGACTTAAACATATTATAGGTTACGTTTCAGGAATGTCAGAACTTAGTTATAAAAAATATGCAATAAGTGCATATACTGGAGCAATGGCTTGGACGGCTGTTTTTTTAACTATTGGAGATATTCTAGGGGATAATTGGAAGATGTTCCATGTGTACATAAGAAAGTATTTAGTTATAGGTGCAGTTATAGCAATTTTAGTAATTGGACTTTTCTTTTTAATAAAAGCATATAAAGAAAAGATATTAAGTTTAATAGTAAAAGTTATAATGTATTTATATAATAAATTTAATTCATTAGGAAAAGTTAGATTCTTTGTTTTAGCAGTAGCAGTTATTTTAGGAGCATTTATAGATATATTTGCAAATATAATAAGTGGAATAGTCACTAATGATTTTACTGTGTTTAATCAAATAACATATTATATTATCAATAAATTATTTAAAGATAATTATATATTTCATCTAGTATTTAAAATGATAAATTTAATGACACTAGATATTATGTATATAATAATTCCTATATTACTAATACTATTTATGATAAATAAGAAGAAAGACAGAAATATAGAAATAAGATATATTATTTTAACTATTTGTGGAGGATATTTATTAAAAGAAATTGTAGTATATGTATTTAATTATATAAGCATGTATATCTCTATGTTACAGAATTTCTTAGATGGAAAAAGCTTTAATGTCATTGTAATATTTGGATTTGGTTTATATATAATTTATGAGCATTTAGACAATATTTATTTACGAAAAGCTGTAATAACAGTATTTTTAATTATAGTTCTTTTAACTGGAGTATCTCAATTGTATTTTGAAAATGATTTAAGTTCAGTTTTAGCAGGATATTCATTAGGGATAGTTTGGGTTTCATTAAATATTATTTTATTGGAACTAAAAAAAGTAGGGATTAGTAGTGAAGAAAAAATAATAGAAAAAAATAGTTAAAAAATTAACAAATAATAGTTGAAATATTCTGAAAATTATGAGATAATAAAATCATAAAATAAAGAGAAAAAGTTATGCAGAGAGAGATTTAGAGTTGCATATTTCCAAGGGAAACCTAGTGGGAGTATGTGACTCTTTTTTTATCAAATATGCTTGAGGGGGCAATTCTAATGGATTTTGTGAAAGAATATAATGAAAAATTATTATCAGTGGAAGAAGCATTGAGCTTGGTAAAATCAAATTATGAAATTGTATGCTCGTTAGGACCATGTGAACCACAAATGTTCTTGAGTAACCTACACACTATAAAAAATAGGGTTAAGAATGTTACAATTGTAACAATGTTGAGCTTAATTAAATATAAATATAATACAGAAGAATCTATGAAGGGACATTTTTTTAATGAATCATTATTTATGGGAGGGGCTGCTAGAAATTCACAAAAGATGGAGTTATGCAGTTATATACCCACACATTTAAGATATTCAGCAACGAGAAGATTAAAGTATAGAAAACCAAATATATTTGTTGGAGCAGTAACTCCAATGGATAAACATGGATTCTTCTCCTTATCATTATCTTTAGTATATGAAAGAGAGAATATAGATGCAGCAGATATTATTATATTAGAGGTTAATCCAAATTTACCAAGAGTTCATGGAGACACTCAAATTCATATTAGTGAAGTAGATCACTTAATAGAAAGTAGTTGTAAGATACCTGAATTAGAGATAAAGGAACCTTCTGAAAAAGAAATAGTTATAGGAAAATATATTTCAGAACTTGTAGATGATGGAGCAACACTTCAACTTGGAATAGGTGGAATACCAAATGCTGTAGCAATGGCACTTAAGGAAAAGAAAAACTTAGGAATTCATACAGAGATGATTACAGAAGGAATAGTGGATTTATTTGAAGCAGGAGTGATAACGAATACAGAAAAGACACTTCATAAAAATAAGATAATTGGAACATTTGCTTTAGGTAGTAAAAAGTTATATGAATTTTTAGATGACAATCCAGGAATAGAACTTAAAAAATGTTCTTATGTAAATAATCCATATGTTATAAGTAAAAATAAAAAAATGGTATCTATAAATACTACGTTAGCAGTTGATTTAACAGGACAATGTGCATCAGAAAGCTTTGGCTACTCACAATATAGTGGAACAGGTGGACAAGGCGATACTGGAATAGGAGCATTTATGGCAGAGGGCGGAAAGTCAATAATTGCATTAAAATCAACAGTTAAAAATGATACTATTTCTACTATATGTATGTTTCATGAAAAGGGATCAGCAATATCATTTTCTAGAAATGATGTAGATTATATAGTTACTGAATATGGGGTAGCTAATTTAACAGGAAAAAGTATAAAGGAGAGAGCAGAAAGCTTAATAAAAATTGCTCATCCAAAGTTTCGTAATGAATTAAAAGAATTTGCTATTAAAAACAAATTAATATAAGAGGTGAATTATTATGGATAAAGATATGGAAAGAAAAATGAACAGTATGACAGATGAGATTAAATATATACAAACATTATTAGAAAAAGCTCATTATGGAGAAAGTAGTTTAAGTTATCTTGGAGATTACTATATTGATAATATAATAGAAACAGCATGTGAGATAATGGGAGATTAGTTATAAAAATTCTTAAAATCTAGCTTTTATGGTAAAATTAAATAGAATAATTTTATTGTGATTTGGTAGGTGTAGTATGTTTGAACTAAATGAAATATCAAAGTTAAATGAATTAGAATTAGAAGTTTATAAGTATATAGTAAATAATAAAAATAAAGTCATATATATGAGAATTCGAGAGCTTGCAGATTTGACGCATGTTTCAACAACAACAGTATTACGTGTATGTAAAAAGTTTGGATGCGATGGATTTTCAGAATTTAAGATAAAATTAAAGATGTATTTAAAAGAGTCTAATGAGGTTATAATAAAGGACGATAAAAGTATTATAATTGAGTTTTTAAATAGAACAGAAACAGAGGAATTTAAAAAAACTATAGAAGATATAGCCACTTTATTAAATGATTATGAAACTATATTTTGTGTAGGATTTGGAAGTTCGGGAGTAATGGCAAGCTATGCAGCTAGACATTTAAGTGGAATGGGGAAATTTGCTTTAAATTTAACAGATCCATTTTATCCAATAGAGCAGGTATCTGTGGAAAATTCAGTTTCATTAGTTTTCTCTGTGGAAGGCGAAAATGGTGTGATTTTGGATTATTTGAAAAGTGTAAAATATAAACAAGGAAAAATAATATCTATAACAAATAGTAGAAATTCGACTTTAGCTAAATTATCGGATTTAAATTTAAGTTACTATGTTCAAATTCAAAAGAATGGCACACATCAATTAACTACTCAAGTTCCTGTTATTTATATGATAGAAAAAATAGCAGAAAAATTAAATGAAATAAGAAATAAATAAAAAACAGGGCGTTTTTTCAGAGTAAAAAATCACTTTATTTATAATTGGTTATATTAGGATAGAAAACTATTTCAAAAGAATTTTTGAAATGGTAGGATAGAATCAATGAAGGAAATAAAGTGATTTTTTTTATATAAATAAAGGAGTGAGTTTTATGAAAAAGTTAAAGATAGTTACAATTGGTGGAGGGTCAAGCTATACACCAGAACTTGTAGAAGGAATTATAAAAAGATATGATGAGTTACCAGTTTCAGAATATTGGCTTGTAGATATTGAAGAAGGTAAAGAAAAACTTGAAATAGTATCTAAACTTGCAAGAAGAATGGTTGAAAAAGCTGGCGTTCCAATGAAAATATACACAACTTTAGATAGAAGAGAAGCACTAAAAGATGCAGATTTTGTTACTACACAATTAAGAGTAGGATTACTTCAGGCAAGAGCAAAGGATGAAAGAATTCCTTTAAGCTATGGATTTTTAGGACAAGAAACAAATGGAGCAGGAGGGCTTTTTAAAGCACTTAGAACAGTTCCAGTTATTTTAGATATTGCTAAAGATATTAGTGAATTATGTCCTGATGCTTGGCTTATAAACTTTACAAACCCAGCAGGAATAGTTACAGAAGCACTTTTAAGATATGGATCACATAAAAAAGTTATAGGAGTATGTAATGTTCCAATTGGAATGCAATTTGGACTTGCTGATATGTTAGGTGTAGATAGAGATAGAGTAACAGTAGATTTTGCAGGACTTAATCATATGGTATTTGGTGAAAGAGTTTATCTTGATGGAGAAGATATAAGTGAAAAAGTATTTGATATGCTTGTAAATGGAAAGTTTAATCAAACTATGGCGAATATAGAAGCTATTGATTGGGATCCAGCATTTATAAGAGCGTTCCAATTACTTCCTTGTCCATATCACAGATATTACTATAAGAGAAACGTTATGCTTAAACAAGAATTAAAAGATTTTGAAGAAAATAAAACTAGAGCAGAAGTAGTAATTGAAGTTGAAAAGAAATTATTTGAATTATATAAAGATGTAAATTTAAAAGATAAACCTGAAGAGTTATCAAAAAGAGGTGGAGCACATTATTCAGATGTAGCATGTAATGTTATAAATGGTATATATAATGATAAGAAGAATATTGTAGCTGTTAATACTAAAAATAATGGTAAACTTAAACAGTTTGATAATGATTCAGCAGTTGAAATAAGCTGTTATATAACTAAGGATGGTCCAGTACCAGTTGAAACAGTTTCAGAACTACCAATGGCAGCACAAGGATTAACAAATGGAATTAAATCTTTTGAAAGATTAGCAGCAGAAGCAGCATTTACAGGAGATTATAATACAGCGTTACTTGCAATGATTACAAATCCATTAGTATCAGATGATGAAAAGGGAAGAAAGATATTAAATGATTTATTAGTAGCACATAAAAAATATTTACCTCAATTTAAAGAAGTTATAGAAAAAATTGAAAAAGTAAAGACTGGTGATTTCAGTTAAATTAAAATAAAAAAAGGGCTTTTAGCCCTTTTTTTATTGTTCAAATGGTACTTTAACTACTAGTGTTAGAGTGTTATTTGTAACAGTTGTATTCAAATAAATGTTTGAAACTGATGCAGTTGCAATCTGTTTATTTTCTGACGATGCTATAAACTTTTGAAGTACAACTTCAGCAAGTTTATCTTCTGTATTACATTTATTTTCTCTAGCAACTGTACTTAAGTCTGGTAAAGTAAAAGTTGAAGATGAACCATTTGTAACACTAGGAACTCTATTTAATTCAGATAACCCATTTGTATTTCTATATGCATTAAGTTTTGTTAAGAATGATGCACTAAAAGTTGTATCTAATTCATTAAAATAAGAGTATTTAGTATCAGAACTAGTGCTAGGCCCATTTAAAACTAATTGAGTACCTATTAATCCAACTAAAATAACTGCTAGAACTACTATGCCTACAGCCACTTTATCAATACTTTTCTTCTTTTGAGAAGAAAGGGATTTTGCAGTATTAGACATGTTTTTTTCTTTAGGAATTTTATTGTTATTGTTACTGTTATTTATTTTACTCATCTTTAGTTAACCTCGATTTTTGTATAATTATAAATTATACAATAAATTTACAGTTAAATCCATAATAAACAAGGTATATAAAAGGAGTTTAACTTTATTGTAAGATTTATAATTAAATATTTAAAAAATAGGTAGTACATAATAAGCATTTTTAGATTAATTTTAATTTAATATATTTATTATATGTTCTATTTTTATTATGTCCGAAATTAAACTTTTTAAAGTCTCTTTTAATTGAAAATTTAAATTTTTATTTTCTATATCTAAATTGAAGTTTTCAATATTATAGATATATTGAATTGGTTTTGGATTCTTACTTAAAATAGATTCACTTAAAGCCTCTAAGGATAATTCCACTTCAGTTATGATTTCATTAATATCTGTATCAGATTTATTTATAATATTTAAACTAGATATTGTATAGTTCATGTTAGTAACAACACTCATAAGAGCAGCTAAGTTTTCATTATTCCATTTAGATTCTTCAAATACTGGTTCATAAGAAGCTTTATTAATATTCATAAATAATTGTTGATAAATCGTATTAGATTTATGACGTATAGCTGTAAGCTTTGCAGTTTCTTTATTAGATAAAGAAGTATTAATTATAGCATTAAGATATTTCGTTTGAACCTTAATCCAAGAAGAGAGTAATTTATCTATTTTATTAGTATTCCAAGCAGGCCAAATTACACAAGCGATTATAGCTACAATTGCGCCGGCAACAGTATAGATAGATCTTGGAATTGCAACATGAGTTAATACACCTATATTACAAAGCCAAGCAGTAATCCAGAACATAATCCAAAATTGACCAGCAAAACGGAAGATTATATAACCTACTAACAAAATAAATACTAAAATAGAGTGTCCTATTAAGCCTAGTGGAAGAAATAAAAGAAGTACTCCAAGTATTGCTCCAATTATAGTACCTAATGAACGTTCAATACCTTTACTGAAAACATCTATATAATCAGGGAAAAGAATTATGGCAGTAGTTAAAGGTACCCAGAATCCGTGGTCTGGCATAGAAATAACCGGAATAAGTGTTAATAAATCTCCTATAATAGCGGCTATCATAGTAAAAATAGCTAATCTTACAGCTTGTATAAATATTGGTGATTTAAAATTTAATTCATTTAAAACAGATTTAATTATATTTTTATTTTTTTCTTCCACATTAGAAAGATTTATTTCTTCATTTAATATATTTTTAAAAGCGAGATCAACATCAAAATTACATTGAACTAAAAGTTTTGTAATTTCTTTAAATTCATGTTGAAAAGTAAAGTCTTTATTTTTTGAATCTTTTAATTTAAAAGAGATATTTATTAAGAGTTTGCTTATTTCATTTAAATTATTGATTTGAAGTTCATTTAAATTTTTATTGTGAATTAAGTTAAAGTAATCTTCCATTATTTCGGCTTTAGAGACTAGATTAAATAAAAAATCAATATTGTTTTTGCTTCTATAATCTAAATTATTTAGAAGATGTCTAGTTTCTTGAATAGCAGTTAAATAAGATGATGTATTTCTTTTTTTACTAATTAAAAGAGAAGCATCTTTACCTAATTCAGAAAAAATATTAGCAACAAATTTTCTTTGAGCAGTAAATTTGTTAATATATGGAGGTAGTAATTGGCATACTAACACAATTAAAATACCAACACTTATTGAAGCAGTTAAAAGCATTCCCATTTGATGATTCACAGTTAATTGTGATGAACCTAAAACAAAAATTGAAATAATTAAAGCTCTAATAGAAACTAAGACATTTATTTTTCTTAATAATCCAGAGATAAATATAAGTATAAAAAAGATTATGTATACAATTATTTCGTGTTGATATAATATTGAGCCTATAAAAAAGGAAAGGATAAGTAAAATAGAAGTACTTATTCCAACCACAGCTCTATTACTATGATGAGGTAATAAAACTAAAATACCTTCTAAAAATGTTCCAACTACTAATAATGCTTGAAGCTCTGAATTTTTCAATAGAACTCCAATTAAAAGTGAAATGAAAAGAGCTATTACGACTCTAAGACTTGCCCAGTTATCAGGGAAAATCTTTTTAGGTTTTAAATTATTAATTACTATATTACTTATTTTTGATGAATGATTTGTTTCCATGTAAGGTCACTTCCTTGTTGTATTAAGATAATGAGAAGTTTAAATTCTCATTATTAGAAAAATTTTATTTGTTTTAAGTTTAAGAAACCACTATTAAATTTGAAAGTTAAGATTCAAATCTAATAGTGGAAATCTTTAATAGTTATTAACTAAAGAGTTAACTTAAGTTATGTTTATAAAATAATAGTAGTTTTAAATTTATTCTGGTTTAGTTTTTAAACTAATTGAAACAATACCGATAGCTATTATTACACTTGCAATAATAAATGGTGTACTACTTGTGAATATATCACTTATTAAACCAGATAAAAGAGGAGCAATAGCTGCGCCAAGCCATCTTACAAAGTTGTAAGCACCAGATGTAATATCTCTTCCATATGGTGAAGAACTCATTGCATAAGTAGTAAATAAAGCATTGTTTAAACCTGAAACCAAACCACTAATAATAACAATTGCTATTCTGATATAAAGATTATGTATAAAGAATAGTCCAAGCATTAGTATTAAGAATATAACTAAGCTATATGGAATTATTTTTGAAACATGGTATTTTTCTTCAAGTTTATGTGATAAAACTGCTGAACCTAATGCAAGCATTAATCCCCAACCACAAAATACTATACCTAAAACAATTGTAGGTATTTTTAAAACAAGTGGGGTATATGCTAATATAACGAAAAATCCATAATAGTAGCACATAGCACCAATTGCTATTTTTAAGAATTTCTTTAATTTTATTAAAGCTATTAGTTCTTTTAAGCCAGCACTTTTTCGTTCAGTTTTATTTTTCGGCTCATAAACGAAGAAGGTAACTAATAAAAATGCGATAAAAATAAGAATACAGGTAGCAACGAATGGAAGTCTCCAAGAGAAATGTCCTAAAACTCCTCCAACTAATGGACCACCAGCCATTCCAAGTCCAATAGCAGCTTCGTATAAACCGATAGCACCACTTGCTTCCTTACTAAATGCTATTAGTAAAACCATAGCTGTTGCGAAAAAGAATGCATTTCCAAGTCCCCATCCTGCACGGAAAAAAGATAATTCTGTTATTCCGTTAGAAACTGAACAAGAAAATGAAAAGATTGTTACTAGGGCTAATCCCACAGCCATCATTTTTTTATTACCTATTTTAGGAGCAATAATACCAGTTGGAATCATCATAATTGCCATTGTAAATATGTATGCAGTAAATAACATTTCTATTTGCCATGAGCTTGCTCCAATACTTTTAGCTATTGTAGGAAGAAGTGGATCTACAACCCCAATTCCCATAAAAGCTAAAAATGTAGCAAATACTGTTATATATTTTGCCTTTAATTGTTTTTTTTCATCTGCTGTATGCATGTAAACCTCCAAAAATTATAAAAATTAATCCTTTGAAAGTATAATCCTTTTAGATGATAAAGTCAATAGTTGATAAAGTCAACTATATAATATAATAAAAAACTCTTTTAAAATAGTTGTATGATTAAAAGAGTTTTTCTATATTCAATCTAAATTAGAAATAAGTTTATCTAATAAAAATTTTAAATTATGGATTTCATCAAAGGTAAAATTATTAAAGTTTTTTGATGCAGTTACATTCATAATAGGTGAAATATCAGAAAAAGTTTTTTTACCAATAGAAGTTAAAAATATTAAAAATTCACGTCTATCATTAGGAGAAGATTCTCTTTTGATAATATCTTTTTTTTCTAAAATATCTAATATTCTAGTAAGTGCAGCTCTATCTTTTAAACATCTCTTGGCAAGATCCTTTTGATTGCATCCTTCTCTTTCGGAGAGGTGCTTTATAACATTCCATTGTTCAACAGTAATATTAAAGTCTTTAAGCTCTTTTGAAAGTGTATTTCTTGTTAGAACATGTGCTTTATAAAGGTCTTGACCTAAGGTTTTTATATTAGGATTTTCCATAAGACACCCTTCTTTCTATAATTAAAATTCAATTCTATTATATAATAAATAATAGAAAAAGCTATTATATTAGGAAATAAGCTTGCATATAATAGATAGTAGAAGAACAATTAGTAAATAAATTTTGAATTCATGTATAATTCAGATTAAATATAGAGAGAATACAGAAGAATGTTTTAAGATAAAAATATAAATTAAGTGTGAAATGGCAATAATAAAGGAAAGGCAGCTGAAGAACTATGAAATTTTTAAAACTATATTTTTACTTAATATCTATGATTTCTGTTATTGTTTTGATGTTTGTTTTTGAAGAAGAAAGAAATATAAAGACTTTTAAAAATATTCTTTCAAAAAGACTTTATATGTAGAAGTAATAAGAGAGAACATAAATATATTAATTTAAACAATTATGAAATTTAACATTATAAACTTAGGATAAAACTCGCTTTATAGCGAGTTTTACATTTTTTTAAATAAAATGACGAAAAAAATTTCCGAAAATAAAAAAATAATGAAAAAAATTTTAAAAAACCTATTGAAAATGGAAATAAATACCATTATAATTAAGATATAAAAAATAGAAAGTGGTGATTAAGTGTTAGAAAAAGTTAAAGGTGGACTCATTGTTTCTTGCCAAGCTTTAGAAAATGAACCTCTTCATAGTTCTTATATAATGGGGAAAATGGCAATAGCAGCAAAAGAAGGTGGAGCAGTAGGAATAAGAGCTCAAGGAATTAAAGATATAGAGGAAATAAAGAGGGTTGTAAATTTACCTGTAATTGGAATAATAAAAAGATGTTATGATGATTCAGAAATTTATATTACAGCATCTAAAAGGGAAGTTTTAGAATTAATTGAGAAAACAAGTTGCGAAATGATAGCACTTGATTGTACAAACAGAGAAAGACCAAATGGAGAAAATGTAAAGGATTTAATAGATTTAATTCATGAGAAAAATAGATTAGTAATGGCAGATATATCTACGTATGAAGAAGGAGTAGAAGCTTATAAGTTAGGTGTGGATTGCATTTCTACAACTCTTTCAGGATATACAAAATATTCAAGGAAAGAATCAGGGGTAGATTTAGGGCTTATAGAGAAATTAAGTTCTACTTTAAATATTCCTATTATTGCAGAAGGAAAAATTCATTCTGTAGAAGATTTAAAAAATGCATATAAGCATGGAGCATATTCAGCGGTAGTTGGTGGTGCTATAACTAGGCCACAGGAAATAACAAAAAGATTTGTAGATATTTTAAGAGAGAATTAGGAGGAAAGAGAAATGAGATGTATTTATTCAGCATTATTAGTGTCTTTTGATAAGGATGGTAATATTAATGAAAAGGGACTTAGAGAAATAGTAAGACACAATATTGACGTATGTAAAGTGGATGGTCTTTATGTAGGAGGAAGCACTGGGGAAAACTTTATGCTTTCGACTGAAGAGAAAAAGAAAATTTTCCAAATTGCAAAAGATGAAGTAAAGGATTCAGTTAAGCTTATAGCACAAGTAGGATCTGTAAATATTAAGGAAGCTGTAGAGCTTGCAAAATTTACTACAGATCTTGGATATAATGCAATATCAGCAGTGACACCATTTTATTATAAATTTGATTTTGAGGAAATTAAAGATTATTACAATACTATAATAAACTCTGTAGACAATGAAATGATAATATATTCAATTCCATTTTTAACTGGAGTTAACATGTCATTAGACCAGTTTGGAGAGCTTTTTGAAAATAAGAAAATTATAGGTGTTAAGTTTACAGCGGCTGATTTTTATCTTTTAGAAAGAATGAGAAAAACTTATCCGGAAAAGCTTATATATGCAGGATTTGATGAAATGATGTTATCAGCAGCAGTATTAGGTGTAGATGGAGCTATTGGATCTACTTTTAACTTAAATGGAGTAAGAGCTAGACAGATTTTTGAATTAGTTAAAGAAGGAAAAATTGAAGAAGCTAGAAAAGTTCAACATATAACAAATGACTTCATAACAGATGTTATAAATACTGGACTATATCAAACACTAAAAGGACTATTAGAAGAAGCTGGTGTTGAGGCTGGATATTGTAGAAAGCCTATGAAAGAAATATCAGAAGAAAAGAGAAAAGAAGTTAAAAAGATATATGATAAATATTTTAAATAAAAACTAAAAAGAAAATATTTATCAAGGGTGTTGTAGGAGCTAGAAGCTATTTTACAACGCCCTATTTTAAAATTGGGGGTAAGAGAATGAAAAAGTTTATAGCTATTGATATTGGTGGAACTAATATAAAGTTTGGGGTTATAGGTGGAAATTTAGAGATTATAGAAAGTGGCACTATTAAAACAAGAAAAAATGAGAATGAAAATTTTATTTTAGAAGATATAGATAGTCTAATTAGTGAACTAATTAAAAGATATGAGATACTAAAAATTGGTATATCTACAGCTGGTGTAGTAGATGTAGAGAGTGGGAAAATAGTATATGCAGGTAGCACTATTCCAGGATATACAGGAACAGAAATAAAAAGTTATCTAGAAAATAAATATAAGATAGAAGTTAGAGTAGAAAATGATGTTAATGCTGCGGCATTAGGTGAAAATTTAGCGGGAGCAGGAATGGGAAGTAACTCTCTTTTTATGATAACTATAGGGACAGGAATCGGTGGAGCATTAGTATTAAATAATGAGATTTTCTATGGAAATAGTAATAGTGCTGGCGAGATTGGATATATGAGGTTTAATGGAGAAGAGATTCAAGATATAGCATCTACAACTAGTTTAGTGAATAATGTAAATAGTAGATTAGGAAAAAATTTAAATGGAAAAGAAATTTTTGACTTAGCAGAAAAAGGAAATGAGGTCTGTATTGAAGAAATAGATAATATACTAGAAAAGATAGTTGAGTTAATACTAAATATAATTTATATTATAAATCCTCAAACTATAATTTTAGGTGGAGGAATAATGGAGAGAAGGGATTATGTAGAGAAAAGAATAAAGGGGTCTTTAGAAAAGATATTACCAAGGAAATTTTATGAGACTGTAAATATAGAATTGGCAAAACTAGGCAATAAAGCAGGTTTAATAGGTGCTGTAAGTAAATTTGTTTAGGAGGGATACTATGGGAATAATAGATGAGATAAAGTTATGTGAATATAAGCAAAGTAAAAATGATAAGATTTTAGAGGAATATATACAAGAAAATGGAATGGAGTGTATATATAAATCAATAAGTGAAATAGCACATGAATTGGGCATTGGAGAAGCAACTATAACTAGGTTTGTTAAAAAGATAGGCTTTAATGGATTTCAAGAATTTAAATTAACTTTAGCTAAAAAATTAGCTAAAACTAAGAGTGGAAGCATTATTAGTTCTAACTTAGAAAAAGATGAGAAAATAGAAGAGACAGCTAAAAATATGTTAGAAGCAAATAAGTTAGTTTTAGATAAAACTTTGGAAGGATTAAATTTAAAAAATATTATAAAAATAAGAGAAATGATATTAAGAGCAAAGAAAACAGTGTTTTTTGGAATTGGAAATTCAGCATTAGCCGCAATGGATGCAAATTATAAATTTATGAGAATTGGATTAAATACAAATGTTGCAAATGACAGTCATACAATGTATATGATGGCATCTTTATTAAGAAGAAATGATTTAGTATTTTTAGTGTCTCATACAGGAGAAACTAAAGAATTATTAGAAGTGGCTAAATTAGCAAAAGAGAATAGAGCAGAGGTTATATCTATAACATCTAATAATACAAATAGTTTGATGGATTTATCAGATGTGAATATAAATTATTTAAGTGTTGAAAGAAAGTTTGAAACAGGGTCTATTAGGTCTAAGATAGGACAATCTTTTTTAATAGAACTTATTTATGAGGAAGTTATAAAAGAGATTTATGAAGAGGCTCTAGAAAATAAAATAAAAACAACATACTCAATAGAAAATACTCTTTAGATATATAAGAAGCTTGTGAGAAATCACAAGTTTTTTATTTTTAATAAAGTTTAATAGTAATAATACAAAAATTAAAATTAAATTAATAAATTTTAATAAAATGGAGAAATAATGAATTTTATGTTAAGATATGATATAATTTTGTTAACAAATGGTATGAGAACAAAGGAGAGAGAAAATGGAGTTTCTAGAAAGTTTTAAACTGATAATAAAGGAGCATAAAAAAGGTCGTAAACAAATTCTGCAAATGGCATTAAAAGATTTGAAAAAGCAGTTTTCAGGAACAGCCTTAGGAATAGCATGGCCTGTTATAAAGAATTTTATATTTATTTTTGCTTACTGGTTTACTATTCAAATAGGAATGAAAAAAGGATCGGATGCATTTGAACCATACATAGTTTGGCTAGTAGTTGGACTTATTCCTTGGTTTTTCATAAGGGATACACTTGTGCCAGCTGCAAGTTCCATTAGAAAGAATAAGTATTTAGTAACTAAAATGATATTTCCAGTTTCAACAATACCTACATTTAAAGTATTATCAGGCTTTATTAGTAGCTTTTTATTTTTAGGAATTGGATTTTTAATTTGTTTTGTTTATGGAATATTTCCAAATATATATTGGATTCAAATAATATATTATGCATTAGCAGCATTTATACTGCTTGTAGTAATTTCATACATAACATCAGCATTAGTAGTAGTTAGTAGAGATGTAGAATTTTTCTTAAATTCGATAATAGTACTTATCTTTTGGTTAAGTCCTATTTTATGGCCTATAAAAAATTTGAGTGGAGTAATAGCCTTTGTAGTAAAACTAAATCCTTTCTTCTATATAATAGAAGGTTTTAGAGAATCTATGTTATATGGTAAATGGTTTTTTGAAAGTCCTGCACTAACAATCTACTTTTGGACAACCGTTGGAGTATTACTAATTTTAGGTGTTTTTATACATGGAAAATTGAGAAACCACTTCTCAGATATTTTATAGAGGTAAGGAGAAGAAGTGAATGTATGCAATAAGATTAAAAAATATAAGTAAAACTTACAGAATATATAAAAAGCCTTTTATGAGAGTTATGGATATAATTTTCAACAAGAAAAATTATAAAGAATATAAAGCTTTAAAAAATATAAATATAGACATTGAAAAAGGACAAGCGGTTGGAGTTTTAGGTAAGAATGGTGCTGGAAAATCAACACTTTTAAAGATAATAACAGGAGTTGTAAATCCAACTGAAGGAGAAGTCGAGATAGATGGAAAAATATCTGCAATATTAGAATTGAATTCTGGATTCGATGATGAGTTAAGTGGATATGAGAATATTTTTGTAAAGGGAACTATCTTAGGATATACAAAGGAAGAGATAGTAAAAAAAGTAGATGAAATAATAGAGTTTGCAGATATAGGAGAGCATATTAAACAGCCTGTTAGAACATACTCAAGTGGAATGAAATCAAGATTAGGATTTGCAATAGCGGTAAATGTTGATCCAGATATTTTGATTGTTGATGAAGCATTAGCTGTTGGAGATGATATTTTTAAAACAAAATGTCTTAGAAAAATGAGCGAATTTAGAAAAATGGGAAAAACAATATTTTTTGTTAGTCACTCACTATATACAGTATCTTCTTTTTGTACCCATTGTATGTGGATAAAGAGTGGAGAGTTAATAGACTATGGATTAACAGAACAGGTTTTACCAAAGTATGAAACCTTTTTAAAGGAAGAAAAAGCTAAGGAAGTTAAGAAAAATAAAAAAGAAAATAAAGAGGTTTTAGATAAAAAAGATTATATAGAAATAAAAGAATTTAAATATAGAGAAGAAAATAAAGAGTTTCTATATGGTGAAGATATTCAATATAGTTTTGATTATGAAGTAAAAAGAGATATGCCAGGATTAAGGTGGTCTTTTACTATAAGAGATGCAGGAAATAATGAAATATATGCTAGCCATAAGCTTGGAGAAAATTATTTGATAGAAAATTCTATAGGAAATCATAACTTACAGGTAAAAATAAAAAATGATTTACTTCCAGGGAAATATAAACTTTCAGGAGAGCTAAGAGAACAAAGTGGAATATTTTTTGTAGGATATTCAAATAAGAGAGAGTTTATAGTAAAGGGAATGGATGAAGAAAATATAGGTAAGGGAATAGTTTATATAGAGCATGATGTGGTAAGCAATAAGTAGGGGGATAAAATGAAAGGATATATTGAGAGCATAGATTTAAATACTGGTGATGAGAGTTTAATAATTAAAGGATATGCATTTATAGAAAAAGAAAACATAAATTTCCCACATAAAATAAAGAAAAGTTTAGTTATAAGAAATAAAGAAAAAGTATATTATATTCCTACTAATAATACATTAAATACTGATGTAACAAGAAAGTTTGGAAAAGAAAAATATAATTATGATTATGCAGGATTTAATGGGAAAGTCTATGTAGGATATATTGATAATATGGAATCTTTAAGTGAAGGTACATGGGAAATAGGAATATGTATATGGGCTAATGGAATAAGAGAAGAGTTAGAGTTAGAATATATAGGTTTAGCTAAAATTACAGATGAAAAATTAAATTATAGAATTGAAGACAGTGAAGATATTAAAGAAATAAATCTTTTAAATGAAGAGAAAAATATATGTATTCAATCTAAAAGAATTAAATATGATAATGAAAAAGAATATGATATAAAAAATAAGAAAATAAGTGGATTAGATAAAATTCATAAAAAAATATTGAAGAAAAAAAGAAGCTTTGGGAATAGGTTGCTTCAAAATATTTATAAGATAACAAATAAAATGAATATTAAAAGTGATAGAGTAACATTTTTATCAGATAGTAGAGTAGATTTTTCAGGGAACTTTGAGTTTATAAAAAAAGAACTAGATAAAAGAGGCGGATATGAAATAAAAAGTATGCTGAAAGAAAGTATACAAGCAGAGAGAAGTTTAAAAGAAATGATAAAGATGGTGTATTATATATCAACTAGTAGATATGTTTTATTAGATGATTATTATCCGCAGATTTATAAATTTAAAATAAGAGATGGTGTAGAGGTAGTTCAATTATGGCATGCTACAGGAGCATTTAAAACTTTTGGATTTAGTAGAGTTGGAAAAAAAGGTGGACCAAAGTTTAAGTCAAAGAATCATAGAAACTATACAAAAGCTATAGTTAGTTCAGAAAATATAAAGGTTCACTATGCAGAGGCATTTGGAATTGAAGAAAAGAAGATATTAGGGACAGGAGTTCCAAGAACAGATATATTCTTCGATGAAGAATATAAGGAAAGGGTTACTAAGAATTTATATGAAAAGTATCCAGTTTTAAAAGATAAAAAAATTATTATGTTTGCACCTACTTTTAGAGGGGCAGGACAAAAAACAGCATATTATGATTTTCATAAATTTGATATTGAAAGACTACAGAAAAAGTTTGGAGATGAATACAAGCTAATTATAAAACTACATCCATTTATTAATAATACTTTTGAAATAAAAGATAGCTTTAAAGATTTTGTAGTTGATTTATCTGAGGAAAGAGAGATAAATGATTTATTATTTATTTCGGACATACTTATAACAGATTACTCATCAGTATGTTTTGAATATTCATTATTGAATAAGCCAATGATTTTCTTTGCCTATGATTTAGATGAATATATTGCAGATAGGGATTTTTACTATCCTTATGAAAGTTTTGTACCAGGGGCAATAGTTAAAGATATGGATGAATTGGTGAAAGTTATAGAAGAGGAAAAGTTTGAAAGTGAAAAATTAGAAAGATTTAGAGAGAATTTCTTTGATCATTTTGATGGGAAATCAACTGAGAGAGTTGTAGATGAGATTCTAAAAGTTTAAGGGGTATAAAGGGTTTGAAAAGAGTAGAGAGATTATTTATGAAATATATACTAAGAAGTGTATATTTACTTTCTAGTATATTTAAAGTGAAGAATAGAATTATCCTTGGAACATATAGAAAGGATAGTTTAGAGGGAAACTATGAGTATATTATTAGAGAACTAGAGAAAAATAAATACCCATATGAGGTGTTATATAAAAAACAGGGGAATGGAGCTAAAAATAAAATAAAATATTTTTTTCATATGATTAAAGTGGAATATTATATGGCAACATCAAAGTATTTTATAATAGATGATTTTTATTTACCAGTATACATGGTAAGTAAATTGAGAAAAGGAACAGAAATTATCCAAGTATGGCATGCTTGTGGGGCTTTTAAAAAGTTTGGCTTTAGTATTGTTGAAAAGGGATTTGGAGCTAGTAAAGAATATGTAAAAGATATTCCTATTCATAGTAATTATAGTAAGGTTGTAGTTACTTCAAAGGAAGTAAGTAAACATTATGCTGAAGCATTTAATATGGAAGAAGGAAATATTAAACCTATTGGAGTACCAAGAACAGATATATTTTTTGATGAAAAAGAAAAAGAAAAGATAAAAGAGAAATTATATAAAAGATATCCAAAAATAAAGAATAAGAAAATCATTCTTTATGCTCCTACATTCAGAGGAGAGAATCAAGGGGAGGCGCAAAGTCCAATAGGATTTAATTTAAACAAATTAGTAGAAAATTTAAAAGAGGATTATATTTTAGGAATAAAGCTGCATCCTTTAGTGAAAAAGGGATTAAAGATAAAAAATAAAAAGATAGTAGATATGTCAGATTATAATATTATAAATGATATATTATGTATAACAGATATATTAATAACTGATTATTCTTCTACAATATTTGAGTTTGCTTTATTAGAGAGAAAAATAATCTTATATGCAGATGATTTAGATGACTATATTAAAGAAAGAGATTTTTATTATGAATATGAATCTTTTGTTCCAGGTCCAATTGCAAGAAATACAGATGAATTAATTTCATGTATAAATACAGATGATTATAATTATGAAAAAGTTAAAAAGTTTAAGGATAAGTTTTTTGACTATAGAGATGGAAAATCAACAGAAAGATTAGTTAAGGAATTAATAAAGTTATAGAGATAAATAAATAATAGAGAAATAAGAAGCTTCTTAAAAGGAGGCTTCTTATTTATTTAAGTAAAATAAATTTTATAATGAAGCTTTGTGTAATTTTGAAATTAAAGCAGATACTAAAAGTAAAATAATTGTTTTAGAGGTGGAAAATGAAAAAAATGATGTTATTTTTAGTAGTGATTTTTAATTTATTTACGATAAAAGTAATGGGAAGTGAAAATTTATTGAAATCAAAATTAATATTTAATGTAGATAATGATTGGAATATGCAGGGGTTAGAATATTATGAGGAGAATTTTATTATTGGATATGATAGAGGAAAGGGGAATGGAGTTATTGAGATACGAAACAAGGAAGGAAAAATTTTAAGGAGAAGTGATTTACTTAAAATAGGTCATTCTTCAGAACTTGTAGTAAATAAAAATAATGGAAAGTTATATGTATCAAATGGAGGAGGGAAAACTGGAACTAAAATATATGAGATAGATTTAAAAGATAATATAAATGTAGAAAAAGAATATGATTTTAGTGAATTAGGTAATTCAGGATTAGTGACAATTGACCAAGAAAAAAATAATTTCATTATACATACGGCTAAAGATGATAAAGGAAGTCATAAATTTACTATATGTGGATTAAATAAAGAGCAGATAAAATCTTTTAATATAGATAATATAGGAGTGCCACAGGGAATCCAATATTTAAATGGAAAGATATATTTTTATACTAATGATAGAATTACAGTAATAGATGTAGAAAAAGAGATGATATTAAAAGGGTATAATATAGAAGAAAAAGGTGAAAGTGAAGGGCTAGCTATTGAAAGAGAAGAAAATGGAATAAAGCTTTATTATGGATATAATAAAGGAAATAGAATATATGAAGCCACTATAAAAGAAGAATAAATATAAAAAAGAAATTGATTCAAATGGAGAGTCAATTTCTTTTTATGTGAAAAGATTATTTTATATATTTGTATATAGCTTTGGCAACTCCAGAGTTATTATTAGAATCTGTTATGAAAGTAGCAGCTTCTTTTACATATTCAGGAGCATTGCCCATAGCTACAGAAGTTCCAGCAATCTTAAGCATAGATAAATCATTTTCTCCATCTCCTATGCACATAACTTCACTTAAAGGAATACTAAGCCTTTTAGCTAGGTTTTCAACAGCAGAACCTTTAGTAGTTCCTTTTTTCATAATTTCAAAGTTATATTCATTAGAACAAACAACTTCATATTTATTAGTATCTTCAATAATTTTTCTAGCCATCAATATATCATCTTTATTAGTTTTTGCATAATCTACACAAATCGCTTTTAAGATATGTCCATCTAAATCTTTTAATGTAGATGTTAAGTCTTTTTCATAAAGGAATAATGTTTTCTCATCAATATATTTAATATCTCTATTATTTATTTCATAAGGATGATTTTCGATAAATTCCTTATTAGAAATAGCAGTGTTAAAAGTATTGAAAAAGAAGTTGAAATTAAAATCTTTTAGTGAGTTATATAATTCTAAAGATTCATCTAGTGATAGAGGATTTTCATATATTACCTCATCAGAGATTTTATCTCTAATATAAGCTCCATTAGAAGAAATAATAGGAGCATTTATTCCTGTTAAACTTCTATAATAATTTGCAGAAGTGAAAAGTCTACCTGTAGTTATAGCTACAATAACACCTTCTTTAATAGCATATTTTAAAGCTTCTTTATTTTCAGTGCTTATAGTGTGATCATCATTTAAAAGAGTTCCATCCATATCGGTACAGATTAATTTTATAGTCATAAAAAAGTCTCCTTTACGTTTATTTTAGTAATAGTCTAACATTTCTTAAAATATAAGTAAAACAGTTGAATATAATAGAAGAATGTGGAAATTATTTGTAATATAAGGGGTTATAGCACAAATTATAAAAAGAGGTGCATAATGTTGAGAAAAAATGCAAGAAAGAAAAAAGGTTTTACATTACTAGAAATTGGAGCGGTACTTGGAATAATAATGTTACTTATAGGATTTTTTGTTCCACGAATTTCGGGATATGTAAAAGACTCAAAAGAAGTGGGGATAATGGCTCAAGCAAAGACTGTTATATTTGCTTGGGAAACAATAAACAATAAAGAAGGAAAAAATTTAAAAAAAGAAACACCAAAATCAGAATTAATATCTGTAGCGGGAGATAAATACGGGGATTACTTTGATTTAAAGAAAACAACTAAATTAAAGGAAACAATTAAAATAACTGAATGTATGGATATAGTAGATGGAAGAAAATTTACTATTGATTCGAGTGGGATTTTTGAGGGGTTTGCAGATGAAAGTTCAGGAAGTAGTAGGAAAAATTAATGATAAACATGGAAAAGTTAGATAAATATAAAAAAACCATTGGAATTTCTGTTGTTTTAGTAGTATTAATAGTAGCTACAATGATTTATTTAAACAGAGAAGAAAAAGGTAAATTGGGAACTAATAAAAGTTCAATTTTTATAGAGGAAAATGAAGAAGAAAAAGATGTAATACAAAATGAAAAGGAAAAAAAGAAAATCCTAGTGGATATAAAAGGTGAAGTTAAGAATCCAGGTGTGTATGAGTTAGAAGAAGGAAGTATAATAGAACATTTAATTAAAGAAGCCGGAGGATTAACAAAAGAAGGAACTTTAGAAAATATAAATAGAGCAAAAGAACTAAAAGGTAATGAGGCTATAGTCATATGTAGTAAGAAAGAATTAGAAGTGAAGGCTGTAGTTAATAATGGTGCAAATAATGTAACAAGTGGTGCAGGAAATATGTTAGAAGAGGCGGAAAGTAATGATTCCGGAAAAATCAATATAAATACTGGAACTGTTGATGATTTAAAAAAATTAAATGGAATCGGTGAAGGAAAAGCAAAGGCCATTATTGAATATAGAGAGAAGAATGGTGAATTTAAAAATCCTGAGGAAATACAAAAGGTTAGTGGAATTGGTAAAGGAACTTTTGAAAAAATCAAAGAAGATATAGGAGTATAAAGTAAGATGATTTACTATAAGAAAAAGAATAAAGTTGAAATAAAATTTAAAACTCCGATAAGGAGTTTTTCTTTTATAGATAAGAGAAGTCTATGCATAGAGGAACTAAAATATTGATAAAAGTTTTGGAAGAATATTGAACAAGTAATATTATACTAGAAATTAAATTAAATTTATGTAAACTTAAGAAATAAAATATTAACAAACAGATAGGGATTATCAATTATAGTATAAAATAGATATTTAGGAGATTTATTAGATTTTTTATAGCAGAATAAATATTAAAACTATTAAAAGTGGTTATATTAAGTAGTATATAGACAGTATTTTATTATGGATAAAAAAAAGAGAAAATATAAATTGAATGGATACTAGTATTTTAAGAAAAGATCTTTTAGAAAAAAGATTATACAAATTTTTCAAAAAAGTAAAGCTATAAAAAGTGGTGTAATTTAATGTTATTAAAAAAAAGAGAAAAATATGCTATAATTCTATAGAATGAAATGTTTTATGGAATTTTCAGTTAAGGAATGTGAGCAGATACTTAATTAGGAACATAATTGGATTATTATAAGAATACTAAAGATTGCAAGGAGGAATAATTTGATGAGTTCAAAATTACACGAGAATGTTAATGTATATACTCGAGATTTAAAAGTTTATGAAGTAGTTAAAAGAACAGCAGATGTAGTTCTCTCAGTTATAGGATTGATCATTTTGAGCCCAATACTTTTAATAGTGGCTATAGCAATAAAGCTAGAATCAAAAGGACCACTAATATTTGCACAAGATAGAGTGGGAAAAGATAAAAGAAATTTTAAAATGTATAAATTTAGAAGCATGGTAGTAAATGCTGAGGAAATAAAAAAGAAATTAAAACATAAGAATGAAATGTCAGGGCCGATGTTTAAAATGAAAAATGATCCTAGAATTACAAAGGTGGGAAAGTTTATTAGAAAAACTAGTATTGATGAACTTCCACAATTAATAAACGTAATAAAGGGTGATATGAGTTTAGTTGGACCAAGACCAAGTTTACCAGATGAAGTTAAGGAATTTGAACCTTGGATGATGAGAAGATTTGAAGTTAAACCAGGATTAACTTGCTACTGGCAAGTTGGTGGAAGAAATGAAATAGAATTTGAAGAC
This sequence comes from uncultured Clostridium sp., assembly GCF_947072515.1. GTDB lineage: Bacteria > Bacillota > Clostridia > Clostridiales > Clostridiaceae > Clostridium. The sequence continues at coordinate 83,346 of NZ_CAMTIG010000004.1, forward strand.
TGGATGAAACTTGACATAAAATATGTAGAAAATAGAAGTGTAAGTGAAGATATAAAGCTTATATTTAAAACATTCTTTGTCCTATTTGGGGATAAAAATGCACATTAGAGGTGAGAACATGAAGAGAGTTATGCATATTGCTCAATCAGCAGGAGGCGTTGAAAAATATATTGAGATGCTTCTTAACAATATGGATGGTGAATATGAAAATATATTGGTTTGTTCGTACGATTATTCAGAAGAGTTTTTAAAGTCTTTGAATATAAAATATGAAAGAATAAATATGGTTAGAGAATTAAATCCTACAAAGGACTTTAAATCAATAAGAGAAGTCAGAAAAATTATAAAAAAATATAATCCAGATATAGTATATACACATAGCAGTAAAGGTGGAGCCATAGGCAGAGTTGCTAATATTGGCTTGATTAAAACTATAGTTTATAATCCCCATGGCTGGGCCTTTAATATGAAATGTGGGAATTTGAAACGAAATATATATAAATATATAGAAAAAACATTAAGTAGAATCACAACAAAAATTATAGTTATATCAGAATATGAAAAACAATCAGCACTTAAAAATAAGATCTGCAAAGAAGAAAAGATAGAATTAATTTTTAATGGAATAGATATTGCAGGATATGAAAAACAAAAAAATGAATTCCATGTAACGAGAGAAGACTTCAATATAGAAAAAGATGCATTTATCATAGGAATGGTAGGAAGAATAAGTACTCAAAAGGCACCGGATGCATTTATTGAGATGGCAAGTAGAGTAGTTAAAGAAATACCTAAAGCATTTTTTATTATTGTAGGAGACGGAGAAGAACGAACTGAAATAGAAGAGTTAATAAAAACTAAAAATCTTCAAGATAGAGTTTTAATAACAGGATGGGTTAAAAATTCTCTAGAATACATAAATTTATTTGATGTAGCAACATTATTTTCAAGATGGGAAGGCTTTGGTTTAGCAATAGCAGAGTATATGGAGTCTAAAAAGCCTATTGTTGCAAGTAGAGTTGACGCAATTCCTAACTTAATAACAGAGAATTGTGGGATATTAGTGGATGTAGATAATGTTGAAGAGATGACAGTATCAATAATGAAAATTTATAATGATAAAGATTTAAAAGAAAACTTTATCGAAAATGCATATAAAAGAGTAAGAGAAATGTTTGATATAAAGAGAGTTGCTTTAGAGCATAAAAAATTAATAGATAAAATTACTTAAAAGGGGAATTTTTATGAAGATAGCAATATTAACATCAGGAGTTGCTCCAGTTCCAGCAACTAAAGGAGGAGCAGTTGAAAATTTAGTTCAACATATACTGGAAGTTAATGAAAAAAATAAAGATTTTAAAATAGAAGTATATAGTATTTATGATTCAGAAGCAGAAATAGATTGTAAAAGATATAAAGAAACTAAAGTGAAATTTTTTAAACCAAGTTTTATATGTAGTACAGGTGATAAATTTATATATTTTGTAATGACTAATATTTTAAAACGAAAAAACAATATGAAGTTTAGAAGTATATTATCTAGATTTGAATATATAAAAAAAGTAAAAAAAGAACTAAACAAAAATGAATACGATAAAGTTATTTTAGAAAATCACCCAACTATATTTATGGCATTAAAAGGTGATAATGAAATTAAGTTTAAAGATAAGTATTACTATCATTTACATAATGAAGTCTTTAATATGTATGGATGCGAAGAAATAGCGAGAAATAGCAAAAAAATCATGGGCGTTAGTAAATTCATTTGCGAAAATATTCAAAAAATGAGTGGGATAGCAAAAGATAAAGTAGTTCCTTTATATAATTGTATAGATATAGAGAAGTTTTCAAAAGATATGTACATAAATGACTTTAAAGATTTGAGAAAAACATATGGAATACAAGAAGATGATATCGTTGCAGTGTATAGTGGAAGATTAGCAAAGGATAAAGGAATCTTTGAAACATTACAAGGAATAAAAAATATAGATAATCCAAAAGTAAAATTATTAATAATTGGAGCATATTTTTATGGTAGTGATATGAAAAGTGAGTATCAAACTAGTTTAATGGAGCTTGCAGAAGAGATTAAAGATAGAGTTATCTTCACAGGGTATGTCCATTATAAAGATATTCCTAAAGTGTATTCTATAGCAGATTTTGCAATATTACCTTCACTATGTAATGAAGCAGCAGGACTTACTATAATTGAAGCTATGGCTATGAGACTTCCTGTTATAACTACTAATGCAGGTGGAATTCCAGAATATATAGATGAAAGCGCTGGTTTTATATTAAATAGAGATGAAAAATTAGTAGATAATATTACTCAAAAAGCTAAAATATTAGTAGAAGATAAAGAGCTTAGAGAAAAAATTGGTATGAGAGCGGAACAAGAAGCGAAGAATTATAATTTAGATAATTATTATAATAGCTTTAAAAACATATTGGAAGAATAGGTGGATTTGTTATGAAAAAAATATTGGTTTATGGGCTTACAGCAGTAAAAGGCGGAGTTGAAAGCTTTCTTATGAACTATTATAGAAATTTTGATTTAACTAAAGTAAGTGTAGATTTTATTTCAAATACTGAAGAAGCAGCATATGAAGATGAAGTTTTGGCTTTAGGTGGGAATGTTTATAAGGTTTGTTCAAAGAGAAAGAATCCTTTTAAATTTAAAAAAGATTTAGAAGAGATATTTAAAGAGACAAAATATGATGTAGTATGGGTAAACTTATGTAGTTTAGCAAATATAGATTATTTAAAAATGGCTAAAAAATATGGAGTGGAAAATATTATAGTTCATAGCCATAATGCTGGAAATATGAATGGGAAGCTAAAGGAATATTTTCATAACAAAAATAAAAAAAATATTAGAAAATATGCAAATCATTTTTGGTCATGTTCTAAATTAGCATCAGAATGGTTCTATGATGAAGATATAATTAAAAGTGCAAGATTTAAAGTAATAAATAATGCAATAGATACAGGGGAATTTGATTATAATGAAGAAATTAGAACCAAGTATAGAAAAGAAATGGATTTAGAAAATGATTTAGTTTTAATGAATGTAGGAAGATTCAATATTCAAAAGAATCATGACTTTTTAATAGATGTATTTAATGAAGTAAATAAAGAAGTTAAGAATGTAAAACTACTATTAGTTGGAGTTGGAGAATTACAAGAAGAAATAAAAAATAAGGTTTCTAGTTTAGGAATTTCAAAAAATGTTATATTTTTAAATTCAAGAGATGATGTAAATAGTTTAATGCAAGCTGCTGATATATTTTTAATGCCATCATTATTTGAGGGACTTCCAGTTTCTGCAGTTGAAGCACAAGCTTCAGGAATACAATGTATTTTATCTGATAGAATAACTGATGAAATAAAAATAACTGATTTAATAAAGTTTGTAGATATAGATAAAGAAAAATCCGTAGAAAAATGGAAAGATAAAATCATATCTATTAAAAATACAGAATTAGAAAATAGAAGTAGTAAGAAGTTACAAGTAGAAAATGCAGGATTTGAAATAAAACTTGAAGCTAAGAAGCTAGAGAAGTTTTTCTTAAATGAGATTTAAATAAGTATAGAAGGGATAATGCTTATTAATCCTGCCTCGTGGAGGGCAAAAAATGTTTAGCATAATAATACCAATATATAACACAGAAAAATATATTAGAGAATGTTTAGATAGTTTATTAAGAGAAGAAGTTGATATAGAAATTATTATTATTAATGATGGATCAACTGATAATAGTGATGAAATTATAAAAGAATATTTAGATAAAGGAAATATAAAATATTTTTGTCAAAAGAATAGTGGTGTATCAAAAGCAAGAAATCTAGGTATATCTAAGGCGACAGGAGATTATATAATGTTCTTAGATTCTGATGATTATATAAAGAAAGGTGCACTAAAAACTATAAGTGAAAAAATATATAAATATAAACCAGACTGTGTGATATATGGACATGAAAAGTTTAATAATAATGGACCTATTAGTATAGAAAACCTAAATTTTCTAGAAGAAAATAGAGTTTATAGTTCAAATGATATATTAAAATATGTCTTAAATTTAAAAATAAGAGGATATATTTGTGATAAAATTTTTAGACGTAGCATTTGGATTGATAATGATGTAAGGTTTGATAGTAAAAAATATTGTGAAGATTGGTATCCAACTACTTTATGTATAGAAAAATCAAAAAGTATCATAGCAATAAAGGAAGATTTATATTGTTATAGGCAACATGAAGAATCAGCTATGCATACAAAAGATATAGAAGTTGTTATAGGGTATAATGAGGCTGTAAATCAGATATTAAATAGCTTAGATGAAAAAGTAAGTGAAGAAAGTATTATAGCATTTAAGGGGAATACTTTTGGAGAAATAGTATCTGGATATAATGAAAATTATGAAGGAAATCATATATACTCAGATTTTAAAAAAGAAGGATTTTTAAATATACATGGTAGTGAGGTTATGAAAGTTTTACTTAATAATCAAGTAACTAATAGAAATAAAGTTTCCATTATTCTTTGGAAATTAAGAATATATAGTATTGTAAAAAGAATTTTATGGAATAAATAACTTTTTAAATTTTATATAGATATCAGGGGCTAAACAAGTTAAGTTTTATGTAAAGGAATGATTAAGATGTATAAGAAGATAAAAAAAGCAATAATACCTGCAGCGGGTCTTGGAACAAGATTCTTACCTGCAACTAAAGCACAACCTAAGGAGATGCTTCCAATAGTTGATAAACCAACTATACAATATATTATTGAGGAAGCGATAGCTTCAGGAATTGAAGAAATTCTTATTATCACAGGAAGAAGTAAAAAGTGTATAGAAGATCACTTTGATAGAAGTGTAGAACTTGAATTAGAACTTGAAAAAGCAGGAAAAGAAGAAATGCTTCATATGGTTCAAGATATTTCGAATATGGTTAATATTCACTATATCAGACAAAAGGAGCCAAGAGGCCTTGGTCATGCAATAAATTGTGCTAAAGTCTTTGTTGGAGATGAACCATTTGCAATACTTTTAGGAGACGATATTGTTTATAATGATGAAAAACCTTGCTTAAAGCAACTTATTGATTGTTATAATGAATACCATACTTCTGTATTAGGAGTTCAAACTGTACCACACAATAAAGTAGATAAATATGGAATAGTTGATGGAATAAAAGTAGAAGATAGAGTAATGAAAGTTAAAGGGTTAGTTGAAAAACCAAACGTAGATGAAGCTCCATCAGATGTTGCTATACTAGGAAGATATATAGTAACACCAAAGATATTTGAAATATTAGATAGAACAGCACCAGGTAAAGGAAATGAAATTCAACTTACAGATGCACTTTTAGAACTTATAAAAGAAGAAGCTATGTATGCATATGACTTCCAAGGAAGAAGATATGATGTTGGAGATAAGCTTGGATTCTTAGAAGCAACTGTAGAATATGCTTTAAGAAGAGATGAATTAAAAGATGGATTTACAGAATACTTAAAGGGTTTATTAAATATTGAAGATCAAAAAGAAGAGAAGGACGAAGAATAGGAGTTCAATATGAAAAAATATGATTATTTAATAGTAGGAGCAGGACTTTTTGGTGCTACTTTTGCTTATGAAATGAATAAAAAAGGTAAAACATGTCTTGTTATAGATAAGAAATCTCATATAGGTGGAAATGTATATTGCGAAAATGTTCATGGAATAAATGTTCATAAATATGGAGCTCATATATTCCATACAAGCAATAAAGAAGTATGGGATTATGTAAATAGCTTTGTAGAATTTAATAGATATACAAACTCACCAGTAGCAAACTATAAAGGTGAACTTTACAACCTTCCATTTAATATGAATACATTTTATGGATTATGGAAAGTTAAAACACCAGCTGAAGCAAAAGCTAAAATTGAAGAGCAAAAGAAAGAAGCTGGCATAGAGAATCCAAAGAATTTAGAAGAACAAGCTATAAGTTTAGTAGGAAAAGATATTTATGAAAAGCTTATAAAAGGATATACAGAAAAGCAATGGGGGCAAAAGGCTACAGAACTTCCAAGCTTTATTATAAAAAGACTTCCAGTAAGATTTACATTTGATAATAACTATTTTAATGATAAATATCAAGGGATTCCAATAGGTGGATATAATAAGATAGTAGAAAAAATGTTAGATGGTATAGAAGTAAAATTAAATACAGATTTCTTTGCAAATAAGGAAGAACTTGAAAGTGTAGCTGGAAAAGTAGTATTTACAGGAATGATAGATGAATATTATGATTATAAATTTGGAACTTTAGAATATAGAAGTTTAAGATTTGAAGATGAAATCTTAGATGAAGAAAATCATCAAGGAAATGCAGTTATAAATTATACAGAGTATGAGATTCCATACACAAGAATAATTGAACATAAGCATTTTGAAGATTGTAATTCAGAAAAAACTGTTATAACTAAAGAATATCCAGCAACTTGGGAAAAAGGTGATGAACCATATTATCCAATAAATAATGATAAGAATAATAATCTTTATGCTAAATATAAAGAACTTGGCGAAAGTGAAGAAAATATTATATTTGGTGGAAGACTTGGACAGTATAAGTACTTTGATATGCACAATGTAATAGAATCTGCATTAAATTGTGTAAAAGAGGAATTAAAATAAGAAAATAGATAATAATTAGAATAAAGCCCTAAAGATTTTAAGTTACTAGTGATAAAATATTTTAAATCTTTAGGGTTTTTGTATCTAAAAGTATAGGGTTTGAATTTTAATAAAAATAAAACTGTATTAAAAAAGAAAAGGAAATATGATATAATTCTAATTGAAATTTAAAGTGAAGACTCTTAAGGAGGGGAAATGTTGCGAAACGATAGCATAGAATTAAAGGAACTGATGTCTATTATAAAGAATAAGTGGAAAACTATAATAGGGATAATCCTAATATTTTTTATAGTATCAGTAATCTTTAATTTTTTTATTATGAAAATAGACTATAAAGCTGATATGACAATTTTTGTAGGCTCAAGCACTACTAAAACATCAGTTCAAGAAATGAATATAGAAATGTACCAAAGTATGATACAAACTTATTTAAAGAAGGAAGATAAAGAGACTTTAGTAAAAAATGCTATAAAAACTTCAGGACTTAATCTAAATGTAAATGAGGCTGTAAAAGACTTACTAATTACACCAAAAATATATTCAAATGCTTTTGAGATAGCATACTTAGACACAAATAAAGAAGTAGCTACTTTAATGGCACAAAATATAGCTTCAAATATGGTAAATGAGGCTGAAGCAAAAAATCCAAATGGGGATGTATATATAAATGGGAAAATATTATGTACTAAAAAACCAGTAATTCATAAGAGAATGCTTAATGTAGGTATAATTACTCTTTTAGGAATAATAGTTGGATTTGGAGTAGCTATATTAAGTGGATTAAAGAGTAAGAAAGCATAGGAATATGGAGGAAGAAAGTGAAAAAGTTAAGTATAATAGTTCCCGTTTATAATGTGGAAAATTATATAGTAGAATGTTTAGAATCATTAAGGAACCAAACAATAGATTCTTTAGAAATAATTGTTGTAGATGATGGCTCAAAAGATTCTAGTATAGAAAAAATCCAAAGCATGATAGATGGAGATAGAGTTAAATTAATAGTACAAGAAAACAAAGGACTTTCTGGGGCGAGAAATACAGGACTAAAAGTTGCAAAAGGAGAGTATGTAGCTTTCGTAGATAGTGATGATTATATAGGGATAAACACTGCTTATGAAGAAATGTACAATCTTGCAATAAGTGAGAAAAGTGAAATTGTAGCAGGAAATTGTATAAAGTTTTATGAAGATGGAAGAGAAGAAAAATTAGAAAGAAATATGGAGTTTTTTAAAAAAAGCCCAATGGAAGCTGAAGAATTCTTTTTAAATTCATTAGAGAGTAATAGAGTTTATGCGCCTGTATGGCTTAATATTTACAAAAGAGATTTCTTAAAAGAAAATAGTCTTCAATTTATGGAAGGAGTTCTTCATGAAGATGAGGAGTTCACTCCAAGAGTTTTATTAAAGGCAAAGAAAGTTTCTATATATAATAAAGATTTTTATATGTATAGACAACGTGCAGGTTCAATAATGAACTCAGGAAAAAATAAGAAACATGCTACAGATATTTTAAAAATCTGTGGATCTTTAAATAAAAAGATTGATGAGATACATGATGAGAGATTAAAAAGAAGATTTGCAAATTATTTATGCAGTCATGTATTAACTCATATTTATTTTTATGAATTAGATAAAGTTGACAATGAAGATGTATTTAAACTTTTAGATAGAGATTATTATGGAAAAAATATTAAACTTAGAAGAAGCCTGTTAAAAATAAGTCCAAAACTTTACTGTTCTGTAGAAAATGTATATAGATCAGTAACAGGCAAAAGAAAGGAAAAATAAAATGAAAATATGTGCTGTAGTTGTAACTTATAATAGATTAGATTTATTAAAAGGTACAATAGATAAGCTTTTAAACCAGAGTAGAAAGCTTGATGAGATTATTATTATAGATAATAAATGTACTGATGGAACATCAGATTATTTAAAAACATTAGGAGATAAAATAACACCTATATTTTTAGATGAAAATTTAGGTGGAGCAGGTGGTTTTAATAAAGGAATAAAAGCTGCTTATGAGAACGGTCATGATTATATTTGGATAATGGATGATGATACTTTTGCTACAGAAACTGCATTAGAAAATATGATAAATAAATTTGATATAGTTGGAAATAAATTTGGATTTATGTGTAGTAATGTACTTTTTAAAGATAATAAAGCTTGCGTTATGAATGTTCCAACAGTAGAGAGTGTCTGGAATGATTATTTACCAGAGGGGCTTGTTAGGGTTAAAAATGCATCATTTGTTTCAATAATGTTCCCAAGAGAAATTGTAAAAGAATTAGGACTTCCTATTAAAGATTTCTTTATTTGGGGTGATGATACAGAATATACTTTAAGAATTAGTGCAAAATATCCATCATATATGAGTATGGATAGTATTGTTCATCATCATATGAAAGAAAATGTTGGTGTTGACATAATAAGTGGAGATACTGCAAGAGTTTCGAGATATTTTTATGAATTTAGAAATAAGTTCTATATGCATAAAAAGAGAGGATTTAAAGGAACACTTTCATTTACAAAGCATACAGTTAGAACAATACTTAACATACTATCTAAGAGTAAAGATGGGAAAGGTGCAAAGATTAAAGTTGTCTTAAGAGGATACTTTAAAGGACTAACCTTTAATCCTAAGGTAGAACATGTTAGCTAAAGAGATGAATGGGAAAGAAATGAGAAAAGCTAATATTATTGAAATAATAGAATACTTATTAGCATTTTTTTTAGTAATAGAAAGTAATTCTGTATGGAACTATGTATATTTAAAGAAAAGTACAACGTATATAATTATGGCAATAGTATATATACTTATAATATTAACTTTTAAAGATATTCTTTTAAATAGGGGGAATTTTAAGAGACTTGTTTATGTAATATTAGGTATAAGTATATATAATATAGTTTTTATAATGTTAAATGATATAAATAGAATTCAGTTTATACTGCAATTTGTAGTAATATTACTTGGATTAATAGTTTATCAAGTTGGATTGATAAATAGAGGAAATGGAAGTAAATTGTTGTTGAAAATGTCTAATATAATAGTTGTATTAGCAGTAATATCGATAATTGGTTATGTTTTCTGTACATTATTAAATGTAATACATCCAAGTGCATCTATATATTATTTATGGGGTGGTGCTAGATATATTCCAAGTTATTATGGATTATATTATGTAACACAGTATATAGGACTTCATGGAATGAATTTTACTAGAAATTCAGGAGTTTTCACTGAAGGAACTATGTATGCATTTGTATTAACTGTTTCTATGATGTGTGAATTATTTTTAAGAAAAAAAGTCAAAAAAATTAATATAATAATTCTTATAGTTGCAATACTTTCAACATTTTCAACTACAGGAATAGTTGTTTCATTTGGAATAATTATATGTAGATTAATTATAGAAGTATTTAGAAATAAAAAGTGGAGAAAAGTTGGAATGATAGTAATTCCTATCGTAGTTGTTATAGGAGTAGTTGTTGCAGGATATTTTGTATCAAGTAAATTACATCAAGGAACTGATAGTAAAAAAGCATCTATATCTATAAGAACAGATGATATGAAAGTTGGAGCTGAAGCATTTAAAGATAGACCTATTATAGGGTATGGATATGGACAGTTTAATTATGTTCAACAATATATGAACTTAAAACTTAGAAAAAATGATATTGGTGGAAGCAGTGGAGTAATGTCAATATTACCTGAAGGCGGAATCTACTTATTTAGTATGTATTTAATTCCGATGCTTTTAGCAATTGGATATGGAATTAAAAAGAGAAAACCTAAATATGTGATTATTAGTTTAGCAATGTTTGTTATATTAGTAGTTACAAAAATAGAGTATAGGTATTTAGTGATGTATTTCCTAGCATTAGGATGGTGTTTCTTATTTAAGCGAGGAGAAAAAGCTTTAGAAAAAGGGAGATAATAATGAATAAAAGTATAAGTGTAAAGAGAAATGTAGTATATAATCTTGCATATCAAATAGTTACTTTATTTCTACCGTTAATTACAGTACCGTATATATCAAGGGTTTTAGGAGCTAATGGAGTAGGTATATCTAGTTATACCAACTCCATAGTTCAATATTTTGTAATCCTTGGAACAATCGGAATAAGTTTATATGGGAATAGACAAATAGCATATGTAAGAGATGATAAGGAAAAATTATCAGTAACTTTTTGGGCTATTACAATTTTAAAATTAATAACTACGGGTGTAGCATTTATTATATATATGATAATATTCGCAAATCAAAAAGATTATAAAATTGTATTTTTAATTCAAGGGATAAATATTTTAGTAGCAACAATAGATATATCATGGCTGTTTATGGGATTAGAAGATTTTAAGAAAACAGTAACAAGAAATATTATTGTTAGAATTATTGGAGTAATATTAATTTTTACTTTTGTAAAACATGAGAATGATGTTGCGTTATATGTATTTATAAATGCAATTATGGCTTTAATAGGGAACTTAGTTATGTGGCCATATTTATCAAAAACTGTACAAAAAGTTAAGGTAAGATGGAGTGATATAAGAGAACATCTAAGACCAGCAATGGCTCTTTTTATTCCACAAATTGCAATTCAGATTTATGCAGTATTAGATAGATCGATGCTTGGACTTTTATCTAATACAACACAAGTTGGACTTTACCAACAATCACAAAGTATAGTAAAATTAGTATTAGGGCTTGTAACATCTTTAGGTGTTGTAATGTTACCTAGAATGAGTAATGTTTTTGCAAGCGGTGATAGAAATAAACTAAAGGAACATTTAAATAGAAGTTTAGTTGGAGTATCATATGTATCCATTCCAATGGCATTTGGACTTGCAAGTATAGCTGAAAAGTTTGTTCCATGGTTTTTTGGAAAAGGATTTGGTGAAGTAAAATACCTATTAATAATATCAGTACCTATTTTATTTCTTATAGCATTAAGTAATGTATTAGGTGTGCAATATTTATTACCAACAAATAAAAACAGACAATTTACTGTTTCTGTTACTGTAGGTGCTATAGTAAACGTAATACTAAACTTTATATTAATACCACATTATGATGCTTTTGGTTCATGTATTGCAACGGTAGTTGCAGAACTAAGCGTAACAGCAGTACAATACATATTCTTATATAAAGAAATAGAAATGAAACCATTAATAAAAGCAATTTTTAAATACATGATAGCAGGTATTATAATGACTGTTGTAGTAGTATTTATAGGTAGAATGATGGAAGCTAATGTCATAACGACTTTAATCCAATCAATAGTTGGGGTAGTGATTTATTTCCTAGCATTAGTTATAATAAAAGATGAAACAAACAAACTAGTGATTGAATTTATAATAAAAAAATTTAAGAGATACTAAGGAGTAATTATGGATAATAAAATAAGAAAAGCGATAATTCCTGCTGCAGGTCTTGGAACAAGATTTTTACCTGCAACTAAAGCACAACCTAAGGAGATGCTTCCAATAGTTGATAAACCAACTATACAATATATTATTGAGGAAGCGATAGCTTCAGGAATTGAAGAAATTCTTATTATCACAGGAAGAAGTAAAAAGTGTATAGAAGATCACTTTGATAGAAGTGTAGAACTTGAATTAGAACTTGAAAAAGCAGGAAAAGAAGGAATGCTTCATATGGTTCAAGATATTTCAAATATGGTTGATATTCACTATATTAGACAAAAAGAACCAAGAGGACTTGGCCATGCAATAAACTGTGCTAAAGCTTTCGTTGGAGATGAGCCATTTGCAATACTTTTAGGAGACGATATTGTTTATAACGATGAAAAACCTTGTTTAAAGCAACTTATTGATTGCTATAACGAATATCATACTTCTGTACTAGGAGTTCAAACTGTACCTCACGATAAAGTTAATAAATACGGAATAGTTGATGGAATCGAAATTGAAAACAGAGTAATGAAGGTTAAAGGATTAGTTGAAAAACCAAACATAGATGAAGCTCCATCTAATGTTGCTATACTTGGAAGATATATAGTAACACCAAAAATCTTTGAAATATTAGATAGAACAGCACCAGGTAAGGGAAATGAAATTCAACTTACAGATGCACTTTTAGATCTTATAAAAGAAGAAGCTATGTATGCATATGACTTCCAAGGAAGAAGATACGATGTTGGAGATAAACTTGGATTCTTAGAAGCAACTGTAGAATATGCTTTAAGAAGAGATGAATTAAAAGATGGATTTACAGAGTATTTAAAAGGAATATTAAAATAGAACAAGCCTTATTTAAAGAAGATTGCAAAGCAATCTTCTTTTTTTATGTTTATAGTTCTACAAAATCTGATGTAATAAAACAATACATGTGAATAATTTGTGTACTAAATATTTCTAATATGTTAAAATTAGGAATAAAAAGTAGTAAGGGGGAAAAGAAATTTATGAGAAAAAAAAGAAAAAGAGATGTTATATTTAGAAGAAGACAAACTTTAGCTATAGGGATAATATTATTTGTAGTTGGGTGTAGTGGAGTTATGATATATAAAGGTAATAATAATATTACTAAAGAAGCAAATGGTAAAAGTGGAAAAGAAAAAGTAAAAGAGGAAGTTAAAAAAGTAGAGAAAAAGGAAATTGTAATAACAGCAGCTGGAGATTGTACCTTAGGAACAGATCCTAAGTTTGGATATGGGTCAAGCTTTAATGCAGAAGTAGCAAATGCAGGGAATAACTATAGTACAATTATGAAAAATGTAAAAGATATTTTTGATAAAGATGATTATACATTAGTTAATCTTGAAACTACATTTACTGATTCAAATATAAAAAAAGATAAGGGTGCTGGAACAGTATTTCATTTTAAAGGACCAAAAAGTTTTGTGAATATTCTTAATGAAGGAAATATTGAAGGAGTAACAGTTGCTAATAACCATATATATGATTATGGACAAAAAGGCTTTGATGATACAATTCAAACTTTAGAAGAAGCTAATATAGATTACTGTGGTGAGGGATATAAAATAATAAAAGATATAAAAGGGATTAAATTTGCTTTTTTAGGATACCAAGCTTGGAGTGATACTAAAGAATTTAAAGAAAAGATAAAGGCAGATATTGAAGATTGTAGAGATAAGGGAGCTATAGTTGTTATTCCATATTTCCATTGGGGAATAGAGCGAGATGGTAAGCCTTATAGTGTACAAGTTGAATTAGGTAGATATGCTATAGATAATGGAGCTGATATGGTTTTAGGAGCACATCCTCATGTAATTCAAAGTATGGAAAATTATAAAGGAAAATTAATAGCTTATTCTTTAGGTAATTTTAGCTTTGGAGGAAATTCAAATCCAAGTGATAAAAGAGCAATAATGCTCCAAACTAAGTTTAAGTTTGAAGATAATGAATTAAAAAAGATGGAGTATAAAGTTATACCAACTAGTATAAGCTCTGTAAGTAATAGAAATGATTATAGACCTACACCTTATGAAGGAGAAAAGAAAAAAGAAGTATTAAGATATGTTAACTCTTTATCAAATCTAGATGGAAAAATAAAAGATACATTTTTTTCAATAGATAATTAAAAGACAAATTAGGCATAAGAATAAAGAATAGAAATATAAATAAATAGAAAAAATTTTTAGGGAGAATCTTATGGCTTTTTGTAAATGGTGTGGAAAAAAAGTAACAGATAAAATGAAATTTTGTGGATATTGCGGAAAAGTTAATCCGAATTTTATGAAGGAAGAAAAGAATTTAAGTGAAGAGCAAAGCTTAAGTGAAGAAGATAACTTAAATAAAGCAACTAGTTTAAATGGAGAAAAAAAGGATTTAGAACATAGAGATAAAAAAATTGCAAAGGAAGAAAGTAAATTAGATTTATATAAAAGCGAGGAAGAAAGTCAGGAAGCGAAGAATAGGAGAGAGAGGATACAATATCAAAAAAACTCTGATATAGGCATAAATAGAGCAGAATTAGAAAGAAAAAATTTTGAAAGTAAGAAAAAAGAAAAAAATAAAACTCCTTTAATAGTTGGTGGAATTTTAGGCTGTATATTAATTGGAGGAATAATAGTTTATAGTTTCTATGACGATGTAATGTATTTAAAATATAAAAAAGCTATACAACAAACTACCAATATAGGTGAGAAATTTTTAAATTATGATAAGATAATTTCTTATGGAAACTTTGAAAAAGCAAAGCCACAGATATTAGAGTTAATAGAAAATGATATAGGGTATTTAAATTATTTGGATACTATGAAAAGTATTGATAAGGAAAAGAGAGAAGAAATAAAAAGAGAATGTTTAGTCTCATTTGCTCAAGAAAAATACCTAGAAGAAGATTATATAAATGCAAAGTATGCATTAGATAGGGCAACAAAACATGGATATAGTATAGATAATGGTTTTTATAGAAAAGTTGAGGCTAAGGTTGAAAATATGGAAACTAGCTTTGATAAAATAGATGAGCATTTAATGGAAGAGTGGGATTATTCATATGTTGAAAATGATGGCTTTTATTTTTATGACAGCGATTCGAGATATTTAGGAAGAGATGAATTAAGAAATTTTACAAAGGAAGAGTTAGCACTTATTAGAAATGAAATATATGCAAGACATGGATATGAATTTCATCAACAACCTTTTAAGAACTATTTTAATTCAAAGACATGGTATAGAAAAAATTCGTATTTTAAAGGTACGGACAATGAGTTAAATGAATATGAAAGAGCTAATGTTAAGCTGATAGCAAACCTAGAAAAGGGAAAATAGTATGAAGAAAAAGTGGTTTATGGCATTAACAATTATAATGATAGTAGGAATTCTTACTGGGTGTTTAGATAATGAAAAGAAGATTCAGTTACCAGAGAATGAAATTAATTATTTAGAAGAAGAGAGTAAAGTAAAAGAAGAAAATAAAGAAGTTCAAAAGGACAAGATAGAAACTGAAGTAATAAGTGAATATGCCAATAATAAGAATATAACTATATTAATAGATCCAGGGCATAGTAAAAATCCTAGTAAAGGTGTAGAAAAAATATCACCTAATGGGAATGAAACAAAGTTAAAAGATACAAGTGGGGCAATGGGAGAAACTACTAGAATACCAGAATATAATATTGTAATGGATGTTGCCTTAAAGTTAGAAAAGGAATTATTGAATAAAGGTTATAATGTATTTTTAACAAGAAAAGAAGTAAATGAAGCGTTAAGCAATATAGAACGAGCAGAAGAAGGAAATAGACTAAATGCAGATTTAGTTATTAAGCTACATTGTGATAGTGCAACTGCAAAAGAGGCAAAAGGGGCATCTATGCTTATACCAAGAGAAAAAGGATATATTACTAAAGAGGTTGAAGAAAAAAGTAAAGAGTATGGAAAAATAGTGCTTGAAGAATATATAAGAGAAACTAATTTAAATAATAGAGGATTAGTTTATAGAAATGATTTAACAGGGTTTAATTGGTCTAAGGTTCCAATAATACTATTAGAAATGGGTTTTTTATCTAATAAAAGTGATGAACTTTATTTAACACAGGAGGAAAGTAAAGAGAGAATAGTGGAAGGTATAAGTAATGGAATAGATAAGATTCAATTTGAAAAGAAATAGATAGAGGCTTTTACACAAACTATTTTATAGAGCTATTAGAGGTTTTGAATTAAAATTTTAATAAGGTGCTTAAATATAAAAACTGTAGATAATTTTGATTTATACAAAGTTATCTACAGTTTAATTTTTTTCTTATTTTTTTCTTTTTAATTCTTTATTTACTTGTTTTTTTACTTCATACCATGATGGTAAAAGATCTATTTGGTCTAAAATACTTTCGATTTCTCCAACTGTATCCATAGTTTCAAGTTGTTTTGTGAAACCTTCGATTTTAGTATCAAGGTCTAATCTCTTTTTTGTTTCTTTAGAAACTTGTTTTTGGAATTTATTCATAATAAATGCCTCCTCATAAATTAAATTTATATGTTTATATTATAACATAACATAACTTTTTATGTATTTTAAATTAGAAATTATAAAATTAAAGTTAAATTTATAAAAAAATTATAATAAATAATTTTCATATTAAATATTAATAGATATGGGAGTATATAGAATAGACTATTAATTAGGAGGAATATATGGAAATAAATTTATATGATATTTTAGAAATTTCTAAAATATCTACAGTAAATGAAATAAAAAAATCATATGCTAATATGCTTAGAAAATATCCACCAGAAAAATTTAATGATAAATTTTCAGAAATTAATAAAGCATATGAGACTTTAATAGATGAAGAAAGAAGATATAAGTATGATCAATTAAATGGATATTCTGAGAAGAGTCAAAGACTATTAGATGAGGGATTAGAGCATATAAGAAATGGGGAAATAAAGATTGGGAAAAAGAAGATTTATAATTTTTTAAAAATAGAAGGAGAAGTACCTTATGTCTTAAATGAATTAGCGAAAGTTTATGAAATAGAAGAGGAGTACGAGTTAGCTTATGAAAAGCAAAAAAAGGTATTAGAAAAAGGAAAGTTTGTGACTTTTGAGCAGATAGATAATATGATTACGTATTTATATAAATTAGAGAAGGAAGAAAAATTAAATTTTTATATGAAAAAAGCAATATTAAAATTTAAGAATATAGAAACATACTTCAACATAATAAATTTATATATTGAGGATAAGAAGTTTGATAAAGCAAATGACATAGTTTTAAATAATGTTATTCCATTTTTAAGTAAGCAAAGTAGTTTTGAAGGATATATCAATTTATCAAAAATAGGATTTAAAATGGGTGATAATAAAAAAGGAATATGCTATTTAATGGAAGCTCTAAATTTAGAAACAGAATATTCTAGAGAGGTTGAAAAAAAATTAAACATAGTTAAAAGTATCATTGTAGAAGAATTGAATTTTAAGAATGCAGAAGGATTTATGGATGTTTTAAAGGATGAAGAATATTATTTGATTAAGGTAAAGTGTTATTTAGAAGAAGAAGAATATAGAATGAATTTAAAATGGATGAATGAAACTACAAGAAGGATAAAAAAGTTAATAGCTATAGATAAAAGTAGTTTGCAAGGAACATTGAAAAAATTTTTATTGGCATCATCTAGAAAAAGGATAGCCATAAATGAAGAAGAAAGAGAAGAAATAGATGAAGAAGTAGCATTTTATTTAGAAAAATTAAAGGAAGAAGATAGAAAAAAACTAAAAAAAAGCTTAAGGATTTTAGAAAAATTTCATAATGAAATATATAGATTAGATGCAAGAGGTTTATTTGATAAGTATGGCGGATTTATTCCTTATGATGAGCTGAAAAGAAAAAAATAATTCGTATATTTTTATTATATTAGCAATAGTCATAATTATTGCACTTTTAGAATTTATATAAGGAAGGAATGTAGAATGGAATGGACTAATTTTATAAAAGAATTTGAGGAGTATAAAAATAAATATTTGGAAGATAAAGCTTCATTAAAAAAAATAGTTGAAGACAAAGAGTTAAAGGATATTTTTAATAATAGTGAGAGACTAAGAAAAAAGGAACTTATGAAGTTTGAAAGGTTAGAAAGCTTATACTTAGAAAAAATTGATGGATTAGAAAATGACCTAATTAAGGTAAATAGAGAACTAGATGAAACTAAAAAAAATTTAAAGAAAGTTTTAAATGGAGTTGTAGGAGTATTAGATGAAATAGAGGAATTAAAAGAGAATTTAGATGATAAGAAAGAATTGAAGAATTCAAAGATACTTAATAAAAGTTTAAAAGCTATAGATAAAAAGGTAACTTATATTGGGATAGAAAAAATAAAAACTGTATTAGAGCAATTTGATGAGGATGTTCATTATTGTGTAGAAGTTATAGAGAAAAAAGGATATGAAAATGAAACCATCATTGAAGAGGTAAAAAGGGGATATAAATACAGAGGAGAAGTAATTAGAGAAAGTAAAGTTGTAGTAATAAAAAATGGGGGAGAGTAATTAAAATGGGACATATAATAGGGATTGATTTAGGAACTACTACGTCAGAGGTAGCATATATAAAAGATGGAAAAGCTATCATGATAGGAAATGAAAAGTATTGTGATGGAAATGTTATGCCATCTGTAGTAACAATAAAGAAAGATGAAATAATAGTTGGAAAGAAAGCAAAAAGACAAATGCTTATAAGACCAGAAATAACTATAACAGAAGTAAAAAGATTAATGGGAACAAATGAAAAAATAAAAATAAATGAAAAAGAGTATTTACCTCAACAAATATCGGCAATAATATTAAAAGAACTTAAAGAAATGGCCGAAGAACAGATAGGGAAAATTGATGAAGCTGTAATAACAGTGCCAGCAAACTTTAGTGAAGTTCAAAGAGCTGCAACAAAAGAAGCAGCTCAAATGGCAGGGATTAAGGTTGAGAGAATAATAAATGAACCAACAGCTGCAGCTATGTATTATGGCTTAGAGAATATAGGGAAAGAAGCTAAGATACTAGTTTATGATTTAGGAGGTGGGACTTTTGATTGTACAGTATTAGACTTATTTTCAGGAATAATGGATGTAAAGGCCAGCAGAGGGGATAATCTTTTAGGTGGAAAAGATTTTGATAAGAAAATAGAAGAATATATTTTAGAGTATATAAAGAAAAATACAGAGATTGATATAAATAAACTAAGTAAAAAGAAAAAAAGTGAAATAAATGAAGCTGCAGAAGAAGCAAAAAAGGATTTATCAGTATCTAATAGTACTGAAATTATAATAAATAATTTAGGAATAGATAAAGAAGGAGAGCCTATTGATATAGAGATAGATTTTTCAAGAGAGCAGTTTGATGAAGTAACAAAAGAGTTAATTAGAAGAACTGAAACTATTGTTAATGAATCATTAATAGCGGCAGGAATAACGAAAAAAGATATAGATGTTGTTCTTTTAGTTGGTGGATCAAGCAGAATGAAAGCAGTATCTGAAATGCTTAAAAATGAATTTGGCGATAAGGTTGTTGGAAATATAAATGCAGATGAAGCAGTTGCACTTGGAGCAGCAGTACAAGGTGGTATAAAAAAGGATGAGATAAAATCAGAGGATGGTCTTATAGTAACGGATATTTGTAGTTATACTCTTGGAGTTGCAGTAGAGGAAAATGAGTTTAGCCCAATAATAAAAAGAGATATGAAGTTACCTGCAGTGAAATCAGAAATTTATGTAACAGCAACAGATAATCAAGAGAGGGTTAACATAAGAGTATATCAAGGAGAAGAAAAATGGACAGATGAAAATATATTTGTTGGTAATTTTGTTATAGATAATATACCTAAGAATAAAGCTTTGGAAGAAAAAATAGAAGTGACTTTTTCATATGATTTAAATGGAATGTTAGATGTATCTATAGAAGTATTATCAACAGGACAAAAAAGAAATAAAATTATGGCAGTGGAAAGATTAAATAGAGAAGAGTTAGAAGAATTATCAAAAGAGATAGGAGTAAAGGATGATAAAGCTCTTATTGAAGAATCAGAACTTTATAATCTAGTAAGAGTGAGTATAGATGTAGCTAAGGAGAGAGGTGAGAAGATGGATGAGAATACTTTAAAAGAAGTTAATTTTATAATTTTAGAAATTAAAGAAGCTATTAGAAAAAATGATGAAAAGAAAGTTATCGAACTAGATGATAGATTAACAGATATATTGTTTGATATAGATTAGGAGTATAGTCAGAAGGACTAACTTATAAATATAAAAAGTATATTTGAGAGTAAATCATAAAGGGAAATTTAACTGTAATGATATTAATGTTAAAGAAAATTAATATTTGAACAATAAAAAGAGAAGAAATTCTCTTTTTATTTTCTTATAATGTTAAATTATTTTAAGAGCAAGTAAAAACTTATGAAAAGGTTTAAATAGGTGGTATAATTAATGAGTAGATAAAAATATGGAGGATAATGAGATGGAGATAAAAAGTAAACATTGTGGACATTGTAAAATGGAATTTAAAAGTGAATATATGTTTTGCCCTATGTGTGGTAAATCATTAGAGAACAATGATATAGATGTATCAGAATTAAGCGAAGGATTTAGAAGTGTTTATGGAAAGTGGAATGTAACAACTTATGGAAATTATGAAGGGTCAACTGTAACAAATTTAGGTGATTATGAAGGTTATATAGATGATATAGCATTGGCATTAGCTGATAAGGCTGTTATTACATTAAAATTTAAGCCAGCTAAAGAAGAGAAGAAACTAGAAAAGCCTAAGAATATAAAAAGGGTTAGAGTATGTTTTCCTTTTGAAGTGTATGAAGGAAAGAAAAATAAAAAGGAATTTGATGCAATAGTAAAGAGGTTATTTACTTATAGAGATGATGTTGAAGTTGATGCTATAAATTCATATTCTTTTGCAATAAAAATGAAAAGTTAATAAAAAGTAAATAAAGTTATAGAAAAATGAACTAAAATTGTATATAATGTAAATTGAATTGAGCAAAGCAGACGGGCAGCTAATATTACCCGTATGCTTTTTTCTTTTGGAAAAAATAACTTAACTAAAGGGAAAATAATCTCAAGGAGGATTTATGAGAAAAATTTTAAAAGACAAAGAGTTCATTAAAACTATGATTACTCTTGCAATTCCTATAACTCTACAGTGCTTTATAACTTCATCTCTTAATTTGGTGGACAACCTTATGATTGGAAAGTTAGGAGAAAGTGCTATAGCATCAGTAGGTCTTGCAAATCAATATTTCTTTATATTTATGTTAGCTTTAACAGGAATAAATGCTGGAGCAAGTATTTTTATGTCTCAGTATTGGGGAAAGAAAGAAAAAAAAGAAATAAAAAAAGTATTGGGGTTAGATTTAACAGTAGGTCTTATAGCTAGTTTTATATTTGGTTTAGGTGCGGTAGCTTTTGCGGAAGTTATAATGGGGATATTATCAAATGATATTATGGTAATAGAACTTGGTGCAAGATATTTGAGAATAGTAGCAGTAAGTTATATATTTACTAATATAACAATGGGATATTCTTCAGCATTAAGAAGTACAGAACAACCTAAAATTCCAATGAGAGCTAGTTTATTAGGTGTATTAGTAAATGCATTTTTAAATTGGGTATTTATTTTTGGAAATTTAGGAATGCCAGAGTTAGGTGTTGAAGGAGCAGCAATTGCAACTGTTATAGCAAGAATTGTTGAAATGGTTTATATAATTTTAGTAGTATATATTAAAAAGAATATAGTTTCAGCAAATATAAGAGAAATGAGAGATTTTGATAAAGTATTTGTAAAAAAATATTTTAAAACATCTACACCAACTATATTAAATGAACTTGTTTGGTCATTTGGGATGACAGCATTTTCAATTGCCTATGCACAAATTGGAACTAGTGCAGTTGCTACCATGCAAATTGCAACAACATTAAATAATATGTTTATGGTAATTTGCATTGGACTTGCAACTGGAGCGTCCATAATGGTAGGAAATAAAATAGGGGCTGGCGAAGAGGAGATAGCTTTTGATTATTCAAAAAAATTAGGAACACTATCGCCTATATTTGGGATTGCTTTAGGGGCGATAATTATATTATTAGCTAAATTTATAGTAGCACCATTTAATGTTGAATATAGAACATATTTAGATACAGTTAATGTTTTGTATGTAATGGCAATTTTCTGTCCTATAAGATTTTTTAATGTAGTAATGATTGTAGGCGTATTTAGAGGTGGAGGAGATACTACTTACTCTATGCTAGTACAAGCAGGTACAATATGGCTATATGCAGTGCCAATGGCATTTATAGGTGCTACAGTACTTAACTTGCCAGTAGTATTAGTATACTTCTTAGTTTGTAGTGAAGAAATAATAAAAGTCGGATTTGAAATGATTAGACTAAGATCAGGAAAATGGTTAAAAGTAGTTTGTTAAAAAATAAAGCTATTACGCATCTATTAGAGATGAGTAATAGCTTTTATTATAACTATTCTTTTACGTTTCTTTTATTATAATATTTCATAAAGAAATAAAGTGGAATAGCAATTACAAGACCACCGAAGCCCCAAAGTATCTCTTGAGCAGTAGATTGGAATAAAATCCAAATGCTAACTAAGATTGCTATTATAGGTATAACAGGTCCAAATGGAATTTTAAATGATCCTGTAAGTTCAGGCTTTTTCTTTCTAAGAACAATAACAGCAAGACATGTTGGTAAATATTGAGCGAATCTTGAGATTGCACTTATTAATGCTAAGTGAGTAAAACTACCTGAAAGAGCAATAGGAATTGTTATTATAGTACTAATAATTATTGCAACATATGGTACGCCAGTTTTACTTGTTTTAGCCATAGCTTTTGGGAAAAGACCATCATTTGCAAGTGCCATTCCAAGTCGTGGTGTAAGGAATGCTTGAGTAGCATTTATACCAATTATTGAAACTAAAATTCCAAGGCTTACAAGGACACCACCAAAAGGTCCAAGCATTTTTGCTGATGCTGTAGCAACTGGAGTTAAATCAGATGCTAAATTAGGTCCTAATACACCGATTGAAATTGCTTGTATAAGCATATAAATTATTGAAACTAAAAGCATAACAACAACGATAGCTTTTGGAATATTTTTACTTGGCTCATCCATATCTTCAGCAGCTAATGCAATACTTTCAAAACCTGTAAAAGAAAAGAAAATTAAAAGCGCAGCTGCACCAAATGAACCATGAGTATATGTACCATGAGGAAAAACAGGTGTAAAGTTACCACCTTTTATAAAAAATATTCCAACAGCAACGAAAACTATTAAAGGTATAAGCTTACCGATAGTTGAAACATTAATAACAATCTTTGAAAGATTTACCCCAGCAAGGTTCATTATAGCTAGTAAAATTAATAAAACAATAATAACTATATCTTTTGTAAAACCTTGTGCAACTGATGGAATAAATACTGATAAAGCAGTAGTAAATCCAACTGCCATAGTAGCGGCAGCAATAATACAAATTGCATATGTCATAAAACCAACTTCAAACCCAAAGAAATTACCAAAAGCTTCACGGGTATAAATGTAAGGTCCACCGTTATGATTAAATTTACTACCAACTTCAGCGAAACAAAGAGCAATAGTGATAGCTAAAAATGCATCAAATACTATAACTCCTAAACTCGCTGGACCAATTAAATCCATTGCTTTATTAGGTAATAAGAAAATACCAGTTCCAACGATAGCGTTGAATCCTAAAAGAACAATACTAAGAAATCCAATTTTTGATTTTTTGTTCATTAAATAACTGTTGCAAAGTGTAACTTTGCAACAGTATCCACCTCCTTTTCTTTTGTTTTAAATTTTTAACATTTTGAAATAAAGTATTTAAAAAGCTCTAAAGTTTTAGCATCATCTTGAGCCATTATTTCAGGATGCCATTGAACCCCCATAAGGAAATTACTTTCATCAATTTTCTCAATTGATTCTATAGTTCCATCAAGAGCTTTAGCAGATACTTTAAAGCCATCTGCTACATTTTTTATAGCTTGATGATGAAAGGAATTCACTTTATAATGTTCCCCAAAAATATTATAAAGATTAGAATTTTTGTCTATAGAAATTGAATGTGAAGGTTTATTTTGATCACCTTTTTGAATATGACTAACAAAAAAATTATCAAGTGAGTTAATATCTTGATAAAGAGTCCCACCATTTACTACATTCAAAATTTGATGTCCTCTACATATTCCTAAGCAAGGAATATTTTTTTTCATAGCTTCTCTAAAAAGGTTAAACTCACAAAAGTCTCTTAGATTTGAAGTACTTCCTAAATTTTTACTAGGTTCTTCATTATAAAGAAGTGGATCAATGTCATAGCCACCACTTACAATCAAACCATCTATAATGCTAACTTGATTTTTGATTACTTCTAAATCATTAGTAATAGGAATTAAGATAGGGATTCCACCAGATAGTTTTACTGCTTCTACATAATCTGTAAAAATTCTTTGCAAAGTAGAACCAGGGAAAGAATCGTTATCTTTTGATTTAATAATGTTACATGATATTCCTATAATCTTTTTTTTCATAATTTGTCCCCTCCGTTTAAATAATTCATTTAATACATTATATGAAAAAAAGAGACTTTTCTCTAAAGTATAGAGACCTAAATTTTTAGGCGGTTCCACTCTACTTTAGACAAAAGTCCCTCAATGAATTCTTAAAATTCTAGCTATAAGGTAGCTAACCTGTCAAACTACTATTATTTCACATGACATACTCCATAGTGCCCTTATAAAAACTACTAAGACAAATCTTTCACCAATATGACTTGTTCTCTGCATCTTTTCATTTAAATAACTTCTATATCAACGTATCCGACTATTTCAATCTGAATATAAGTACATTATATCAATTGAAAAAACCTTGTCAATAAAAAAATTATGCAAGAAAATAATTGTGAATTATATGTTAACAATAATGTATTAATATGGTAAAATTTTAGATAACTAGATAAAAAGGGGTTGGTATTATGAATATTTGTGTCGTGGGGGCAGGAAATATCGGGACATATCTTGCAAGCTATATGGCTTTAAATGAGGAAAACAAAGTTTGGCTTCATACATCAAAAAAAGAACTATTTAGTGGAGAGATCCAATTAATTGAGGAAGAAAAGAATTTAACACATTTAGTGAAATTGCATAAAGTTGTAGACAATTATAAAGAGGGGATAGAAAATGCAGATTTAATTTTAGTAACATATCCATCATTTATGATTCCAAGAGCATTAGAAGAAATAAATATATTTATAAAGAGAAGTGCAATAATTGGTGTAATACCAGGGTTTGGTGGAGCAGAGTTTTATAGAGAAAAATTCTTAGAAAAAGGGTGCATATTCTTTGGAAGTCAAAGAGTTCCA
This sequence comes from uncultured Clostridium sp., assembly GCF_947072515.1. Classification (GTDB taxonomy): domain Bacteria; phylum Bacillota; class Clostridia; order Clostridiales; family Clostridiaceae; genus Clostridium. The sequence continues at coordinate 108,905 of NZ_CAMTIG010000004.1, forward strand.
TCTATTACTAGATTAAAAGAGTATGGAAAAAGCGTTTACTTAAAAGAAAAGAATCCATTTATGAATATTGCAACTTTCCCAAGGAAAAAAGGTGATTATGTAGCAGATTTAATGACTAGCTTAATTCATATAAAATGTAATTCGTTAGAAACATATTTAGGGATAACACTTTCACCATCAAATCCAATTTTTCATCCATCAAGATTATACGAACTTTTTAAAAATTACGAAGAAGGCGTAAGCATATATGAAAAAAACTACTTGTTTTATGAAGAATGGGGTAATTTTGCGTCAGAGTGTCTTTTAAAATTAGATGAAGAATTAGAAAAAGTAACTATAGCATTAATGGGAGATAATCTTAAAGATTTTGAAAGAATAAAATCTAGATTTAATATAGAAAAACCAGAAGAACTTACACAAAAAATAAGAACTGCACCAGGATTTATCGGAATAAATACACCAATGAAAAAGGTGGAAGAGGGATATATACCAGATGTAGAATCAAGATATTTTATAGAAGATTTACAGTATGGAACATGTATAATTAAGGGGTTTGCAGAAAGTTTAAATGTAGAAACACCATTAACGGATGAAATAATAGAGTGGGCACAAAAATTATTGAAAAAAGATTATATAAGAGATGGTAAGCTTGTAGGTATAGATTCACATGAATTACTTACAATGGATAATATGAATATAAATTCTAGAGAAGAGATATTAAGATATTATAAGTAATATCTGTTAAATATATGTAAACTATGTTGTTATAAAAGATAAAAGCTTTTACACTAAGAGAAAGATACAAAAGATAGGGGGGCTAAAGTTTGAAGAGGTTAGTTACAACCGTAGCAATAACAGCAACAGTATTAGCCGTAGCAGGAACATCTATAACAGCAAGTGCACAAGGAATAAATACAGGAAATAACTCTCAAAATTCTAGCAATTATACAACTAGACAAATTACTAGATTATCAGCTTTATATGAATCAAATGATAATCCAGGTAGTATTTCATCAGGAAAAGGCGATTTTGGAGGAAAATCTTATGGCGCATGGCAATTTTCTTCAAAAACAGGTACTTTAACAGAGTTTATGAATTATTTAAAGCGAGAAAATTATGGATTTTATTTTGGGCTAATTAGAGCAGAATATACAGATAAAAATAAGACGATTCAATATGGTGAAAAGTTTGATAATGTATGGGAGATATTAGCTAATAAATATCCAACAGAGTTTTATAATTTGCAAATGGATTTTGTTAAGGAAAATTATTATGATAAGTTAATAAGAAAGCTTAGACGAGAAGGTGGATATGCAAAAGTTATAAATAATTTAGCAGTACAAAATGTACTACTTTCTACAGCAGTACAAAATGGAGTGCAAGGAGCATATTCAATAGTGAAACCATTAAAGTATATGGATAGTCCAAAAGCTTTTATAAAAGGAATATATGCAAGAAGAGCAACAACTAATTCAGATGGAGTTTTAATAAATTTTAGATCATCATCTAAAGAGGTACAAAATGCTGTGAAAAATAGATTTTCAAATGAAGAACAAACAGCATTAGAAATGCTTTAAAATAAAAAAGACTGCAAAAGCAGTCTTTTTTTTATTGTATCAAACTATAGGTTAGTTTGATATTTCTACTAAATTTGGAGTCCATTTTCTAAATATTAAATGCCCAAGGATTAAAGCTAAAATAGTAGGGCAAAGCCATGCAAATCCTAAAGCTGCTAAAGGAATAAATCCTAAGTTTATAAAAGGGAACACTTGTAAAATTCCAAATACTAAAGAAACATAAACACTTAGTTTAACAGCTCGTTTATTTTTCAAGTATTTTTCAAAAAGTGTTGTAAATATTAATGTTATAGCAACTGGGTATAACACATTTAATATAGGTCCAGAAAATTTTATTATCTTATCAACTCCAAGGCTACCAATAAAGATACTAATTACAGTTATTGTTATAGCATTGAATTTATATTTGAATTTTCCTTTTGATATTTCTTCAAAAAAGTTAGAACCAGCAGTTATTAATCCGATAGAAGTTGTAAGACAAGCAAGTCCCATTGCAATACCGATTAAAGTAGTTCCTGCGCTTCCTAGAATTCTTTTTGATATTAAAAGAAGTAATTGAGTATTATTAATGTCGGCAGCTGTAGAAGCTGTTGTTTGAGCGCCTATAAAAGTAAGTCCACCATAAACAATAGCAAGTCCAATAGCAGCAACTAAGCTAGCTTTAATAACCATTGGTAGTAATTCTTCTTTTTCATATCCTTTAGATTTAATACTAGTAGTTACAATAGCAGCAAACAGTAAGGCAGCTAATGCATCCATTGTTTGATATCCTTCAACTAAAGATGATGAAAACACATTTGTATAATTAGTATTCATAATATCACCAATAGGGAAAAATACACCTTTTACAATTATGATTCCTAATATAATAAGTAATGCTGGAGTTAAAAATTTACCTATTACATCAATAATCGATGATTTACTAAATACAAAATAAAGATTTATTGCAAAATATATAAGCATCCATAATAATGGAGGAATATTTGGAATTATTGGTTGTATAGTAAGTTCATATGTAGTAGCAGCTGTTCTTGGGATACCAAGCATTGGTCCAATAGCTATAAATAAAATAGCTGTAAAAATTATAGCGAACTTTGGACTGATTTTTGAAGCCATAGTCTTAAAAGTTCCATCACCTTTTGTACAAGCTATGATAGCAAGTAGTGGTAAACCAACCCCTGTTAAAGTAAATCCTATTATAGCCAAAACAAAGTCTTTTCCAACGGCATGTCCTAAAAATGGTGGGAAAATAAGATTTCCAGCTCCGAAAAACATAGCAAATAGGGCAAAACCTACGATGAAAAAGTCTCTTGTATTTTTTTTCATAAAAAAACCTCCATTTCTTAATCAAGTTAAAATTAAATTAACAATAATATACCATTTAAAAATATAAAATTCAATAAAAATAGGGATAATTATGATATTGATAATAAATAAAGGGTAATTTTAATAATAAAATATCAAAAAACTTTCAAAAAATATAGCGAAGTGATAAATTATTAAAAATGTCGAAAAATATATAAAAGATGAATAAAAGGTTAATAATATGTTATAATGAGTTGGAGAATTATGTTAAAGAGAGGGATATATTATGAAAGTTAAAAAAGCTATAATACCTGCAGCAGGTCTTGGAACAAGATTTTTACCTGCAACAAAAGCTCAGCCAAAAGAAATGTTGCCAATAGTAGATAAACCAACTATTCAATACATAATTGAAGAAGCAGTAGCATCAGGAATCGAAGAAATTCTTATAATAACAGGAAGAAATAAAAAGTGTATAGAAGATCATTTTGATAAAAGCATTGAATTGGAAATGGAATTAGAAAAATCAGGAAAAGAAGAACTGTTAGAATTAGTAAGAGATATATCTGATATGGTAGATATTCATTATATACGTCAAAAAGAGCCAAGAGGATTAGGTCATGCTATATGTTGTGCAAAAACATTTGTTGGTAATGAACCATTTGCAGTGTTATTAGGGGATGATGTGGTAGCAAATGAGAAGCCTTGCTTGAAACAACTTATGGAATGTTATAACGAATATAAAACATCTATTTTAGGTGTACAAACAGTACGTAAAGAAGACGTATCTAAGTATGGAATTGTAAATGGAATTCATATAGAAGATAAAGTTTATAAAGTTAAGGATTTAGTTGAAAAACCTAGTGTTGAAGAAGCACCAAGTAATGTAGCTATATTAGGAAGATACATTATAACACCACAAATTTTTGAAATATTAGAAAATACAAAACCAGGTAAAGGAAATGAAATTCAATTGACAGATGCATTGAAAACGCTTATATCTAATGAAGCTATGTATGCATATAACTTTGAAGGAAGAAGATATGATGTTGGTGATAAACAAGGATTTTTAGAAGCAACTATAGAGTTTTCTCTTAAAAGAGATGATTTAAGAGAATCTGTATTAGAATATTTAGAAAGTAAAAGATGGGAAGAAGCATTGAAATAGGCCACTTAAGTGGCTTATTTATTTAGATAAATTAATATTATGAGAAGACTATTCTTGCAAAAGATAAAAAGGGTTTAATCATAGAGATGGGATTTAGGGGGAATATTTATGAAGGAAAAAAAGAAAAAAGAGTCTGGAAATATAAAGATTTTGAAAAGAATACTTATAGGATTAGTTGTAGTAATTGTAGTAATGTTTGGGGCTGGAGCATTTTATGTCTATAATATGTTAAATAAAATAGAAAAGACAGATCTAGATAAAGCAGATTTAGGAATAGAACAAGTAGCAGGACAAAAAAATAAAAACATAACTAATATAGCCTTGTTTGGGGTTGATGCAGAGAATGGGCAAAGAGGAAGATCAGATAGTATAATGATTTTAACTTTAGACAATGAAACGAATAAAATAAAATTATCTTCAATTATGAGAGATGCATATGTTAATATTCCAGGTTATGGGATGGATAAAATAAATCATGCATACTCATTTGGAGGACCACAACTTGCAGTAAAAACTATTAATACGAATTTTGGAATGAATATAGAAGAATTTATAACAGTAAACTTTACATCATTACCTAAAATAATAAATAGTTTAGGTGGAATAGAAATAGAATTAACAAGTGGTGATCTAAAATATTTAAATCAATATATTGGTGGGAAATCAAGTCATATTAATGGACCAGGAAAATATAATTTAGATGGTGAACAAGCATTAGCATATGCAAGAATTAGATATGATGGTGGAGATCAACAAAGAACTCAAAGACATAGAAATGTTATGGAAGGTATGCTTGATCAAGTAAGAAGTGTATCTGTATCGCAAATACCAGGACTTTTAGGAGATTTATTTCCTTTTATAGAAACAAGTTTCTCTTCAACTGAAATGATAAGTCTTGCAACAGGAAGCATGGGATTATTAAAAGCACCAATGGAGCAATTAAGATTACCAGAAGACGGCAGTTACAAGGGTGAACAAATTAAAGGTGTATATTATTCAGTTTTAGATATTCCAGCAACTACAGATAGATTAAAAGAATTTATATATAATGATAAATAATTATAAAAAAGGTATTGCAAAAGCAATACCTTTTATCTTGGAATAAATCCAATTTTCTTTTGCATTTTTCTAAGAGTTTTATTGGCTACATAAGAAGCTTTTTCAGCTCCATGTCTATAAATTTCTTCTAATGCTTTTTTATCTTTCATTAAATCTTTAGCCTTCTCTTGAATAGGAGCAAGTTCAAGAATAATAGCTTCAGCTACATCTTTTTTTAAATCAGCATATCCAAGATTTTCATAATCTTTAACAACATCTAAAGGCTGTTTTCCTTTAAGTGTAGATAGAATATCTATAAGATTTTTAACTCCTGGTTGTTCATCTGTATAGTTAATGATACCAATACTATCAGTAACAGCACGAGCAATTTTCTTTCTAATAACTTCAGGAGGATCCATTACTAAAATATATGAATTTGGATTTTCATCCGATTTAGACATTTTTTTAGTTGGTTCCTGTAAACTCATAATCTTTGCGCCTTCTTTTGCAATATATCCATTTGGAACTTTAAAAGTTTCACTATATGCAGTATTAAATCTAGAAGCTAAATCACGAGTTAACTCTAAGTGTTGAGTTTGATCTTTACCAACTGGAACAAGATCTGTTTGATATAAAAGAATATCTGCAGCCATAAGTACAGGGTATGTGAATAATCCAGCACCTATTGAATCACCAAATTTTTTTGATTTATCTTTATACTGAGTCATTCTAGATAACTCTCCGACATAAGAGTTACATGTTAGAAGCCAAGCACATTCGCTATGAGCTGATACATGAGATTGAATGAAAAGAGTATTCTTTTCTGGATCTATGCCAGCTGCTAAGTATAGTGAAAGTAATTCTAAAGTTTTTTGTCTAAGGTCCTTTGGTGTTTGTGGAACTGTTATTGCATGTAAATCAACAACACAAAAATAACAATCATAATCATTCTGTAAATTCACCCAATTTTTTAAGGCACCTAAATAGTTTCCAAGGGTTATATTCCCAGAGGGTTGAATACCACTAAAAATAACTTTTTTAGCATCTGAGTTTTCCATAATTTCACTCCTTTTAAATACGTATACTATCAATTATATTATCGAGGAAACTTAATGTCAATTTGATTATATAAGGGAAAGAAGGCATTAATTATAGTGAAATTTTATTTAGGTTTCCAAGTTTTAAAAAAGAATATTATATAAGCTATTAATGGAATTATAAAAAATAATACTAGTAAAATAAGTTGTAAATATCCTAAAATAGTGAATAGAAAAAATTGGTTGCTACCTAAATATAAAGATAGAGAAAATATTATTAAGCTATAAACAAGAACAAAGATATTTTTATTTTTTATTTTACTTTGAAATAAAATATATATAGCATTAATAGATAAAATATATTTTAATGATAGTTTCCAAATACAACGAATTATGAAAAATAAATCACCACACTCAATAAAACCTTTAACTTGAACCATTTGTGACTGGACAAAATCGGGATAAAATATATTTCCTGCACGTAAAGGTCCAAAAGAGGTTATTATAAAAAATATAACAAGACACGAAAAAAATAATATGAACAATGTACCAAATATAGAGTTTTTAAATAAATTTTCTAAGTCAATAACATATCGTAAAAAAGGTAAGATAATCATTATTGAAGAAAAAGATCCAACTATCATAATAATAGAAATATAAATATCCTTTGAAAAACCATTAAATAAAATTGGGAAAAGGTAATCAAAATTTTTATACTGTAATACTAAAAGTTTAAGAATAAAATTTGATATAGCAATTATGGAAACAACAATTAACGATAAGATAACTATTGTTTTTAACTTTCTAGTTGCAACATAGCTTGCAGGAATCAAAAAGAATATCATGCAATACCAAATGGGGGACTCGAGAAAAATGTTGGTATGCATGGAACTTGCTTCAACAACTACAGATTCTAAAGAGGTTAAGAATAAACCAATACAGAATAATATAATAAGAAATGTTCCTATAGGCTTTGAAAAGGCAGAAGTAAAAACTTCTTCCATTTTTAAGGCTTTTCTTCTTTTAGAAACAAATAAAATAAACAACCAAAATAAAAAAATTATAATGGAAGCAATAATAGCACAAATCCAAGTATCTCGTCCCCCCATTCTAACAAAGATGGAAGAGTAAGTTTTTACACTTATTCCAGTAACTGCGATTATAAGGAAAGCAAAGTGTTTAGAAGTAATTTTTATCATAAATTTCACCCTTTTTATAAAATTTCAATTTAAAGCTAGTATTCCTAAAATAATGAATATTAAACATAATTTTAGGAATAATATTTTTAGGTGATGTAGAGATGAATACAATATTAAAAAAAGTAAAAGAAAATTTCGAAGGATGTTTTGATGTAAAGTATAGGGAAGTTGAAACAGAGTTAGGAATGGCAACATTGGTTTTTGTAGATAACATGTGTAGCACAGACCTTGTTAGTCAATACATAGTAATTCCATTAAAAGAAAAAAAATATGAATGCAAAAGTATGGATGACATATTAAAGTATGTATTAGATATTAATTTGGTGGACTATGTAAAAGATAAAAATGATATAGAAGATATATATCTTCATATTATTTCAGGAGATGTAGTTATATTTATAGCAGATTATGAAGAGGTAATATTTTGTGAAGCAAAAGGAATGGTTAGAAGAGGAATAGGTATTCCTCTTACAGAAGCTGTAGTAAAAGGACCAAGAGAAGGGTTTAATGAATTATTTGTAGATAATATTTCTTTATTAAGACGAAAGATTAAAAATCCAAATTTGAAATTTGAGTCAACTTATTTAGGAAATAAAAGTCAAACAGCAGTATGTATTTCTTATATTAAGGGTGTTGCACCAGAATCATTGATTCAATATGCAAAAGAAAAAATAAAGTCTATAAATATTGAATTTTTATTAGATACAAATTATATAGAAACTAGGTTGAAAAATAAGGAATCTGTATTCGATACAGTTGGATATACAGAAAAGCCAGATGAAGTAGCAGCAAAAATATTGGAGGGAAGAGTGGCTATTTTAGTTGATGGTACACCATTTGTAATAACAATTCCATATTTTTTCTTAGAAAACTTTCAAATGTCAGATGATTATTACATAAATAAAGTTTTTGCAAATTTCACAAGAGTTTTAAGATGGTTTGCGTTTTTTTTAGCAACTTTTTTACCAGGTTTTTATGTAGCTGTTATAACATATCATTTTTCATTAATTCCAGCATTATTTTTATTTAGGCTTGCAGTTTCGAGAGCAGGGGTTCCATTACCTACAGTTTTAGAGGTAATAATAATGATGATTTCTTTCCAGATTATAAAAGAAGCAGGACTCAGACTTCCACAGCCTATAGGAAGTGCATTAAGTATAGTTTCAGGGCTTATATTAGGAGAGGCTGCTGTTGGAGCTGGAATAGCTTCAAGAATAACAATAATAATAATAGCTTTAAGCATGCTTAGTTATTTTTTAATACCTAAAATGTATGGAGCATTATCAATATGGTCTATTATATTTGTAGTAGTAGGAGCATTATTTGGATTACCAGGGATTTTTTCAAGCATGTTAATTTTTATAGCAAGAATAGCAGATTTAGAAACTGGAGGCTATTCATATCTCTTTCCATTAGGAAGTTATGAAAAATTTAAGTTTAAAGATGTTTTATTTAGAGGAAATTTGGGAAGAATTTCAAAAGAAGTAGTTGGGAAAGGTGATAAGGATGAGCATAAGAAAACTGATTAAACTCATAGTTTTAATTTTGGTTATACTCCTTATGTTAGCAGGATGCTATAACTATAATGATATAAATAATGCCACATTTGTAACAAGTGTGGTATTTGATTTAGATCCGTTAGATAATGTTATAGTGTATATGGATTGCGTTAAGCCTTATAGAAATAACAATGAAAGTTCAGATAACGGAAAAAGAATTATATATAAAGGACAAGGAAAGACAATATTAGAAGCTATAAGAGATGTAAATATGGCTTCTACATATAAAATAAATTTTACTCAAAATAGAGCAATTATTTTTACTGAGGCTGCAGCTAAAAAAGGAGTAAATAAATTTTTAAGCATATTAAATAATGATCAGGAATTTTTATTTAAACCATATATGTTTGTATATTTTGGAGATGTAAATAAATTATTGACTATAGTAGCTAGTGATGAAGAATATTTAGGAATATTCTTAAATGAAGTTGTACAAAAAAATAAAGCAAATCCTAGGGCGATAATTACTGGGGTTAATGATTATATGGTAAACTCAGGCATGGGAAGTAACTATGCATTACTTGGAGCAATAGAAATAAGAAAAGATGTTGTAGATGAAAGAGTTGAGCTAAGTGGTGGTGTTATCATGAAAGACAATATTATGCAAGAGAGGATAAGTATTCTAGATGGGTTTAGCTATAATATGATGTGGGATAATATTAAAACAGGAACAGTGGAAGCACCAAATCCTCAAATGGAAAAAGGATTTATTACATTAGAAATTTTAAATAATAAAACAGATACTAGTGTAGAATACGATGGAAATAGAGTACTACTTAAAAAAACTGTGAATTTAAAAACAACATTAGCTGAAGCACAAGGAAGATTTATAGTAGATAAGGAATCAATGGCAAATTTTGTAGCTAATGAGGAGAGACGAATAGAGGAATATTTAAATCAATTTTTTGATAAATTTAATAGAAAAAATATAGATATATTAGGAGTAGAGAGGTTATTAGAAATGAAATACCCATCACTTATAAAATCAAATGTATTGAGTATTTTAGATTTAGAAGTAAAAGTTAATTTAAATATTGAAGGAACTAGTGTAATAAGAGAAAGCTATTTTTCTTAATAATATAATGGGTAATATTTACATGTAAGTATATTGAAATTAAGTTTTAAAAAGGGTATGATTTAATAGAGAGATAGTATTTATAAAAGCTTAACTTGGATTAGGGAATAATGCGGATAATAATTTATATAAAGCTAAAAGAGAAGGGAAAATAGAATAGTTTGGAGATAAGATTATCAAAGATTACTTTGATAATCTTAATTTTTTTGAGTATAAAAAAGTGTTGTTTGAATATAATGAATTAAAAGAATTAAATAGGGGTTGAAATTTATGATTCAGATTTTTTGTGGTGAAAGAGGAGCAGGAAAAACAAAAAGACTTATAGAGATGGCTAATAGTAAAAGTAGAGATGCAAAGGGGAATCTTATCTTTATTGATGATGATAGTACTAATGCAAGGCTTGTGAATAGGAAAGTACGTTTTGTTTCAACAGATGAATTTGAGATAAGAGGATGCACGGCTTTCTATGGTTTTTTAAGTGGAATAATTTCAAATGATTATGATATAGAAACTATTTATATTGATGGATTATTGAGTGTAGTAGATTGTTCATTAGAAAATACAAAAGATTTATTTTTTAAATTAAGTAATCTATGCAAAAAAAATGGAGTTAAAATGTTTATTAATATAAATAGCGAAAAATCCGAAGATATTCCACATTTTATACAGCAGTATGCATAATGTGTAAAGGGTTTCAAAAAAGCGAGAAAGAAATATGCTTCTTATTTATTTAAGAGGCGTATTTTTTTGTTTACATAGAAATAAATTATAAGTAGAAAAATATTTGAAGATATAATAAAACTTTGCGGGATTTATTATATAATATAAATACTAAAGAGAAAGTTTTAGAATAATATATAATATATTTAATATAGAAAGGTGATAAATAATGGCATTATATGCAATATCGGATTTACATTTATCTTTAAATACAGATAAACCTATGGATATATTTGGAGATAATTGGGCGAGACATGATGAAAAAATAAAAGAAAATTGGATTGAAAAAGTAACAGAGGAAGATGTTGTTTTAATAGCAGGAGATATTTCTTGGGCTATGAAATGGTCAGAAAGTGAAGAAGATTTAAAATGGATAGATAAATTACCAGGAAGTAAAATTATATCTAAAGGAAATCACGACTATTGGTGGGCAAGTATAACAAAGTTAAATAAGCTTTTTAATAAAACAAAGTTTATTCAAAATAATTTTTATACATATGAAGATTATGCTATATGTGGAACTAGAGGGTGGATAGCACCGAATGAAAAATATACAGAGCATGATGTGAAAATTTATAGTAGAGAATGCATACGTCTTAAATTATCATTAGATGAAGCTAAAAAGGCTGGATATGAAAAAATAATAGTAATGATACATTATCCGCCAATGAATGATAAGTTTGAAGATTCAGAGTTTACAAAAATATTAGAAGAATATAAAGTTGAAAAGGTTATTTATGGGCATATTCATGGATATGGATTGAAGAATATTTTTGAGGGAACTAGAAATGGAGTAGAATACATAATGACATCATCTGATTATTTGAGATTTGATCCTGTAAGAATACTTTAATTATAGGGTATGCCATATAAATGCAACATTAGAGAAAGTTATGAAAAATTTATACATCTAATTTGAAAGTTTGATATAATAAAGAGAGAAAAAAAGTAAGGTGGTTAACATGGCTGTAAATAATTGGAAACATTTTTTAGTACCTTATGAACAAGCGGTTGATGAGTTAAAGGTAAAATTAAGAAGTATAAGAAAAGAGTATAGAAAGAAAAATGAATATTCACCTATAGAATTTGTTACAGGAAGAGTAAAAGAAATATCTAGTATTTTAGAAAAGGCAAATAAATTTGGAATTCCTGTAGAGAGAATAAGATTCGAAATGGAAGATATTGCAGGTATAAGAGTCATGTGTCAATTTGTTGATGATATAGACACAGTGGTTGAACTTTTAAGAGCAAGAAAAGATATGACTATTCTTTATGAGAAGGATTATGTTGCAAATGTAAAGGGCAGCGGATATAGAAGTTATCATATGATAATAAAATATCCTGTAAATTTAGTTGATGGCCAAATTGAAATATTAGCAGAATTTCAAATAAGAACTTTAGCAATGAACTTTTGGGCAACAATAGAACATTCATTAAACTATAAATATAAGCAACAGATACCTCCAGAACTGAAACAAAAATTAAAAACAGCTGCAGATGCTGCATTTATATTAGATGAAGAGATGCTTGAAATAAAAGATGAAATAAAAGATGCTCAAAAACTTTTTGAAGTTAAATCTAGTATTATTTCAAGTATTATGAATAGTATACTAACTTTAATATCATTTGGAAAAGTAGCAGAAGCAAGCAGATATGAAAAAGCATTAAATAAACTTATAGATGATGGGGATGTTTGGGAGTTAAATAGTCTTTTAATGTCCATAAAAAAAGAAGTAGATAAATATAAAGAATAAATTGGAGAGCTCACTTTGAAGTGAGTTCTTTTTTAACGTATAACAAAGTATATAAATTTAATCTTGAGTAAAATAGTAAGGAATGGTACAATTAAACAAGAAAAATTAAATAATAATTATTATTTATTGATATTGTTAGAGGTGGAAATATTATGAGTTTTAATAATGAGATTAATAAAGATGAGTTAAGTAGAAATGGATTAATAATAAGAGATATTAAAGATCCATCAGAGGAGTTACAATTAATAGCTGTTAAGAGTAATCCATTAGCTGTAGAACATATAGCAAATTTATCTGAAGAGGCAGGAATACTAGCAGTAACTGCTCTTTGGAATTCATTAAAATATATAAAAAATCCTACAGAAAAAATAATAAAACGAGCTATTTCAGTAAAAGGATGGGCTATACAATATGTAGAAAATCCAAGTTATGAATTAAAAGAGATGGCTATATTAAAGGATTTTGATGCAATAAAATATATAGAAAATCCAGAACAAGAATTACAGAATGAAGCCATAAATAAATATTGGGGAGCAATAAAGTATATAAAAAATCCAAGTTTAGAAAGTAAGCTTTTAGCAATTAAACAAAATGAAGAAGCTATAAACTTTATTTCAAACTATTCCTATGATGAAATAAAAGATTTTTTAGGAACTAATATTAATGTATATAAATATGTTTATGATTCAATTGATGAGGATATGGTTTTAGATGTATTAAGAGAAAAGCTAGAATCAGGAAATATGACATATGACTATATGAAAAGTTTTGTAGAGTTAGAAATGTTAGAAATGGATAAATTAGATTTTGTTAAGATACATGGTGATAAAAAAGCAAAAAAATATATAGTTGATTGTGTTTTATAAGTATAGAAAGTAGTGGTGAAAAATGAAATATTCAGATATAAAAAATGCTGTAAAGCTAGTTGTAAGTGTTGGAGATGTGCCTATTATAGTAGGAGAAAGTGGAATAGGAAAAACTGCATTAGTTAAAGAATTAAGCGATGAGATGAAAGCAAAATTAATAACTATAGATGCCAATCTTTTAAAAGAAGGAGAGATTGGAGGACTTCCTACTGTTGTAAATGGAAGGACTGTTTATGCAACACATAGTAAGTTAGCTTTAGCAGGAGAAGAAGCGGAGAAAGGAAATAATGTTTTAGTATTTATTGATGAACTTAACAGATGTGAACATGCAGTTCAGCAAGAACTTATGAATATTATTTTAAATAGAGAGATAAATGGATTTAAAATAAATGAAAAGATAAATGTAGTGGCAGCTGTAAATCCCTTTAGTGAAGATGGATTTAATGGCGAAGGATATGATGTTGTTGAAATGGATTTAGCACAAAAAGACAGATTTGTGTGGTTAAATATGGAGGCGGATGTTAAGGAATGGATAAAATGGGGAATGAAAAATGATAATGTAGAAGATATGGTTATTCAGTTCATTTCAACATTTCCAGAATATCTAAACAGTAAGGCTGTTGATAGTGATATTAAACCAAGTCCAAGAAGTTTTGAAAGAGTTTCTAAAGCTTATAGAATGTATAAGGAAAATAAAGATATTTATAGTGAAGAAGTATTTATGAATATTGTAAAAGGTAATATAGGAAATGAAATTGCATTAGACTTTATGAGCTTTATAAAAGAAAATAAAAAGCCAATGATAGATGTAAGTGATATTTTTGCTTATGATGTTTTAAGTAGTGATACTGTAGATAGAATAAAAGAAGAATCAAATTCAAGACTATATATTTTAATAAAGAAAGTAATTACTTTCTTAGAAGATGAGAAAGATAGAGAAGATAAATTAAAAATATTTGGTAAGTTATTAGAGTTTTATCCAAGAGATTTAAGGCTTGGAATAATGAAAGAGATAAAGAGAGAATCTAAAAATGGAATTTATGAAGAACTTTTAGATACAAATGAATTCTTAGAGGCATTTTTCTCAATATATGATTTCTAAGAATAAGAGGTGATTTAAATGAGGTTTGATGAGAAGAGAGAAGATTTATTTCGAAGGACCTTAAGAATATTAGATAATAAAATTGAAGATAGTAATTTTAATAAAGAATTCTTCGATTTAGTGTCTGATGTAGTGATATATATGATGAAAGGTGAAGATGCTTTTTTTGGAAGCTTTATGCTTAAGATAAAAAGAGAAATAAGCTTTTCATTAACATGCCCTTTAGGAACAGTTCCAAAAGGAACTGAATTTGTTATGTATTTTAATCCTAAGCTATTTTTACAATGTTCATTAAAGGAAATGGGAGCTCTTTTTAAACATGAAATTTATCATATAATGTTTTCCCATTATGAAAGAGAAAAAGTTCTTAGAAATTCCTATTCAAAGGAAGCTGTAAATGTAGCACTAGATGTGGCAATAAATCAATTTATTAAAGATTTACCAATGGATGCAATGAGATTTGATAGAGCGGAACTTGAATATAATGTCCATTTAGAAGAGGATATGCCAATTGAATATTATGCAAAAGAGATAGATAAAAAGATAAGAAGAAGACAAAAGGAAGAAAAGAAAAATGTAGAAAGTGATGATCAAAAGAGAAAATTTGATATCCAAACTACACATGATATATGGGAAACATTAGAGGTATCTCCAGAAATAGCAGAAAGTATTAAAAATAAAACTATTATTGGTGTTGATAAAGAAAAGATTCCTCAAAGTTTAGAAGGTTATATAAAGAATAAAGATGAAGCAGAAGTACCATGGCAAAGTGTACTAAAGAAGCTTATCCCATCTATAGAAAGAGGCTATAAAAAAACTACAACTAGATTAGATAGAAGGCAAAGAGATAGATTAGATTTAAGAGGAAAACTTAGAGATAGAATACCAGAGATAATTGTAGCTATTGATATAAGTGGAAGTATTAGTGAAGATGAATTTAAAAAAATTATTATTGAAGTAATACAGATAGCGGATAGTAGAAGAGCTAAAGTTAAAATTATCGAGTGTGATAATGAAGTTAGACGAGTATATAATATAAATTCTATAAAAGAATTACAAGATAGATATGACTCTTTAGGAGCCACAGCTTTTTCACCAGTTTTTGAGTATTTAAAGAAAAGTAAGCTATATGATAGACCAATAGTTTATTTTACAGATGGAGTAGGAGAAAAAGAATTATCGGTAAAATGGAATAAAAAAAATATAATATGGGTTCTTACAGGAGAAGAGGAAGAATTATCTCTTAAGGATGGACCCTATATGATTAAAAGGTTAAAAAATATAAAGAAAGAAAAGATTGATAGAGCTACAGGAATACAAATGTATAGAGAGATGATGCCTGATAGAAGAGAAGGATAAAATTAAAGGTAACAAACCTTATAAAAGGCTTACAATTTATAGAAATAATAGGGCTGTTATGGTAATATAAATAATGTAGGGGGAATTTTATGAGGGGGAAAATAAGTTATTTTAAGATTGTATTAATAATTTTAGGGATAAGTCTTTCAATGAATATTTATTTAAGTGTCAATCATTATATTTACAAAACAAAAGCTTTAAAAAATACGTATTCTTATATGTTAGGAATACGGGACAAAGTAGAAGGAAGTTTAGTAGTAGTAGATGGAATGTTAGAAACAGGGCAATACAAAGGAGTAAATATTTTAACTATTTATGATAATGTAGCTATAATATCATCTAATATGATAGATTTGTGGGAGGATTATAATTTTTATGAAAATAAGCCTATAATTAATTCTACAAAAATTGAAAGTGATAGAAATGTAGGTACAGATATATTTTTTATAATTGAAGAATATATGAAAAATATGCTTATAAATGTTATGGAAGATAATAAAGGAATCTATAAATTAACAAAAAAAGAAAAGGAAGATTTCTTAGAAATTCAAAGTTTATTGATAGAAATAAGCGGTGTATTTAAAACTTATGATGAAAATGAATTAAAGGGACTTGAAGGAAAAGAGAGAGAAGAAGTTGTTGTAAAAAAAGAATATTGGATAGATATGTTAGATAAAATAAATAATATAAATATTAAATTTTCAGATTATAATTTTTCAAAAGAAAATAAAGTAGTAAATGAAATATAACTTTTGAAAACTAGAAATAGAGATAGTATTTTAAAATAGAAAGGTGAAGCTTAGCTTCACCTTTCTATTTTTTGAAACGAGAAAATAATTCTAAGGAATTATTAAAGAAAATATTTGAAATAGTTTCTTTATCAAAGCCAGAAGTTGTAGTTAAAGAATTTTCAGCTTCAACAGGAAAACTTGGAGGAGCATAATTAGCATCAGAACCAAATAAAATATGATTTAGAGATGTTACTGAAGCTAATGAGGAATAAACACTATTATCTATAGATAAAGCCAAATCATAATAAAATTTATTTATATAAAAAGATACATCTTTAGTAACAGAATTATATCTTTCATTAACTAATGGTTTTTTTATTTGATTAGAAGAACTTAAAGCTTTAGCAAACTTAAAAGTGTTTTCAATTCTAAATTTAAGATAAGGTAGAGTACCACCTGCATGAGCTAATATTATCTTTATATCTGGGAAACGTTCTAAAGTTCCACTTAAGATTAGATTAGTTGCAGCTCTAGTCGTATTAAAAACAAACTCCTCAACAAAGTCAGCCATAATAAAGTAAGGGCGAGGTAGTGTTTTAGGTGGAACACTAGGGTGAATAAACACTGTAGCCTTTCTTTTGTTTAGTTCTTCAAATATTGGATCAAATATAGGGTCTCCTAAAAATTTATCTTCATAGTTAGATAAAAGACCTATTCCATCTAATTTTAAAATATCAAGAGCATAATGAATTTCTTCTAATGATTCTTCAATAAAAGGTAGAGGTAAGGATGCAAATGCACCAAATCTAGTTGGATATTTATCTATATAACTTTTTTCAATTTCATTTAACTTACGAGAAAGAGCAGAAGCTTTTTCTTTATCTTTAAAAGGTATAGTTACAGGCTCAGAAATAGAGCAGATGGCAATATCGATATTATTGGCATCCATAAATTTAATGCTATCTTCAGCAGTTGTACTATGAATATTTAAGCCAGCGGAATCAGAAATTCCATATTCTTTTAAAGCTTGGATATATTCAGAAGGAATAATGTGGTGATGTATATCTATTTTTGAATATTTGTTCATATAAAGGACCTACCTTTCAATAATGTTTAGCTATATAATAAAATAAAAAAGATAAAATTCAATGTGCAAAAATAAAATATTTGTCTAATAATGTACAAGAATGAGAAAAATGTTTATTAAAATTGGAGAAAGTACGTTAAATATGAAAGAAAAAATTGATATAAGAGTAATAAAAACAAAAAGAAATATTTTAAATTCTTTTATTGAAATTGCAAAAAGAAAAAATATAAATTTAATTTCAATAAATGAGATAGTAAAAAATGCTGAAGTAAATAGAGGAACTTTTTATTTACATTATGAAAATAAAGATGATTTTATAGAAAAAATTTCTAGTGGAGTCTTAGAGGAATTTGTATTATGGATAAAAAGAGCACAAAAAATAAATAGTATAAAAAGTGAAAAGTTTAATGAGAATAAACCAAAAGATACTTTTTTTGAAATGTTTAATTTTGTTCAGAAAAATAAAGACTTTTTTCAGGTTATGCTAGGAGAAAATGGAAGCATAAAATTTAGGGAGCAAATGAAAAACACTATAAAAAATAAAGTTTATAAAGATTTAATGGGAGAAGTAGTATTTGAAGGGGATTGTCTAGTGGATAGAGAATTTCTATTTGAGTTTACTAGTGCATCCTGTATGGGGATGATAGCATGGTGGTTAAAAGAAGGATGTATAGATTCTCCCCAATATATAGCAGAACAATTAACAAAGATTAGTGTGTTAGGACCAATAAGAGCATTAGGAATAATAAAATAAAAATTAACTTTGTAATAATAGGAGGAAACCAATAGTTAATAAATATATAGACAAATGTGTTTAAATGTGTTTATATATACTCAAAGGAGTTGATTAACATAAACACT